>JBLNBN010000041.1:0-32351 GCA_050260015.1 Chloroflexota bacterium | reverse complement strand
GAACGTTGAAAAATTTTGCGCATGAAATAGAATTTTTCAATTACATAAGGACCCCACAGGAAGACCCAAAACAAGTTAGCTTTTCATTTGCGCTATGCGCCGCTCCGCATCGATTTTCCGACGGCATGCCGCCGGGACGACTGTTTTAAAAGAATTCATTAATTATTTTAAAATGGAGAAAAAATGAAATCAACTCTTCTAATTATTTGTTTCGTTTTCGTTTCTTTGATTGGAGCTTTCGCCCAGAGCTCTTTTTACGATCTCTTAGAGCTTCGACCTACCATCTCTAATTACAACGGGTCGGTCGTAGGGGGTTCGACAATCCTGGTATACGGCGACGCGGGAACAATAACCCGCAGCTCCAATGGCGGACAAAGCTGGGAGAAAATCTTGCTCGGCGATTCGCTTAATATCATAGGGATCGTTAAGTCGGGCGATAAATTTATCGGACTCTGTTCGAAAAGATTCGGCATTACTTCGCAGGACGGCGGAATAAACTGGAGCTTTACCGACTTAGGAGAAGCTACCGAGTATTATAAGATACAAAACATCAATGGAAAAATTTACGTGCTGATGAACGGTAAATTTGTCGTTATGTCCGAGAATTTCAGCATACTTAAACAGTACGAATTTCCTACTGACAGTCTGTATAACGACTTTGCGACCTCCGATAAATGGGCGTTATGCTCGGCCGGACCGGGCAAGCTAGCTTCAATAAATCTTGAAAATGACGAGTTGAATATAATAGATCTTAAGGGAAATGAGATTTGCTCCGATTGCCCCGTTCCAAAGTTACTAACTCCATACGACGACGGAAGGGTTGTTTTTTCCCTGAATGGGGATTTGTACGATTATGATTTTAAGTATACCATAATACAGCCGACCGTTCAACTGCAGAAAATAAATGGTGGAGCATTAACTTCACGCGATAACGATCTGTACTTTATACATTCAAGAAACTTCCCTTGGGTTTGAGATTCCCTATACTTCGCTAAAATCAAAAGGACGGATAATTCCTATAATAGGATATCTTTGGCAAAGAATGATCGCTATATATTAAATCTTTCGTTTAAGAGCCTGCAATTCGTTTCGAATGACACCTTAATAGCCGTGGGGAAGTATTCTTTAATATGTATGTCCTATAATGGCGGCGTCGAATGGGAAATTAAGTCGGATATTTCAGGCGTTAGCTGGATCAGCCTGATCGACGAAAATACAATTAAGGCGTTTGGTCCGTACGGGAAGTTTTTCCATTCGGACGACGGCGGCGCAACCTGGCTACCTCAAAAAAACTATATTCAGAGCGTGGCGGAAGAGGAAAAGTTCTTTAACCCGTTAAACGGCGGCAGCTTTGGATTTAAGGACAACTTAAACGGGTATATTTATGTTGAACCTTTTATGTCGAAAGAAGTAAATGCCGTATTAACGACCGACGGCGGTAATACCGCGCAGCCTAAGCTAATTAAGAATCTTGACGTCAGCTTTTTCAGAACTTTCTCGATTCCATATAACGACAATTACGTCTTTTGTTCATCCGGAAGCTATCAACTTGGATGGTGGGCTGTCGTTTTTCAACTTGACGATACTCTTGGGATTCAACAAAAGACGGCTCTTCCCCACAGACAATTCTTCTATTTAACGCAGTTTGAGGGGAATATTTACGCTTTAGGAAAGGACAGCGCAGACGCCGAGGATATATACTCAATATACAAATCGACGAATGGCGGAAAAGACTGGGATAAGGATTTTTCCTTTGAAACGGTAAAGCCGATCTATTTAGCTCCAATGGAAATAATTTTAATAAACGATGACATTTACGCAAATTGGCATTCCTCAGCACCAAAAGGCGAAGATAGCGTCTTAATTCAGAATTACTTTAAAATCAGCCTCTCGCAAAAAAGCGCTAAGAAAATTCTTGAATTGGAAGCAGCCGGATTACATAAGACTTTTTTCGTCAGGGATAATTGGTATATCCCATATTACGACATTGACGATAAAGGAATAATTCATAGAGGGATGAAAAAATCCATCGATATAAATGCCTCTGAAATTGTATGGGAGGAGAGTATAAATAAACGCTATACGTCGCCGATACGACAAAGTTCATTGCTCGATTCAATAATGGTTATTGCAACTTACGACTCTCTTTTTAAATCAAATCAGATATTTCTCGCCAAACCCAAAGGGAACACGGGCATAGCGGACCGCCCGCGGAGAGAAAGGGTTAAAGAAATCGCGCTCTCCGGGCCGCTGGCAAGCTCCCCGGCCGGCGAGTACCAATTCAACGTCGCACTGGACGAAAAAAACGTAGCAGAAAAGTTGACTCTCTCCGCATACGACGTTCGCGGTTCGCGGGTCGACTCGGACTTCCTCTTCACTCCTTCCGAAGGAAATAGAGGCCGCCTGCTTTGGAAGCCCGGCAAGCTCCCTCCCGGCGCGTACGTATTAATTCTTAAATGCGGCTCCGCCGTTGGGTCCGCGACAGTAGTAGTGGAATAAGCATAAAAGGCCGTACCCATCGACGGGGCTCAGGGTACGGCCTTTTGGTCATTCTCGCGCATGCGAGAATCCATGTTTGATCATACATGGATTCCGGGTCTGGCGCCCGGAATGACTGAACAAAAAAAAGGGCGAACTCATGATCGTTCGCCCAATAAATAATATTATCTTATAATCTCTTTACTTCTCTATCACTATCCCGAATCCCTCGCCCTTTTCGACAGGGTTTAGCAGCATGGGAGCGATTTGAGCGGCCTCGTTGAGCTTCGCCGCGTCGGGGGCCCATTGGAATTTAAACGGGCTGAGAGGCATATCGTAGCCGGCTTCCTTTAACGCTTCGGAAATGATCGTGACAGAGCGCGGGGCCCAGCCGTAGCTGCCGAAGGCGTAACCGATCCTGCCCTCCAGGTTCATCCCCTTAATCTCCTCGAGAACGGCGGCTATGGAGTTCAATATGCCGTTGTTGTACGTCGGGGAGCCGACGAGCAGGTACTTCGAACGGAAGATTTCCGTAACTATCTCGCTTGCGTCGCTCTTGCTAGCGTTGAATATTTTTACTTCCAATTTCGGATCTGCCGCCGCGAGCGCTTTACCGATAGAGTCCGCAATGCGGCGGGTGGAGTTGTACATCGTGTCGTAAACGATAGTGGCCTGGTGCGCTGGATCGCCGCTCGACCATGCTTTATAAAGATCGATGATTTTTGAAATTTGCTTCGTCCAGATCACGCCGTGCGCGGGGAGTATCATCGCCGGGTTGATTCCTGACTTTTCCAGTTCTTCGAGCTTTGCCTTGGCCTTCTTAGCGAAGGGGGCGACAATATTCGCGTAGTACTTCAACGCTTCGCGCTCGAGCGCGGGCAGGTCGCAATCCCTGTCCGTAAGGCTCTCGCTTGCGTAGTGCTGGCCGAAGACGTCGCTGGAGAAGAGCATATTCTGCTCCTCGAGGAGGCACATGATGGTATCCGGCCAGTGCAGCATAGCTGCGTCGACGAATTTTAGGGTAGCGCCGCCGAGCTCTAGTTTATCTCCAGTCTTAACGGTCTTGAAGTTCCAATCGCCGTGGAATTGCCCTTTTATGGCTTTTGCGCCGTTGGCGGAGCAATAGATAGGGGTTCCCTCGGGGAGCTTGCTCATTAACAGCGGCAATGCGCCGGCGTGGTCGGGCTCGCTGTGCAGTATAACTACGCAATCGATCGCGTCCGGGGAGACGAGCTTGAATAAGTTTTCGATAAATTCTTCGGCGTGAGGAGTCCAGACTGTGTCGATGATAGCCGTCTTTTCAGAGCCTTTAACGAGAAATGAATTGTAGGAGGATCCTAAATTAGTTGAGAGCTGCTCGCCATGAAAGCGACGCAGCTCCCAATCGATCTTACCGGTATAAAATACGTTTTCCGAAATTTTCATAATAGACTTATCGATTTAATTTAACAAGCGCAATTACAAAAATACGAAAAAGGAACTACTTAAAGTCCCCGACGCGATAGCGTATCTTTACCTGCTTCATGTCGTATATCTCGGCTATCTGGAATTCGCCGTTTACTTTGTTTTCAGCGAAGTATTTCTTCAGGGCGGGATACACCTTCATTACGGATACAAAGATTGAAGGAGTCCCGTGGTAGGGGAAGTCTGTGATGATATATTCTTTCCTGGGAATCAATTTAACGCTGAACTTCCGGGCCAAAGCCGCGGTATCGACCTTTACTCCGGCTGGGATAAGGCAGCCGGCGTCGCTGCGGAGCTTCTCCTGCGGGACCTGCTCGGGATTGTCGTAGTAGATCGCCATGCAATCGACGTTCTCCAACCCATATTTATCCTTCAGCGTTTTGGATATTCTCTCCATCGGCTCGCCGACCTTCGAGAAGTTGCCCACGACGCGCTCGTAGACAAGAAGCTCGCCGCCCTCGGTCCCTTTGCGAATATCGACCGAGGCGAAAATGCCAAGGTAAATTAAATAGCCGAATACGGCGACGATAATAACTCCAAGCCCGATCAGTACGTACTTTAGTATTTTCATAGAAACTCCCAGATATATTTAAAAAGTCGCTCACAAAGAGTCGAAGGAAAAGTGAAGGCAAGGCAAAATTAATGCAAAAAATGGAATAAAAAAAGAGCGCCAAAAGACGCTCTCATAGTAATATTATGAATTTTCCAATTAAATTTTAGGCCCGGATTCCTTTACGCCTTCCTTTACGTAGCTCTCGTAGGGGGCGAAGTGTTCGACGAATTGGGCGGCTACGTCGCGCGCTTTCGCGTCGTAAGCGTCCTTGTCCGCCCAGGTGTTCCTCGGGTCCAATATCTCCTGCGGGACGCCGGGACATTCCTTAGGGATGCTCAGGTTAAAGAAGGGTTCCGTAACGAATTCCACGTCGTCGAGCTTACCGTCGAGCGCGGCGTTTAGCAGGGCGCGCGTGTGCTTTATCGAAATGCGTTCGCCGACGCCATAGGCTCCGCCCGTCCAGCCGGTATTGACCAGCCAGCATTTAACGTTATGCTCTTCGATCCTTTTGCCTAAGAGTTCCGCGTAAACGCTCGGATGCAGCGGCATAAACGGCGCGCCGAAGCACGTCGAGAACGTAGCGGAAGGCTCCGTTACGCCGGATTCCGTGCCGGCCACCTTAGCGGTGTAGCCCAGCAGGAAGTGGTACATAGCCTGCTCGGGAGTCAAGCGCGAGATAGGCGGCAGGGTTCCGAACGCGTCGGCGGTCAGGAAAATTATATTCTTCGGGTGCCCGGCCTTGCCGCTGGGCTCGATGTTCTCCAAATGCTTCAGAGGGTAGGCGGCGCGGGTGTTTTCCGTCAGCGTGTCGTCGTTCAGGTCCGGGCGGCGGGTTTGTTCGTCGATTACTACGTTTTCGAGTATCGTGCCGAATTTGCGCGTCGTGTCCCAAATCTCCGGTTCGCTCTCGCGGGAAAGCCTTATAACTTTGGCGTAGCAACCGCCCTCGATGTTGAAAATTCCGTCGTCGCTCCAACCGTGCTCGTCGTCGCCGATCAACCGGCGGTTAGGGTCGGCGGAAAGCGTCGTCTTGCCGGTGCCGGAAAGCCCGAAGAGGAGAGCCGTATCGCCGCTCTTGCCGACGTTCGCCGAGCAGTGCATACCCATAATACCCTTCAAAGGCAATAGATAGTTCATCAGGGTAAATACGGATTTCTTAATCTCGCCGGCGTAGTGCGTGCCGCCGATTAAAACGATTTTCTTCGTGAAATTGACAAGTATAAAACGCTCGGAATTAAGACCGTCGAGTTCAGGAATTCCTATGAAATTCGGAACGTCGATCACGGTAAAGTCCGGCTGGAAGCTGGCCAATTCGTCGGGATTTGTTACCCTGATAAATAGATTACGGGCAAAAAGCGCCTGCCATGCATATAGAGTAATCACCCTGATAGAAGCGCGGTAGCGATCGTCTGCGCCGGCGTAGGCGTCCTGCACGTATATTTCGCGGTTTTGCAGGTAAGCCTTAACGCGCTCGAAGAGCCTGTCGAAATTCTCCTGCGAGTAGGGGACGTTCGTAGCGCCCCAGTTGACTTTGTCCATCGTCTCTTCGTCGCGAACGACGAACTTATCCTTGGGCGAGCGGCCCGTTATTTTCCCCGTCGATACCACTAATGGGCCCAAATGCGAAATCTCGGCCTCGCACGCGCGGATTGCGTGTTCGTAAAGCATTGCTGAAGCGTGGTTCCAGTGCGTTTTTTTTATATTTCGCAAGCCAAGATACTCTAAGCCCGGTTCTATAAATGTTGATGTTTGGTGTTGTTTCATCTCTCCGCCATTTAGTTTGTTTTTACTATAAATTGAAGTCGTATCTATCGTATGCATTTATCTATTTATATTTATACTGCGCAACATAATTATATAAGACACGTCGAATAAGTGTCGATATTTTTCAGTTTTCTTCCAATTTTTACTAATTGTAATAATAATTTTTTCTTCAACGAAATACAAGCGAAAGTACTGTGGCTAATATCATGAAAAGAATGTATTTAGCGCTTCTTGCGCTGCCGCTTTTGACGCTTAACGGATGCATTGGGCTCTTCAACGCGACATACTCCTACCGGGTAGAGACGCGCCGCCTGAATTTGCCGGGCGATTGGAAGCAACCCCTTCGGATCGTGCAAATTTCCGATCTCCATGCAGGCTCGCTTTATTCCGCTACTCCATTCAAAAAAGTTGTAAATACCGTCAACGCTCTAAAGCCGGATATTATCTTCGTAACCGGCGACTTCGTAACAAGCGACCCAAACGAGCTGCATAAGCTGATTGAACCGCTTTCGAATATGCGCGCCGCTTACGGC
The DNA here is from genome assembly GCA_050260015.1 of Chloroflexota bacterium. Lineage (GTDB taxonomy): Bacteria > Bacteroidota > Ignavibacteria > Kapaibacteriales > UBA2268 > JBLNBN01. The sequence continues at coordinate 25,559 of JBLNBN010000041.1, read as the reverse complement.
ATATATGGTTGCCTTGGGAATCACGACCACTACATGAGCGACGAGGAGCATATATTGCTGAAGGAAATGATAAGAAGTACGGGAATCGATTTGCTCATTAATACCAATCTATCGACCGAAATTCGCGGCCAGAAGCTAACTATAGCTTCGGTTGATAATTATGGTATGCGCCAGAAGTTCGGCGATTTCGATAAAGCGCTTGCTGGAGTCGACACGTCGAGCCTTATTATTCTATTAAATCACGATCCTAACGCTTTCGACGATAAAATAAAAGGCCGCTCGCCCAACCTAACGCTCTGCGGCCATACCCATGGCGGCCAGATCGGGATCAGGATAGCCGGTTTGGAGCTCTCCCCCGCAAAGCTGTTCTATGATTACTCGGCGGACCTCTATAAGGTTGGCGTTCAATATATATACGTTAACCGCGGGATAGGCATGACCGGCCCGCCCGTACGCATTGGGATGAGGCCGGAGATTACGCTGTTCATTATCGATTGAAGTTAAGATTCAATAAAATTTTATCTATTACATCGTAGTAACAAATTTATTAAATATATTTACCGGAGGTAAAGTGAAAAATGTATTAACCCTTGCCGGGATTTTTATTGCGCTCGTTTATGGTTCATTCGCGCAGAATCCTTCTATCCAAAAGTTAAACGTTCCAAAGGACTTTGTGGCGAACGGCATCGCGGCGGACGCCCAGGGAAATTTATTTATAGCTACATACGGTATGCTCCGCTCGACGGATAAGGGCGCGAGTTGGAAAATATTTGGTAATCTGAAGCAGGGCCAGGACGTTATCCCGATGATATCGCTCGGAACCTCTATCGACAATTTAACGTTTACGGGCGGCGGACGCCTCTACGGCAATATATATGGTTCCGGCGTTTATTCGAACGATAACGGCGCGACCTGGACTTCGCTCTATTCCGACAATCCGATCGAAATAATAGGACATTCCCGCGACACGCTCTATGGTAAAAATTCGTCGGACTTACTCGTTCTTGCTCCCGGCAGCCAAACTTGGGTGAAGCATCGCGATATCGGGGATTTCGACGCGCAGTTCTTCTACGCGATGAAGAACGGGTTTAAGCTCGCGCTTGGTTACGGCGAGTTTATGGCTTATATCCCCATTACGCAGCAGTGGCTGCCTGGTTCATTCTCAGGATTGGGCGAAACGCGATTCACAGCCGCGGCGGACATAGGCATAAATTTGTGGATTGGCACGGAAGACGGGCTATTCCAGGTAAATACGATTGCGCAGCAAGTCGCCCCTGTTAACTTGCCCGATCTGCCAACGCAAACCCCGATGATAACTGACGTTATTTCTGTCGGCGATAGCGCGCTCTTCGTGGCTACGGCTTCCTATGGCGTGTTCGGCTCGTCCGATCTCGGCGTTACTTGGGGAAAGATAGGCCAGAGCGAGGACATAACCTATACCTCCGGTTTGGAGTGGCTCGACGGCTCGCTCTATATATCGACCGCAACAGGTATCTTCAGGCTTAAATTCGGCTCCTCTTCCGAGGTGGAGAACTTAACGTCCAACGCGGACATGACTCTGGGCGGAGTTGGCTATCTTGGCGACAAAGCTCTCTTCGCATCGCTTACCGAGCTCTACAGCGGCTCGGCGGGCGAGCTGACGACGCAATGGAGCCGCATAAACGTGCCGCTGAACGTCGGTATTTATCTCGGGGCCCCAATTCGGGTGGGGGATAAGCTCTTTATCGCAAATTCGAACTTCCTTGCAAGCTGGGACGGGACTACGCTTACCGAGGTCCCCTCGGACTTCGTGGATCTCAATTCAATAGCCGCATCGAAAAACGGAACTATATGGGCGCTTGACCACACCGTGCTGAAAAGTTCTACCGACGGAGGAGTTACGTTCAATTTTGCCGGTCCGCCCGAAGTTCCTATATACTACGGAGTTTGGACTAACAGCATAAGCGACGCCGTTTTAGTCTCGACCGATGACGGGCTTTATGCCACGGAGGACGGCTCGAACTGGGGCAAGCTGCAGTTCGACATAGGGCAGCCGGATTTTACCGAGGCGGTGTTCTATGGCGATACGATCATGATAGCGGAGAGCTCCGGTAAGGTATATTATACCGAGACCCTTGGCGCAAGCTGGACGGAGATCACCCCCGACTCCTCCGCGGACTTCCCGTTCTACTGGAGCGTGAACGACTTTGCGCGCGCCTCGGACGGAACGATCTATATGGCTACTAACGTAGGTCTTTTCTATAAGGCGAACGCCACGGCCCCGTTCGTCAAGCTCAATAAGCCCGAGATAGCCGGGATGCCCGCTTACTACGCTGGCGCGAGCGCCGGCGGCGACGTCTACTTCGGTTTTATGAACGGGATATATAAAGTTACTTCCAAGGGTACGGGCATAGCCATGGAGAAAATTAATCAATTCAACTTCGCGCCGAATCCCGCCCGCGAAACGCTGCAGATCCTTAGCAAGGAGCTTCCTGCAAGAGTAGAGATATACTCCGCGGCGGGCGCGCTGCAATTCGCCCTGGACAGCCCCGGCAGCTCTATCAATATTGGTTCGCTCGCCCCGGGCGCATACGCGCTAAAGCTCTACACGGGAAAGGGCGTTGAAACGCAGATGTTCGTAAAAGAATAAATAACCATTCATAGCAAATAAAAAAGGCGGGCGATAGCCCGCCTTTTTTATTGAGGTATTACGACCGCCGTTAGCGCGTCGCGCAGTCGATCGCAGAAGAGGTCTATATCTTCGCGGGTTATTATCAGCGGGGGAACTATGCGGAGAACCGTCCCCGAGGCGGCGTTAGTTAAGACATGTCGCGAGAGCAATTCGGCGACGAGCGCGCCCGCGTCGAACTTTAACTTGAGGCCGCGCATTAGTCCAAGTCCGCGCGCTTCCTCGACGAGCGTTGGGAAATCGCGCACGATGTTCTCGAGCTGTTCCCCGAAGTAACGGCCGTTCTCGTCAACTTTTTCTAACAGCCCGGCTTCCAATTCTTTAAGCACGGCGCCGCCGGCCGCGCAAGCGAGCGCGTTGCCGCCGTATGTCGTGCCGTGCTCGCCGGTCGACCAAACGCCGGCGAGATTTTCGCGGACGAGAATAGCGCCGAGCGGCAGGCCTCCGCCAAGCCCTTTAGCGGATATCGCGATATCGGGCTTTATACCGTAATGATCGAACGCGTTGAATTTTCCGGTGCGGCCCGTACCGGCTTGTATCTCGTCGGCCACTAACAGGAATCCGTATTTCTCGCGCAATTCCATAATCGCGCGAATGAAATCCGGCTCGGCGACTGTTAGGCCGCCCTCGCCCTGTACGAACTCGAGGAAGAGCGCGGCGGTGTTTTCGTTAACCTTCTCCCGGAGAGCCGCGACGTTATTATGCGGAAGCACGCCGCAATTCTCGAGGAAAGGCCCCATTCCAAGCTTGTACTGGGGTTTGTCCATTATCGAGAGCGCGCCGTACGTACGGCCGTGGAATCCGCCAGTAAAGCCGTAAATAATGGATTTACCGTTCTCGGAGCCCCATTTCCTTGCGAGCTTCATAGCGCCTTCGGTTGCCTCCGTGCCGGAGTTGGTAAGGAACGCGCGATCGAACCCGCTCAATCGCAAAAGAGTCTCAACGAAATTGATCTGCGCCGGCTGGTAGAAGTAATTGCTAACGTGCATATACTTGCCGAGCTGCTCGCCGACCGCCTGCATAACTGCCGGGTGGCAATGCCCAAGCGCGTTCACGGCTATGCCTGCCAGGAAATCGAGGTACTCCTCGCCGTCTTCCGTAAAAACGCGGGCTCCGCGGGCCTCGCGTATTACTATCTTATACCTCTTATAGGTTTGCAAAAAGCTGCGTTGTTCCCTTAGAATATAGTCCTGACTTTCCATCGCTTGCCGCCCAATTTCTTATATTAATTTAATTTGAAGTATTTCAAAAATAAATGAAAACGTTTTATTAATAAAATTAATCTTATGTCATCTCGTTGTAGATTCTTTAAATCAATAATTTAAAACTATAAAATCAATAAAGGATAGCTATGTGCGGCAGATTCGCTCTCGCCACCGATACGGAAGAACTGGAGCGGGAAGAACCCGGGTTTGAATCAAAAATTGACATTACGCCAAGGTACAACATAGCCCCGACGCAGACCGTCGCGGCGGCGCTTTCGGAGAGTCCCGGGACGATTGTCGGGGTAAAATGGGGACTGACTCCCTCGTGGAGCAAGGACGAGGCGCCTAACCCGAAGCTAATCAACGCGCGAGCGGAGACTCTTTTCGAAAAGCCCAGCTTCCGCTCCGCAATATCCAAGCGGAGATGCCTGATCTTTGCCACCGGGTTTTATGAGTGGAAGACGGAACCCTCTTTAAAGCGGAAGACGCCGTACTATATTCGGCTTCGCGAGGGAAATATATTAACCTTCGGCGGGATATACGAAACGAAGCGCCTATCGAACGGCGAGTTTCTCTGTACTGCGGCTATAATAACGACGGAGCCTAACGAATTCATGGCCGCGTTGCATAATCGCATGCCGTTAATCATACGAAAGGATGAGCGGCTCGAGTGGCTTGAATGCTCGCCGGAGCGAGCGAAGGAGCTTTTGCTCCCGATAGGATCGGACATGATGGAAGGTCGCCCGGTAGACGCGCTCGTAAATAACCCGGCAAACGACGAGCCCGCTTGCATCGCAGGCCTTTAAACTTATGTAAAACTTGGAAGCGAGACGCATGATACAAAATTTGACTAAGCTAAGCGATTGGATATGGGAAATACCAAGCTCCGCAAAACAGGGCATGCGCGCTCCGGCCCGTATACTGGCCTCCGAGGAGATGCTGAAGGATATATCCTCCGATAAGAGCCTCGAGCAGCTAATGAACGCAGCCACCCTGCCGGGCGTTTTCGGTTGGACGATCGTCATGCCGGACGCGCACGAGGGCTACGGTTTCCCGATAGGCGGGGTTGCGGCTCTCGACGCGTCCTACGGCGTTATCTCCCCGGGCGGAATAGGTTACGACATCAACTGCGGCGTTAGGCTGCTCAAATCCCAGGCCTCCCTCCACGATATTAAATCCAAAATCCCAAATTTTGCGCGACGGATCTACGAGCTTGTTCCCTCGGGAGTGGGCGTCCAGGGCAAGATAAAGCTCTCGCCGAAGGCGCTCGACCAGGCGTTGGCGCAAGGCGTTAAATGGACCGAAAGCCAGGGCTACGCCGAGGACGGCGACGCGCTCCGCACGGAAAGCTACGGCTCGCTCGCCGAGGCTGACCCCGCCGCCGTTTCAAACCAGGCGAAGGAACGCGGCAGCGATCAATTAGGCACGATGGGCGCAGGCAACCATTTCATCGAGATCGACTATGTCGCCGAGATATTCGACGAGGAGATAGCGCGCGCGTTCGGGCTATTCGAAGGGCAGATAGTCGTTCAAATACACAGCGGTTCCCGGGGGCTTGGCCACCAGGTTGCGACGGATTACATAAAGCGAATGCTTCTTTCCTCGCGGGAATTCGATTTTACGCTGCCCGATAGGGAGCTTGCCGCCGCGCCGTACACATCTTCGCTCGGGAAGAGCTACTTCGGCGCGATGTGCGCCGCCGCTAACTTCGCATGGGCGAACCGCCAGATAATGACTTACGAAATAAGAAAAGCCTGGCGAGGCGTCTTCGGGGCGGACTCAGGAAGCTTAACGCTTCTTTACGACGTGGCGCACAACATCGCCAAGCTCGAGACCCATGAAGCAAACGGCGAAAAAAAGAAAACGCTCGTGCATCGCAAAGGGGCCACGAGGGCTTTTCCACCCGGACACCCGGAATTGCCCGCGGAATTCAAGCGCACGGGGCAACCAATTCTAATTCCGGGCAGCATGGGAACGGAATCATACGTGCTTGCGGGGCTGCCGGAGAGCATGAAACAGACGTTCGGCTCGGCTTGCCACGGCGCCGGTAGAGTGATGTCCCGCACGCAGGCCCGTAAAGCGATAGACGGCGGCGCGCTCAAAAGAGAACTTGCCGGCAAGGGCATAACTATTGAGGCCGGTTCCTTAAAGGGACTCTCCGAAGAGGCTCCCGAAGCGTACAAGGACGTGACGCAGGTCGTCGACGTTATCGCTAGCGCGGGCATTGCGGCTAAGGTCGCGCGTATCGTACCTGTAGCGGTTATAAAGGGTTAGATGTGGAAAACTTTCTTAAAAAAATACGTATAATTTATACGAAATCATGAATAAAATTGTAAATTGATTTTATTATGAAGCAGAAATATTGTTTTTTATAAATAATAGAAGGCGGGAGATATGAGAATCAGATTCGAACGAATTTTATTCTTTATGGTGGCATTGTTGGCGATGGGCGCAAGCGCCCAGGCGCAATGGGATCATATTGAAACCTTTGACAACAGCAACGCAACTACGTCGTACGGCGCCGGCTCCTTCGTCGGGGCCGACGGCATTACGTGGAATTATGTAGCTTCGCGCGACGACGCCGGCTACCAGGTCAACGGAAAGGGCTTGCTGCTCCGCCGCGTTGCCGACGCGAGCGCGGTATATTCCTCGCAAATTCCTTCGGGAATAGGCTCCTTCAAAGTAAGTTTAAAAAAAGGCTTCACAGGCGCGGGTAACCGGCAGGTGGACTTATATATAAACGGCGTTTACAAGGCGAGTTCCATTACCTGGGACAATACCGACGTGCAGACCTTTTCGGTCGATAACATAAATGTTGCCGGGCCGGTCGTCATCGAGCTCCGCAACCCTACCGCCTACCAGGTTGTAGTGGACGATATTTCCTGGACGAATTTCGGCTCGGCCGGAACGCTTCCCGAACCGACCAACTACCCGACAAACTTCGCCGGCGCCGCAGTCGGGGCCTCCTCTATAAGAACCTCCTGGGCAGACGCGACGTCAGGGCAGGCGCCGGCTGGATACGCTATCTACGCTTTAGCCGGCCCCGCAGGCTCCTTCCCCGTTCCAACGGACGGCGTCCAGCCGCCGGCGGACCCTAACCTAGCGGACGGCGCAGGGCTAATGTACGTAAACCAGGGAGCGCAGCAGTACGTATGGCAGAATTTATCGCCGGGAACGACTTATCGCTTTAAGATTTATCCCTATACGAACTTTAGCGCGAATATCAACTACAAAACCGACGGCGCCGCCCCGGAGTTCTCGTTCGACCTGCCGCCGGTTCCCGCGCCGTTTAACCTGGCGGGCGGAAACTATTTATTAATGGAATTTCCTTCGACATCGCCTGCGGGAACGTATCCTCCGAATATGATCTTGCGGCAGGCGGCAACGCTCGACGCCCCGCTCGCTGCTCCCGCCGAAATGGATTGGCAGTGCGCTTATAATTTAACCTCGCGCGCCCGTTTTATCGGCATGGACCAGCAAGGAATAGGCATGGTCAATACGAGCAGCGTCCAGACCGGTTGCGCCGGGGCGGCGTTCCCCGCGTCGATCGTGCTTGCGCTAAACACTACCGATAGAACTAACGTAAACGTTCAATGGACGGGAGGGTTCGTTTCGCTCGATAACACGACGGATAGGGATTACCGTATTCGAATTCAATATAGACTTGGACTAACGGGGAATTACAAAGATATAACGGACGTCGACGGCAACCCGATCGAATATTCGTTCCCGGCATACCTAAACGCCGCGACGCAGGACGAAGCCCGCGCATTACAGCCGAATTCCATGGTATTCAACGCTAAGCTTCCATTTGAAGCGGAAGATAAGCCAAACGTGCAGGTTCGTTGGAAATTCTACATGGCAAGCTCGAAGAACGGCGGTTCGCGGCCGCAGATGCGCGTCGACGATATTTACGTAACTAGCCAAACAACGGCGGGAACAGCCGCGCGTCTCGCGATAACGGAAGTGCGACCTAACGAGCCGATGGCTAACGTTCCCTTCAACTTAGTTGTGCGGACGGTCGACGGCGGCGGTAAGCCCACCGACGTCGGGACGGCAACTTCGTTCCAGGTAGTTAAGACCTCCGGCGACGGCGCTTTCCTGGGCCTTGCTACGGGGACTATCCCCGCGGGTTCGAACGGGGTAGTATTAAATAATCTCCAGTACGACCTCGCCGGAACGATGAGCGTTCGTGCTGAAACTACGGCGGGCCCTTCGCTGCTTCCCGCTACGAGAACGATTACGTTCGTTAATCGTCCTATCCTTTGGACAGATTTCTATAGCAGGGGCTACGTCGGGATATACCATCCCCCGGCAACTATCGAGATCCGCGACCCGGCTACCGGCGCCGTTAGGCAGTACAACGACAATGTAACGCTTAATTTTTCCGGGCCGGCCGGCGTTTCCGGAACTCTAACGCGCCAGGCCGCGCAGGGAAGGGTTAGGTTTGACAGCTTAATGTTCACGACCCAAGGAACCTATACTCTGACGCTTTCGGCGCCGAACCTTCCGACTACGGCCCCGATGATCGTTACGGTTTCGCAAACTCCAACGATGGCCGATCGTATAATTCCCGCTTTCGTAAAGGGCGACGGAACCTTCCTCGAGAGCGGCGGCAACGGCCGCATGCCCTCGTTCGCTCTCGTTGAATTCAATAATCTGCATCCCAACACGATTTACCGCTTCGCAACCCGGGCCATTCGCGCAAGCGACGCCGCTTTGCCGAATCCGAGCGCAGCGGGAAATAATATGCATTATAACTATGCGACAAATAGCTATGCCTATAATAGTTCCTGGGATATAACGGATCCTGCCGCTTCCTCTTCGTTCATGACGGGCGCCGGCGAGACGAGCAAGCGCGTGTGGGTGAATCTCGTCCCAACTTCGAATGCTATGTTCGCATCCGGCAACGACGTAAAATGGCAGGTAACGCTCGCCAACGAGCAGGGCTTGCCGATCAATAAATTCCTGTCAAGCGCAAATTCCACGGCTATAAGGTTCGGCGCCAACGCAAACGAAGCGACCGGCGTATGGGACGATTCCTCGCGCCTCGCCCCGATGAGCTTCGTCGTATTAAAGGATGAGACGGGCAGGGTAGTTTCGACGGCCGTCGTGCAGGAGGAGGGTTCCGAGCTTGCTACACCGGGATTCCCGAACCAGGCCCCCCCGTTCTACGCTAATTTGGAAAGTATGCCCGGCGCATGGGCCGCGTTCGTGCCAAACAATATGCCTGGCGGCGTGCGTAGGCTGGAAGTTTACGACACGAACGGAAATCTGATAAAAGCGGTGAACGACCAGAACGCGATGTGGCCCGACGTCTTTACCGGCAATCCAAACGGCGGCTACTTAACCCCGCTAAAGATACGCATGCCTTATATCGAATGGTTGAATCCGGCTATGGGCGGTATGTACTGCCAGGACCTGCCGTTCGAATGGTTCGCTTATGGCGTCGAGCGTGCGGAAATATTAATGAGTACGGACGGCGTCAATTACGCTCCCATATTCGCAAATCTACCCGCTTCGATAGGCGACACCCTATGGTCTATGCCGCGCGGAACCAACGCAGGGCAGCCCATTAGCTATATGATAAGAGATATCGAGCATCCGGAGAACTTCTCGGTTGTGAACCCAGTCACTACGTTCGATGCGCCGCTTATAACGTCGAGATCTGAAAACGCAGTTCGATGCGTCGGCGATTCCGTGATGTTCAGCGTTGGCGCGTCCGGCTCTAATCTCAACTTCCAATGGTACAAGGATGGAAAACCGTTGATCGGGAGAACGGGCAGGCTGCTGATTTTGACGAATTTAAACTACGACAACTCCGGTCTTTACACGGCAAGAGTTTCCGGCGCTACAGCCGAGGAAGGCGAACTTCTATGCCCGACCGTTGAAACCGAGCCCATAGTTCTCTATATCGCTCAGCCTACAATGATCACAAAGGAACCGTCCACGGTTTACAGGAATACGGGCGAGGACGCAGTCCTGGAGGTCGAAGCCCATGCAAACGGCAAGATACCCGGCTACATAGTCAATTACGAATGGTATAAGAACGGGGTAAGAATAACGGACGGCGACAAGTACGTCGGCTCGACTACGGAAAGACTTCGTATACGGAATCTCGACGCCGGGGACTTTGGCGCAAACTATCACGTTATTGTTTCGGCTCTCTGCGGGACTGATAACTCGAGGGTCGTCAGCGTGCTCGAATCCGGTTTCGAGTTCGATCTTCAGCCGCAGGGCGGAACTTTCTGCGCGGGCGAAACGGCTTCGCTCAACGGTAACGCGAAATCCGGCTTGCAGGGCGATATATCGTACCAGTGGATGCGCGAGAACGGCATGCCGGTTAATAACGGGGGAGGAGTCTCCGGGGCTACCACAGGAACCTTGACTTTTACAAATATCAGCCGCGCACAGGCCGGTAAATATTACTTGCGCGCTACGATAGAGCCGCTTGGATTGGAGATAAATTCGGACGCAGCGGAACTAATCGTAAACGCGCCCCCGACCATCCTGACTAACTATCCCGATTCGCTCGTCTTCGAAGAGGACCAGGAGATGACGCTGGACGTTAATTTCGAATCGAATTCGAACACCCCGGCGACGTTGCAATGGTATAAGGACGGAATGCCTTTCGGCGCCTTGAACCAAGCAAAGCATACAATCATACTCTCGCTCGCGGACGCCGGAAGCTACCAGGTGGCCGTATGGAACGATTGCGACACTACTTTCTCCAACGCGATCGGGGTCCGGGTTAAGCAGAAGGGCATGCTTGGAGCTTTTGACGGGCAGACTACCGGAGGAGCCCTGAGGGCTTCCCAGGCAATGCCTAACCCGGCCTACGGCTCGGTCGCTTTGCAGATAGAAACCTTAAGCGCAATTCGGGGAGAAGCCCTTTTGACCGACGTTTACGGCAGGGAGATCGCAAAGATATTCGTCGGCGAGTTCGCTCCCGGCGCAAGCGAGCTTAAGCTTAATCTCGACGGTCTGAACTTATCCTCGGGCGTCTATCACATTACGATACACGCCGGCGGGGAAACGCTTACGAGAAGGTTCGTCGTAATTAAATAAAACGACTGACGCATAAATAAAAAGCGCCTGCGAGCAATATCGCGGGCGCTTTTGTTTTGCCGAGGGCATTACGGCTTAACAAGCTTTCGAGAAAACTCTTTCGAATTTAAAAATTTTTGTTTCCGCGGAACTATAGGGGCTTTTTGCGGAAGCGGCTTTATTGTTACGCAATAACTTTAATAACTGATCTACGTGTATTTCCGTGGGCGTGCCCGTTTGGCTCCAATGCTTTTTGCAACCGGGGAAGTCGAGGAAGACGCACTGCGAGGGTATGCCCAGCCGCATCATCTCGTAGCCGCCCCGCAGCAAATTAAGCGTGCAGGCTATGCCGACGACGGCTACGTCGCTTTCCACTGCTCGACGCTTTAGGAAGTCCGAAAAGCCGGAGGAATGCGGTACGATATAGACCTTTGCATTATTTGGCAGCGCCCGCTTAACCTTGCCTATATTGCATTCGCCCGAGCAGCCGGCGCAAACCATATCGAGGCCTTCGCCCGTGGCTTTGCATCCCTGGCCGTTCAGGCTTTTAGCGCAGGCGGGCATTAATACGGATAAATTTTCCTTAGTTGCGAATTTTGCGGCTAAGGCTTCGTTCAAAACCTGCGCGGCGAACATATTAAAGAGATACTCGATCGGCTTGCGACCGGTGAATATGACGTCCTCGCGGTTCCTCCGCGTCGGTTGGATAAGGTCCAGGAAGATTCTCGCGCCGCTAACGTAACCGCCGAGATCGTCGTTCGCTTCGCGCTCGAAGCGCTGAGCGGCCAGCAGGGAACGCGTCAGGATTGATTCGACGGTATATGCCGGGAGGGTTTTCAAGTAAGAGCTCCAATTTCGTAATCGGATTACTTCTTCGTCGAATTCGCCCGTGGCGTTCATCCATTCGAGCAATTTACAGAATTCCCTGTAACCGAAAGGGGCCGCGTCATTTCCGGGCTTATAAAGAAAATGAGTAAACAGGACTCCCCGGAGCCTATCGGCGGCCGGTTTAAGGGTTAATGAGCGAGTGCGAGCGATTTTCAGGGCCTCGAGCGACTTGAGTAAGCCGACCGATTTGCCGCGCGAGTACTTCGAGTACTGCGAGGCAAAAACGCCAATGGCGAGTATTTCGATAAAGTACTCGGAATCGCTGCGAAGAGTTTCAAGGGAAGCGCTTTCGATCCGCCTTTTAAAGTCGTCAATAATATGTTGGAATTCGGGCAGCATACCGTCGGTGAACCGGCGGCTGAAGTTAGCGAGCTTATCGTAAAATTCTTCGTCAAGTTGATAGGGCTTGATCATCGCTCTTGAACCTAAGAAATTGTAAAAAATTACGTCGCTAAATTAACGGTATACTTATCCCTCCAAAAATAATAAAAAACGAATGACGATTATTAAGCGATGAACGCAAGAATTTGAGAGTTATTGCGTGAATTCTAGTAAAAAATAAAAAAAAGCCGGCAAATCGTTGCCGGCTTACTTCTGTGCGGAAGAGGGGACTCGAACCCCTACACCCGATGGGCACCACCCCCTCAAGATGGCGTGTCTACCAAGTTTCACCACTTCCGCTCAAAAAATTGTTTACAAAATTAAGTATTTTTCCGCGCTCCGCAAAATACTTTTTTTCTCAAGCCGGCTCGGCGCCCCGCGAAAATACTCGCATTTTTTTCGTAAATTGCAATTTATGTAACACCTTAACTTAAGAAAATGGCTGACGACAAAAAAATTATTTTTTCCATGGTCGGAGTGAGCAAAGTAGTTCCTCCGCATAAACAAATACTAAAGGACATCTACCTCTCCTTTTTCTACGGCGCAAAGATAGGAATAATCGGCCTAAACGGCTCGGGAAAATCTACCCTAATGAAGATCATCGCCGGGGTGGAGAAAGGCTACCAGGGCGAGGTCGTCTACTCGCCGGGCTACTCGATCGGCTGGTTGCCGCAGGAGCCGGATCTCGACGACGACATGACTGTCCGCGACGTAGTGGAGCAGGGATGCGCCCACGTAGTTAATTTGTTAAAGGAATACGACGAGCTCAATATGAAATTCGCCGAGCCGATGGAGGCCGACGAGATGGATAAGCTGCTGGAACGCCAGGGAAAGCTTACCGAAGAGCTTGAAAAGCACGACGCATGGGAACTTGACAATAAATTGGAACGCGCAATGGACGCGCTGCGCTGCCCGCCGGCCGATTGGAAGGTAAAGAACCTCTCCGGAGGCGAGCGCAGACGTATCGCGCTCTGCAGGCTTCTCCTGGAAGAACCCGATATATTGCTTCTCGACGAGCCGACGAACCACCTGGACGCGGAATCCGTAGCATGGCTCGAGCAGTACCTGCAGCAGTATAAGGGCACGGTTATTGCAATTACCCACGATAGGTACTTCCTCGACAACGTCGCCGGTTGGATACTTGAGCTCGACCGCGGCGAGGGCATACCTTACAAAGGAAACTATACCTCGTGGCTCGAGCAAAAATCCAAGCGATTGGAGCAGGAGGGCAAGCAGGAATCCAAGCGGCAGAAGACGCTCGAACGCGAGCTCGAATGGGTGCGGATGTCCCCGAAGGGCCGCCACGCCAAAGCCAAGGCGAGACTTGCCGCCTACGAGAATATGCTCGAGGAGGACGTACGCCAGAAAGAGGAGCGTTTGGAGATATTTATTCCCAACGGTCCGAGACTTGGCAACGAAGTAATTGTGGCGGATAACGTCTCCAAGGCGTTCGGCGATAAATTGCTCTTCGAAAATTTAAGCTTTAACCTCCCGCCCGCGGGTATCGTAGGCATTATCGGTCCCAACGGCGCCGGCAAGACGACGCTCTTCAGGATGATAATGGGCAGCGAATCCGCCGACGCGGGAACGTTCTCCATCGGTAAAACCGTTAAGATAGGGTACGTGGATCAGCAGCACGAATCTATCGATCCAGAAAAAACGGTTTGGGAAGTGGTTAGCGGCGGAGCCGATTTCATCCAGCTCGGCAAGCAGCAAGTTAGCTCGCGCGCTTATATCGCCCGATTTAACTTCACAGGCGGCGACCAGCAAAAGAAGTGCGGAATTCTTTCCGGCGGCGAACGCAACAGGCTCCACATGGCGTTGACCCTAAAGGAAGAGGCGAACGTGCTGCTTCTCGACGAGCCGACGAACGACATCGACGTCAATACGCTTCGCGCTCTCGAGGAGGGCCTGGAGAACTTTGCCGGCTGCGCGGTGGTAATCTCCCACGACAGGTGGTTCCTGGATCGCGTAGCGACCCACATCCTGGCGTTCGAAGGCGATTCCAGCGCTTATTTCTTCGAGGGGTCGTTCTCGGAGTATTTGGAGAATCGTCGTACGCGGCTCGGGAAGGACGACCAACCGCACCGCATACGCTACAAGAAGCTTGTTAAGTAAACGGATTTATTTTACGTATGTAAACTATATACGGGATTAATAAGATCGACCGGACATCGAATACATCGACCAGGCGAGCGGGGGCATTCATAAAATGCCTTGCGCTCGCTTTTTGTATTTATAGCCCATCGAAAGCGGGCTGGGCGGAATTTGATTCCTCCGCAGTATCGGAATTTAAGAATTACCTTTTAGGGTCGCCGGAGTACTCGACCTTCGACCCCTATAGGCGTTCATTACTTCGGTTGAGGGCAAGACTTCCCGGGGACTATGAAGTAAGGTTCGGCGCCGCGCGAATAAGCGAATCCTACGGCGGGGCGTTCGATTACGACGTCGCGCGGTTCGCCTTGCCATTCGATTCGGCATATTCGAATTATCGAGGCGTCGGCTTAGCGCCAGCCGCTCCGAAGGATTCCATGGGATTTAGGCTGGAAGGGGGCTCCCGGGGGGCTGCCGGCAAGCTATGGGCGGGCTCCCGGCTAATTGACGAAGGCTACGACCTGACCGTTGAAATTGGTTTGGCGGGAGCCTCGGATATCGGAGTCGATATGTCAAATTCGTATCGAAAAAGCATAATAAAAAAATACTTTCTTAACGAAGACTTTCAATACTCCGCCGACGCCGTGAAATATGGCTACTATGCCAACGCGCGGCTTAGCGGCGAAACTTCCTCCGCGCAATTTACTTTAGCGAGATATGGAGTTAGCGGGGAATTACCATTTATGCTGGATTCAAGGGCGAGCTACGCGCGGCGCTCTCTGGAACATAGACAAACCACGTTGGGATTATTTAACTTAAGCGGGCTTGGTCTGAATAGCGTAAAATGGAATTTTTCGGCTTATTGGGCGCAGATTAATTCCAATTTGACCTCCGGCCCGCCCCCCGGGTATTTCGGCTTAACGCCCGCGGAACCCGCCAAATCCGACGAGAAGAGATACGGCGGCTCGCTCTCCGTTGAAACTGATTTAAGCGGTATAGCGATCGTGGGAGCTATTGGCGAATACGAATCGACCGATTTCTACGGCGAGATGAATTCTGCCGTTATTAATCAATTAAATATTCAGAAAATCAGCGGCAGGTTGTTTGCCGCGCGCAACGACAGCTTTGGAAATTATAGAATATCGGCCGGGGCGGACGTATATGAAGTTTACGGCGACGAGAAAAAGGACAAGTACCGGGCTACGGCGTTAGCCGCTGAAGTCGTCGGCAAGATTCCAATCGGAAGCCGCCTTTTATTCGACGGTGAAATATCGGCTTCGCTGCTGCCGCCAAAGCTCTCGGATATAGCGGCTGCCGCGCGCCCCGCATCAGCGAATGATTTTTGGACGACCGGGGTCCGCGCCGGGCTCCTTTACCGGGTTGCGCGGGGGCTTGTCGCCTACGCCGGGATCGAGCATTTCTATTTCACGGATTCGACCAGGCGGATCTCCGGCTCGTCGCTACGTAAAAAGTCCGATAAAATGGAAGAAGAGTCAATCAGCCTAAGCTATAATACGGATGGCGTTCGCATAGAAGCAGGCTATGAAAACCTAAAATCCTACCGAAGTAATTTTTTGGCGTTTGGGGAATTCCATAGCCTTTTCTCTGAAATAAACATAAAGGCATTCTCCGATAAACTTTCGTTTATGGGAGAATACAGGATGCCTGAATTAGGCGGTACGGCCGTCAACCTGTTAAGCGTCGGGGGCTCTTTGCGGGTCGATCCGGCGCTTTTTTACTTAAGGTGCGATAATTTACTGAACGAGGCGTACGAATACGCGCCCGGATTCCCCGCCTCTGGTTTCAGCTTCGTGTTCGGAGTCAGCGTCGCCGCCGGTATGTTCTGATTGCGCTATTCCTTTAGGAAGCGCTTTACGCATTTCCCTGCCGGCGCGTCAAAGGCGATAAAATAAACGCCGGCGCCGAGAGCGTTTAAATTAATCCTGTCAAGGTTGCGGCATTCTCCCGCAAGCGCTTGCTTCCCGGTTATATCGGTAATTTCATAGCGTACGGCGTCCGGGTTCTTCACTGAAAATTTAACGGCTATGAACTCCTTAGCAACGGTAGGAGCAATTGACAGCTCGCCCCCGGCAGCGATCTCCTCTACGGCCATATCCTGCTCTATCCATTTAATAGCGGCCTCCAGCGGATCGTCCTTGCCCTGCGCAACTCCTTCGCGCGTCATCCAAACGGGAAAATCCACCCTCGAATATGTATGGGAGAGGAATTTATTGGGTTCCTTAGGCAATGCCATATTCCCTAACTGCATGAGGCCAAAGAATTGAGAATGTTGAGGAATTGTCAAACCGCAGGAGGCGCCATACGCGCCGGCGGTGGACTTGCCGAAAAATTTGACTCTCGGATGATTCATAAAGAGCAACGGGAAAATATCTCCGGCGCTGATCGCGTTGGGCCCGGTAATGACCGCGATTGGATGATCGAAGTAAAACTCCTCGGTCTTATACAGGTCATAACCGTATTTATAGTTCGGATCAACGAATAAGTTGAACTTATCGTCGGGATCAATTCTATCGCCGCAAGTTAGCCAATTGCGGCAGTCCTTATCGTAGAGATACATGAAAGCTTTATCGAAGCTCATGATCGTTCCGCCGAGGTTAGTTCTTATGTCGATAATCAGGGCCTTGGCGGACCTCCTCTCAACAAGCTCCTTTACGTGATTATAAAGACTATCGCCCGACATTTCGAGGCAATTATAAAAAGCGACGTACCCTACGGCAGTCCCGGGAATCATCCCGCTATAGACCGATTTATTCCTATCGGATACTTCGTTGGGCGTAGGGCGTTCAATTCCTTCTATAGGCAGAGCTTCCCAGCATTTGCCCACATAGTGCGTATTTGCCATTAAACTGGTTGGGAAATGTTTTATCTCTCCGTTGGATTTGAGCACGTCGATTGTATCGAATAAGTGCCAACTGCATGCGACGGCCGTCATAAGCTTGTGCCAGGTAGCGTACTCCGTCGAACCGACGCTGCAGGAGATCGGTATCTTCGTCTCCAGAATAATGTCGACGAGCTTTCCCAGCTTTACGCCGTTGTACCCAAGTATTACGTCGCCGCGTTCCAAACCGAATACGTTGCCGGGTTGCGCTTCGTATACGAGGGCGGTGGAGTCCGGGAGAGGAGTGACGCATGCGGCAAAATTCTCCTGGCTGTGAGCGGTAACGAGCGGAAGCCCCGGCTTAATTTGCGCCCTGTGAACTCCGACGTCCCAGAAGAAAGTGTGGCCGTCGTTCATCAGTAGGGTTAATTCGGTCAGAGCGGAGGCGAAGCCGCCCCTTGTAAGTCCTGCGGCGACTTTATCGCGGATCTTCTTGACTTCCGCGTCCCAGTCGCAATTCCTCCCGTTTACGAAGCAGGAGTAGCCGGTGTTAAGCGTGTCCCAGAACCTATCGAAAACTTTTAGCTTCTCGGCCGTAGGGACGCCTTCTCCCCATTCCGAGTTCAAACGGGCGCGCCAGGCGGTCGTGTCGAAGTTGATCTCTTCGGCGCAAAGGTTGAACGGCGAGAGCAGAGCCGCCGTTAAAAGTAGAGTAACGAGGCAAAGTGTTTTCATTTTCGTTATCCTTATGTAAGTGATTTACTATATAAAAGACTCCACAAAATAGCAAAAAGTTAAATGAAAAAAGCGCGATATTTGCATAAATAACGAAAAACGCCGCTCGAAAGCGGCGTTTTCCCTATTGAATACATTAACTATCGGGTAGGATTAAACCCAGCCGCGAAGTTTGCAAGCTTCCGCAACGCGGGAGATAGCGATCATGTAAGCCGCGTCGCGCATGTAAACTTTGCGATCGCGAGCCAAAGCGCTAACTGCTTTGTAAGCTTCAGTCATCTTGGTGTCGAGCTTGGTAAGAACTTCTTCTTTGGACCAGAAGTAGTTCATGTTGCATTGTACTTGTTCGAAGTAGGAGCAAGTTACGCCGCCGGCGTTAGCCAAGAAGTCGGGAATAACCCAAACGTTGTTTTTCTTGAAGATTTCGTCCGCTTCGGGAGTAGTCGGGCCGTTTGCGCCTTCGAGGATGACTTTAACGGTCGGCTTGATCATAGGAGCGGTCGTAGCGTTTAATTGATTCTCGAGAGCCGCGGGAACGAGGATATCGACTTCCTGCTCGAGCCATGCGTTGCCGTCAAGGATTTCAAAGCCGATTGCGCGGGCTTTGTCTTTGTCGATTTCGCCGAAGCTGTTCGTGATGCTCTTAAGAGTGTCAAACTTGATACCGTCTTTGTTGAGGAAGGTATAAGCTTTTTGATCGTGGTGATCCCAGCAGGAAACGGCGATGGCTTTGCCGCCGTACTTAGTGTACTGGTCGATAGCATATTGAGAAACGTTGCCGAAGCCCTGGAAGGCCGCGGTCGTGTTCTTAATATCCATTCCGAGCTCAAGAAGAGCTTCGCGGAGCGTATAAACCGCGCCGTAGCCGGTAGCTTCGGTACGACCGAGCGAGCCGCCTAAACCGAGGGGCTTGCCGGTGATGAAACCGGGTTGCTTCATGCCCGTGATCTTTTCGTATTCGTCAAGCATCCAAACCATGTGCTGACCGGTCGTCATTACGTCCGGAGCCGGGACGTCCTGTACGGGGCCGACCTGGCGAACGATTTGGCGAACCCAACCGCGGCAGATAGCTTCCTGCTCGCGCATGGAGAGGTTGTGCGGATCGCAGATAACGCCGCCCTTGCCGCCGCCGAGAGGTATATCGACTACTGCGGTTTTCCAGGTCATCCACATGGATAAAGCGCGAACTGTGTCAAGCGTTTCGTGGGGATGGAAACGGATGCCGCCCTTGTTGGGGCCGCGAGCGTCGTTATGTTGGCAACGGAAACCGCGGAAAATGCGGTAGCTTCCGTCGTCCATACGAACTGGGATATTAAATGAAAATTCCCTATCGGGATTGCGTAATAATTCTCTGGTAGCTGCGTCCAAGTTCAATTTTTCAGCGACGCTGTCAAATTGTTGTTGGGCCATTTTGAAGGGATTGAACGAACCTTCAGCCATAAAATTCCTCACTTTTATAATTAAAATTTGGGCTAAAGCCCGATTTTTAAAATGTAACGAATTACAAACACTAAATTACGAAATTTAATTTACAAAAAAATTGAAAGTAGTTATTTTCTTAAGAGGTCGTTTGTTTTTAAATAAAAAATCCGATTTCCGGCTTTTAGCGCCGGAAATCGGATTTGAAATAATGAATTTAATAAAGTTAGGACAGCTTTATTAAATTATCCTTACGTATTAATCTAGTATTTTCCTCAGGAACGCGGGTTGACGGTACATTTGGCTACGCGGATCGTCGTCGGGTATATCGGACTTTGAAAGCGAATGACGGGAAGAGGAGATCGGGTTCATATTGAGCGCGGTCTCTTCGGCCCGGCGTTGCGGGTAGCTAACGTTGCTTGTATCGTTAATGCGTTCGAAAGCGGGCTTGTCGTACTTCTTTAGCTCCGTCGTGCCTTTGGGGCAAGCGGGAGGGAAGTTGGGCTTATAGCCGTTGTCGGCGGGACGGGGGACGATGCCGCCCATTATTTCCGGACGTCCTTTGCCATTGGAAAGGTCCGGCTGGGGCTCGAAAATTTCGTTTCTATTTCCGTGCTGCTGACGAAATTGATGAGGAGCGGGCTTTACCTCGGCCTTTTTAAACCCCGTGGCGACCACGGTTACCATAATCTCGTCGAGAGCTTCGTCCTTCTGAACGACGCCGTGGATGATATTTGCGTCGCTGCCTGCGGCGCTTTCGACTATAGTGACGGCTTCGCTGATCTCGTGCATCGTGAGGTCCTTTCCCCCGGTAATGTTAACGAGCACGCCCTGCGCTCCGGCAATGGATATGCCGTCGAGCAGCGGGGAATTGAGCGCGTTTTGCGTAGCGACAGTGGCGCGATTTTCGCCCGCCGCGACTCCGATTCCCATAAGCGCGTCGCCCATACCTTTCATTACGGTGCGTACGTCGGCGAAGTCCACGTTTATAAGACCATGGGTGCCGATTATGTCCGCGATGCCGCGGGTAGCGTTGTAGAGCACTTCGTCTACTTTATTAAAGGCTTCTGTGAGACTTGTGTTCTTATCGATAATTTCCAATAATCTGTGATTCGGAATCACGATCAACGCATCTACTGATTCGCGAAGCTGGCGAATGCCTTCGTCCGCATTGTTCATTCTCTTTTTGCCTTCCCACTGGAAAGGTTTAGTAACGATGCCGACGACAAGCGCGCCGAGTTCCTGGCTTATTTTCGCGATCGTAGGAGCTCCGCCCGTACCTGTGCCGCCGCCCATGCCTGCGGTAACGAAGACCATGTCGCTGCCGCGAAGCACTTCGCGGATATCGTTCTCGCTTTCCTCGGCGGACTTACGTCCTACTTCAGGATTGGCCCCCGCGCCAAGCCCATTAGTAGTCGAAGAGCCTAATTGGATCTTTAACTGGGCGAGATTGTGCTGAAGCGCTTGATTGTCCGTATTGGCTACGACAAACCCAACGCCGGTCAGACCGCGTTTGATCATGTTGTTAATAGCATTGCCGCCGCCGCCTCCGACGCCGATTACTTTAATCTTTGCGCCATCGCCGACTTCGTCGATGATTGTGTCTAAATAAGCTGGCATACCCGAACCCTCTTTATTATTGCGAAATTATAATTTTCAATTTTCTATTGTGATCAATCAGGATTATAAATCCTGTAAAAATTCTTTAACTCTGTTTATGAACGATGACTTTGAGCTCTTCTCCTGCTGCTGCTCGCCCTCAACTTCCTCGTATTCTTCTTCCGACTCGGCAGTTTGATTGGCGGAAGTAAACTCAACGTCCAACCCGTCCTTAAATTTATTGAAGCCGTAAAGCGCAAGGCCTACGGATGTGGAATAGACCGGGCTCTCGATCTCCGGGCCTAAGCCGTGGTAGGAGATGCCCGCCGGAATGCCAATTTTAACCGGCATTTCAAAAATTTGCTGAGCGAGCGCGTCGCTGCCGCGCAATAAGGTAGTGCCGCCCGTTATAACGATGCCCGCGCCTAACCGGTTGTAGTAGCCGGAGCGGCGAATTTCTCCCGCGGCGAAGCTGAATATCTCGGCCATGCGGGCTTGTAAAATTTTACAGAGATAGCTTTTCGACACTTCCAGCGGGGCCCTGCCGCCAATGCCAGGGATCATAAATACTTCGTCCTTAAGTATAGAATCGCTGTAGGAATGGCCATATTCGCGCTTAATGCGCTCGGCCTGCCCCTGGATTATGCCAAGTCCCTTCTTTACGTCGTCCGTGACCTGGCGTCCGGCGATCGCGAAGACGGAAGTGTAGCGAATTATGTTTTCTTCGAAGATAGCGATATCCGTCGTGCCGCCGCCTATATCCACGAGCGCTACGCCGACTTCCTTCTCGTCGTCTGTAAGCACGGCGTGCGAGCTGGCAAGCGGCTCGAGCACGATGTCCTTAACTTTAAGCCCGGCGCGCTCGACGCAACGATTGATGTTTTCGATCGCGGTGGCCAGCCCCGTTACGATATGAACGTTCGCTTCCATACGGACGCCGCTCATACCGATAGGGTCGTGGATGCCGTCCTGACCGTCAATAATGAATTCCTGCGGTATCAAGTGAATGATTTTTCTCTCCGAGGGGATAGCGACTTTCTTCGCTTCGTCGAGCAAACGATCGACGTCCTGCTGCGAAACCTCGTGCGATTGGCTGGAAATGCTAACGATGCCGCGGGTCTGGAACGATTCGATATGATCGCCGGCGATGCCGACGATGACTTCGCTAACCTTTATACCGGACTGCTGTTCGGCTTGATCAATAACGTTGCGAATCGCTTTCACAGTGCGGTCTATGTTCACCACGACGCCTCTGTTCAAGCCTTCGCTCTCGGTGATGCCTATTCCAAGTATTTTGATGTTTCCCGGACGGGTATCCTTAGCGGCTATAAGCGCGCATATCTTGGTTGTGCCGATATCTAATCCGACTGTTACCTGAGGTGATTCGTTTTGGTTCACTTGATTACCCTATCATATATATTTTAGCAATATTGTTCATTTAATCAGTTATTAGTTTACCGTGCCAACGAAGGTCTATATAACTGTAGCCCGAAGAATCGTTTAAAGGAAGCTTGGCGAACCTGGAAAGCCGCGCGAGCTTGTCCTCTATATCGCAGTCGGAGCCTAGATAAATCTTCTTGTCGTCGGTTGAAATAAGCATATACTTCGAAGCGGACTCGTCGCATCGAATTTCAGAGAATAAATTGTCGCAAAAAGGAGAGTCCATGGCTTTTATTCTAAAGGCAAGCATTGCCTCGCGCCTCATAACGGAACGCGAATCATGAAACTCGATGACGGGCAAACCGGCGAGCCTTGGTAGGTCGCGGTACTCGAACGTGGCGCCGGACGTATCGGTCGCGACAAGCCTTCCGCCCGGCAAAGCCGTGACGGCAGCCGGCGTGCGCTCGACTATCCGCACTTCGAGATTGTTCCCCTTCTTATATTGGAAATCAGCCGATTCCACAATAGGTAATTCCTTGAGTTTCGATAAAAGCAAGTTAAAATCTACTTTGGATTTCTCCATCCCGACGCAGAAAGGTTCGATCTTTTTGCGAATCGATCCAGCGGAAACGTTCATCGCGCCTACGATCTGAACGTCGTGGACCGGGCGGCGCGAGTCCGACCAGTTTGAAACGACGATGAGAACCGTCAAAACGACTATAACGCTGAACGCCAGAACGAGCCGTTTACGCTTCCTTGCGTAAATTGTTGAATTATCGCTTTTGTTTTGTGAGCGCATACGGCTATTTACCGAACAAATCCGTTAAGTAGCGACTAATCCACTATCACTTACGAACTAACCGCCGAAAGAAATAATGAAAAACTTCGATTTTTTTAAAAATTCAGGGGAATAACATAGGAGAGCTATTCCACTTTATGCTGCTTGGGCAATACAACCCACAGCAAAGATATAAGTTCTTTACTTCAAATGCAAGAAAAAAATACGATATTGATAAAAATTTACGAAAAAAATTAACTATGATACATTGAAAACCGCTTAGGGCGCCGATTTGTTAATATTTAATCTTTGGCGCCAAGTTTTGAATTAA
Organism: Chloroflexota bacterium; assembly: GCA_050260015.1. Lineage (GTDB taxonomy): Bacteria > Bacteroidota > Ignavibacteria > Kapaibacteriales > UBA2268 > JBLNBN01. The sequence goes on along the minus strand of JBLNBN010000041.1, from coordinate 2,195 downwards.
GCAAGCAAGCGCTTGTAAATGCTGTTTCTTGAGGGGTTTTATTTAATACGTATTTTTTCTCCGATTGAACGTTAAAAATAATTTCGTGAGTTACGAATCATAACTTCCAACTTGCTACGGTAGCATTAATCTTTGCTCATAGTTGGGGCAAGGCCAAAAGCAAAAAAAATTTATGCGGGACCGCGCCTTGTAAACCCGCATGGAAAGCCAACTTAGCAATTATCGCAAAAAAAATATCCCGATGTTGAAAAATAAATTGATTTTCGACTGTTACAAAATCGCATCTCATTTGTTTATATAGACAAGTGAAAAGGCAGAAATGAAAAAAGATTTTTCAAAGATGACAGACGCCGAACTAAGCGCGCTAATTAACGATAAAAAATTGGCGAGGGCGGTCTTTGACGAAATCTACCGCAGGTACTCCGCGGGCATTTTTACTTATTGCTTAAAGATACTTGACAACAGGAAAGAAGCGGAAGACGTTTTCCAGGAGACCTTCATGAAGTTCTTCGAGGAGGTCGCTAAATCTTCGCATAAGATAACGCATATAAACGGCTTTTTGATAAAGATAGCGAAGAACTTATGCATTAACGAGAAAACCAGGTCGAAATATCGCGCCGGCGTTTCCCTGGATGGATTGGAGCTTCCGGACACGAACGAACAGAGCTATGAATCGAAGGAAATGTCGAGAATACTTGAGAGCGCGATTAGCGCCTTGCCGGATTCATACCGGGAGGCATTGGTTATGAAGGAATATCTCGGGATGAGCTACCAGGAAATTAGCGACGTTACAGGTATGAGCATGGGACAAGTTCGCGTAACAATTTATAGAGCAAAGCAGAAACTTAGGGAGTTTATGCTTCCTTTATTTAAAGATTATACTGAAAAGACTAACAAAGGAGCCCGCCATGGCGCCGAATGAAAAATTAACCCCGTCGGAAAAGATCATTGCCTTCTTAGACGGCGAATTGCCCGAGAGCGATACGAGCGAGCTGTTCAACGAGCTCTCGCAGGACCCGGAATTGCAGGAGGAGATGCGTCAGCACACGCTATTGCGCGGCTGGATGCCAAAAGTTCTTCCGCCCCCCCCGCCGTACTTAAAGCGGCGCATCGCCGGCGCCCTGGGATTCTCCGGCATAACCCGCACCATCAGGTTCGCTTTCCTAGCCCTCCTGCTGGTCTCGGTCGCGGGCGGCGCGATCTATTTTGGAGTTAACGGCACGTTCAAATCCAATCCGACGAACGTCGCGGCTAATAATAATTATTATAGTAAGCCGGCCGCAACCGCTTCTAATCCCGCCCCTCCGGAGCTTCTTTCAAAGGAAGAGGCCTCCATCGCGCCGGTTAAGTCGGATCGCGCGGGTTATCGTTTTGTTGCAAAGAAGACCGAGGGCGGCTTTAAGGAAGTTGCGCCTGAAGATTTGCAGGCCCTAACCCCCGTGGCGGAAAGGGCGGAGCCGACTGATATTGATCTTAGCCTGACCGAGGATAAAGAGCCTGCGCTAACGAGAAAACGCTCGCTTCCGTATCCAATTTATCTGCGCAATTCGAAAGTTCTCGAATCCCTCTCCAACTTATCCTTCAGCATAAGGAAAGTAAATTCCTTAAGCGTCCCTTACCTTGACCTGGACGCCCCGGGTTCTTCCCTAATCGGGGATTATATACTCGGACTGGACTATTCGCTTGGCAACGGCGACGCTATTGGCGTCGAGGTGGGCAACGAGACTATTTCCCAGGTGTTCAGCGGTAAGGTAAAAGGCTCGAAGGCGATCTACAAGCAAGTTTACAGGGGGTTCTGGGGCGCCGCATTATATAGGTATACGCTGCCTGCGCTCGCTAAGGGAACTATAACGCCGCAAGTTTCAGTCGGAGCGGGCTACTACGAAATGGGCCCGTTGTGCCGCGCCTCCGCAGGGGCGGACTACTATCTGACGGACAATTTTATCATTTCTGTAAGGGCGGAATCCTCGATGTTCTTCTATTCGTACGACAGGACGCCGTACGTAACGGTAAAGCCGGGGATCTCTTACGGATTAAAATTTAAGATGTGATGAGATACTTTATCGGAATACTATTGACCGTAGCGCTCATCGGCTGCAAATCGCCGCTGGACGTCGACGCCTCGAGGCAGACGGAGTACCCCGAGCAAAACGGCTCGAGGCTCTTCCGGATAGAGCCGTCGCGCATTGAGCTGG
>JBLNBN010000040.1:0-5527 GCA_050260015.1 Chloroflexota bacterium | reverse complement strand
TTTATTCCAGCTCGTAAATCATGCTCAAATTCGCGCCGTAGCGGGAGCTTGAGTATTTACTGCCAATAAACCCGCCACGAACAACTAAAGTTGCGTTGTACGATACGCCTATGCCCAGCTTCCAATTATCATAAACGCGTATATGCTTGCCCGCTTCCGCCTGCAGGCTTATCCCCAGGTCGGTGTACCCCGAACTGCCTGAGGCGGGGAAGGAGAAGTAAAACGAGCCGAAACCAAACCGCCCTGCAAGGTAGATGTCCGTCGGGTTAAACTTGTACATGACCCCGGTCAGGAACATAAATTCGCCGAAGGTCGAGTTTCTTGAATCCTTTCCATCCTCGAGCCCGTCGACCTCGACGCGGGGATCTTGCATTAGGTTGTAGAGCGCGGAAAGGCTGAGAAAAACGCTCTCCGATTTATACGATTTCCAGCGGAACGCTTCGCTATACTGCAGCGAGAACTGGACGCCGCTGCCCTTGGCCGTGTAGCGATTCATGAAATATCCGGCGTCCTTTAAGCCCCCGATTTCCCCGAATACGGGCCCGGCCCCGATAGAAATTTCACCCGGGAAGAAATCCTTGGGAACGTCCGGTACAAGCGGCGAATCCGCCCAGGCGGCGCAAAAGCTCATTAAAAGAATTAATGAAACGGCTAATCTCTTCATAATTTCGCTCACGGTTTTGGAGTAAAGCTCTAAATAAAATTAAGAATTTTCTTGGAAATACCGCAATAAATTCATAGCTTAATAAATAAAATTTACGCTATTATAATAGAATTAATCCCAAGCCAAACAAAAGGACGCCGGAAAGATATGGAAGAGAAATTTAAGTTTTTGGTAAAAATAGCAGGACAATATGAAATCCTTAGCAATATAAACAATACACCATTGCTTTTTGATGAGATTAACAGACTCACTCCTGATATTATAAGAGATATTCTGAAAGAATACGGCGACCCCGAAAAAGCTTTCCAACCAGTCAATTTCTTAAGGGCAGAAATCGCAAGAAAGCTTGTAAAGGGAGAAGAGATTACTATTCAATATGTAGATGATATAAAGGATAGAATTCGGAAAAAAGACAAATTATCATTCATAGATTCAAGTGAATCTATGTTAAAGGGTTTAGATGAATACACAATCGGCAATAGGGATATTTTCTCAAACTGGCAAAAGCCATGGTCAATCCTCCATACTTTCTTACATCGTGGCGAAAGAAAACTTCTAACCATTAAATACTTGGAAGAGATTGCAAGAGAACTGCTTAAAGATCTTGATCTTAAAAATTACAAATATCACTTTGTAGATTTCCAAGGCGCAGCAAACTTTGGAAGCGATCATTCCTGGATTGCATTATATCCAGCGAATCGCAATTCACATAGAGAAGCATATCAATTTTGCTTAGTCTTTGAAGAAATTCCTTATGGGAAATTGATTGTAGGCCATTCATTAACCGATAAGACACAATATGCACAGGCCACAACTTTAACTTACCATGAGGCGCTCCAGTATTTTAAATCGATAAAATCGGATGTATTAAGATTAAACAGTACATTGCGAAATTACTTCAAGTATGCTCCGGGCGAACAGGCAGTGGAATGGGATCGTTTCTTCAACGAAGGTGTGGCGGCAGTGCAGTATAAGCAATTCGACAAATTAAAGGATATTCCCAAAGAAATATCTTTGGAAGAATTCAATACAAAACTTGGATACCCAGCCAATAACGCGTCCAACTTAACTTGGAATCTTTGGCTCTTTGCAACTGCCAATATTGGCGACATTATTTTTGCGACTAAAGGCGTAAACACCTGCTTGGGGATTGGTATTATTGAAGGAGAATATTATTATACGGATGATGAGAAAGGTTTTAATAGAAAAAGAAAAGTAAAATGGCTTACTCGCGAGGTCTATCAATATAAATCAGATACGATTAAGGGTAATAAAAATCTTTTCAGGCCCGATACTTTTAGTCCTACTCTTCAATGGGAATTTACTTTAAGAGAATATGCGCGCTTATATCCTCAACTAATCCCAATATTTGAAGAGCATGGAATTTTAAATGAGATCGATGTCGGAAGCCAAGGAACGAATACTACTCCTATAGGAGAAGATGAACCGTCAAGGGAGTTACAATTCTGGTGGCTTAACGCCAACCCAAACATTTGGTCGATCAACGACTTCAACGCTGAAGAGATACAGTTTTACACTGCAAGAAACGAAAAGGGGAACAAAAGAAGGATCTACAAGCACTTCAGAAGCGTTCAACCCGGCGACTTAATTATCGGATACGAAAGCACGCCTGTAAAACAAATAAAGGCGATATTCGAGGTAACAAAAGAACTTCACACTACTGCAAAAGACGAAGAGATTATTGAATTTCAGCTTATGGAGAAGCTGGAAATCCCAGTTCATTGGAACGACCTTAAAAACGATCCGGGACTCCAGGAATGCGAAGTTTTCAAGAACAACCAGGGGAGTCTTTTTAAGCTTACCGAAGAAGAATACGATATTATCCGGGAAATTATTGATAATAAAACTATCGACGGCGACAATAACGACGATCGCAAGCCAACTGAGCCCTATTCCTTCTCCTCCGATCCCGATAAGCCGTTTATCTCGGGAGAGAACTTTATGCGCGCGGCACGCCTTTTGGAGAAGAAGAAGAACATAATCCTGCAGGGGCCTCCCGGAGTTGGGAAGACGTTTATCGCGAGGAAGATCGCCTACCAGGTTATGGGGTACGCGATCGACCGGCAGATAGATATGGTGCAGTTCCACCAGTCCTATAGCTACGAGGATTTCATACAGGGTTTGCGGCTCGGCAAAAACGGCATCGAGATCAAGAACGGCGCGTTCTATAACTTCTGCAAGCTCGCCGAAGCGCACCCCGAGCGGAAGTACTTCTTTATAATCGACGAGATTAACCGCGGAAATCTCAGCAAGATACTCGGGGAGCTTATGATGCTCATCGAGCCCGACAAGAGATCGCAAAAATACGCGATTACGCTCACCTATTCCGAGGACGGAGCCGATAAATTCTACGTCCCGGAAAACGTTTACATAATCGGCACGATGAACACCGCCGACCGCTCCCTCGCGATCGTTGACTACGCCCTGCGCCGCCGTTTCGCGTTTATAACCCTCCAGCCGGAATTTAAAGGCCCGTTTCAGAATTTCCTTGCGGAAAGGAAAATTCCGCAAGAAATGATCGATCATATATGCAAAGTCATTACTGATATTAACCAAGAAATCATTAAAGACCCAAATCTAGGACCCGGCTTCCAGATTGGCCACAGTTACTTCTGCGACGCTTGCACGGCTAAGGACCATCAAGAGTGGTGGAACGATATAATCAACCACGAGCTACGCCCGCTGCTGGAAGAAATTTGGTTCGATTCTCCGAAGGCAATTGAATCCAACGTTAATAAGCTGAAGCTGGGCTGATGGCAATTCCAATTAAGAACATTTACTTCCTGCTCTCCTACGCGTGGAAGCGGTTGGACGTAAGCTCGGGCGTGCAGATCGAAGCGGAAAACGATATGGATTTGCCGGATCTATTCGCGCGCCTCCTGATAAATTGCGCCAAGGCAATCATTAAAAAAGGCGTAGACCGGAGCTACGTCCAGCATTCCGGGGACATACCCGGGATAAAGGGCAAGTTCGAAGTTGCGGAAACGCTCAAGCGGAACCTACTGGATAAGCATAGGGCGGTTTGCTCGTTCGACGAGTTTTCTGCGAATATACTCACTAATCAAATCCTCCTGACTACGCTTTCCCGTTTGCAAAAGACTGTCGAGCTCGATTACGAGTACAAACGCGAGATAAAGCATATCCGCTCGATGTTCTGGGATATCGACCTGATCAATCTAAAGGCGTCTCACTTTAAAAGCGTAAAGTTGAACAGGAATAACCGCTTCTATGGGTTTATCATAGACATTTGCAGGATGGTATTCGAGAATATGCTCCCCTCGGAAACGCCGGGAGTATGGAATTTCATGGATTTCACGCGCGACGAGCGGCAAATGAACCGCCTCTACGAGGAGTTTATCTTTAATTACTTCGCCTTCGAACATAGGGAATGGACCGTTTCCAGGGATTATATGAACTGGAACTTTACCGCCGAGAATCCGGCCAATCTGAAATACCTTCCGAGAATGATAACGGATATTACTCTTTCTTCCCCAACCAATAAGCTTATCGTCGACGCTAAATACTATGGCAAAACCGTAGGGATTCACTACGACGCGGAGAAGATTCATTCTCACAATCTCTATCAAATCTTCAGCTACCTGATAAACCAGGAAAACGGTAAGCCCCGCGAGCAAACGGCCGCGGGAATGCTCCTCTATCCTACAATTGAAAAAGAATTCGACCTTAAGTATCGATTCAGGGAGCACGATATTTACATAAAAACCCTCAACCTGAACGCTTCCATACCCGGGATAAAGGGGCGGTTGGATAGTATAATAGAAGAGCTATAGCCGTTAATTAAAGATATTTCATTTGAGCTCCGTCTTATTCTAATCTATGGTTGTTTAAGATAAGGAGAAGTAGGAATGAAGCTATTGGATAATAAAGTCGCTATTGTTACAGGGGCGGGATCCGGTATCGGACGAGCAATTGCTTTACTTTACGCGGCCGAGGGCGCGAAGGTTATCGTTTCCGACTTAGTTGAGAGCGGCGGCTTGGAAACGGTAGATATGATAAAGAAGAACGGGGGCGAAGCGACGTTTTTCAAAGCGAATATCTCAAGTCCGGAGGACAATGAAGCGCTTGTCAATGAAGCCGTCAATCGCTACGGCGCTTTGCATATAGCCTGCAACAACGCCGGCATAGGCGGCCCCTTAAGCCCGACGGGAGAATATCCCATCGACGGGTGGGACAAAGTAATAAGCGTGAATTTGTCCGGAGTTTTCTATGGTATGCGCTATCAAATTCCTGAGATGCTAAAAGCCGGCGAAGGCGTAATAATAAATATGGGATCGATTCTGAGCCAGGTGGGAAGTAAACTATCCCCTGCGTATGTCGCGGCAAAGCATGGATTAATTGGGTTGACGAAAACCGCCGCCCTGGAGTACGCCGATAAAAATATCCGCATTAACGTCATAGGTCCGGCCTATATCCAAACCCCGCTGATCGATAATTCATTGGACGAAAATACAATTAAGTCCCTCGTTTCGCTTCACCCCATGGGCCGGTTAGGGCTACCCGAGGAAGTTGCCGAGCTAACGCTCTGGCTAAGCTCCCGGAAAGCTTCATTTATAACTGGAGCATACTATTCTATAGACGGCGGGTACTTAACTCAATAACGATCCCCTTTCATAAAAAAAAGCCGGACGCTTTGCGTAACTCCGCGTCCGGCCTGCTTTTCCTATCTCTCCAAAATTCTGATCAGTATTCTACTCGGCCTGCACGAAGGCGACGGCTCTCATATCGTTACCGGAAACGACGACGAGGCGATAGGCTCCCGCCGAGAGGCGCGAAACGTCGATCGTCGCGACGGCCCGGCCTGCGCCAAGCTCGCGGGTCCCG
>JBLNBN010000039.1:0-267381 GCA_050260015.1 Chloroflexota bacterium | reverse complement strand
AGACCAACGCCCGGGCTTCGGATGCTCTAGCCTCGTCCGAGGGCGAAGGCGAAAACGTATGCGGGCTAGCTCCGGGGGGCGCGAGCGGCTCGGAGGGCTCTCCCGTCAATTCATCGATTATCATCGAAACAGGCGCGCTCGTCGCTATAAATAGCGATCGTTCGCTTTTTCCGCCGCCGCCGCAACCGACTAGGAAAAAAAGAATTAAAAAGGCGACGTTTTTCAGAATATTCGTAAAATCTTGCATAGTAATTGCATACGTTTTTTTGTATGTTCCGTTTTGATAGCGACAGTGACGGAAAAGCCGCGCATAGATTTATAAAAAAAAGTCGATATGCCGAAATCAATGAAATTAGTCTGAAAAAAGCCTACATGGAGCCTAAAATATAGGTATAAAGGTGATTCATTAATGCCTGATATTAGCTACGCAAAACTGGAAATAAAAAAAATATGAATTATAAAAAAATTTTTCTTTTAAATTTAGTAAAAATCATTTAAATTAATACATGAAACGTTTATGAAAAGTGCGTTAAACATATCGATTTTAGGCGGTCGTAAATTTTCGATCGCCGCCCTCAAAGCTAGGTGTAGTGCGGCTTTGCGGGCTTTCGGCGTTAAGTCGGCCTTTCTTCTCTCCGTTAGTATTTGTTCATTAGGGGCCCCCGCATACGGCCAGCAAACTGCAGAGCGCTCGTCGCCTGCCGACTGGCGCTACCCTGAAGGCGGCCCGCAGGCCGATAGACGCTGCGCTTTCCCCTCGGATTCGCAGGACTTAAAGGAATTAATCTTAAAGTGGTCGACCCCGCTCATTAGCGGCGACGTTTCCCCCGTCGTAGGCGATATAATTCGCAACCGGCGATTGGTGGAGAATTACCCCTATTTACCGAACGAGATTGCCGCCGTCTGCGGCGATAGGCTCGTTATATTCGACGGCGCCGGCGAATTAAGGACGAATTATACTTTTCCTGCGAACGTTAAATACGTGCGGGCAATAGCCGGCATATTCGACACAACGGCGGTCGCGCTCGCCCAACCCGGGGAGCCCTCGCCGCTCGGCGCTAGATTTGCGCTAGGGCTCGAAACGACCGAGCACCGCGACGCAGTCAGCGAACGCGATACGCTCGCCTTCGGTTACGTCGCAAGCTTCGATTCCGCCTCGGCAAGCTCAATTTCCCTGATGAGACTGGCCGTCGATCTTAAGCCGTTCGCCGCCGGAGCTTACGTTTCCGTTAAACCCTTTTACGCAAGACGCGAAGGCGCCTCGGCGCAATACTACGCGATACTGAACGCTTCGCGGCCGGATCTTACGGACGGCTCCGGGAGGCCTCGCGCGCTGCGCGCTTTAACGCAATTCAACGCCGATAAGCTAATCGGGGAATTCCCCTTAACGGACATAGGCGAGCCCTACGACGTCGCTAATAAAGTATTTCCGTCGCGAATGGAGTTCGCCCCGGAAGCCGGGTTCGCCCAGCCTTCGCTGGGATTGGTCTCGGGAAAGGCCTCGGCGCTGCTCCCTACGCAGGCGACGACCGATTCCGCGGCCCTTTCCAAGCTGCCCCCAAGCGTCGTCGATCGCGGCGGCCGCAGGACGTTTTACGGCGCGCCCTATCTATTGGGTTACGACGTTAGCGGCAAAAGCGTAACGGCTATCGGGAACAATTTACTCTTCCGCGACCTTACGAGCGTCGTTTCCGGCTTCAGGCCTATTGTTCGCCCATACTTTCTTAATATGGACAGCCCGTCGGGCAAATCAAAAAACTTAGTTCTCGTCGCCGAATCCTATACGGGGCTGGAAGGCTCCGCCGGCAAGGCGCGGCTTCATTTATACGAGGCTGCGGCGGGATTCCTTACTACCCCCGGCAGCAAGGTAGCGCCATCGTGGGAGGGCGGGCTGAATCACGGTTGGTCCGTCGCGACGGGTAATTTGGACGGCGTCGCCAAGAACGAATTTTTACCGTATTATCCCAACAAGAGCGACGACTCCAAGGAAATCGTCGTAACTCAATCCACGCGAGAGGCGGCCTACGCGCAGAATAAAATTATCGTGCTTCGCTACGACGACGGCCCGGCTATACCAAAGGCCTCCCCGCCGAATGCGACGCTATTCCCCTTCGACACCGTCTGCGCGCAGAGATTCAACGGCTGGCTCGCAGCCGTGAACGATATCGACGGTAAGCCCGACGGCAAGGAAGAGCTCTTCGTCGTCGACGGCTCCCGTTTATTCGTGCTCACGATGCGGGACTACTCGGACAAACGTTTCCGTTCGGGCGAACGGTTCGACACTCTTTTCGTCCAGGACTATTACAGGATAACGGACGCGGACACTACCGTAGAGCAGATTTACAGCGTAGCCGTCGCCGACCTTGAAGGCGACGGCAAGAACGAGATAATCGTGACTACCGACGACAGCTTGTACGTTTACGGTACGGCTATAGCGAATTCGCTGAAGATAACATCCCCATTGGCCGAGACGACCGCCTGCGTTGGCGAGCTTTTTCCATTGGCATGGAGCAACGTCTCGCGCAGTTCCGAGAAGGTGAACGTCGAATTTATTGAATTGCTCAACGGCGCGCCTGCGGGCGTTTTAGCCAGCTGGCCCGACATGCCGAATTCCGACAAGGACGTCGAGCTGACCGTGCAGATCCCCGTTTCGCTTAGCGGCAAGCGCGGATTCTTCCAGGTGTCGGACGCGCTTAAGCCCGGCTTAATAAGCGATCGCTCCGCAGCGGTGAACGTAGACGTCCGCTCGATCAATATCGAGGCAATTGAAGAGAAAGTATTCGCCCCGCAGGAGGACATAATAATAATGGGCTCCGGGCGCTGCGTGGATTCCGTCGCCGCGGATTATTCCGTCGACAAGACAAATTGGACGCCGCTTCAGGCCAGGCTGGAGACGTATCCCGACGGCGCCTTCGCTATAGTCGCGAAAGCCCCGTGCATGGGCGGATTCGACTGCGGCGCTCCGGAAACGAGCCTACCCGCTTTTATAAGGGCGACTACGATAGCGAAAGCAAATAACATAATCCAATCGGCAACGACTACGGCGCGGTTTAAGCCCGCCGAGCTCCCAGTCATGATCTCCGACCGCGGGGAAACGCCCGACCCAACCCGCATACTGCGCTGGGAAGTGCCGGCGGAAGGCGGGACGGCGTGCGATTCCGTAACGATCAGCGTGCTCGACGCCTCAACCGGCGAGACTCTTGAAGTAATCGGCAGATACCCCGCCGGGCTTGGTTCAATTAAATGGAACGCCCCGACAAATATTCCCGACAAAGTCATAGTCCGCGTTTGTTGCGAGGGTTCCTGCTACCGAAGCGATTTGGAAGTTAAAAATTTAAAACCGGATTTAGTTAATATTATTTCACCTAATCCGTTTATTCCATTAAAAGAAGAATTGGAAATCGTTTACAGCGTACAAACGCCGACAACGGTTACTATCCGGATATACGACCAGGCCAATAGATTGGTCAAGGAAATCATATCCGGCGAACGTCGCGAGGCAAACAAAGCATACAGCGAGCATTGGGACGGCCGGCTTTCCAATGGAGCCGCCGCCGCGAACGGGCTATACTACTTATTGATAGAACGTGGCGACGGGTCGAGAGCTACCTATCCTGTTTACGTTAAAAAATAATCTATGTTCAATTTAATATATCGGGTTTTATTATGAGAGTTCTAGTAATTGAAGACGAGCGCAAAGTAGCCAGCTTTATTAAGCATGGCCTTGAGGAAGAGCGCTACATTGTCGAAGTAGCCAACGACGGCATCGCCGGCTTGGAAATGGCGCTGAATAATCATTTTGACGCTATCCTGCTCGACATTATGCTTCCCGGAAAAGACGGCTTCTCTGTGCTCAAAGAAGTTCGCGATTCGGGAGTTCAGACCCCGGTGTTGATGCTCACCGCTCGCGGCACTACCGAGGATCGCGTCGCGGGCCTCGACATGGGCGCGGACGATTACCTGCCGAAGCCCTTCAGCTTCGAGGAATTAGCCGCGCGCTTGCGCTCCATACTGCGCCGTTCGCAGCCGGAGAAGTCCACTAAGCTGCGCTGCGGCGATTTGACGCTCGACACGGTTTCGCACCTTGCTATCCGGTTCGGCAAGGAAATCGAATTGACGACTAAGGAATACGCGCTCCTTGAGTACTTAATGCGCAATAAGAATCGTATCCTCAGCCGTTCGACGATTACCCAGCACGTCTGGAAGCACAACTTCGATCCCGAATCGAATATCATCGACGTTTACATCAAGCGGCTTCGCAGCAAAATCGAACGCGACGACACGCGCCCGCTCATACAGAGCATCCGCGGCGTAGGCTACCGTATGCGCGAAATTACCGCCGACGATTAAGCGCTTAAGCGTATGAAGGAAATTGAAGAATTCTCCGGCGAAGCCGCAGGGCGAGTCGGAGAATTACAACGTTTGCTCGACGAGTACCAGAGAAGCTACTTCCCCGCTCGATCGCCCGAGTTCTTTTGCTTGGAGCTGAACGGGGAAGCGGGCGAGCTCGCCAATCTCGAAAAGAAAAGATGGAAAGGGCGCGAGGTGCCCCACGAGAGGCTGGCCGAGGAAGCCGCCGATACTCTAATCGCGTTGCTGAATTACTCCAACTCGCGCGGGATAGACCTCGCAGCCGCGTTCGAGAAAAAGATTCTTGCAATAGAGCGCTCAAGGCTCGAGCGAGCCGCCAAAGGTTTGGAGTATTAAATACGAGAAGTAAAATAGAACGCTACAACAAAAAAAGCCGCGATTTGTCGCGGCTTTTCTTGCAAAGTTTTTTAGCTTATTCTTAGCTTACTTGATTTCTTTGTGTATAGTGTGCTTGCGCATAAAAGGATTGTACTTCTTAAGCTCGAGGCGCTCGGAAGTGTTTTGCTTGTTCTTCGTCGTGGTGTAACGCGAAGGAGTAGCGCCGGCTGCTTTGGCTTCCGTGCATTCAAGCGTAACGGTTATCCTCTGTTCTTTCTTTGCCATTTTCCCTTTACTCCGACTTTTAATTTCTTAAGAACTGCAAATTTACGAAGATTTTCGCATTTTGCAAAAATTATTTACTCAATAATTCCATTTCTTGCGGCTCAACCCTTCGGCGGGGTCCAACCGGGGCGCTTCCATTTGACAAGCTCGATGACGACGTTCCCCACGTATACGTTCATCTTCGCCTTTATAGGGATGCGCGCTTCGTCGTCGGAGAACCACCCCTGGAACTTCCCTTTCAGGCCGTAAACGCCTTGCCAATCGATGCGTCCGTCGAAATAGATCGTGCGCACGGGGTAGTCTATGGCGTCGATTTCGACCTTTTCGCGCTTGCCATAAAAGTTAATGTAGGTGTAGCCCACTTCTTTATCGACTATTGTCGGCGCCTTCGCGCTCTTTTTCGAATCGACGTATTGGCGCGCGAAGAAGAATAGCGAATTGCCGTCGTTGCATTTATTCGCAAATTTCAAGTCGTTTTCGTAGACCAACTCTCGGTTGAGCCATTTTTGGTTCTTGATGACGCCCTTCGAGTAGTCGAAATAAAACTTTTGGTAAGCCCAAGTCTTGTCGTCAACTTTTTGGTTGCCTGCGAACTTATGCGAGAATGCCAGCGACGGGTCCATCCAGCTTTCAAATACCGCATGGAGATCGACGAAGGGTATGCCTTTGTAGGAGTCTATCAGGGCTTTGGATTTATAAGTCTTCTTTCCGTCCATGGTTTCGACTCGCTCGGAGTACATTTTAATCGAACCGAGCTTTACGCCCAGGAAGCTAACTTCGTATTCAAGCTCCTCGCCGGGATAGAACACGCCGGCGGCAAAGCTTTGCGAGGCGCAAACAAACGTCAGCAGCGCTAAAAGCGCCGCTGACCGTATGATTTTATTAAGCATTTCTCTGTGATGTTATTTGTTAATTACTTTCTTAACTTTGCGATCTTCTCAGCTTCCGGGAAGAGAGCCAGCGCTTTCTGCATTTGCCTGTCTATATCGAAGTAGACCTCGATATAGCGGTTTCTGTCCCAAATCGAGCGGGCGAGCTGCGCCTTTATTACTGTCTTGATGTAATCGGCGTCAGTTTTGTATTCTTTATCGTTCCATTCGACTCCCTTCGTATCGGCGAGCTTACGGATATCGGCTATCATTTGATCGGTCACCTGGAAGTTCTTATGGAAATCGGCGAAGTTGTCGCCATACTTCTTCTTTAATTCGGCGCCGTTCTGCAGCCCGTTGATCACGTATTCGCTAAGAACTCTCCTGGAGAGAAGCTGGACGGCAAATTTAGTAAGCGTGTCCTGCTTGATAATATAGTCGGGCGTAATGCCGCCGCCGCCGAGCACCATGCGCCCGGAGCGGGTATGGTATACCTCGATCGAATCGAAGTTGATCTTATCGCTATGACCTTCTTTTTTCAGCTTTTCAAGCGTATGGTCAATATTGGCGCCTTCCTCGAGCTCTAATCTGCCGAAGAGTCGCCTGTACTCATCCTTATCCTTATAAGGACGTTGTATTGAACGTCCCGAAGGAGTGTAGTATCTCGAGATAGTCAACCTGAAAGCCGAACCGTCGCCGACGGGGTACTGGCGCTGGACAAGTCCCTTGCCGAAAGAAGTTTCGCCTACGATCAGGCCGCGGTCGAGGTCCTGGAGCGCGCCGCTTACGATCTCGCTGGCCGAAGCCGATCCTTCGTTAATGAGCACTACGAGCGGAATGTCCTCAAGCTCGTCGCCGGGCTTCGACACGAAAGCTTCGTTGAATTCGGGTCTGCGCCCAAGCGTGTAAACGATAGTGTCCTCGCGGCCGAGGAACGCGTCCGCCATGTAGAATGCCTGGTTCAAGTACCCGCCGGGGTTGTTGCGCAGGTCGAGCACGAGTTTCTTCATACCCTGCGCTTTAAGCTTGCGCGCGGCTTCCATCATTTCGTCGAAAGTAGTGGCTGCGAAGCGGTTGACTACGATAACTCCAACGTCGGAATTATCCATTTTGTAGGCGGCGTCCACCGTGTAGAGCGGTATCTTGTCGCGAACGATCTCGAACGTAAGAAAATTGGGATCGTTGCCGCGCTTAATGTCGAGCTTTACAGTCGTTCCTTTTGCGCCGCGCAGCTTCTTAGGGACCTCGTCCTGCTTCATGCCTACGGCTTTTTCGCCGTCTATCTTAATTATCTTGTCGCCGGCCTGGATGCCGACTTTCTCGCTGGGACCGTCGGAGATGGCGGCGACAACGGTAATCGTGTCGTTTAACACTTCAAACTGAACCCCGATGCCTTCGAAGCTGCCCTGGAAGTCCTCTTCCACCTTCTTCATTTCGTTTGCGTCGATGTAAACCGAGTGCGGATCAAGTTCGTTTAACATGCCCTTGATGGCCCCTTCCGTAAGCTTATCGGAATCGACCTCGTCAACATAGTTTTTCATTGCGGTATTGAGTATGTACTCATACTTTTTCATTTGGTTGTAAATGTTATCGCCGGCAATGATCGGCTGAACTAATACGCCTATAAGGACGCCGGCGAACAGAGCGATTACTCCTCGCCATACATTTTTGGTCATATATAAATCCTTAACTTTAAAATTATCGATTCCAAGCGTTCCGGTGTAAGACGATACGCAAAATTTAAGAGTGTACTATAATATTAAATCTAATACGCTTCAACCAGTAGAATGGTTACAACCGTTTTAAGACAAGACATTAACCTTAATGCTAATCGGAAAGTCTTATTTCGTCCTTACCCCAACTTACTGCAATCAGCTCCTCGACGATCCTATCCCAATCGTCCCTATGGATTTCGTGGCCGACTCCGTCCAGGGTTACAAGCCTGGAGTTGCGAATAGCTTTCTTGAGCGCCAGCGCGTGCTGGTAGGGCAAGACTGGATCGTCAGTTCCATGGATGATAAGCGTAGGAGACTTTATCTCATTCATCCTGTCGGTATATTCCTCGCCGCCTTTCAGTTGGGCGTGATTGAACATACTTTGCAAATTATTGGCCCGATCAAATTCCGTTTCTGCCAACTTCCTCGCTTCGCCATCGATAAATTTTCTCCCGGAGCCGGAGAGTAATCTCCAACCGCCTACCATAAATTCGACTGTTTCGCTTCTATCCGACCAATCGATGCCCGATCCCTTAGAATGGTAATCAAGTACGTTCTGATTAATTGAAGGTAACTCCGGGTCGGAAAAAAGCCCGCCGCTCGCAATAAAGGATAAGGAAAGAACTTTTTCAGGATATTTTAAAGCGACGATCTGCGAGATCATCCCGCCGAGCGACATTCCGATAAAGTGGGCGCGTTCTATTCCTAATGCGGCGAGAACTCCTACGGCGTCCTCCGCCATGTCCGCTATGTCGTAGTTGATCGTTCCGGGCTCGTAAGCCGTAGAGCGGCCGACGTCGCGGTTGTCGTAGCGGATAACGTAACGTCCTCGCTCAGCGAGCCGCTTGCAGAACTCCTCGTCCCACCATATCATCGAGGCCATCGCGCCCATGATCAATAGCGCCGCCGGGTCATTCGGGTCGCCGAAGCTCTCCGCGCAAATATCTACGCCGTTTATTTTCAGTATTTTCTCGCCGGGCATGTAATTCTCACTTTAGTAAAGAAGTAGAAACGTATAATTACATCGTTCAATTTGCAAAATAAATGAATCCAGGGGTAAATCCGTTCTTTCTGACTTAAAAATAATTTTCCAAATATGGAGAAAGCCATGGAAAAAAGAAAACTTGGGAAAAACGGCCTGGAAGTTTCGGCCATAGGGCTGGGTTGCATGGGGATGTCGGATTTCTACGCCAACGGCGGAGATACGGAATCTGTCAAGACAATTCATCGCGCGATTGAGCTCGGGATTAATTTCTTAGACACAGCCGATATGTACGGACCCCATACGAATGAAATGCTCGTTGGGGAAGCGATAAAAGGCAAGCGGGAAGGTTTAATAATCGCGACTAAGTTCGGCATTGTACGCGATCCGAATAACCCTTTGATCCGGGGCGTAAACGGCCGGCCGGAGTACGTTAAATCCGCCTGCGAAGGCTCCCTGAAACGACTTGGCGTAGATCATATCGATCTCTACTACCAGCATAGGGTCGATCCCCAGGTACCTATCGAAGAGACGGTAGGAGCGATGGCCGACCTCGTGAAAGAAGGAAAAGTCAGGTTCCTCGGGCTTTCCGAAGCGGGCGCCAATACGATTCGCCGCGCCAACGCCGTGCACCCGATCACCGCTCTCCAGACGGAATATTCGCTCTGGACGCGCGACCCGGAGGGCGAGATATTCGATGCCGTCGAGGAGTTCGGCATGGCGTTCGTCGCCTACAGCCCGCTCGGGCGCGGATTTTTAACCGGGGCGATCAAAAGCCCCGACGACTTCGACAACACGGACTTCAGGAGGCATTCGCCCAGGTTCCAGGGCGAGAACTTTCAAAAGAACCTGGACCTGGTAAAGAAGGTCGAGGAGATCGCCCGCGAGAAGGGCGTTACGCCCGGTCAACTCGCCCTCGCGTGGGTCCTTGCCCAAAAGAACTTCATTACCCCCATACCTGGCACCTCGCGCACGAAGCACCTGGAAGAAAACGTAGAAGCGGTAAAAGTGAAACTAACGCAGGAAGAGCTTGACGCGATCGAGCAGGTCTTCCCGCCAAACGCCGCCAGCGGATCCCGCTACCCGGAAGAAGCCATGAGCATGGTGAATATGTGATGCGGTTTATTAAGAATCCCACTCTCCAATACATATTGGGGGGTGGGTTCTAATTAATTATTGCGCCCAATGCTTATCATTACGCCAATTTGGATCGAAACGCATATCTTCTAAGCATATTAAAGGATACCCGTCTAATAGAGTCGTTAATTTCTTAGGAAATGAATGGTTGGGATGCGCAATATCCAATAAAAACTTTATAATGCAAAGAAAAAAATATAGTCTGCTATTATCGACTTTGTTATATGTCAGCCAATTTAAGTTTTTCGCATGAGGAATAACGGGTTTGACCGCAAGCGTTCGATTCCAGAGTCTTGAATGATGAGCGCAAATATTACGGACATAAGCAATGCTATGCATCCAGGAAGTAAAAACAGGTAATCGTAAATTAAAATAATCTGCAACTTTTTGTTTAGCGCTTTTATCGAGAAGATTTTCGAAATGACGTGATAATAATCCAAAAGAGAAGATCTCTAATCCCATCCAAGCAGGAGGAAACTCCGGATAAGAGTATTTATCCTTATAATGCCTTATAAACAATTCGTTTGATATCTTGTATTCTCTTTTGAAGCATTTAATAGTTCTATCAAATGATTCTGGATTTATAAATAATTCTCTACAATAGTACCAACCGGGATGATATATCATAGACAATTGAGAAATGAGTTGCGTCCTAAAAGCGATTTCTATTCTTTCTATAGAGTCAAATAAGAGAAGTCTTAATTTTCTGTCGAAGGAATATATTTTTATAATTTCGTCAAAACTGGTATTAGGCATGTACGCTTGGTTAGGATCGTTTTGTATTCTGTAGGGATACAGGTATGAACTGATTCTATAATAACTTATATTCGACAAAGCCGCGACGGCATTATCATAATTTTCGAAAACAACATTTCTCGCTTTGAGCAACTCGATTTGTTGTTTAACCGTTAATGGCGGTTTGCTATATTCCATTTTATTACCAATAAAAAACCCGCCAAGTTGCGCTTCAGTGAGAGGCGTGGCAGGTATGTTATAAGCAATTTACAATTTTATTCCGATAAATCAAAATAGTTTTTGATAAAAAAGTTCAATATCAACATCTATCTTTAAACCAAAACAAGTAATCTCCCCCTACCCCTTCCTCATAAGCGTTTCCAATATATCCCGGAACGCCGTCGGGTTCAGCGGGACGGCGTCGCCGTGCCCTTCGTGGGGCGTTATCCAAATTTCTTTGAGCTTCGTAGGGGCCTTCTCGAATAATCGTATCGAATTCTCATAAGGGACGTTCACGTCCCCGACGTTCGCCAAAAAGAGCGTCTTGCACGTGACTTTTTCAATCGCTTTTATCGGGTCGATCCTGGCGTCGTCTATGTATGTAAGCTTCTTATCAAAATGACTATTGAGATACGTGACCGTTTCCTTTTGATCTGCATAGGGGCTATCGGCCACGAGCAGATAAATGTCCTCCCTGCCGGAAGCCGCGCAGATGCTTAAGCTTGCTCCCATGGAGAACCCATAGAGAATCATCTTCGTTGTGTCAATTCTTAAATTCCGCTTCGACCAATCGATAGAACTATTGATGTCGGTTAGGAATTCCGGGCGCGCCAGCGCGCTCTCGTCCAGCGGGGCTGCGTCGCTCGTGCCCATGCCTCGCCTATCGAATAGGACGACGTTCATACCCAGGCTATTCCTGACGAAATTTGCGAACGGGAGAAAATGGCTCATGTTCGCGCCCGACGTCATGAATACGGTATAGGTAGAGTCCGGTTTCTCCGATTTTATGAACCAGCCGGTTAATCGCATTCCATCGGAAGTTTTGATATTTAAAGAATCATACGGAAGGTTGAAATCCTCCGGGCTTTTAGCATATGTGGATTTCCCCTGGGAATGAGCGGTGGTTAGACAGAGAAGAACGGCTACCGCAGCTATAATTAGATGTTTGATTTTCATGCTTTCTATGGATGATTTTATAATAAGATTAGCTGCTAAATTACCAAAAAGAATTGATTTAAAGGAGGATAATTTGAAGCGTGAAGCCGCGCCTAAACCGAAATAGTCGGGAAGACGCGGCTAAAGCTATTTCTATTTCTCCCCCGCCAGAAGCGAGATATCGATAGTTATCTCATCTAACGAATCAACTAGTTTGTTTGTAAGGTCATGATTCCACGCAAGCGGCGACATAGCGATCGCATCGGCGCGAATTTCGGCGTTAAGCGCGATCGTGCGAGTTATTCGATTTTCTTCAATAATAGAGAAATTTGATTTGAATATTTTGCGAACGTTAGGGTTTGGCTGGTACGGCAAGCCAATAGTCTCGCGTAGTTCCCGGAAGTGGCGGTCTCCGGGAACGGCCTTAATCAATAAACCGCCGCGCTTCAGCGCCCGACGGAATTCCAGGTAGTTCGCCGGCGACAGCAAATTGATTACCGCGTCGAAAGAATCGGATTTTACGGGGAGCTGGGCAAGGTCGGCGGCGATCCAGGCGATTTCTCGGCATTTTTTACTTGCGATTTGGATTCCGGACTTGCATATGTCTATGCCGATCGCTTGGACGTCCTTACCGTCCCTCCTCAATTCATTTTTTATATTTTCTAATATCCCGCCTTCGCCGCAGCCTGCGTCCAGCAACGAGCGCAAATCTACGGCTTTTGCCCGGCGAGACAGCATTTCAACTATATGAGATTCCAAGGGCTCGAAAAAGCCTCGTTCGGCAAGTCTTCGCCTCGACATGAAAAGCCCCTTCCCGTAAGCCGATCGGGCAGGCTTTAGAATTAAGTTGACGTATCCCGACCTCGCGAGATCGAACGAGTGGTTTTTCCCGCATTTCAATTGCCCGTCCTTAACGGCCAAATCTTTGCCGCAGATCGGGCATAACAGCAAATGCAGGCTTTCCTGAAAAGCCTGCGATATATTTTTCACCATTTACTTTCACCAAATATAAGTTTAACAATAGAGATCCTGCGCCCTTCCCTGGCGGGGGAAGGGCGCGCCGCGAGCTAGCCGCGTCTATTGTTAGCCGTATATTTGATGAAATGGGCCGGTCATGGCTCCTTTAGCTTCCCGATATTAAATGTTGCGAAATAGTTTGATCCGCAAATATATATATTAAAGAATCAAAATCAAAAGGTCAATCCAGGACGTTGGGGTTCGTCGGAACAAATACCTTGTGGACGCGGTTGTTAAAGTCGCTTTTAAAGCTCTCCGAGCTTACGCCAAAATGGCTGTACATTTTTTCTAACGATTCATCCCATCCCGCCTTCGTATCGGGGCAATTGCCTTTCTCGTTCTTGTCGCCGTAAAAGTAAATAAATAGTAAATGCGCCTTCACATCGTTCTTTAACAAGAAATGTAGGAAAGCGAGACGGTTTGCAAATTGGTAATAGGTCTGGAGCCATAAAGCAGAATTTACATGATTCAGCTCAAAGTATTTCTGCGTTTCCTTGCATGCTATCTTAATTTTTTCGACGCTCTCGGAACTTTTAGCTCCGCACGAACTTTTGAGTTCTTCCGTATGCGCCTTCGCTTCTACGAATACATACTCCGTTTTGCCCTCTACTGTGATCCTGGCGATTGCGTCCCAATTTTGAGAGTTCCCCGATTGCGGCCAATAAGCTTTCCAAGCTTCGTTTAGCTTCTTGTCGTAGTAGATCTCAATGTCCTTGTGTTCGCAGTCCTGGGAGTGAAGTTCGTTCTTCGTGGAGAAATTTTGATCGATCCAGCGGAAATCCCTGTTCTGGAACGCCGGAACCTCGCTCAATATCTTATGAATTAGATATTGCCTATGATACCCTAAAAAGCGCAGCATGTGCCATTCGCTGCCGTAACCGTTTCCAATTTGAGCCATAGTAATGCCTTTTGATGAATGAAACAAAGATAAATTTAGATTATTATTATACGTGATTTACAAATATTCGGGGATATTTATTCATATAATCTTGAGAAATGTATATTTTATGCTGAATTGCAACGGAACTCTGACTACTCCCCGCCGCTTCGCCGCAGAGGAGGAGGGGTGGGAACGGCGTCGGCTACTGACGTTGAACCGCTGCGCGGTTCGTAAGATTCGCGCTCGTTATAAGTTTATTGCGTCGAAAATCTATTGAATAATACGCCGATAGTTACGCCGTAGGCGTTTTACATCTGTAACAGACTCTTTGCGGCAAATACTCTACGCCGTAGGCGTTGGACAAG
The DNA here is from genome assembly GCA_050260015.1 of Chloroflexota bacterium. Lineage (GTDB taxonomy): Bacteria > Bacteroidota > Ignavibacteria > Kapaibacteriales > UBA2268 > JBLNBN01. The sequence continues at coordinate 253,552 of JBLNBN010000039.1, read as the reverse complement.
AAAAGCTATTAACATCATCTACCCTTCGAGTAATTGGCGAAGCCTTTTATAGAATCTCTGAGCGACAAAGCCTTATATTTACAAGGGCTTACGCTTCATTTGCGCCACACTCGTTTTCTTTATCCAATCCCCAGGCGGGCGTTCGGTCCCTTCGTAGCGTATCTCGCGCAGTTCCAGTTCTTCGTCCAGCCCGTCGCGGAGTTCTAGAATACTCTTCGCCCAAGCCGCGAGGGCTCGCGAAGCGTGGGGCGTAATTTCCCATAGCTCGCAGCGCCACCCTGCGTTTTGGTAATGGCGCAGGCGTATCCAGCCCTTTACGAGGGCCGCCTTCATTAACTCTTTTCGGGCCTTGCCCTCGAAGCCGATTTTCTCCCCGCGCTCCGCATACGCCAGCGCGATTTCCTCCCGCGTAAGCCCGAATAGCTCAGGCCGGCTGATAATGAACGCTATATGCGTTTTATTTACATCGTAAATTTCGCCGGAGGGCGCAATCCAGTAGGCGGGGGCGACAGGTTTTTCCATCTCCCTAAAACTCCGATTCCCAGAAGTAGTGGTCCATAATGTAGCCCACCTCCTCCACGTTCTCCTCGAAATTCTTAAAGCCGTGCCCCTTGTCCGGGAAGCGCTTTATAGTCCGGAAGATGCGGAAGTCCGCGAGGAACTTGTCGAATGTCAGCAGTTCGTCGTCCTCGGCGAGGAATACGTTGAAGAGCGCCGGGATGTAGGGCATTTCGTCTATCCTGCGGAGGACCTCCAGCATTGTTTCCAGCTTTTCGGGCTCCATCCTCCCTTTCAATCTCTCCTCGACCTCGTAGGCTGGGTTGATCAAGAGGCATGGGATTTGGAGTTTTAGCGAGTAGAACATGGAGTAAACGCAACCGAGCGAGCTCCCAACGATAAAGAATTTTCCCAACCGGTCCTTTTTCTTGGCCTGGGCCATGGCTTTCGCGACCCTGTCGGCGTCCGCTCTCCTGTCGTACGTCTGGATTATCTTGACGATCTCGACGCTCTCCTTTGCGAAGTAATCCTTTAGTATTTCGTACTTAACGGAGTTCTCCCCGTTGTAACCATGGAAGTAGAGTATTGTTATCATAATTGGCGGGCCTCCGGATTATATTTTAAACATAAGATTTATCAATTTCGGGTAAACTTCCGAGAGCTTCGAGGCGTTCTTTTCCTTCATTTCGGCGAGCAGGGCTTCGCGGGCCGGGTTTAAGTTTGGCTCCGTAAATATGCTCTTCCCAAGCTCCCGCAGGCGCGCTTCGAATTCCTCGCGGTAGATTTCGTCCCCGGCGACGTCTTTTTCGTTATCGATCGTATGGTATTTTTCGCCGAAGGATTTCTTAAAAAGATCTGCCCAATTCTTAATAGAATGGTTGGAATTCGACACCCGGTCGGCGCCCTCGCGGCGCGCTCTTTTTTGGTTCCTGGCAAGGCAGGTTTCCTCCCCGGCCTCGACGTAGATCATATAGACTTCGTAGCCGAGCGACTCGTATATAGTTTTGAGCATAAGTGTATTGTTATAATCCCAGTACGCCATCTCCAGCGCGACAGATTTCAAATTGATTAAATGAACAAGGATGTAATCCTCGACGTATTCTTTAATTGCGGAGCGGAGCGCCGATACTTTTGTCTTTTCCTCCTCCGAATGCAGATCGGAGGCAAGAGCGATCCCATTATCTTTGAGAACGATTTCCATTAACTTTGTTGGACCGGTCGTTTCGTAGTTAAATTCTTTAAACATGGTTTCCGTAACGTATGTCTTTCCTGCGGCGTAGCCTCCGGCGATGAAGAAGGCTTTCAGCGGCGGATCCTGCGGGGCGCGCCCGGTAGCGGGCGAATCGGCTGGGGAGTAGCTTTGCATAGTCTGTACCTCGATTTATAATAGAAACCTGTAAGGCGATTGAACTAAAAAAACAAAACCGGGAATGAACTTCAAAAGATATGCAAATATAATAAATAACGCGACAATATACGTCGTATTAAAATCATTTTTTACATTTATTTTGAAAAGCTAATATTTTATCCAACAATCGAGTCCTTTTTCTAAGTTCGCCGAAATGTCTCTTAATAGTATCTTTTTAAGTCTCTATGAAACAATTATCATATTCGGTCGTAATTAATTAAGCTTTTCGCCGATTGCGAAACATTATAAACTAAGTTGGAGACCTTGTACATGAGGAAAAATACTCTTATGAATATATGCCTGGCAGTTGCGCTACTTTTCGTTTCAACGCAATCCTTCGCGTTCGACCGCGCAAAGATGGACAGCCTGTTCGACGCGCTCTCGGCCAACAATAAAATGATGGGAACGGCTACCTTATCTAAGGACGGGAAAGTAATTTATCAGCGGGCTATCGGATTCGTCGGTCCGGACGGAAAGAAAGCCGCAACTCCGGATACCAAGTATAGGATAGGTTCCATCTCGAAGATGTTTACCGCAGTCATGATCTTCCAACTCGTCGAGGAGAAAAAGCTCTCGCTCACGACTCCCCTTTCGGTTTTCTTCCCTAAGATTCCCAATGCAGATAAAATAACGATCGAGGACATGCTGCATCATAGCAGCGGCATTCGCAGCTTTACGGACGATATAGCCTACCGCGGGTATATGGAGAAACCAAAAACGGAAGAAGAAATGCTTGCCATAATGTACGCCTTGCCCGCGGCGTTCGAGCCCGGGACAAAGAACGAGTACAGCAATTCAAATTTTGTCCTCTTGGGTTATATTATCGAGAAATTAACTGGGAATACATACGCTGAGGCGCTAAAAGCCAGGATAACGAATAAAATTGGACTTAAGAACACTTACTACGGCGGCAAGATACGCAACGATAAGAATGAAGCCTCCTCCTTCGCGTGGAATAGCGAAACGAATAAATGGGAGGTCCAACCCGAAACCGATATGAGCATCCCGCACGGCGCGGGCGCAATAGTTAGTACGAGCGGCGACCTGGCTAAGTTCCTCGAAGCTCTTTTCGCGGGAAAACTAATCGCGAAGGAAAGCCTGGAACAGATGCGAACCCTAAAGAACGGTTTCGGCGCAGGCATGTTCCCCATCCCGTTCAACGATAAAACTGGCTACGGCCACAACGGCGGGATCGACGGTTTCGCTTCGATGGCGTCCTATTTCCCCGGGGATAGCCTGGCCTTCGCCTACGTAACCAACGGCATGGACTATTCCCTAAACGACGTTGGGATAGGAGCGCTCAGTATTTACTACGGCGCCCCCTACGAGATCCCGTCGTTCAAGGTAGTTTCCGTTCCAAAGGAAATTTTGGATTCCTACGTAGGGGTTTACACCTCCGAGGAATTGCCTATGGAGATAACTATAAAGCGGGACGGCGGGAAGTTAACCGCGCAGGCTACCGGCCAAAGGGAGCTTACGCTTGACGCTTCGAGCGAGACCGCGTTCACGTTCAGGCCCGCCGGGCTTGAAATAACTTTCTCCCGCGACGGCGCTTCCCCTAAGTTTACGTTAAAGCAGGGCGGCATGAGCTTTAATTATAAGAAGAAGCAGTAACTAGATTCCTTATATTTGCAATTGTCGCTAATAAAACTCCAGGGAAATGGCATTGAAAAAAATCGAATCTCTCGAAGCTCCGCCTCGCGCCGCGATAATCCAATCGGGGTTCGGGGCGGCGGACTATATTGACGCGTATAAGATCGTTGCGTCCGAGGACGGCTCGATTGATACAATCTTAAATAAGGCGTTTAAATTGCCTGCCTGGACGCTCGTCTTACTAAAGATGAGGAATTCGCTCGTAAGCTCTTTCGGACTAAAGACCGATCAGTTTATTTCTACCGATAAAACGCATTACGAGATCGGGTCCAAAGCCGCGCTGTTTACCGTAATCGATCGAAACGAGAATGAAATAGTTATGGGGGAAAATGATAAGCATCTGAACTTTAGGACTTCAGTTATGCGGAGCGAAGAAAATGAGGTAATTGACGTATACCTGACCACCATAGTAAAATACAACAACGCGTGGGGCAGGGTTTATTTCTTCTTCGTTAAGCCGTTCCACCGCGCTATAATGAAATCGCTTTTAAAGAGGAATTTTTAAGGCGCTGCGAAGAAAACGGGCTTGTAAAGGCGCGCTGGCGAAGGTCTCCCAATTGCTAAATAAAAAGGCGATCTCGAAGAAACCGCCTTAAAATTAGCCAAATACATTTCTCTCTAGTTGAACCATACTCCAAAATTCAGGATTAACTCCTTTCTTGTTGAAGCGAGATCCGCCGTTGAACCAAATAGTTTATAGTCGTCGCCGAGAGAAATATTTCGTCCCTCTAACCTGACGTAGGCGTTTGCGTGCGGCTTGTATTCGAAACCGAGAGTAGTTTCCATTCCTTCAACTGCCGGTTCGAAAACGGCGTAAGCATTATCGACAAAAGCATATCTACCGCTCGCGCTGAATTGATCGGTGAAGGCGTAATGCGCCGTGATCGAATAACCGCTAAATAGCCGCGACTTCATTGCGCCGCCGTTTTCCGCATCGGGAACTTTTTTCATCCCTAAGTCAAGTTGGCCTTTTAAAGAGAACTTGTCGAATGGATTCACCTGGAAAACCAGGTTATGCAAAGCTTGGGTTGAGGCGAATTTTGGGTTGCCGGGAACTTCGTTGCCCGCCACGCCCGCGTACGAAACTGAAAACACGGTCGAGGGTGTATAACTGAAGAACCAACCGAAGGTCTTATTATAATTATTCTCGTCGATAATTCCATTCCCGTTCAAAACGTGAAGTTGCGCGGTAAATTTCTCGCTCTCGTAGGAAGCGCGAACTCCCGCCTGGTAGAACGGTTCGTAGTATGTGACTAGAGAATGGGTCGAGAGCCAGTTATCTTTTGGTAGCAGCGATTCTCCGCCTATATGAGTAAGGAATATACCGCCGTCTATCCAAATGTTTTCCGCTACCCGAACGCCCGCATTCGCCTGCTGAATAAAAGGCATTGAGACGTCGGCGGCCTCCCATGCAGTTTTGTGCAGATCGCCCATATGAAGCGTGATATTAGAACGAAATACGTTTTCGACTCCTATCTTAGCCGTTATCTGAGCTGTGTTTATTGAAAACCTATTTTTCGTAGGATTGACGTACGAGAATAACCTGTTCCCGCCATTAAGTTCGTCCGTTCCCTTATCGTCGTCGTTCGCGAAGTAAGCGTCCACGTAACCGCCGACGGCTATTGTTGGAGTCTGCGCTCTCAAACTGAAAGTACAAATTATTAAAAGCATCCAAAGCGCATTCTTTTTAATCATTTACGTATCCATAATTATTGTCGTTAATTGTCCTTTAAAAAGCAAAAGCGGCGCCGAAACGCGCCGCTTTTGCAAAATAATCAGTTAAAGATAGGCTTCTTCGCCGTGAAGAGCTTCGTCCAGTCCAAGCGTTTCTTCTTCTTCAGTAACCCTAACGGGAGTAAAGAAATTAATCAGGAAGAGCGCCACGTAAGTGAAGATAAACGCGTAGATCATAACGGCCAGAACCGACACGACCTGCTTCATTAAAAAGCCGGTAGTATCGCCAAAGAATGCGCCGTTGAAACCGGATGGATTGATGGCGGTCATTCCGAAGAATCCGAGCATAATAACTCCCAGAACTCCTCCGACGCCGTGCACGCCCCATACGTCGAGCGCGTCGTCCCATTGGAATTTATTCTTTATATAAACTGCGATATAGCAACCGATGCCCGCGATAATGCCGATAATCACTGCGCTCGTCGTGGAGATATAACCCGCGGCGGGAGTTATTGTCGCAAGTCCGGCCACCGCCCCGGTTAACAGGCCGAGGAATTTTGGTTTCTTTTCGAATATCCACGCGATAATCAGCCATGTGATAGCGGCGAACGAAGCGGCAATATCCGTGTTAATGAACGCCTGCACGGTGATATTATCGACCATTAGTTCGCTGCCGGCGTTAAAGCCGTACCATCCGAACCATAATAGACCAGTTCCCAACGCGACTAACGGCAAATTGTGAGGCCCTTCCTCGGAGACTTTTCTTTTGCCTACATAGAAAACGGAGGCCAGCGCTGCAAATCCGGCCGTCGCATGCACGACTATGCCGCCCGCGAAGTCCCTGACGCCCCAATCGTATAGCAAGCCGCCGCCCCAGACCATATGAACCAACGGGAAATAGACGAAGACCAACCAAAGCGTTAGAAAAGCCAGGTAGGCGGGGAAACGCACGCGGTTCGTGAACGCGCCGGTTATAAGCGCGGGAGTAATTATCGCGAACATCATCTGGTAGGCGAAAAATACGTAGAGCGGGATATTGATCGCGCCAAAAAGGTGCGGATTAATTTCTTTAAGCGGGGTGAAAAGATTTGTTCCGTTGAGGAATGCGAGATTGAAGTCGCCATATACGCCTCCATGCCCCCCGCTAAAGCATAAAGAAAAGCCGAAAGCCCACCAGAGCATCGTCGTCCAACCCATCGATACGAAGCTCTGTATCATTACAGTCAAAACGTTTTTCTTACCGACGAGCCCGCCGTAAAAGAAAGCTAAACCGGGAGTCATCAGCATAACCAAGCTAGAGGCGATGAGCATAAATCCCGTGCTGCCTATATCCATATTTTCTCCTGAAATTAATTTTTGTGACGGCGAGGCGTGTTTTTTTATAAGCCGTATGTTCGCGCAATTTCACGAATTCGCTTATAAACTCCGCGTTATGCCGGTTATTTCTTCCAGGCAAAATTTGAAAATTTTCGCATTTTAATCAATTGTGGGATAACGTAAATTCATCGGGATAATCCCGTAATTTTTATAAGGGGAACGCGGAGTTATTTAGGAGCAGCTAAAGGACATTGTCTGAACCGGGGTTAACCTGGTATAATTGATTTAAACCATTAACCATTAATCCAGCTCTATCAATTTATTCTTTATCGCGAATTTGACAAGGTCGACGTTGGATTTAAGCTCGAGTTTATTCATTATATGATTCTTATGCGATTCGACGGTGCGCGCGCTTATAAAGAGCTTGTCGGCTATGTCCTTATTGCCCATCCCCTTCGCGCATAGCTTTAGTATTTCTTCCTCGCGGCGCGTCAGCAACTTCGAATAGCGCTCAGGCCCGTCGTCGCCGACGGCCTGCTTGACGTAGCTCTTCATTATAATATTCTTTATCTCGTCGCTGAAATACTCCTCGCCGGCGTAGATTTGCCGGATTGCGCGAATCAGTTCTTTCTTGGTCGTGTTTTTGGGAAGGTAGCCCTTGGCTCCCGCTTTTACGCTGTTGAAGATAAAGTCCTCGTCGGTATGCATCGTGAGCATCATTGCGCGCGTCCCCGGGTAGTCGCGCGTTAGGATTTTTACTATTTCGATGCCCGACATGTCCGGCAAGGAGATGTCCATTACTACTATGTCGGGCGAGGTACGATCCAACACTTCCTTAAGCCCGGCAAATGAAGCGACTTCGCCGATTACGTCGATCCCATCCTCCGAAAGGAGTATCGACCGGATACCGTCCCGCACAATGCTGTGGTCGTCGACCAATATTACCTTAATCTTTACCATAACTACCGCCTATCGGCACGATTACCGTTAACTCCGCGCCTTCATAAATTTTCGATTGAACTTTAAATTGACCGTTCAGCAAATTAACCCTTTCTCGGATATTTATCAATCCGTTCCCCTCCTGAATTTGATCCTTATCGAACCCAACGCCGTTGTCTTTTATTTTCAGGATGATCTCGCGTTGATTAGCCTTCAGCTCTACCCAACAATTCGTCGCTTTGGAATGTTTAATGGAATTCTTTAGCGCTTCCTGGGTGATGCGGAATAAATAAACTTTAGTGTCGTCGTTTGGCAGATCGACGTGAAAATCGGAAGAGAACGCTATTTCCATTTTGCCAAATTCGTTTAAGTCCTTGCAAAGTTTACGTATCGCGTTGACGAGCCCGAACTCGAATAGAACGGCCGGCATAAGGTCCGCGCTTATATGCCTAACTTCGTCAATCGTAGTGTCGAGCGATTTCTTCACGGCCTCCAGGGCTTCGGCGCTGCGCCGAACGTTGTTCGGATTTATACTCTCCAGGGCCAATTTTTGCGATATAAGCGTTTGCCCGAGTCCGTCGTGCAGTTCCCGCGAAAGCCGCTGCCGCTCCTTTTCCATCGCTTCGATAGCGGATTGAGAGCGTTTCAGCCGCTCGCGTTCTATCTGATTCCTCTGCTCTTTGAGCGCGCTCGATAGATCATTGAACGTCGCGGTTAGTTCGCCGATTTCGTCGCTCGACTCCAACTTTAGCTTTTCCCCGTAAGCCCCGTTCGCTATTCTTTTAGTCGCTTCCGTTAGCTTCAATATCGGGATCGTCATTCTACGCGATATAATATATGTAAGCGCAAAAACGATCGCCGCAATTATGAGCGTTAGGATTAAAATCCTCGTCCTATTTGCTACGATAGGCTGATTCGTTTCCTCCAGATCGATCTCGGCGAATATATACCATTTTAAACCAGGAATGTTAAGAGGTCCGAAGGAGCCAAGCACGTCCTTATTTCGATAGTCCTTGTAGAAGAGAACGCCCTCGCCGCCATTTATCGCCCGGTAAGCGCCGTTAGTTTGAACTTTCGTGTATCGGATAGAATCTCCAAAAAAGCGAGAACGCGTTCTCATATAGTAATCAGAGCCAATTATATAGGACTCTCCAGTTTTCCCCAGCCCCTCCTTTGGATTGGTCTCGAGCATAATCGAATTTAATATTTGCGTATCTATAACAAAAAAAGCTTCCTCGTTCGACTTTCCGATCTTTGCGGCAAGATACAGCCTATAAGGTCTTCCGGATTTAACGTCTATATCCTCGAATATATGGATAGAGTCGCTTTCCACAATTAAACGCTTCCGGAAGGGCTTCGGCAAGCAATCAGTTCTTTTAATAGCGCTATCGGGCTGATTTGAAAAAATTTCGAAATAGTCTCCGTTCTTGGAGCAAATGGCCAGCGATTTATAATATTTAAAATAAGCGAAGAATCTTTTTACGCTTTCCGGATTCGCCTCGAGCCTATTAATCTCCAAATCTCCGGTACGAGAAAAATACGAAACCTCGTTCAGGCGGTCGCGGAAAAAATTCTCTATCTGCTTTTTCTTAGAGTATTTAACGGAGTTAAGCTGTTCAAAAGTCCTACGATTAATCGCGTCTTTGGAATTAATATAGGAGAGCAAACCGACAACTAGAGCGCCCGTTATATTCAGAAACAGGAAATAAGCGACTAACTTTTCCGTGATCGTCGATTTATTCAGCATATTTTCCTTAGGAAATTAATTCGTAGAGAAATACGATGTTTAAGTGCAACGCATGTCTAAATGGCGCGTTGTTTAGTTTAATTAAACGCCGAAAGAATAACAGATAAAAATAAACGAGGGCGGATCATAGTCCACCCTCACTTCAATAAATTAAAACTTAGCCGTTCAATTACTCCATCGGCGGCATGCCGTAAGCGGCCCATTCTTCCTTCGAGGGGCCGTAAACGCCGGGAACCGGGAGCCCGGCCTGGCGCATGAGAACTGTCATTTGCGCGCGGTGGTGGATCTCGTGGCGAATTAACACATGCAACGTCATGTTCTTCGACCATTTTTCGCCGTACATATCGTCTTCCTCAGCGAGCCGTTCGTCGCCCCATGCGCCGACCTGCTCCGCTAAGGACGTAGCGAGCTTTTCGTAAGTTGAGGCGATGTCGCTGGCATTTTGGGGCATAGGCGTCTTTTCGTCAATTTCTCCGAAGTTAAATCCAACTTTGGATCCCATTTCCGCGATTGAAGAGACTAAATGCCACGCGATGAAGCCGAGCGTTCTTCCCTCGGCGTAAACCTTTTGGGAGAGCGACGCGTCGGTCAGGTTTTTAAGCAATTTAATTGTGGATTGGCTCTCCTTCTTCCAATCCCCAGTAAATTCGGCAATACTTTCGTACATAGTTTCCTCGAAAATTACAAAATTACAAACATCGCAAAGATACGAAAAGCTTCGCTTATAATTAATTAATATTTCTTTCCCCCTCCGCCGCTTCCTCGTGCCGGCGCATCCCCGTTATTGAGGGCTGCACCGCTACTTACCGATAGGGCTATCCATGCGAATCAGGTCGCGAATTTCTGAATATGGAATAACTAATTCCGGCGCGCCCATTGCATAGGGAGCTATCTCGTACTGCTGGTACTTAAATTTCAAGCCGTCCGGGCGGACATAGAAGTTCTCCGGAAGGAAGAATTTTCCCTCCTCGAAGGAATATCCCGCATCGCTGAGTTTTTCCTTTGCGCCGATTCCGTTCGCTTTGCGGAAGAGCTTCTCGCCCACCGCTTTCAATTTACGCTCGGCTCCGGGTTTTAAGATATCATTTAAATGCAAGACGGAGCCCGACCTCAGATCGATAGGGAGGAGAATCGAGCCTTCGGAACCGTGCGCGCCTCCGGAGAATTGGTAAATAGACGCGTTTACGGAAGCTACGTCGCCGACTATAAAATCTACCGTTACGCGAGAATGGGATGCCCACGTCGGGGCTTCTTCCCCGGGATAATTGTCCTTTTCTTCTTTGTAACTCCGGGCTATGTCCAGGGTGATTTCAGCAAGGTTCGAGTAGCTTCTTTCGGGATCGTAGCCGGACATATCGGAAAGCCCGAGGAAAGCCTTTTCGCGCATTTCTTTGTTTAGCCTGCTCTCGGCTTCGCCGCCGGCCATAAGCTTAAAAACTGGATAAGCGTAGGAAGTCTCTAAGCAAGGCCGGCCGCCGCAATCGCCCCAGCTCTGTCTTTCGCTTATCATCTCTAAAGCCGTTAGGCCCTCCGGGTAACTCTCGCGAAGCTCGAATTCATATTGAGCCCCCGTTTTGGGATTCCTCCATTTCCCCTTTATTTCGTGCGCGCTTGTAAACTCTCCCTCGAATATCCCGGTTGCGATCCACTCCCAGGTTTGCGTATCGTAATGCCCCTCGACCAGCCGAACCGCGCCGTCGAGCGAAATAGCGCTACCCTCCCCGAATTCAATTGGGATTTTCTTATCGTCGTAATAATAATTCCCAACAAGCCCCGAATCCAACCGGTTAATATTTACGGTAACAGCTAGCTTCCCGTTTATCGTCCCGACTAAGCGTTTATTAAACGCGACGGGCAATTTTCCAGGTCTTTGACTCTCTAAGTCTGCGGGATGCAACGCGAATAAAGCCGCCGCGAACAAAGCGGACATAAGCCGAACGGATCGATTTGTCATTAACTGCTTCCTATATAATTTGAGAGATGATTTAAATACTGTTATCACGAATCATTTATTGCATTTGCAAGCGATCCTAAATGGCGTACTGCTGGCTTCGGAGCGTCGAAGCGCTTTTAGAATGAAGGGGTTTGCCGCTACTCGGCTTAAATCTGGGATACTATAAAAGGCCTTTACAGACTTTTTATTTTTTCCCTCCTACTGACGGCTAGCGCTCGACTCCGCCTGTATAACCTCGGCAAAGTAGTCCCGGGCCCACTTGATCTGAGTCCTGCGCGAGGGATGCGCCCAATCCATTAAGTCGGAGAGCATCTGCGCGTAATCGACCGGGATTTCCGCCGCGGACAGCATCGTCCCAAATTGTCTGAATTGGAATTGGAGATCCTCCAATTCCGAATTAAGCAAACGCGTAAAGCGCTCGTCCAAGCTATCGGTACCGCTCGAAAGCGAATCGCGCAGCATTTTGAGCGAACGCCCGTAGCTCTTTACCTCGGAGTGGTTTGGATGTATCGAATAGAGCGAGGCGACTAAAAGATAGATCTTAACCTCGCCTTCGTCAAGATCCTTGGGCATGTACTTGCCAATTACCTCCAGGGAAGACAGATTTAAAGCTCCCTGCCCGGCCATGCCCTGCTTAAGCTTTGCAATTGCCTCCCGTTTCTCCGATTCGTAGTGGTTGACTATGTTTTTAATAAATGAACCGCTGTCAGACATGTAAAATTGTCCTATGTTTTTATAATCTCTTCTATTTTATCAACTTTATAATCATACACATTTTAATATTTCTTCGACTACCAATCCCATCGCCTTGTCGTATTTTACTACGTGATCCCTTCCAACGTAGAATCTATCTTCGTCTAAGATCAAATATTTATAATCCCGGAGCATGGCCGGCGGCTCATTCTGACCGAACGGCGATTCGTGCGCTTCGCGAACGAGGCGCTCAATTAGAAAATGCTCGCTTATCCCTATCCGATTTCTTAATAATCCGGATAACCCGTCGCCGTCGAGCTCCATGCCTGGAGCGACCTTTACCGTAAACGACGGGTCAAGGTAATACTCTCCGCTCTTTTTATATAGCAATATCGTCGGTTGAACGCTTTCCGCGCGCCGACCTTTTGCCGTTAACTCGACCATATCCTCGCGCGCCTCATTTTCTTCCTTTTGGAGGAACCTTCCGAAGTCAAAGTACTCCCAGATGTCGCTGGGCGGCGGCAGGAGCGAGGAGTTTGCCTTCGTGCGCGCTTTGGTGCGCTCAAAGTCCAAATCTCTTAAAGCCTTTTTGATCGCGCTACGGTCCTCATGGCAAGGGAAGTTTCCAAGCTCTTCGCTCGCAAGCGGGGGTACCGGGGCGTAGACCGCTTCGACGAGCGGTCGGTAATCCTTTGGGAAATTCCACTCGCGTTTCGCCTCGAGCGCCGCAATTGTTCGATATATAAATAGTTGAGAGTAATCGGGGGAGTATTCGTAAAGCGCGCCGAGCCCCTCGACCCGGACGTCCGGGGCCAATATACGCAGAACGGGTTCTTGCGATTCGGCGTCGCGTACCCGGGCGAAGCGATGTAAATTGCCTGAACGCCGTATTAAGAGATCGATCGGGGCGACGTCGGTAAAGACGCAATCAAAATCCAGTTCCAGGGCAAGCTCCAGCGATGGATCCGACACCAATATTCTCCCGCGTCCCAGTTCGGCGTCCTTTCCGTAGCCGGTTATCAATCTCTTTTCCAGTTCTTCCCGGTCGCGCTCCACAAAGCCGGTATGGTAAAGTTCAACCTGTATTTCAGAGCCGCTTCCACCGTCCGAGGACAGTAATTTATAAAATTTCTGCGCTCTCTTCACTGAATTGAGTATTATTGCGACGCTTGCTCCCTCCCCGGCTAATTCTCTCGCCCTTCGGACGGCGTCGCCAAAATTATCAGGATAGAGAATGATTTTAATGTTCTTTTCTTCGTTCGGCTGAAAGGTCTTCTGAACAGCCTTTTCGCCTTGCGCCGAGATTAATTTTGGATAGCCGGCTGCCGGCTCGAAATTGGGAACTCCCCATGCCTTGGCCATGTCTTTAACGAAGGCTTCGGGCAGAACGTCGGAAAGCGCGATTACGTCGGCCCCCGCCGCGCGCAACCATTCCAGTGTTCGCAACAAAAGAGGGCGAATATATGCGTCGTACGCCGCGACGCAGTCGAAGATTACGGTCTTCCCCGCTAAGCCGAAAAGTCTAAGGAAATAGTATCTTGCATTAAAAGCCGAGAGATAGATCTGTTCGAACGAACCCATGCCAAACGGCGCTACGAGGGATCTATTCTTCAGCATAAACCAATTTATACCGCTTTCTTCCGAGCCAATTTCTTCCTCGTCCGGCCCCGGTTCGAACGATTTGAACGTATCGACAAGTTCCGCAATCCGCGAGCAGGTAATTATTGCAATGTCATTTAACGAGGGTTGACCAGGGTCTGCTGCCCGGTTAATAAATTTAGTAAATCTTTCGAAAAGAGCTTCGCGGAACGGGCCGACCGGGGCGGCCAGGAATATTCCCGCACGCTTTTTGCGCCGGATCCTGGCGGCCAGGAAAAGCGCGGCGTCCAACCTTCCCTCGCCCGACGGCGACTCGATAATCGTTAGCGTGGGCTCGTCTTCTACCGGCATTTCTTCAACTTCAGCCTGGAGCGCGCCCGGATCGGCGTCGAATATATTTTTATAGCTGCTTTCCATAATTACCGGCGTCGGGGAGAATCCCTTGTTCGAGACAGCCTTTTCGGCCCGCAATCGGCTCAGCGGCAAGTATTCCTCGGGCGTAATGTCGCCGTCGACAAAGGGAAAATGCGCCCGGTCGGAAGCGATCCAATCGGAGAACGCGACCATGCCGGCAAACGGCGTCATCTCCCAAGAATCGATCCGGATATTTGCCTCGTCGGGGTAGACGTTTAGCAGTTCCTCAAGTCTATTGTAAAGAGATTTCCTTATAGCTTTCCAGGGGGGACCTCCCAATAAATCGGCTCCGGACTTCAAGAGATCGTTGGCTTCGGATTTTTTATAGGGAAAGCCTCGATGCATACCAACATAGAGCGCAAGCTCCCTCAGTTTGCGCTTTTGCGACGGACTTTTTATTTCTTCAAATATTTCAAATAGCGCGGCTACCCCGATTAATTCTATGGGGGGCGCCTGCGCGCGATTATTCCCCCCGGCTTCGCGCGTGCCCGTTCTTATTAATTTATTAAATAGGAGCGCATTCTTTTCCTGAAAACAGGGCGTAGCCTTCCCTAAGTCGTGCATGGACGCCAGGAATGCGAGGTCTCGATCATATTTTCCGCCTTTATTTTTATTAATAAAGGAAAATACGTGGAAAACGTCCATCGTATGCGCCCATAAGGGGTGATACGAAGCGCCCGACTTCGAGGATTCGGCCCACAGGAAAAGACTAGGTTCGCTCATAAAAGTTAATTTTAATAGGCCAGAAATAATACTATTAAATTAATAAAAAAGCCGATAACTTCCGTCGTCTTTCTTATTAAACATGAAAAAAAAGCGCCGTTTTTGCGGCGCTCTTAGAATAAAATGACATCCTTTCCTTTACGGAAGCGTTTCGGTGACTTCGTCGTTGGAGTCGTTGAATACGTTGCCCTTCGAGTTGTTCTCGAAAGTAACGCCGCTGTGCGTTATCGTGGAGTTGTCGTTATATATGACGCCATAGTTAAGGGAGTTCGCTATGCGAACGTTCTCAAGGGTTACCTTGCCGTTGCGTACGGAGAGGTTAGCGTATTGTTCGTTGTAGCCGCCAAATTCGATTATAGCGTTCTTAACCGTGTTACTGAGCTTAGTCTCAAGGAAGAGGCCTTCCCAGGTGCCTTCCATGCCGGCTTCGCTTGCGAAACGGATTTTGTCGGTCGCGGTTCCCTCCGCCTTAAGCACGCCCGTGTTCCTGGTCTGCAGGTAATAGCCGCCGCTCTTGAAGAGCAGGGTCACGCCGGGTTCGATCGTCAAGACGCCCGAAGAGACGAGGATTACGTCGGAGATGTAAGGGACGTTGATCTTTTTAATTGTAAAATTCTTTTCGAATTCTTCCATGCCGCGGATCTCAATAAAATCGGCTCCCTGGGCGTTGCCCGAGAAGCTCGAGGTCATATCGAAAGTATTGATCTGGGTATAGTTGTCTGCGGAAACGGGGTAGCCGTCGTTATTTGTAATAGTGTTGTTCTTAAATTCATTGAAGAGGGAGCCGTTGTCCATACGGATGCCCTGGTTGCGCGAACCGCGGATCGTGCTGTTGCGAAGGGTTAATTGCGCGGCGCCTACGAGGCGTAAAGCTTCGCCGTTGGCGTCGCCTGCGTTCTCGATCGTTACGTATTCCCAGACGTTATCCTGGCGGGCGCTCTGCAAATAGATGCCCGACCATGCGCCTTTATTCTGGTTATTTACGGCGCCGGTAAATTTAACCGGTTTTGCGGCCGTTCCGGAAATTTTCAATCCTGCGTTCTTGCCGATATTAAAACCGGCGCCAACCTCCGTAAACGAAATCTCTACGCCGGCTTCGATAGTTAGAAGCGCGGAAGCTTCGATCGTTATTTCTTTGTTAACTATGTAATCGATGCCGGGGCCGCGGTCGACGAGAACCTTGTTCTGATCGATATTCTTCGAAATCTCTTCCCACGTGCTGGCCTGCTTCGTTACGGTTACAGTATATACGGCAGTCTTATTGTCCGACGAGGTTACCGTGTACTGAACGGGATTAGTAAAGTCCATAAATACGCCGGATTGAGGATCGACGCTGGCGCCTGAGCTAACGACAATTGTCGGGGCGAGATACGTTACGTCGGTCGTGCTCGGAACCGTCACTTTGATCGTTTTAGCCGTCTGATCGATAACGCCGACTGCTACGGGGCTGATCCCTTCGAACTTAAAGCTCGTGACCTGGGCCGACCCATTGGTGTTCGGATTGTTTGAATTGTCGTCGGAGCAAGAAGCAAGGCCGAGCATCGCTACAGCTACGACAAACAAGCCGAAGAAAGAACGTAGGTTCTTGAAATTCATTCTACTTTTCCTTTAATAATAGTAAACAAACGATTTTTCTATTTTATGTTAAAATATCCTTACTTTTCTTGATTAAACAGTCTCAATTTGCTTTGTTAAATATAATACAATTTGGCGTAATATTAAAAACTACATAAAGTTTTTTTTCAAAGTTACGTTTCTAGGTTATAATATAGTTACAGAGTCTATGTCCTTCGCGCTTTTTAGCCTGCGTCCAAAGAGACGTAACTGCTCGACGTCCTTAACCCGGACCTCGAGCGTCAGGCGTTCCAGATTGTCGTTGATACGACGAATGTTCGTCGAAACTATGGCAACGCTCTCGTCGGAAGCGACCTCGACGGCCGATATAAGCATTTTCTGGGCTTCGTAGCCGTAGGCCTCCAGGTAAGCGGTCTGGAGCGAGTCGCCGCCGGTCAACCATTCCGCCCTCTTAAAGTTCGCTTGGTTGAAAATGTCCGAATTAATATATTTGCAGCTCCGCGAATGCACCTTTATCCCGCCCCCGCGCGTTACGTAGGCGACGATCTCCTCCCCGCGAATGGGATGGCAGCACTGCGCCAGCTTCGTTTCTATGTTTGGTATCCCCTCGACGAGCACGTTCGGGATATTGTGAATTTTCCTACTCGGGGCCTTCTCAGCCTTCTTCTTTTCCGCCTCCTTCCTGAACGCTTCGGGATAGAGCTTTTTCAGCAGGGATAGAGTTGCCTTCAAGGATTTCCCGCCCAACGCGAAGAAGAAGTCGTCGTAAGTCTTGTACCCGGTCTTCGCCATATTGGTTTTAAAGACTTGCTCGTTTTCCGAGGCGCCTTCCAGCCGCTTACGGTATTGCTTTAAGAGCTTTTCCCAAACCTTCCGGCCTTCGTTTATTATCTGCGCGCGCTCGTTGCGCTGGAACCAATCGCGTATCTTCGCCCGCGCGCGCGACGTCTTTACGAATCCCAGCCAATCACGCGAGGGCTTCGCGTTCTTTAACGTAATGACCTCGACGACGTCGCCGGAATGCAATACGGTATTTAACTTGGCGAACTTCCCGTTTACGCGCGCGCCGGTAACGGCGTAGCCGACGTTCGTGTGGATGGAGAACGCGAAGTCGACCGGCGTCGAGCCCTCGGGCAACGTCTTAATTTCCCCCTTGGGGGTGAGAACGTGCACGTAGTCGCTGCGCATTTCCGTTTTTAACAGCTCGTGGAACGCCAGCGGATTCTCGAAGTACTCGTCGTTCTCGAGGAATTCTTTTAGCCGCGCGATCCAGGAGTCCGCGGTCTTCAGCCCTTCCTTGTAGGCCCAGTGCGCGGCGGAGCCGTACTCGGCCTCCTGGTGCATTTGCTCCGTGCGTATTTGTATCTCGAATTTATCTCCCTTGCGCGTGGAGACCGTCGTCTGGATGGAGCGGTAGCCGTTCGGCTTTGGGAAGGCTATCCAGTCGCGGAAGCGGGATTCGATGGGGATCCAGGACATGTGCGCGGCGCCGAGAGCCAGGTAGCAGCTCTCGACGGAATCGGTAATAACGCGCAGCGCGAGCAGGTCGTAGATCTGCTCGACCGTAACGCCCTGGTTGCGGATCTTGCGGTAGATGCTGTAGAGCCTTTTCACGCGGCTCTGCAACTGCGCTTTTATATTATACTGCTTAAGCAGCTTTTCCAGGTCGCCTCGCATCTCCTTCAGCTTGGACTCTAAGTAGGGGCGGCGGCGCTCGACGGCGCGGTTTAATTTATTAAATTCCTCGGGGTAGAGATGCTTGAAGGAAATGTCCTCCATCGCCTTGTAAATGCGGCTGACGCCGAGGCGGTGCGCTATAGGAGAGTAGAGGTAGAGGCACTCCCAGGCCAGCCGTTCGAGCCCGGGCGAATTCTTCTTCTCGGCTAACTTCATCGCCACGAGCCGCTCGGAGAGCTTTATAAATATTAAATTGAGGTCGTTCGTTAGCTGGACGAATAGTTTTCGGAGGTTCGCGACGTACTTCTCGGAATCGGGGAAAGCCACGCGACCGATGCGCGCGAAGAGCTCGATTTGCTCCACGGCTTTCCCGCCGAATTGATTTAAAACGGCCTCCCGCACTTTCTTGTCCGCTACGTCGGCTGTCGCCAGGAATGCCAGCGCGAGCGAATCCTCGTCGAGCCGCAGCGCGGCAGTCTCGTCGTAAAGCGCGGCGGCGAATTCCAGCCCCTCCGGCGAATAAATAGATTTTCCAAATTCTAAGAGACGCTCTTTTTCCATTGTAATCGCATAGCTATTGACGGAACTTAATCTATTACGAGAAAGCTTGCGAAATAATTTATATAGAATTTTTCGTTTGTTTTAAACAAAGATTATTGATAATTTACAACGGTTATATTTTGTAGACCCCTTACTGAGTAAATAAGTTATTTTTCGTCAATACATGGGCTTTATCTATGAGAATATTTTTTTTGCTAATCGCTGCCTTATTATCCCTTGGAGCTAATTTTTCCTACGCCGACGAATGGCTTTTTTATAAAGGATATGACGGTCAACCTCAACTGATTGGGGGCGGATTGGAGGCTACGGATGACGGAAGACTTTTTGTAACTCCTTTCCTAAAATTATTTGTGTTGGAGAACGGACAATGGGATTCAATTTCTAATCCTGCATTAACAGAAGACTACAAACGAATTTTTTCAATGGATTGTAGCGTTACCGGCGACCTATGGTTGGGAACTTTAGGCGGCCTGGCTAAATACTCTAAGGAAAGAGTATTGGATAAAGTCAGCAAATTGGACTACGGATCTACTTGGGATTACGGGCAGATCATAAGAGTTGCAACGGATAATGAAGGAAAAACTTGGTTTCGCGGCGTAACTGTATACCTCAGCTACTTCGACGGGGAGAAGTTTAAGGATTACAACCTCATGGATTACGTCAACCCCTTGTATGGTGAAAGTTTTATGGTATTTGACGGGGACTCGCTGATTTGGCTACCAACTCACTCGCATTTCTTAGTCTTCAACGTCAATTCCGGCGAGAAATTGCAGTATAAGCTCTACAGCTATGAAGACGCTAAGCTTGGAACCGGAATTTTCGTTAAAGCGTTCGGACTCGACGAAAACGATAACGTTTTTGCCTCAACCAATAAGGGAGCATTTTCAGTTCGGTTTAACGGCGTTTGGACTTCCGTAGCTATCCCGGATACGTTAGGCTACCACGACGAAAAGTGGCTCGATAAATACAAAAAAAGATAGAGCCCGTAAGCCCGGGCGTTGTTTATATATTTTGGGCGACGCATGACTTTTTCTGCAAGTACGACCACAATACAGGCGTTTGGACCAAAATAAGCTTCCCCCAGGATATTTTTTACAAAATTGAAGGACCCGTACAGGTCGCAGCGATCGAAATGGATCGCGACGGCTACTTATGGATCAGCACGGCGAATCACGGTTTGCTGCGCTACAAAGAGGACCCGAAAGGCGCAACCGACAACGAGTATGCTTTAGATAAGGGGCTTCCCGGCGTATGGATAGAAAAGCTGTATCCAAACCCGGTAAGAGATAATAAATTAACCGCAAAAATATTTTGCCTTCCGGACGGCGTTAACAACGCTATCGCATACATTTGCGATAATCTCGGCTCTAAGCTGATCGATTTAACCGACGCAATAGACGTAGACCCTCGGACCGGTCAAGCCCTTTTAGAATGTCCAATAGAAAACCTCGCCGAGGGTTCGTACCTCTTCGTGCTTCAAAAAGGCGCGGACATAAGGGTCAAAAACTTTGTTAAGATAGGCAGATAGCGATCGTATGCCTTAGTAAAGGCCTGAGGAGTTAGTTCAGTCCCGAAGGGACGGCATAATTCGTAACCGTATGCAAGCGAAGCGCGGTTTACGGTTATTGATAATTATGCCGCTGTGCGGCAATCGGAAAGGCATGAGATAAAAATATCTATTGTTCTTACGGAATTTTCATATATTTGCAAATGGCTGGCCATTTTATATTAAATATACGAGGTATAAATGAAGAAGATATTAGTTTTCGTCCTTACCTTAGCATTCGCTGTAGCATGCAGCAAAGACCATTCTTCGCCTTTAGATTTAAACCCGGTTGATAAAACTGACGTTTTAATTCCGCTCGCCGTAGGTAATACATGGTATTACGACACTTATTTTGTCAGCAGTTCCAATCCAAAGGATTCTATTAAAATAGAATCCTCCTTTGCTACAGTTCCGAGCAAATTCAAGATCGGTGATGAGGATTGGTACAACTGGTCCGACGGGACCGACGGATGGGCTCCTTTAACAAATCGCGACGACGGATTATATTTTTACGTCGGCGAGGAGTATCCCCCTCTTCCGTTCTATAAATATCCCACGAAAGTAGGCGACAAAAACGCCGAAGGCTCTTCTAAATGGAAAACAATAAGCGTGGACGCCCAAATAAGCGTTCCTGCGGGAAAATTTAGCTGCATTCAATTTGAACAATTCAACTCGGGTCCATTAAAGTCTTATGATTTTTATTGTCCAAAAGTAGGTTTAATACAAGAATCTCACATAGTTGAGATTACGGGCAAAGGCGCCTTTCTCGATACGACCTGGTCCCATACCGTCCTAACTAAGTATGTGTTGAAGTAGCTACATTGCGGATAACGCCGGTATGACTGAGAAGCCATACTCTGAGCCCTGCCGAAGGGTACGGCGTATGATCGGGGGCTTCGAGCTATAAAGCTCTAACCCCTCCGGGGTTAAGAAAATAATTCCATAAAGTTCCGCAGGGACGGCATTATTCGTAACCGTTGCAAGCGAAGCGCGGCTTACGGATGCCACCGCCCCTCCTCCCTCGGCTTCGCCGCCGGAAGAAGAGGGATGAGGGGCGCGCGTTGGCTACTGACGTAGAACCGCTAAGCGGTTCGTAGGATTTGCGCTCTTTATAAATTTTTTGCGTCGAAAATCTATTGAATAATAAGCCGATAATTACGCCGTAGGCGTTTTACATCTGTAGCAGGCGCTTTGCTTCGAAAAAGCTACGCCGTAGGCGTTGGACGAGACCACAGGACTTGGGACTTGTCGAACGCTCCCCTTTTCCAGCGGCTTCGACGCTAGAGGATGGAGTGGTTTTGGGACGCCTGTTTCTATAGACATGCGAATCCTTCGGATTCGTGGAAAACAATGATCTATCCGTATTTCCGCGTTATTCTATGCGTATTTGTATTTAGAATGTTGTTTGGATTCCCGATCGAGTCGGGAATGACGGATTCAGGGTATTTCCAAGCGCTTACGCGGCAATTACTTCAATTCGTCATTCCGGGCGCCAGACCCGGAATCTATAGGGATTATGAATCCCCGCCTTCGCGGGGACGACTAATTCATTCTACAGCAAGCTCTTACGCGTCACCCCCGGAAAAAATGCAGGCAACGCGCCTGATCAATGATCAATGATAAATGATAAATGTCCTCAGTGCGCTTCGAGCCAATTGGAGCCTACGCCTGTCTCGACGAGAACGGGAACTTTCCCGAGCGGGAGCGCGCCCTCCATCTCGTACTTGACTAGTTCGAGGAGCGAGTCGATTTCCTCCTCCGGCGCCTCGAAGACGAGTTCGTCGTGCACCTGGAGTATCATTTTGGACTTCATTTTCCGGCTTTCCAATTCGCGGTGCAGCGCGATCATCGCGATCTTCAGCATGTCGCTCGCGGTGCCTTGTATAGGCATATTGATTGCGGCGCGTTCGGCGGCCGTGCGCAAAACGCGGTTCTTGCTGTTAATCTCCGGGAAATGCCTTCGCCGGCCGAGCAGCGATTCCGCATAGCCGAGCTTGCCGGCCTTTTCCACGGTCGAATCCATATAGACCCGAATGCCGGGATAGCTCTCGAAGTAGTTATCTATGATCTCCTTCGCCTGCCGCTGCGGCATGCCGAGCCGCCTCGAGAGCCCAAATGCGCCAAGCCCATACATAATACCAAAATTGACCGTCTTGGCGACGCGGCGCATGTCGGAATTTACTTCGCTCAAATCGACATCGAAGAGCGCTGCGGCGGTGGCGGCGTGTATGTCCACCCCGCGCTTGAACGCATCGATCAGGGCTTCGTCGCCCGTTATATGAGCCATTATTCGTAATTCTATCTGGGAGTAATCCGCCGAAACCATCTTCCAACCCTCGCGCGCCGGGACGAACGCCCTACGAATTTCTTTGCCAACCTCGCTCCTAATAGGAATATTCTGCAGGTTCGGATCGGTCGAACTCAATCGCCCCGTAGAGACTACCGCCTGGTTATAGCTCGTGTGGATTCTGCCGGTATGTCTATTGACTAATTTCGGCAACGCCTCGATATAGGTCGAGCGGAGCTTTTGGAGTTGACGGTACTCGAGCGCGAATTTCGCTATCGGGAACATCGGGGCGAGGTCGCTCAATGTGTCCATATCGGTCGTGTAGCCGGTCTTATTCTTCTTTCCGCCCGGTATCATCATTCTCTCGAACAGTATTTCGCCCAGTTGCTTGGGGGAATCTATCTTAAACTCTACGCCGCTCTCCTCCCAGATCTTATCGCGAAGCGTGATTATTTCCTCGGCGATTCTCGTGGAAATCTCCGCGAGCGCCCCGCGATCTATCGAAACGCCTTCGAGCTCCATCTTAGCGAGGACCTCGACTAGGGGGAACTCGATTTTTTCGGCGAGCGCGAGCATATTCTCCTTCTCGAGCTCCGGTTTTAGCCTTCTCTGCAGCTTGAAGGCAAGGTCCGCGTCCTCGCAGGCGTAGGGGGCTATCTTCTCGGGCGGCACGTCTCTCATGGATATCTGGTACGCGCGCTTTTCGCCGATCAGCGTCGTAATAGGCACGGGGGAGTAATTTAGCCACTTCTTGGAAAGCGCGTCTAAGTTGTGCGCGCCGTCGGGATTGAGCAGGTAGGACGCGAGCATGGAGTCGAACTTAATGGGGCGGGGCGTAATTCCGTAACGCATCAGGATAAACGCGTCGAACTTTGCGTTTTGACCGTACATCGCTATCGATTCGTCCTCGAGCAGAGGGCGCAATCCCTCTAAAACGTCCTCGATCGGCAGCAGGGTATACGGCTCGCGTTCCTTCGCTTCCGAGGAAAATAGATTTTCCGGCTCCGCTTCCGATTCGGCGTCCTCGCCGGTCGCGATATAGTAAGCTTTGCAGTCTTTGGTTGCGAGCGCTATGCCGACTATCTCGCAGTTCATCTTGTCCAGCGAGCTCGTCTCGAGATCGAACGCCAGTTCCTTTTCGCCGCGGAGTTCCTCCAGCATTTTCGCAAAGGCTTCGGGCGTATTGACAAGCTCGTAGCAGCGTTCGGCGTCCTCGATCTGCTCGAATGCGGCTATTTCTTCAAGCGGTTCGGGAGTTTCAAATTCTAAATTGGGATTTATTTTTTCCAGCCGACGCTTAAGGGTAGCGAATCCCATCCTGTCGAAGAATTCCATGAGCTTAGCTTTATCGGGCGAGCCGACGATCAAGCCTTGGGTAGAGTATTCGATCGGGACGTTCGTATCGATGCAGACCAATTCCTTGGAGAGGAAAGCCTTGTCGCGGTCGGCCTCGAGCTTTGCGCGAACGGTCTTGCTCTCGACGGCCTCCAGGTTTTCATACATTTTTTCAATGGAGCCGAACTTTTGAACGAGAGGAATAGCGGTCTTCTCGCCGATCCCCTTTACGCCCGGGACGTTGTCGCTGGCGTCGCCCATTAGCGCCAGGACGTCGACGACCTGTTCCGGCGCGACGCCGAATTTTTCGCGCACCGCCTCCCTATCGACCACCTCGAATTCGTTGCCCGCGACGGGCTTTCGAAGCGGCTTGTAGAGCGAAACGTTGTCGTCAACGAGTTGGTAGTAGTCCTTGTCGCTCGTCAGGCAGTATACTTTATAGTTTTCCTTCGAGAAGAACCTCGAGAGCGAACCGATAATATCGTCCGCCTCGTAGCCGGCGAGTTCCATGCGCGGTATTCCCATCAAATCGATAAATTCCTTAATAAGACCGATTTGCGGGACAAGGTCCTCCGGGCACGCCTCGCGGTTGGCCTTGTAGCTCTCGAACTTATCGTGCCGGAACGTGGCCTCGGCGCGGTCGAAGACTACGGCAAGGTTATAGGGCTTTGCCTTGTCGAGGAAGGAAAGCAGCAGGTTGGCAAAGCCGTAAATAGCGCCCGTGGGCTCTCCCTTGGGCGAAGTTAAATTGGCCTGGCTCATCGCGTGATAGGCGCGGTAGACGAGCGACATCGCGTCGATCAGGTATACGTTGGTCATGTATGGAACTCTTGGTTTATTTTAACAGGGCGCGAGAGATAACCAATCGTTGTATTTCGCTCGTGCCTTCGTAAATTTCGGTAATTTTTGCGTCGCGGTAGTATCTCTCCGCGTTAAAATCCTCCGTGTAGCCGTAGCCGCCGTGGATCTGCACGCACTTGCGGGAGCAATCCATCGCAACCTCGCTCGCCTTCAGCTTGGCCATAGCGGCCTCGGCGGAGTAATTTAGCTTTTGGTCCTTCATTCGGGAAGCCCTGTAGGCGAGCATCCAAGCCGCGTCGTATTCCATTCGCATATCCGCCAGCATGAACTGTATCGCCTGGAAATTGGCTATCGGCTGATCGAACTGGTAGCGTTCCTTGGCGTACTTAACGGAGTCCTCGAGCGAGGCGCGCGCTATTCCAAGCGCCTGCGAAGCGATCCCGATGCGCCCGCCGTCGAGAGTAGTCATCGCCACCTTAAATCCCGCGTTCAGCTCCCCTAATAAATTCTCCCTTGGGACCTCCACGCTCTCGAGTATTATCTCGGCGGTAGAGGATGCGCGAATACCAAGCTTCTGCTCAACCTTCCCGACGCGGTAGCCGACCGTCTCCTTATCGACGATAAACGCCGAGACGCCATGGGTCTTCTTTCCCGGCTCCGTGGAGGCTATTAGTACGAATACGTCCGCCTCCTTGCCGTTCGTAGCGAATAGCTTCGAACCGTTCAATATCCACCTGTCCCCCTCGAGCCGCGCCGTAGTTTGAGTAGCTCCTGCGTCGGAGCCCGCGCCGGCCTCGGTCAGGGAAAAGCTCCCTATCTTTTTTCCCGAAAGCAAATCGGGCAAGTACTTTCGCTTTTGTTCCTCCGTGCCGAACCGGTAAATCGGGTCGCAAACGAGCGAGGAATGAGCGGAAATAATAACCCCGGTCGAGGCGCAATACCTTGAAACGGCCTCGACGGCGAGAAAGTACGATACAAAATCCATGCCGCCGCCGCCATATTCCGTTGGATAGGCGATTCCCATGAGGCCCAACTCCCCCGCTTCGCGGATTACGTCGGCCGGGAACCTGTGGTTCCGCTCGTTTTCCGAGGCGACGGGCGCGACCCGTTCGCGCGCAAATTTTTCAACTGTGTCCCGCAGCATTACCTGCTCTTCGGTCAAAAAGATATCCATAAGGCGCCCTCGTTATGTTAATTGTGAATTTTAACACGCCAAGAGAAATAATTTAGTGTAAGTTAAATTAATGAACGCGCCCTAGCTCTTTTCCCCTGAATTAGCGAGAGTTATGCCTGACAGAATGACGAATAAGCCGACGAGCTCCAGCCCGGTAACCGCTTCTCCGTCGATGGCTCCCCAGCCCATAGCCACGAACGGGATAAGGTACGTTACGAACGAAGCGAACAGCGCGCTGGACGTTTTTACTAATCTACTAAATATGAATATCGCGAGCGCCGAGCCGAACGTCGAAAGAGTAACGACGGCCAGGAACGCCTGCCATGCGCCCGGATGAGTGAAGCTAATCGTCAGAAAGTCAGTCGTAGCGAGATATATTCCCGCCGGGATGGACATAGTTATAAAGGCTAGCGATGTCGTGGAGAGGTCCGGCACGTCCTGCAGATGCCGCTTCATAATGTTTCCCGCGAAGCCGTAGAGCGCCGTGGCTATTACGATCAGCAGCCCGAACGCGTTGCCCATGTGCATCTCGAACCCGGCGCCGGCGCTCTTGAAGAATATCAAAAAGATCGCGCCCGCCAGTCCAATGAGCACTCCGCCAAGCTTCTTAAAATTATAATGCGTTCCGAAGAAGGATAGGCCTACAAGCAGCGTAAACAGGGGCGTCATCGCGTTAATTATGCCGGCGGTCGAGCTCGTTACGTGCTGCTGGGCATAAGTAAATAAAAACGGCGGCGCGCCTACCTCCAAAAGCCCGAAGAGCGATATATATTTATATTTGCCCTTGGGAACTTTCGGTCTTTTCAGCAAATAAAGAGGCACAAAAAGCAAGCCCGCGACTACTACGCGAAGCGCGCCCACCTGGTCGGGCGGATAGACTACCATTCCCCGCTTCATCAGTATAAAGGACGTGCCCCAGATAAGCGAAAGCAAGACCAAAAGCAAATACGACTGTAAATTCGGTTTATTCATCGTTTAATAGTTTCTATAACAAATTAAAAACGCCTTAGGGGAGGCGAGCTTTAGCTTTCCTCGACGCCTAAGGCTTAAGGGTGATAATATTTATTCGGTCTTTAATAACTGTAAAAAATCTTCCTCGGAAAGAACCGTGACCCCGAGCTCCAGCGCCTTCGCGTGCTTCGACCCGGGCGAGGCGCCTACTACGACGTAGCTCGTTTTCTTGCTGACGGACTTGGTTTCCTTCCCGCCGAGCGCGGCGACGGCCTGCGCGGCTTCCTCGCGAGTCATGGACTTCAGCTCCCCAGTAAAGACGAAAGTCTTCCCGGCGAGGGCGTCGCCGACAGGTTGGGATGTTTCCTCGCCCTTAGTATTGACGCCGTAATTGACCAACCTATGAACGATCTCGACTTGCAGCGGATCCTCGAAGTAAACGGCGACGGCGTCCGCCATCTTATCGCCTATTTCGTGGACGGCGGCGAGATCCTCGCGCGTGGCAAGCATTAAAGCCTCAAGCGAACCGAACTTGCGCGCCAGGGTCCTGGCCGCGCCCTCGCCAATGAGGCGAATGCCGAGCGCGAAAATCAATTTATTTAGCGGACGATTCTTGCTCGCATCAATCTGGCTTAAGAGCTTTTCTACGCTCTTCCTGCCCCACCGCTCCATCGTTTCGAGCTCGGCTTTATGCAAGGGCAATTCGTATATGTCGGCAATATTTTTCAGGTACCCGCGCTCGACGAGAGTTTCCACCGCCCGTTCGCCAAGCCCTTCTATATTCATAGCGTTGCGCGAGGCGAAGTGCTCTATGCGTCGCCTGCGCTGCCAGGGGCATTCGGGGCTGACGCAATAGTGATTGGCCTCGCCCTCGAGCCGCCGAAGCACGGAATGGAATTCGCACGGGCATAGTTCCGGGAAGACGTAGGGAACGGCTTCCGGCGGTCGCTTTTCCAGCACGACGCGCGTTACTTTGGGGATAACTTCCCCGCCCTTCTCGATCATCACCGTGTCGCCGATACGAATGTCGAGCGCCTCGATGTAGTCCGCGTTGTTCAGCGTCGCCCGGCGTATAGTCGATCCCGCCAACAATACGGGCTCAAGCTCCGCTACCGGAGTAATCGTTCCTACGCGGCCCACCTGGAGGGTAATTCCAAGCAGCTTCGTCGGGAGAGTCTCGGCCTCGTACTTATAAGCGATAGCCCAGCGCGGGGAGCGCGATATGAAGCCAAGCTCGCGTTGCTGCGGCAGGGAGTCGACCTTAATTACAATTCCGTCTATCTGGAAAGGCAATTCATGGCGTTTCGCGCGCCATTTATCGATAAACTTCAGAACTTCCTCTATGCCTTCGCAGGGCTCGGTATACTCGCTGACGGGCATGCCCGCGCGCTTCAGGATTTGTATGTTCTCGTAGTGCGAGTCGCTCAGCCCGTCGCCTTTGGCGTAAAGATAGTAGAAGATAGCGTTCAACGGACGGCGGGCGACTTCCGCGGAGTCCAGCAGCTTCAGCGTGCCCGCGGTCAGGTTGCGCGGGTTGGCGTAGAGCTTCTCGCCCGCTTCCTCGCGCGCGCGATTGATCTCCAGGAAGTCCTCCTCGAGTAGGAAAACTTCGCCGCGCGCTTCGAATTCGTCGTAGGGGATGTCCTCCACCTTATGCGGAATCGATTTAATGGTTTTTACGTTTTGCGTCACGTCGTCGCCGCGTTCGCCGTCGCCGCGGGTTACCGCGAGCGAGAGCTTTTTATTCTTATATCGGGTCGAGAGCGAGACTCCGTCGAACTTTAGCTCGGCGACGTAGCGCACCTTCTCTACGCCGAGGGCTTCGCGGGCGCGCCGGTCGAAGTCGAGGACTTCCTGCTCGCCGTATGTGTTCGCGAGCGAGAGCATGGGTATCTCGTGCCGCACGGAGCGAAATCCCTTCGTGCGGTCCGTCGTAAGCCTGTTTGTCGGGCTGTCCGCGGAAGCGAGCTCGGGTCGCTTCGCTTCCAGGTCCTGCAGCTCGCGGAATAGCGCGTCGTACTCGCGATCGCTTACGAGAGGAGCTGCGTCCTGGTAGTAAGCGCGATCGTATTGCTTTATTAATTCGCGGAGCTCGGCTATCCTCGCTTTGTCCGTATCGAATAATTCCATATTCGTTTTCCGTTTCTTCTTTAAGCCAATTTTGCTGTGACTTTTATCCCAGGATTTTATTTAATCGAAACACTATTTAACTACGCTTAACTTCAAGACGCTTTCGCGTTCGCCCGCGCGTACTTTTACTAAATAAGCTCCCTGGGGCAAAGCTGATACGTCGATCGGCAGCGAGCTCTCGCCCTCGGAAACAGGGAAAATCTTAGCGTATACCGTTTCGCCGGCGGCGGATATGACGGATATTTCCGCTTTTGAAGCTTCTTGGCTCGCAAGGAGCAAAGTCGCCTGGCTTGAAGCGGGATTTGGAGAAATTGAGATCGCCCCGGCAAGAGGCTCCCCGGCGGAAGTCTTCTTCCCGCCGAAACCGCGAAGCGTGACGACTACCTCGCCCGAATCGGAATCGCTAATAAAGCGCGCCCGGGCCAGCTTTTCGCCTTCGCTTTGCGGAGCGAACTCGA
This sequence comes from Chloroflexota bacterium, assembly GCA_050260015.1. Classification (GTDB taxonomy): domain Bacteria; phylum Bacteroidota; class Ignavibacteria; order Kapaibacteriales; family UBA2268; genus JBLNBN01. Next base: position 224,438 of record JBLNBN010000039.1, on the reverse strand, counting down.
ACGAATAATACCCCTTTGTCCCGCCGGCGATTTCCAGGCCGCTGGAGGCGTCCGAGAGGAAGAATTCGCCGGGAGTCGCGCCCTGCATGCTTTCTACCGCGATGGAATCGATTATTACGCGGTAATTTCCCTTATTTTCCAGGGTAAACAAAGTAGAGCGCTTCGTCGATTTAAGCGCGACTTCGCCGAAATTATATTCCGAATTCGTATTCAGCTTCAGGTATTTCACAATATTCTTCGGTTCGGCGTTGATTTCCGCGTAGGATTGATAGTCGCCCATCTGCCAGATCTTTAGCTTTCCGTTCAAAATGAAGGGAGAACCGATCTGGCTCGGCTCTAATTTATAATTTTGGACCGGGGTCCAACTGGAGCCGCCGTCCTTGCTTGTCCATATTTGCGACCATGCGGTAAGCGCGTAGTAGCCTTTGTAGTCGGGATGCGCGAAGAGCATAACGGGCGCGCCCTGCGTCGTAAACGTAAACGGCTTTATTTGCCAGGTCTTTCCGCCGTCATTCGTCGCGGCGACGCGCGTTATGCCGTCGTTCTTGCCCTTAAGCGTAAAGAAGGCCACGCCGTCGGATTCGCTTTCGAAGGCGATCTGCTTTATCTCGCAAGCCGCCGCGTCCTGGGTTTTAATCGTTCCGGCTAAAGACCAGTTCAGTCCGCGGTCGCGCGTAACGAGCACGTTGCCGAGGGAAGTCCCCACCCAGTAATCGTCCCCGACGCGCGATTCGGCGTTCATGTAAGCCGTTTCGCCGGAAGCGGGGGTCGGCGCGCTGAGCGCTTTCTGCCAGGTCCGGCCGCTGTCCGCGGTCGTCGCCAGGCCCCAGGCCCCTTTTAGCGGATCGCCGGTAAGCAAGCCGTGCGCGCGGTCGAAGAAGTAAATCGAATTTACGAAGTTCGTTACGCTCGCGACGCTGGAGGATCTCATCCCTGTGGGTTCCATTATGTAAACCAGCGTGTTGCCGTTGGCGGTCGTTTCCGAGCCGAAATAAGCTATCTTAGAGTCGACGGCGAAAACGCAGGTAGGCTTAAAGTTAACGGGTTGGCCGTTAAGGCCGTTGTAATGCTTGTAAATGTAATACCCGTTATAAGGGTACCTGCCGACGCCTGTGAACCACGAGCCCATCGGGGCGAAGGAGTGCATGTCGAGCCACGAATGCTTGAATCCGGAGTAAACAACGCCGAACTTATTGTTAGTCGGGAGATCGACGGGTAAGCGTAGGGCTTCGAAATCTGTAAAATTAATCCCGTTGTCAATTTTAATGAGCGTATTGCAATCGCCGCCGAACCAAGGGTTTAAAGCTTCGGGACGAATATCGCAGGCAACCGTCCTTTCTTCGCCGGCGGCGAGATCGCCCAGGTAAAACTTAGCCGAATCCGCAGCGAGGAAGCCCGCGTCGACGAATTGGATGGATGCGGCGAATCTTTTGCCCGCAGACAGCAAATTCTTAAAAGTGAGCTCGAGCCTGACAGGCGCGTCGCTTTTTAAAGTGTCCACAGGCCCTAAGTGACTTGCTATGAGCGCCACGCCGGGCATAGCGTCCCCGACGAAGTCGGGATTATTATAGCGCACCGCGCGGTAGGCGTTAATTCTACCGTAGAGCGAAGCGCGAGCGACGTCGTTTGCCTGGCCGAATATATTGTCGGAAGTAATTTTGATTTGCTTTTCAATCTGTCGGGGCGTCCAATCGGGATGAATGCTTTTTACGAGCGCCGCCACGCCGGCGACTATAGGAGACGCCATCGACGTGCCGTATTGCGCGCTGTAGCCCCCGCCGGGCATGGTGGAAAGAATTGCTTCGCCGGGGCAATAGACGTCCACGTTCGGGCCGTAATCGCTAAAACCGGATTTTGCCGCGCCTGCGTTAGAGCCGACTGTTAATACTTCGGAAAACGCCCCGGGATAGTGGGGATATATCCAATGGTCCTCGGCGTTGTTGCCGGCGGCGGCCACGACGAGCGAGCCCAAAGCCGTCGCCTGGCGGATTATATCGTATTCGAACGGGCTGAAGCCGCGCCCTCCCCAACTGCAATTAATAATATCCGCGCCGTTCTTTGCGGCGTAAAGTATTCCTTTATACCCCTCGAAAATTCCGTCTACGTTTGGATCGTCCGAGCCGACCTTAACGGGCATTATCCTGCAATTCCCCGCCGGCGAGGCTATCCCGACAGCGTTACTGAGCGACGCAGCCGCGCAGCCGGCCACATGCGTGCCGTGGAATACGTTATTGTTCGAAGGCTTCGGGTCGTTGTCCGGCAGGAACTGCCCGTTTACCGCGTGAATATTCCCTACAAAATCCCAGCCGCGCACGTCGTCGACGTAGCCGTTGCCGTCGTTGTCTATGCCGTCGCCGGGGGTTTCTTTCTCGTTAGTCCAGATCCTATCTTTTAAGTCCGGGTGCTGCCAATCCACGCCCGCGTCGACAATGGCGATGATAACTTCCGGCGAGCCTTTGGTGATCTCCCACGCTTCCGGCAGCCCAATTTCTTTCAGCCAGGTCTGGCTCGCATACATAGGATCGTCCGGCGTGTAGGAGTACGGCTTGCGAACCAGCTCGGGGGTTGCGTATTCGAACTTGCCCGTCCGCATGAGCGCCTCGCAAAAGTCGTAAGGATCGCCCTTTATTTCCAGTTCGACAATTCTCGAGAGCCCCGCCCGGTCGATTTCCGAATGAGCGTATTCAGGGAATAAGCTACGCTCGGACAGCGTTTCAAATTGCCCGGAAGCGCCCCTTATCGTTTGGGTTATGCCCATTATATCAATTTTTTGGGCGTTTTCTTTATATTTTACTATTATTCGGCCCGGGATATATTCGCCTTCATTAGGCCTTTCAACGCGGTAAACGCTTGACTGGGAGCCGTCGCCTATGGGCAACTGGATCTCAAAGTCGTCCCGAATTCTGTCCAATGTCGTTTGGGGAAGGGAGCCGAGCGCAAAAGGCGTCAAGGAGAGGAAAGCCGCTGCTGTAGCGACGGCGGATTTTATCGATTTCATCGCTGTAAATTCTTTTCAATTAATTGTAAAAGCGCATGGAAAACAAATATAGGGAAATTTTCCCATATATTTTTTGCAACCGAAATGAACCTTGCGTGTTATTCCCATTGAAGACGAAATTTCGTATCGAATTCAAGAAATCAATAGTATCACAATTTTTATTACAATAAGGAGACAAAATATGAAATCGAAACGCGCCTATTGGCTTCGAGCCGCGCTACTCGCTCTCATAGGGATTCTCTCGGCCTCGCAAATGAAAGCGGACGGAGAAGAAGGTTTTCAAATGCGCTCTTCCTACGACGAATTCGGGCATATGTTGTATCTCGAATGGATGGTAACCGGCGAAACGCAACCGGTGAAATTCGAACTCTACCAATTTAACGACCTCACGAAAAGCTACTCAGACTTAACGCTCTACTCCGAGCTTACCCCCGACTCGTCTATGACGACGGAGTACGAAGGAAAGCAGGTCACAATTTATGCCGACGCGATTGCATACAACGACAGCGTGCCCGCTACGCTTTATATAAAAGCGACCTACGCCGACGGATCGGTTAAAAATACGCCTCTCAACTTTTTGGATCGCTGGGTTGAGCCCGACTACGACAAGATCCAATTTACGACCGAACCGCCTTTAACGGCTAAACTCGGCGTCGAATATATTTACGACGTCAACGCGGAAGCCGAAAGCGGGAAGGAAATCTCCTATTCGTTGATATACGGCCCCGATGGCGCCGCGATCGACGAGCACACAGGGAAAATCACATGGACGCCTCAACATTACGGGAAATTCCACATACAAGTAATGGCTAACACCGTCGACGACGGGCAAGGCTTAAATGCAAATTACCAATTCTGGGTAGTTACGGTGCAAAAATGCGAAAAACTCGCCACAATTACCGGGACTATTAAAGATCAAAACGGAAACCTCCTCGAGTACGGCTTCGTCGAGCTGGTTGCTGAAACGGATTCTATGGGCTATTCAATGCCCTATTCGCAAAGCGAAATCCATAACGGTAAATACGAATTAAAGGACGTGGACGAAGGCGATTACTACATAATCGTTTATATTAAGGATGAATACGGCCGCGAACCTATTAAAACGCCCGTTACGGTAGGATGCAACGAAAAGAAAACTGTCGACATTACAGTCACAGCGCCCGATATGAGCAATAAGATAACAATCACGAGCCTACCGGAAACTCACGTAAAGCTTAACCATACCTATACTTACGACGTGGAAGCCTCGGCTCAGAACGCTGACCTGAACATTAAGTACTTGATAATGCAGGGCCCCGAAGGCGCGACGATCGACGAGCACACCGGCGTCGTTACCTGGCAGGCAAATATTCCCGGCGTTCAAACCTTCGTCATCCAAGCCTATGCCGAAGAGAATGAAGGCTACGAAATGCTGAACGATTACCAGGGCTGGCAGGTTAACGTTATCCAGTGCGAAACTCCTTCGACGCTAACCGTAAATGTAAAATTCGAGGACGACAAGCCGCTACAGGCAGGCCATGCTTATCTCTTTAGCAATTACTCGAAGGATTCAGTAACGTTCTCCGTTATAGCCGCCGACGCGGATATAAAGCACGGCGAAGTTAAATTCGAGAATGTCGACAAGGGGACTTACTACTTAATGGTCGATGATTACACCGACGGCGGTAGAAAGGATTATTACTACCAACACTGGTACGAGAACGCGTACACAATCGAAGAAGCTACCCCGATAGTAATTGATTGCAACGAGCAACGCAGCATTACGATGACGCTTACGGCTCCCCCCGAACCTAACTACTATACCGTTAGCGGTCGCGTTACAGATAAAGACGGCAACCCGATTGAGCACGCAATCGTCGAGCTTTACGCCGATAAAGTATACAAGTTGCTGTATCCCTACGATACTTACTACCAGGCCTATACCGACGCTGAAGGCAAGTACTCGATCAGGGCCGCCGACGGCGCCGAATACTTGGCCGTAGCTTACATAATGCCCGATTCTATGGATTGGAGCGGTCAATACTTCTTCATGCCGATTTATTACAACCAAACGACAGATCCGGCCGAAGCCGAGCGCCTGAAGCTGACCGCCGACCGCAACGACATCAATTTCATACTCCCGGAACTTCCGCACTTTGAGAATTCCGTTTCCGGTAAGATTACCGACGAAAACGACATGCCGATGGACGAATCCTACGTGCTGCTCTACCTCATTGAACCGACGGAAGAATACAGCGACTGGATGTACTACGGTTTCGCGACGAGAAGTAACGCCGACGGCTCTTACGAAGCGACTAACTTGATACCCGGTAAGTATATCGCCTTCGCTTTCACCCCGAGGCGCGAGCATGCAGTTCCCGGCTATTACAAAGAAGGCTATCCCTCCACTCAAAACTGGGAAGATGCGACGCTTATCGTAGTCGGCGAAAACAGCGATATTAACAACATTAATATTAAGCTTGAAGACAAAAAAGGTCTCGTAGGCGTCGGCAGGATCGACGGCAAGATCTACGGCGACGAAAAGAAACAGGTTCTGAAAGGCTCGGACGACGCGGGCGCAAACCCGATAGCCGGAGCTAACGTTTACGCGATTAACGAACAGGGCGAAGTTGCCGGCGCGGCGCAAACCGATAGCGAAGGCGGATTCCTGATCACTGGCTTGAGCAAGGGAACTTATACGCTCAGCATAGATAAAGTCGGCTACGTCCTAAGCAACGTTCAGATTTCGCTCTCCGACGACAACGCTAAGTCCAACGCGGAAGTTAACATACACGGCAAGCAAAACGGCGTAAACGACAAGCCGGAACTCGCTTCGGCGACCGTTTCCCCGAACCCCGCAGCTGAAACTCTCCGCCTGGACTTCCAGGCCGAAGGCGCTACGAGTATATCAATTCTCAATACGCTTGGCGAAAAGGTTTACACGAGCGATCTCGGCTCGCTGAACGGCTTCTCGACCCGCGTAGTTAATCTCGGCTCGATTCCGCAGGGATCCTACTACGTAATCGTCGAAAGCGGCAAGCGCGCTTCCGTACTACCCGTCATCATTATCAAATAGATAACTCGTATTAAAACCCTCATGTTAAGGCGAGTGAGGCGGAGCCCGAAAGGCTCCGCCTTTTTTAATTATCTGTGCACCCTATATTAAGTATTATTTATCTTTATTTTACTATTTACTTGAATTTAGCTGCAACTTTTGTTAATCTAGCTTGTATGTTTATCGGGAACCACTCTGGCTTTTGACGTAGATATGGCTTTATAATAAATGAGGCGATGATCTTATGAAAAATGTTCGTTACTTATTTCTTTGCGCATTTCTAAGCGCGCTAAGCTTTCTTTCTAATTTTCAAACTGGGTTGGCCGCGGAAAACGATTTTGGATTTACCCCTTCGTTCGACAGCAAGCGTAACCTTGTTTCGTTCCAATGGCTCTTACCCGGTTCTCAGAACGACATACTAATTGAAGTGTATTGCCATGACGGCACGGTGTATATTAACGATAATTTCAAGCTTTACAAAACATACGACGCCGATACCCTGGCTAAGAAAATTATCGGCGAGTATGTTATATACCGGGATTCGTTCAAATTAGATTTTTCGCATTCCCGCTCCTACTATACTAAAGTGATATATACGGACGGCGGGGTTAAGACAAGCAAAGTCTCTTTCATAACACTCAATGGTAAATATTGGGACCCGGTAACGTTTAAAACCACGCCGACGCTAAAAGGCAAGATCGGGCAAAAATACGAGTACGACGCCGACGCTGAATCATCCAATAAGCTGCCGGTGCATTTTACATTAGGCGGCCCCAACGACGCGACAATTGACGAAGCCACAGGGAAAATTTCCTGGACCCCCAAAAAATCCGGAAGTTACTTATTTATATTAGACGGGTGGACGCACGATTTGGTAAAAAAGTACGAAGGAGCCCAGCAGAGATGGCATGTCATCGTGCCGAGGTGCGCCGAACCATCGAGCGTCTCCGGGCAGGTAACCGATAAGGACGGCAAGTTATATGGCAATGGATACGCCTTAATATCTACCCGGTTGGACGTCGGCGCTTTTTCGCAAAAATGCGACCTCGTCGACGGCAAGTACCTGTTCGCCGAACTGGACTCGAGCTACTACAAATTGCAGATCTTCACCTATAATCCAGGCGGCAAGGATAAGGAAGAAGGGCATAGATATTTTAACATTACATGCGGCGAAGCAAAGCAACTTGACATCCAGCTTAAGCCCCCAAATACCGATAACAGGATCTCTTTTTCAACAGTTCCTCCGAATCGAATTGTCTTAGGAAATGAATATGTCTATAAAGCAAAAGCTTCGGCGAAGAACGCCAATCTCAAGATAAAGTACTCTATAATAACAGAGCCCGCCGGAGCGACCATCGACGAAAACACCGGCGAGTTCCGATGGACTCCCGATTCCCTTGGTCATTACGGCTTTAATATCGCCGCTACGGCGGTAGAAAACGAATATTACGACTCTCTTAACGCCAGCCAATATATTCACTTTGAAGTTGGGAACTGCGAAAATCCTGGCAAGCTGAAAGTTACGGTAAACGTGCATCCGGACGTAGTTTTCCGGATATGGGACTTAGCGTTATATAAGAAGATGCCCGTTAATTCGGAGTATCCTGACATACCGCCCTCGGAAGTCGCCCAACAAGTTGAGGATAGCGTTTGGGAATTTAAAAACCTAGATTCAGGGACATATTATCTCTATGCCGAGTCCGTGGCGTACGTTATGGATAGCGACGTTCATAACTTGAACGGGTATTGGTACGAAGCCGACGTTACAGGCAAGAACGCTACGCCGATAAGGATAGAGTGCGGCTCGGATCAAGAATTGAATTTAAATGTCCTCCCTCTTGCGCCTTATTATTATCATATCTCCGGGCGGGCAACTGCCGACGACGGCAAGCCGATTAAAAACGCTGCGATCGTTTTGCACCACAGAGATGGGGATTTCTTAGATGCGCCTTTTTTGTGGCATGGCGTTTCAGCTTGGATTGAAACGGATTCCAACGGCTATTATGGGTTTTATGCTCCTACAAAACATAATTTTATTGTTTCCGCCGAGATCGACAGCAATTCGACCCCTAACCAGTATGCCTATAGCCGGCTCTACTACCCGCAGAGCCCTTCCCCTAATCAGGCCAAAATCTTTGAATTAAATTCGCCGCAGGAAAATATTGACTTCGTCTTTCCTACGCATGAAAAGTATAATAACTCTGTCTCAGGGAAGATTATTTATGAAGGAAGCGCGTATAGAACCACGACAGAAGTCGTTCTTTATTACGTCGAGCCGATTGATAAGTTTAAGGAGTGGAAATACATGCCCTTCTACGGAACAATCGATGACAAAGGAAATTATGAAGTTAGGAATTTGGCCCCGGGCAAGTACATTGCCTTTGCAACCCCGGCTCTGTTTTACCAGGAAGACAATCTACCCGCTTATTACAGAGAAGACGGCTCAACGGCGGATAATTGGATAGAAGCATCGCGAATTGTAGTGGCGGAGAACAGCCAAATAACGGGTATTAACATTGAGCTTCCAAAAAGAAAAGGCGTATATGGCAATATCGTATTGCGCGGCTATATTTATGAAACAAAGAAAAAGCAGATACTTAAAGGGATGGACGAGCTTCCGGAGGATACGCTGCGATTACCCGGCGCCAATATTTATCCCATCAACGAAAACTGGGAGCGCCAAAGTTTCGCTACGACCGACGGCGAAGGCAAGTTTACTTTATACAGGATTAGTCCCGATATAAAAACTCTAAAGATCGACAAAGTAGGCTATGATATAAAATACATTGATATTAAAGACGCCGGTCAACCTGGGGATATTCAGCTTAAATTGCTGCCGAAGGGCATATACGAAAGGCCCGAACTCGCTTTTTGCCGCGTATCCCCCAACCCAGCCGCGGAAACTCTTCGTCTGGATTTCCAGGCCGAAGGCGCTACGAGAATATCAATTCTCAATACGCTTGGCGAAAAGGTTTACACGAGCGATCTCGGCTCGCTGAACGGCTTCTCGACCCGCGTAGTTAATCTCGGCTCGATTCCGCAGGGCGCCTATTACGTCATAGTCGAGAGCGGCGCGGGGATTTTCATGACGCCAATTTCCGTAGTAAGATAAAATATTAAATTAGAAACTTTAATTTTATTTGGAAGGCAGGATTAACAAACCTGCCTTTTTTTATTTTATTTAGCATTGTTAATTATATTCGTACGATTCTATGTCGCGTAAGTTAATAGTATCAAAAATATTTTGGAAGGCATATTTAATTTACGTAAATTGAGTATCAGAGATAGCAATAATACATCTTTAATATAATGATATAAGGGGCTCGCTTTTGAGCGTATTCTACAATTAAGGGAGTCATAGGGGGATGAAGGTAGTCGTTATCGGCGGACAGGCGGCCGGCTGTAAGGTTGCTGCGCGGCTAAAGCGTTTATTGCCGGAAAGCCAAGTAACTATTATAGAAATGAAGTCTATAATTTCTTTCGGTACTTGCGGCATGCCGTTCTATGCGGCCGGGGAAGTGGATTTCAACGACCTGCTCAAAACCGCCCACGGAACTCTTCGCGACGAAGAGTACTTCCTCACGAACAAAGGCGTTCTGACTCTTACGAATACTTATGCCGAAAGGATCGACACTTCCGAGAAAAAAGTATATATCACCGACTTGCAGACAGGGATCAAATCGATCCTCGATTACGATAAATTAGTCTTTGCCACCGGCGCAAAGCCGGTTCGGCCCGCTTTTCCCATGCCCGACTCCGAACGAATTTCCTATTTCCATTCGCCTGACGATTCCAAAAAATTCCGCGACGCGGCCAGGCGCGGCGCGATCGACCGCGCCGCGATCATTGGCGGCGGCTCAATCGGGGTGGAGCTCGCCGAAGCGCTCACGTCGATGTGGGGTATAGAAACCGTCGTAATAGAACGCGCCGGGAGGCTTTTGCCTAATTTATTCGACGGCGACATGAGCCGGCTAATAGAGGCGAGGTTGAATAAAAACGGCGTGCAAGTTCTGCTAAAAAAGAACATAAAGCGAATCACCCTAAACGCCGAGGATAAGCTGACCATCGACATGGGCGACGAAAGCGTCGACTGCGGTTACGCTTTCGCTTGCGTAGGCGTCTCTCCCGAGGTCTCCCTTGCCGAGAGCTCCGGGATAGCCGTCGGAAAGCTCGGCGGCATAATAGTCGACGAGCGGATGCGAGCCAACCTGGACGGCGTGTACGCCGCCGGCGATTGCGTGGAGCTTACGCACGCGATCACGGGCGCTCCATGCCATTTGCCGTTGGGCTCGCTTGCCAATAAGCAGGCGCGGGCGATCGCCGGGGACATAGCGGGAAAAGAAAGCAAATTCCCGCCGGTCGTCGGGGCCGCTTCAATTAAAGTTTTTGAATTGATACTGGCGAGCGCCGGTTTAACGGAAGAGGCCGCGAAGCGCGCCGGGATCGATTTCGCGACCGTAGTCGGCAGCTTCCTGGACCGTCCCGAGTATCACCCTGAAAAGAAATCGCTTGCCGCAAAATTACTCTACGAGCGCGGCAGCAAAAAGCTCCTTGGCCTGCAGATAATCGGCGAAGGAGAGGTTACTCGCTATATTGACTCCTTCTCGACTCTTTTAGGATTCGGCGCGACGTTTAACGCTCTCTTCGAGATCGAGCACGCATACGCTCCGCCGCATTCCGCCCCGCTCTCCCCGCTATTTATGCTCGCCGCGATGGCCGAGAATCAAGAGGACGACGGCCTGCGCTGCATAAGCCTCCGCGAAGCCGCCTCTTCCAATTGTCAGGTAATCGACGTGCGGGAGCCAAAAGAAGCTCAAATCCATCCTGTTAATTTAAAATCGCTCAATATCCCGCTCGGCGCTCTTGCCGAGCGCATTGATTCTATCAATCGCTCTCATAGTCTCGTTATGCTTTGCGAACGCGGCTCGCGTTCCTATGAAGCCGCCCGACTCCTCAAAAATAAAGGCTTTAAGAAAGTAGCGTACATAGGCGGCGGAGCGAAATTTTACTCCGCGCTCTCGGATTAGCGTTTTTAATTTAGCGCTTCTTACGCTTTAAAGTATTGTTGATAGTATGTGGAAAAATGCGTAATTTAATGTTTTAGTTTAACCAAATATTATATTTAGTTGTTAAAGGCGACACGGTCAAGGATAAGCTTATGAATTTTATCAGCAAACAAATTACGGCTTTTGGCCTCATCATCCTGTTTATGATTGCCGCTTCGGTTTACTCTATAACCGAGTTAATGACTATGCGGCAGGACATAGAGAATATCTCTCAGAACTGGATGGCCGGCATGACTACGCTTGGGGACATCCGCGGCTATGTTCTTGATCACAGGGCCGTGCTGCTCCATCATGCAAATTCGACGAGCCCCATAAAAATGAGGTTTTTCGAGAGCAGGATCGAGGGGATCAATTCGGCCCTCGATAGCGCTATCAGGAAATTTAGTCGCCGAAAAATGAACGATGACGAAAGAAGCTATTTCTTGCATTTCGTCAATAAATGGAAATACTATAACTTAGAGAACGAACAGACGCTTGAGCTATCGCGCGAAGGCAAGAAAGCAGAAGCCATAGACGCGCTTATGAACAGCGGGTGGATATCCTACCGCGACGTTAAAAACGACCTGGAAGAAATTGCGAATATTAACTCGAAATACGCCGCTACGGCCGTCGAAGACGCAAAGACTTCATATGAGCGCGGCGTTCAAATTTCAATTCTTCTTTTAGTCCTTACTATTCTCGTAAGCTTCGCAGTTGCCGTCATACTGCATAAAAACACTGCCGCGCCGATTAAGCGGTTAGCCAAGCAAGCGAAGCGTATAGCTCTCGGCGAGGACGTCGAGCTATTCAATTCGGCCCGACGCGACGAGATCGGGGCTTTGAAGCGCGCTTTCGACGCGATAATCGTCTCGAACCGGGACATTGCAAGCCACGCTAAAGCGATTGCCGGCGGCGATTACAACACGGTGATAACCCCGCGTTCGAACCTCGACTCTATCGCCCTTGCAATTCAAAATATGACGCGGCAGCTTCGAACCAACCGCGAGGATCACGAACGCGAACTTTACATCGAAAAAAACATGGGCGAGCTTCAGGCCCTACTGCTCGGCGAAACCAATTTCGTTGGACTCGCCGAAAAAGTTACTTATTTTATGAGTGAAAAGCTCAACATCAATTTCTCTTCCGTTTACCTTCATAACGACACGCGCACGCAATTGCATCTCGTTTCGAATTACTCCCGCTCGGGCCTTTCGGGTAAATCGAGATTTTATCTCGGCGAAGGCGCCATTGGACGCGCCGCGCTCGAACCGGGCATAATTGAAATAGCTGGACTGGACTCTACCGTATTTTTAACCAACGACAGCGAGAGTAAATCCTACAACTCCGTGCTTGCGCCGATAAGCTTCCATCGCGACAACATTGGAATGATGCTTCTCGCCAACGATCATCCGTTCACCGATATTCAACGAGAAATAATCGGCGTGGCTTTAAGCCATATTGGCGTAGCCGTTAAATCAGCGCTTGCCACGGAAAAGATAAAGAACCTGCTCGAATACTCGCAAAAGCAGAGCGAGGAGCTACAAGTGCAGCAGGAAGAGCTGCTCGCTCAAAAGGAAGAAATCGAAAGGCAGGCGGAGCTCTACAAGACGCTTGCGAACAATATACCAGGCGGGGACGTATACATAATCGATAAGGACTTACGTTACGTTCTCGTGGAAGGCTCGCTGTTCAAGAGGCACGGCTACTCGCGCGAAATGATGGTCGGGCAGAAGTTTACGAATTTTATTATCCCCGAGCACCGCGATACTGTCGAGCGCCTTTACTCGGAAACTTTCAACGGCGTAGCGGACGAAGTCGAATTGGATTACCAGGGCGTTTTCTACCGCCTGCAGACCGTTCCTTTGCGCGACTCTTCGCTCGGCGTAAATATGGTCATGGTCCTTGCGCAGGACGTTACTGAGCTTAAGCGAGTTCAAAAGCAACTCGAAGACAGCTTGCAGAAGTACCAGGTGCTATTCTCCGTATTCCCAATGGGAATAGCCGTTTACGGGAAGGACGGGCAAGTCGTCGAATCCAACAAGAGGGCGGAACTACTTTTAGGAGCGGACGAGAAAGCTATACATACGTTACGCGCCGGCGACAGGGTTCTAAAGCTGTACGATATGTCGGGCAAGGAACTTCAAAAAGAAGATATACCTGCATACAAGATGTATCACGAAAGAAAGATAGTAGAAAATGTAGAAATGCGAGCGATAAGAGGAGACGAAGAAATTTGGCTTTCCGTTACTTCCGCTCCGCTGCCGCTTCACGACTACTCCGGCCTAACCGTATTTGCTGATATAACGGATCGTATGAAAGCGACGCAAAAGCTAAACGAAAGCGAAATTGCTTTGCGCGCAAAGACCCAGGAACTCGAGGCTATACTCGAGGCAATACCGATACCGCTCTGGATAGCTCACGACCGCGAATGCCACAATATAACGGGCAGCCGGCGCTCCTACGAGGTTCTTCGCGTACCCTACGGCGGCATCGTAACGAAGACGCCCGAAGAAGGAGTCGCTCCCCCCACCTTTACTCCATACAGCAATGGCGTCGAATTGAAGGGCGAAGAGCTTCCAATACAATTAGCCGCTCGCACGGGCAAGCCCGTTTACGATTTCCACGAGGACATAGTTTTCGAGGACGGCGAGGTAGTTAACTTAATCGGCAATTCCGTGCCTATATTCGATGAAAACGGGGAAGTCCGCGGGGCTATAGGCGCGTTTATGGATATTACCGAGCTTAAGAAGAAAGAAGCGGAACTGCACGACGTGGCTGAAAAGCTCTCGGAAATAAACGCCAGCAAGGATAAGTTCTTCTCCATTATCGCGCACGACTTAAAGAATCCGTTCGTATACCTTTTGGGGACCACCGAGTTCCTGGAATTCAACTACGAAAAGCTTCCCCAGGAGAAGATAAAGGAGAACGTTAAGGAGATTCACACGGCCAGCAAGCAGCTCTTCGGACTGCTCGACAATCTATTGCAATGGTCGCGCGCCCAGAGCGGCAGGATCGAGTACAATCCGCAGCCGATTAACCTGTACGAAATAATAAACAATAATATTTACCTGTTCCGCAAGCAGGCCTCCGCGAAAGAGCTTAGTATTACGGCTGAGATCGATCCGCATATATTCGCCTGGGCGGATTACAACATGCTGATGGTTACCCTACGCAACCTGATCTCCAACGCTGTAAAGTTTACGCTGCCCGGGGGCTCGATCGATATCGCCTGCCAGGCGAACGAAACGCATGTGGAAATTTCTGTTGCCGACACCGGGGTCGGTATGCGCGAGGAAACGCTCGAAGCGCTCTTCCGCATAGACAAGCGGCAATCCCAACCGGGCACGTTCGAGGAAAAAGGCACCGGGCTCGGCTTGATACTTTGCAAAGAGTTTATCGAGAAGAACGGCGGCTCGATTAGCGTTAAAAGCTTACCCGGCGAGGGCTCTATCTTTACGTTTAGTTTGCTGAAGGCCAACGAGAACGACGAGATAACAAACATCTAACGCTTAGGCGGATTAAAAATAAGGAAGGGCGGCTTCGATCGAGGCCGCCCTTCTTATTTTCGGGTTATTTTATTTGCGGGAAATTATTACTCCCGTTAATAGAAATTACCAGATATTCGCGCGTAAATTTTCCGGGATATAGAGCTTATCGCCGGGCTTAACGTCGAAGGCCTTATACCATGCGGGTATATTGGCGACGCCGCCGTTCACGCGGGCCATGCCCGGAGAGTGAACGTCTTCCTTTATGCGCTTCATCAGCTCTTGCTCGCGAATGTTGTTGCGCCATACCTTAGCGTAGGACAGGAAGAAGCGCTGATCGGGCGTAAAGCCGTCGATCTTCTCTTCCTGCTTGCCTTTAAGAGCTTTTTGCAGCGCGTCGTAGGATACGGAAAGTCCGCCGAAGTCGGCTATGTTTTCGCCGATGGTTAATTTGCCGTCTACGAAAACGCCCTTCATGGCTTCTATCTTGCTATATTGGTCGATGATTACCTTAGCTTTCTCGTCGAATTTCTTAGCGTCGTCCGCAGTCCACCAATCCTGCAAGTTGCCGACCTTGTCGTACTGCCTGCCCTGGTCGTCGAAGCCGTGAGTCATTTCATGGCCGATAACTACGCCGATCGCGCCGTAATTGACCGCGTCGTCCGCGTCAAGATAGAAGAAAGGAGGCTGAAGTATTGCGGCCGGGAATACGATCTCGTTCATATTCGGACTGTAGTAAGCGTTAACCGTTTGGGGGGTCATGTGCCATTCCTTGCGGTCGACCGGCTTATTGATCTTGGCCATGTCCTTCGCAAACTGGAATCTATTTGCGTTGAGCACGTTCTTAACGTAGCTGTCGGGGGTAATTTCGAGCTTGGAGTAGTCTTCCCACTTGTCTGGGTAGCCGATCTTTACGTTTATCGTAGCGAGCTTTTCGAGCGCTTTTTGGCGCGTGCCTTCGCTCATCCAGCTTACTTTCTGAATTCTTTCCTTAAGCGCGGCCTTTAAGTTATTAACTAAGTCGAGCATTCTCTTCTTTGCTTCGGGCGGGAAGTGCTTTTCGACGTAGAGCTTGCCGACCGCTTCGCCGAGCGAGCCGCTCGTGGTGTTCAATACGCGTTTCCAACGGTCCTGCATCTTTTCGCGGCCCGTTAAAGACTTGCCGTAGAAGTTAAAATGCTCTTGCTCAAAGTCGCTTGCGAGGTAGTTGGAGGTCTCGTTAAGTATGTTCCACTTCATGTACGTCTTCCAATCCTCGACCGGGACGCTCTTCTGAAGCTTGCTAAATTCCGCGGCAAAGCGGGTTTGGCCGATATTGATCTCGCCGGGATTGTTGATGCCTATCGTCTTAAAGTAGCCCATCCAATCGAAGTCAGGAGCCAATTTAACGAGTTCTTCGACCTTCATCTTATTATAATTGGCCTTCGGATCGCGAAGCTCGAGCCTCGTCGAGGATGCCTTGGCGAGCTTCGTCTCGAGGTCCATTATCTTCTTTGCGGCCGCCGCGCCGTCGCCGAGATTGGCAAGCGTGAACATTTTTTCGACGTGCTTTAGGTAAGCGTCGCGAATTTCGCCGGAGCGCTTATCCGTTCCTACGTAGTAATCGCGATCGGGCAATCCCAGCCCGCCCTGGTAGAAGTTAGCGATGACCATATCGGAATTCTTTTCGTCCTGGCCGGAGTATATGTAGAACATCGGGTAGATGCCGTACGTATGCAATTCGGCGGCAACGCGTTGAACGTCGGCGATCGTCTTCACGCCGTCGACTTTATCAAAAAGGAACTTAATCCCGTTGAGCTTATCCTTGTTTATTTTGTCCTGATCCATACCGCTCGAGTAGAAGTCGCCGATCTTTTGCTCGTTCGTGCCTTTACCGGAGCCGGACTTTGCGGCGGACTCCATTAGCTCGCGCATTTGCTTCAGGTTCAACTCGTTTAGTTCCTCGAACGCGCCGTAGCGGGAGTATTCGCCCGGAATCGGGTTCTTCTTCAGCCAACCGCCGTTAGCGTACTCGAAGAAGTCGTCGCCGGGTTTTACTTTAGTATCCATATCGGCGGCGTCGATCGCCTTTACGTTATTCATCTTTGCTCCATTGTCGCCCTTGCCGCACCCGGTGAGAGTCAGCGCGCAGCAAGCGGAAACAAACGTAAAATTCCTCCAAAAGGATGCGAATTTCATATAATGCCCTTGTTAATTATGTGTTGAAAAACCGTACAAAATTAGTTAACTAATTTAATACGTAAAAGGGATTTATTTGTTTCGCCGCCCTGGAGCTTACTTCGATTCCTTTATCATTGTAAGCATCATTTTAAATCTTTCCTGAGCTTTTAGCGCGTGGGGTTCCCCGGCGGGCATTATTATGACGTCGCCGGCGGGAACGATATGGATGGTTCCGGAGATGGTTATTTCAGCCGTTCCGTCCAGCACCTGGACTAAGGCGTCGTAAGGAGCCGTGTGCTCGCTTAGCCCTTCGCCCTCGTCGAAGGAAAACACTGTAACGGTGCCGGTAGGTTTTTTAATAAGCTGGCGGCTCACGACCGAGCCTTCCTGGTAATCAACAATAGTGGCCAATTTCATAGGATTTGCGACCAATTTCATATCGACGTCCTTCCTTTCCATAGATTCTCCTTATTTCTAACGTTCGTCCTCCGTAAAAGCGCCGAGGAATTTGAACGTTTTATTCATTTTTCCGAAAATATACTTTACGGTATAAAGACGTTCGCCTTGAGAGTTCGTGTATGGCACGTCGAAATAGAAGAGCGTATCTACGTTCTTCGGTAAGTTATAGATATAGAGAGGATTGGTCGTTTTGGGCAGGTTAGCCGTAGTTTTTATCTTAAATGAATCCGGGGTTACAGTTCGGATGATTTCCGTTGTTGCCGGATCGAAAAGCGAATTCCAACCGATGAAGAATTCCATACGCTCCGTGCGCGAGGCGAAGTAACTTAGCTCGGCTGCCCGGTCCTTTCGGGCCTGCAGCACGCAATTTTGAAATTCGGTCCAGAATTGCGGGAAATCTTTTTGCTGCTGCTGCTGAGCGTAGACCTGGGAGGCGCTCGCGCAGATCGCCAAAATCAATAAAAACAACTTCCTCATTACTATAATCTCCGAAGTTTTTCCTCTTTTGCTTTCCTCTAATTTAATCAATGTAGATATTAATTTCAATACCTAACTACAAATTAATTTATATTTGTATTTTGATTAATTACAAAAAGTAAGAGAGAAATGATACCACGCTATACGCGCCCGGAAATGGGCGAAATTTGGGAAGATGAAAACAAATATAAGATCTGGCTCGAAATAGAAGTCCTGGCCTGCGAAGCGCAAGCGGAGCTTGGCGAAATCCCCGCGGAAGCCGCCGGGATAATCCGCTCCAAAGCCCAGTGCGACGTCTCGCGAATCCTGCAAATTGAAGAAGTGACCAAGCACGACATTATCGCGTTCCTGACGAACGTCGAGGAATACGTCGGCGAAGCATCGCGCTGGATCCACTTCGGCATGACGAGCAACGACGTGCTCGACACCTGCATGGGAGTGCAGATAAAGCAAGCCGGGGAAATTATTCTGAAAGATATTGAAAAATTGGAATCCGTGCTCGCGCGCCGCGCAAAGGAATTTAAATATACGCCCTGCGTCGGGCGCAGCCACGGCATTCACGCCGAACCTACCACGTTCGGGCTAAAATTCGCGCTCTATCTCGACGAATGCCGTCGCGCAAAAGCGCGATTCCAGGCGGCTCTGAACGAAGCCGCAGTCGGAAAGATCAACGGCGCCGTAGGCACCTTCGAGCACATCTCCCCCAAGGTGGAGGAATACGTCTGCGAAAAGCTCGGCATTACTCCGGCCTCGATCACGACGCAGGTAGTCAGCCGGGACCGCCACGCCGCGTTCATTGGCGCGATTGCGATGATCGGCTCGCTGCTTGAAAAGATCGCGACCGAGATCCGCCACTTGCAGCGCACGGAGGTTCTAGAAGCCGAGGAGTATTTCTCCAAGGGACAAAAGGGATCTTCGGCCATGCCGCACAAGCGCAATCCCATCGCCTCGGAGAACATCTGCGGGCAGGCGCGACTGCTGCGCTCGAATCTAATCGCCGCCATAGAGAACAACGCGCTTTGGCACGAACGCGATATCTCCCACTCCTCCGTCGAGAGAGTAATATTCCCGGATTCAACGATCATCTGCGATTACATTCTCAACCGCATGACGAACGTTTTGGACAACCTGCTCGTCTATCCTGTAAATATGATGAAGAACCTCGAGCTGACCCACGGTTTGGTCTATTCGCAAAAGGTGTTGCTATTCCTCGCTAAGAAGGGATTGCGCCGCCAGCAGGCATACGAGATCGTTCAAAGCTCGGCGATGAAGACCTGGCAGGAACGCACGCCGTTCCTCGACAACTTGCTTTCTAACGAAGAGCTTATGAAGCACGTCGACGAAGCCGAGTTGCGCTCCCTCTTCGGGTTCGAGGAGATCTTCGAAAGCGTGGACTATATATTTAAAAGATTGGGACTGGAGTAACACCCTATGAATTTTGACGACGACCGTAAGTTAATTACGATAGACCATCATATCGCGATGGAAGAGGACATGCATCCTCACACGACGGGAGACTTCACCGCGTTGCTGCACGACCTGACGTTCGCGATTAAGGTAATCTCCCGCGACGTGCGTCGCGCGGGCCTGAACGACGTTTTAGGCATAACGCGCTCGACGAACGTCCACGGGGACGTCGTCCGAAAATTAGACAAATACTCCAACGAAGTAATCAAAAAGGCGATGATCAAGGGCGGGCGCGTATGCTCTATGGCCTCCGAGGAGGAGCAGGAGATCGTGCCCGTCTGCCGTCCCGCGCGCAAAGGCAAGTACGTGCTGGCCTTCGATCCTCTCGACGGGAGCTCCAATATCGACGTAAATATTACGATCGGGACTATCTTTTCAATTTATGCGCGCTCAAGCCCGGACGATTTTTGCGAGGGCTGCGAGCGCGATTTGCTCCAGCCGGGCTATATGCAGGAGGCCGCGGGCTACGCGCTCTACGGCTCCTCCACTATATTCGTCTATACGACAGGGCATGGCGTCAACGCCTTCACGTACGATCCGACCTTGGGAGAATTTTTACTGACGAGCGAGAGCATGCAAATACCTAAGCGCGGCGCGATCTACAGCTGCAACGAGGGCAACTACAACCGCTGGTCGCCCGAGATCCGCCGCTACGTCGACCACTTAAAAAGCTTCGACAACGCGATTGGGAAACCATATAATTTAAGATATATCGCCACGGGAGTCGCCGACTTCCACCGCGCGCTGCACTACGGGGGCATATACCTCTATCCGCGCGACGAGGCGAATCCCAACGGGAAATTTCGATTGGTCTACGAGGCTAACGCGCTGGCTTTTATCGCCGAGCAGGCGGGCGGGCGCGCCACCGACGGCACGCGACGCATACTCGAGATCAAGCCCGAGTCTATACACCAGCATACGCCGCTATTCATCGGCAGCGTCGAGGACGTGCTCGAGGCTGAGAGCTATTTGAGAGGGGAAGCGTAATCTATTGTTTCGCCGGCGAATAGTCGCTCTGCTTCCTCGGAGTTGGCTTGCCGAAGAGCTTCATTGGGATCGTCTCCATCCCTCTCCATATTGCAATAATGATTATTGTCCGAATAACGAAAACCAACAGGTCATTATCCTGGATCGCTAACAACTTTGATCCCATTTCGAAGAGTATTGTCGATCCGAATGCGTTAATGCCAAAGGTCAAATTACTTCGCCAGCCGCGCCAGGGCGCGCGCTTCACCTTTACGAAGTAATAGTACATCCATACGGACAGCGCTATAGACAGAAAAGCTATCGCCGTCATAATTCCAATCTTAATAGTAACGTGCTCCAATCCTCTAGTCCTCCGCCCCTTCCTTAGCGGGCTCAGGCTCGTAAAGCAACTTCTCGGTCGTTTTATAAACGAGCCATGCGAGCGCTATTTGATGCAAGCCAATTGCCAGACGAATCTGCCAAGCGCCGTCATTAGTTTCAGCGATAAATTTAACGATAAAATCGGAAATGAAATAGCACCCGGTTACATTGATTACAAGGGGGAGGTTGTAAAGCCCCTCTCCTTTTTTAAGTTTCTTAATTTTCACGAGATAAAAATAAAGAACGAACGATGTCGCGAGCAAAGACAAACCGAAATACATCTTACTTTCCTTATTAGAAGTGACGAATCATTACCTAAGCGCAAAATAAGAAATTTTTCATTAATTCCAAGCGTATTTAGAGATTAAAAATTATTTATTTTCTAAGCGCGCCCTAACCTGTTGGAATATTTGAAGGAACGTTTGTTCATTTAATTATCGCATAGGCGATAAATCCACTATCATATCCCGGAAGAAATATTTTAGCGTCAACAGCGAATCAATCTCCGGCGACCTGGAATTCCACCAGGAGCCGTTTGAGCAACTGCCGGATCGCCGGAGCAATCGTTAAGGAGATAAAATTTAAAAAGGATTGGAGGGCGCCAGCGACTATAGGAATATTGACGATCAAGATATGTTTACGATCATATTTATTAATACGTTCCCTTCAGCCCTGGAGCGGAGCCGATTTTCATGGAAATCAAAAGATTATCTTACATATGTGGCGTTCGGGAGTTGCAATAATCTTGCGGGGATTATATTAAGCAGCAAATTTAGCGAGGGCAATTATTTTTTTATATATTTCTTAAACTATTGAAAACGATATTAAAAAAATAATTTGATGAATTGTTCTGTCGTAAACGTTTTTATCTCGATTTTAAGCCGACTTTTGTCGATTTATTTTTAGTCTTAATAATGTATTCGAGATAAGCGCGACCTTTAGCGGTTAAAACTATTGATTCATTACTCATTTCGAATATGCCGTCCTGGATTGCCAGGTTCATGAAAATTAACTCGTTACTTTCTAAAATATGCGGTTGAATATTTATAGTAGCTATGTTACTTGTATCGATAACTTTATCGATGAGAAACTGGTTCATTTTCATGCGTGCTATATACTGCATGTAGTCCTTCTTTTAACAAGTCATAAAAAATCGTTCGACCACATTATTTGCCAAATCCTCCTTTTTATTCAATAAAATTGCGTATTTCAATGAACAATTCAATTACTGCGTTTTACGACCCCATAATATACTCAATAATCGGACACAAAACTAACTATTTTTTCATTTTTACTAATTTATTTTCTAAATCGCCTTTTTCCACCTGTTATCGGCTTGTTTTTTTATCATTAGCAAATTATTCAGCAAGGGATTAAATCAACCTGGATCAAAGCGGCGGGACGGCGCGCATGGTGATTGTTATTTCTTAATTAAAAAGGGCGGACACACGGCCCGCCCATAGGATACGTTCAAAAATATCTTAAACTACTTCTTTATCGGCGCGTAGATCTCGACTATGTGCTTGCCTTCGGGATGCTGCCGCGGGTCGTTCAGGTAGACCTCGAAGCATGCGCGCTCGTCCGGCTTGTAGCCGCTCTCGGGGAGAAATCCGCCGTAGACCATATTCCAGGCGGCTCCGTAGTCCTTCGGATCGATCTCGAACGTACCGACGCCGTAGAGCCCGCCCTCGATATCCATTACGCCGATCTCGCCCTCCGGCTGGACGTTTTCGGGAACGGTCATGCCGACGCTGATTCGGAATTTCTCCGGCGGCGTTATGTCCGGGTTATCGTGGTAAATAGTCATCATCTTTGTTTCGGGAAAGCGAACAAGTCCCTTGGGGCCGGCCCAGCGCATTATGCTGCCGAACAGCCTTCCAAAAAGATTTTCGTCCCCCGCGTAGGGTCCGATGTGGCGGATATACGCAAACTTCGTCTTCGGCAATTCGCGCACTTCAAACTTACCTTCTACGTTTCCTTCTTTCATCTTAAATCTCCAAATAGTTTTGAGAAAATCGCCTTTGCTTTCGCTGCTAAAATAGTAAGGCGATTCCTCAATCTCTTTGCGCAGATTGCCTTCCGCTATGCCGATCTTGCTATTTTCCTTGCTAAAATTGCCATTTTCGCTACCTGCGGTTTTCGCCGCTTTCCATTCGCTCGGGGCGCATCCGAATTTTTCCCGGAACGCGCGCGTAAAGGAAGCGGGGCTGGAAAAGCCTATCTTCCAGGCTACTTCGCTCATAACGGTTTCGCCGCCCTGGCAAATCAGGTCCGCCGCGCGCTCCAGCCGCAGGCGTTGGATATACCCGAAAAGAGTTTCGCCGGTAATCGATTTAAATATCCGCGAAAAGTAAAACTGCGAGAAGCAGGCTTCCCGGGAAACCTGCTCCAGCGTTAAGTCTTCGAAGAGGTTTTTCTCTACGAAGTCCATAGCCCGGTTAATAGCTTTTATATAGTCGCTGCGCATCTACAATCAATCCTTAACAACCTTTAAAGCTTCTCTCGTGGCCTCTAAAACCGGCTCTGCTGAAAGTTCGGAGCCTACCGCGCCGAGCATCCAGTACTTAGGCGTTAGGCGGCCCTGGCGGAGCATGCGCTCCATTTCGCTCGCGAGGTTCTTGCCCTTCATCTGCTTTTCCATCTGGAATTCAATTAAATGCCCTATTGGGTAAGCGGAGAGATAGAGCGGGTTGTCGATCATGTGCGAATAGATGGCGAGTATCGGCTCGTCCTTCATACCGAAAACGGGAGCGAAGTAGCTGTTCCAAACGTCCTTAGCGATGCCGATCGTCGCTACTTTCAGCTCGGCGGCGGTGGCGTCGGGATTTGCATAGAGCCACTTCCAGACGCGCTGATCGACGAGCGAAACGCCCATGATCTCGTAGCACGACCAGAAATTATCCAACGCTAAGAGTTGCTCTTTATTCGGGTTTTCATCCTTGATGCCGAGCAGGTCGAGATCGCGCTTTTGGAACACGAACGCCCAGGCCTCGGTAAATGCGGTGTTGGGTACGCTGCGGATCATATATTCCGGGGCGTTGTAGAGCGTAATAGTTTGCTCGACGTTGTGGCCGAATTCATGCACGGCGATGTTATAGCCTTTGTAGTCCATGCCGCCCTCGCCGATGCGGGTGCGGAGGTGCGCTTTTTCGGTGCGCATGTCCGCGCCCCAGGCGTGCCCTGCTCCGCGGGAGGCGTCCACTTCGACGCGGCTTACTATCTCGCTTGCGCGCTCGGGGGCGTAGCCCAATTTAGTTAAAATATTAGGCAGATCGCGCTGGACTGCTTCGGCGTTGGGGTACTTAGCTTTCGTGGCCGCGTCCAATTTCTCGGGGGAGATAGAGGAACGCGATTTGAACCCGTCGTACCATATATCGAACGGCTGGAGCTTGCGTCCCAATCTCTTCTCGATCAGCTTGCCGACTTGCTTTGCTTCGGGGGAGCTGACGAGCGAAACGAATATCTGCTCTACCTTCTCCTGCGGTATCTCCATTTCGGAGTTAAATTTACGGTCAATATATGTCGGGTATAGCGGGGTGAACTGGTCGAGCGCGCGCAAGGCGAGGAAGTTGTTAAGCAGCTTTTGGTAGCGGGCGTCGGGTTCGGGTTCCGAGGCTACCTTCGTCTTGCCGGAGAAGACCTCGTTAGTTACGGGGTTCCACTGGAACTCGCCGCTATTGATTACCTTTGCGGGTATGTCCTGCGCGACGATATGCTTCATAACTTCGTAGATCATCTTCTGCGAAGCGAGTCCGTTCTTCTTATCGCTGTATTGGCTTTTTATCTCGTCGCGGAGATTCCAGTGCGTTATTAGCTTCATGTCCTTGGGGAAGTATGTCTTAAAGTCCTTATCCACAAGGTTGCCAACGTAAATATTATAGTTGGAGATATAGTTGTCCGCGTCGGCGAAGCTTTCGGAAACCTTAAGGAGCAAATCCGCCGGCGGTCGCGAGGTGAACATATCGCCGATGCGCGCATAGGCCCAATCTTTTGGCGTCCAGCCGGCGCCCAATTCGTTCTTCTGGTCGAGCGTGTAGGCCGGGAAATTAAGAACTATCATAAACGCGATCTTATTAGCGAAGAAGTCCTCGGTAATGTGCGCGCTCGGGTCGTAGCCGCTTATCGCCAGATCGAACGCATTTGGCTCGGGGCCTACAAGGTGCACGGAGCGTTTCATATCGAGGCTCATTTTATTGAAATGGCCGAAGATCGATTCAAAGTTAGCGGCGATAGATTGGTAGAGCGATTCAAGGGCCGGCCCATTAGGAGCGAAGCTCTCGCGTACGAAATTGGAAAAATCCTGCTCGCTTCCGTCGCTTTCAATCCAAAGAGCGGCGGACTGCTCTATACCGCGCTGAATCCGCGAATTGTCGCCCGGATATTTGTCCGATAATTCCTTGATTAATTGCTTGCGAACGTCCGGTGAAATCACTTGCCCTCCCCTGCGAGCCTGAGCGTGCAGCAGCGTCGCAGTCATAATAATCGCTAGGACTAAAAATATCTTTTTCATATCTCTACTTAAATTCCTAAAATTTATCAATAAGTAAAAGATAATTTACAAAAAATATTCAGCTAAACCTAACGGCTGCGGCCGTTAAAATTAACTTAAAAATTTATTATTAAGCTACTGTAACTTTTAGCGTTTAGCAACGTTATGCTTTTGTAGGTTCAATTTAATATTTGTGTTATGATTTTAGGAGATTAACCGTGAAACTCTCATCAATGTACAAATTAGTCTTTGCATCCCTGCTGAGCGCAATGCTCCTCTTCGGAGAAGCCTTTGCGGGCAACAGCGCGACGGCGGCCTCGCCGTGCGAGTGCAAGATCAAAACGAGCGCATTTTCATGGATGTGCAAGAATAAAATCGAGAAAAAGCTTAAGGAAACCCCGGGCGTTAGCGAATGCTACGTCTCGATGAAGGATAAGGTAGCTACAGTCAGCTTCGACAAGGAAAAAATAACCGGCGAACAAATACTTAAGAAAATACAGGAAATGGGATACGAAGCGGAATTTGCCGCCGACAGCTCCTCGAAAACCACAACTACAACTCCGGACCAACCGGCCCCGCATTAAACGGGCTCGTAGCCTAAGAACTTAAATTTTGTAAAAAGAGCGATTGATGGCAAGTTCAATCGCTCTTTTGCGTATTATTCGAGGGATAGCGTTATGATTTAATAAAGTTCCTAACTTCGATCTTCCCCTCGTATTCAAAGCTTACGTAGTAAGCCCCGGCAGCGAGCTCGCGAATATCGAACCCGATCGTGCTGACGCCCTGGCCGAGCTCGAATTTCTTAGTTATTAATTGATCGCCGCGTTCGTTTACGATCGAACCCAATAACTTTAATTCGGATTGCTCGGTATAAACTCCAAAGCTAACATAATCGGTAGCCGGGGATGGCGCCGCGTTAGCTATGGAAGTCTTTTTGACGGAATCCGCTTCCGAAGCGCTTAGAGTCGGAAGTATCGAGAAGTCTCCGGTGCGGTCGTACTCCATGTCGGGCGAGCCTGGAAGGGCCGCGCGCAAACGCGCCTTATACGTAAAGGCTTGCGGCGCTTTTGCCCTGGCGAACCCCAACAACGGTTCTTCGATTTTAGCGAGGGGCTCCCAGGAATAACCGCCGTCGAGCGAGATAGAGAGCTCGAACGGCTCGGCGTCCACGCAATCCCATCGGGCGGTCAATTCCGAGCCGCCTTTTAAGGTTTCGCCCCAATACGGCGCGAAGAATTTAAGTCTTCCGGCGAGTATTCGCATTTCTCCCGTTCGGGAAAGTT
Source organism: Chloroflexota bacterium (assembly GCA_050260015.1). Taxonomy (GTDB): domain Bacteria; phylum Bacteroidota; class Ignavibacteria; order Kapaibacteriales; family UBA2268; genus JBLNBN01. The sequence continues at coordinate 198,194 of JBLNBN010000039.1, read as the reverse complement.
CCTCGCCAGAGGGAACGGCTACCATGCGAATGGCGGAGCTGCGCGTCGTAATGCGGGGCGCGGTCCAGACGCTTTCGCCCGAGCCCGCTTCAGCCTCCAAAAGCGATTTCCAGGTTTCTCCGCCGTCCGTCGTAAGCTCGAACCGTACTTTTCCTTCGACGCCCTGCCACGCCAGCGGGTAGGCTTCACCTCCGGTGAGAACGGGTTCGCTCAGCCCGGGTTTCACTATTTCCGCCGGGAATGCCGCCGCGAGCGACAAAAAACACGCTACCAGGAGCGCTATGACTAATTTCATTGTTTACTTCTCTTCTATTTTTATGCATTTAATTAACAATCTATTTTTATGCCAAAAGCGCTTATTATCGTAATTTTGCCTATTGGGAAATGGAAAGAAATATGGAAAAGATAAGCAAAGCTAAAACTGCGCTATTAATTGCATTATGCGCGCTCGCGCTCTTCCTGCCGTTTATCGGCTCGACTCATCTCTTCGATTGGGACGAGATAAACTTCGCCGAGGCGGCGCGCGAAATGCTCGTAACGGGCGACTACCTTCGCGTGCGTATCGATTTCGAACCGTTCCACGAGAAGCCGCCGCTGTTCATCTGGCTGCAGGCGCTCTCGATGTCGGCATTCGGCGTGAACGAATTCGCGGCGCGGCTGCCCAACGCGTTGATAGGCGCGATATCTTTGGCTTTTATTTTCCTCGTCGGGGCGGAAGTCCGCGGGCGGAAGTTCGGGCTGCTCTGGGCGACGGTCTACGGCTGCTCCCTTTTGCCTTTCTTTTACTTTAAGTCGGGGCTAATCGACCCGCTATTCAATCTCTTTATGTTCTCCTCGATTTATTATATTTTTAGAAGGTATTCCGAGCAAGGCGAAGCAAATTCACGAAAATACTTATACATAGCTGCTCTTCTTGCTGCAGGGGCAGCGCTGACGAAAGGCCCCGTGGGCTGGCTGCTCGTGGCGCTCGCCTGGGGCCTGTGGCATATCATATTCAGGAGAAAGCTAAGAATGCCGTGGGCCGAATTCCTAATCTTTATGGCGATAGCGTTAGCCCCGCTCGTAGCATGGTTCGCTCTCGTAACCCCGGAGGCGGGGTTTGGAATAGTTAATCAATTTATCAGCTACCAATCGCGCCTGCTGACGACCGGCGACGCGGGGCATAGCGGTCCGTTCTTCTATCATTTCTTAGTATTGCTCTTAGGTTGCTTCCCTGCGTCGGCTTTGGCGATTTACGCTTTTCGAAGCGTCGAGACCGAAATAGCCCGTCAGAAGCTCTTCTCGAGATTGGCGCTCGCGCTGCTTCTTGTCGTGCTTATCGTTTTCTCGATTGTCAAAACGAAAATTGTTCACTACTCCTCGCTGGCGTACTTCCCAGTTACGTATTTCGGGGCGCTGGCAGTTTGGCGTTTCTTCGGCGGGGAATTTAAAAAGAAAAAAGCGGCCGCATGGACAGTTCTATCGGTTGGCGCGCTCGTTTCTGCGTTTATGACGGCGATTCCTCTATTATTGATAAATAAAGAGCTTATCATGCCGAAGGTCGACGCGTTTACCCGCGCGGCGCTTGCCGTTGAATCGCATTGGAGCGGATACGAATGGCTGCCGGGGCTGCTGCCGCTCGCCGGGGCGGTATTGGCCGTAATTTGGGCGAAGAAAGGCAAGGCCTCGCACGCCTTCTACGCGCTCTTCGGAGCGAATCTCGTCGCGGTATTTACGTTTATGGCGCTCGTCGTACCCAAAGTGGAGCCGCATTCGCAGGGATCGATAATTGAATTTTTCCAATCAAAGCGCGGCGTAAACTGCTACATTCAGCCACTTGGATTCAAGACATACGCGCATTACTTCTACGCGGAGAGGGAGCCGCGGAACTCCGCATACTACCATGGCATGGAAAAGGGAAAATTCACCGAGTACTTATTGACGCATCAATTGGATCGCCCCGCCTACTTCGTTACGAAGCTGAAGCACGCCGAGCGCGAGAAGGCAAAATACAATCTAAAGGAACTCTACCGTAAGGGCGGGTACGTATTTTTTGAGAAGTAATTTCAACCTTTTCTACAAACGTCAGTAGTAAAGCCGCATCACACCAATTCCCTTTCCGCGGCGAAGCCGCGGGAGAAAAGCGTGCTGGTAGCAGGCGCTTCGCGTTACAAAGCTGTAACCCCTCCGGGGTTAAGAAAAATGTATTCAGCAGCCGGTCGCTGAGCCTGTCGAAGCGCCCGGGGTTTCCTTTGCCGTACCTTCGACGGCGCTCAGGGTACGGCGCGATAACGCATTCGTGTCATTCCGGGCGTTAGACCCGGAATCCATGCGCCCTTTGGATCCTAACGTGCGCGAAGATGACTAAACACTGATATAATTGGCGCTTGCGCGGCATTTCCCGGCACAATGCCGGCAACGCGCACGATAAATGGTCAATGATAATTGTTAAATGAAGAGGGCGGACACGCGGCCCGCCCTTGTTTATATTCCGTTAAGTATTTTAATTACATGTTCTCAATTATCGCGTCGCCGAATTCGGAGGTCTTCAGGAGCGTCGCGCCCTGCATCAGGCGCTCGAAGTCGTACGTGACGCGCTTCTGCTTGATGGAAGTCTCGAGCCCCTTGACTATCAGGTCGGCGGCCTCCTTCCAACCGATATGCTCGAGCATAAGGACGCCGGAGAGGATCACCGAGCCGGGATTTACCTTGTCCTGGTCGGCATACTTGGGCGCGGTGCCATGCGTGGCCTCGAAAACCGCATGACCGGTTAAATAGTTGATGTTCGCGCCGGGAGCGATTCCGATGCCGCCGACTATCGCCGCAAGCGCGTCGGAGATGTAGTCTCCGTTCAGGTTCATCGTGGCGATAACGGAGTATTCCGCCGGGCGCAGTAGTATCTGCTGCAGGAATGCGTCGGCAATGAAGTCCTTGATCAATAATTTGCCCGAACCGAGCTCTTCTTTTTGAACCCTGTCGGCTTCGGCCGCGCCCTTTTCAGCTTTTATCTTGTCATATTGCCGCCAGGTAAAGACGCGATCGCCGAATTCCTGCTCGGCGACGTCGTAGCCCCACTCCTTAAAGGCGCCTTCGGTGAACTTCATAATGTTGCCCTTGTGCACGAACGTAACGGAGGGGCGGCCGTGGGCGAGCGCGTACTCGATGGTTGCCCGGACCAAGCGTTTCGTGCCGTCCTCGCTAATGGGTTTAATTCCAATAGAAGTAGTTTCCGGGAAGCGGATCTTTTTAACGCCCATTTCCTCCGTTAGAAATTTAACGATCTTCTTAGCTTCGTCCGTTCCTGCCATCCATTCAATTCCCGCGTAAATGTCCTCGGAATTCTCGCGGAAAATAACCATATCGCACTTCGATGGATTCTTAACAGGGGATGGAACGCCCTCGAACCAGCGCACTGGGCGCAGGCAGACGTAGAGGTCGAGCAATTGCCTTAGGGCGACGTTTAGCGAGCGAATGCCGCCGCCCACGGGAGTCGTTAGCGGGCCTTTTATAGCGATGAGGCATTCGCGGATAACGTCGAGCGTTTCCTTCGGGAGCCATTCTCCCGTTTGATTGAAAGCTTTTTCCCCGGCGAGAACTTCGCGCCAATGAATTTTCCTCTTGCCGGCGTAGGCCTTTTCGACCGCCGCGTCGAAGACGCGAACGGAGGCGCGCCAGATGTCGCGCCCGATGCCGTCGCCTTCAATAAATGGAATTATGGGATTGTCCGGCGCCGTTAGCTTGCCGTCAAGTAGTTTAATTTTTTCTCCGGTCATGTCTTTAGCGATTAATTAGTGGATAAAAAACGGGCGAATACCCCTTTTCTCATGGAAGGTTTTCATTAAAATTTATTTTTTTACTAAAACATTTTCTATAAATAAGTGTCAATAAATAAACAAAATCGATTACAATAGATATGGTTATATCAAAGGCTTTAATAATAATATCTCTATTTTTCGCGGTAAACCTTTCGGCCCAGGACGAACTGCCCGCGGAAAACGAAGCTTTTTATTTCGACGCAATTGTTTTTAAAAGCGATTCGACAGGCGGGAATTCCCGCGTAGACGTATATACTATAATACCTTACGCTTCGCTGCAATTTTCGAATTACAGCTCGATGTTGGGCGCGAAGTACGATTTGACTGTAACGGCGTATGACTCCACGGGCGCTAAATTCGCCGAAAAGCGAGTCTCGCGAAGCCTAGTTGAAAAGGATTATTACGTAGTTCGGGGCGGCACAGGCGCTTTCGACTATGCGCAGGTCTCGTTCGATTTGCCGGGCGGATCATATAAAATAAGAGCTTTAGTAGCGGACAATATAAATAAAAATGAATTTGAACGGAGCCGAACGGTTAGCGTAATAGATTTTTCCAAATACGACTTTTCGACAAGCGGCATTATGCTCGTCAGCGCGATCGAGGAAGTCGATGGAAAATTTATTATTACGCCGCATATCTCGGACAATCTGGCCAACCTGACGGAAGGATTCTTCGCCTTTATGGAGCTCTACAACAGGCGCGGGCTTCCCGAGGCGATGTTGGATTGGGAATTAGTAGATTACGAAGGGAAAACGATCAAAAAGGGCGATCCTCAATCGAAGAAATTAAACCCCGGCTCAAACCAGGTTTACCTTCGCATCCCAAAGCTCAGCGGCTTGCCCACAGGCGGCTATACGCTAAAAATTTACGCCCGCGGCGCAGCCGGCGAAACTTTAGGGGTCGCGCAGCGTTCTATTAAATTTTTACGCTCCTTCGGCGGAAATGTTTTATCAAATATTGACGAATCCATAAAACAATTGCGCTACGTTGCGCGTCAAAGCGAAATTGAAGCCATTGAAGGAGCGCCCACGGAGGAAGAACGCCGCGCCAGGTTCGACGAATTCTGGAGGAAGCTCGACCCAACGCCAAATACTGAACGCAACGAAGCGTTCGACGAATACTACGGCAGGATAGCCTTTGCGAACAACAATTTCCGATCGTACACGCAGGGCTGGCTAACGGATAAAGGCATGGTTTATATAGTTTACGGCGCGCCTTTTAACATCGAACGTTCTCAGAATTATTCCGACGGAAGGGTTTATGAACGCTGGACGTACCGCTCCGGAAGGGAGTTCATCTTCGTCGACAATACTGGGTTCGGCGACTACAGACTCTACAGGCCGATGTCCGTCACTGACAAATATAGATACGAATAGACGAGCCATTGCAAAAAAGACAATATAATTACATAATAAATTGAAAGAAACATCATGAAGACAAGTGTAATCGTGCCGGCCGGCGGCATAGGACAAAGATTTGCAGGAAACGTGCCCAAGCAATTCATCGAAATTGGCGGCGCTCCCGTTATTATCCATACGCTGAGAATATTCGAGGAAATCGAAGAAGTCGAATCGATTGTAGTACCGGTTCATAGCGAGTGGTTTTCCCACACTAAGGAATTGCTAAAGCAGTATGGCATAAAGAAAGTTAAGGAAGTCATCGTAGGCGGAAAGGAACGCCAGGACTCCGTCGGCAACGCTCTGACGACCAAAGCCATAGCCGAGAGCGAATTAGTATTGGTGCACGACGCCGTGCGCCCGTTCGTTTCCACCGAGCTCGTGCGCAAGATAATGGAAACCGCCGAAGAAGAAGGCGCAGCCATTCCCGCCGTAGCCCCCCGCGACACGGTTAAGGAAATCAACTCGAAGGGCATCGTCATTAAGACGCTAGACCGCTCCAAGCTCTCGCTCGTGCAAACCCCCCAGGGCTATTGGACGGATATCATTAAAACGGCTTACACGAAGGCCTCCGAAGCAAGCTACTTCGGCACCGATTCCTCCGAGCTTGTTGAATTCATCGGGTACAAGGTAACCGCCGTCGAGGGCGAGGACAGCAATATTAAAATAACTACGCCGTTCGACTTAAAAATTGCCGAACTTATTTGGCAGGAACGGACCGCAAACATCGTGAATCAATAAAATGGCGCAAGTTGGGGACATATGGAAGCTCGCGGGGCTGCGGTATAAATCGCATCCCTGGCATGGAGTTTTTATCGGCGACTCGGCCCCGGACGTAGTTACGACATTTATCGAAGTCGTCCCTACCGACACGGTGAAGTACGAAGTCGATAAGTCCACGGGCTACCTTAAGGTGGACCGCCCGCAAAAGTATTCTAACGTCCTGCCGGCGCTCTACGGCTTCATCCCCCAAACTTTCGCCGGGGCGAGCGTGGCGGAGTATTGCAGCTCGAAAACCGGGTTGGAAAATATAGTCGGCGACGGCGACCCAATGGATATCTGCGTCCTTACGGAGAGAAACATCACCCACGGCGATATTTTACTTCAAGCCATACCGATTGGCGGCTTTAGAATGATCGACGGCGGCGAGGCCGACGATAAAATAATCGCAATTATGAAGGGCGACGAAATTTACCAGGACTGGCACGACATAGCCGATTGCCCCGAATCCCTCGTTACGCGACTTAAGCACTACTTTTTAACTTATAAGGATATGCCGGGGCAGGAGACTCCGCGATGCGTCATCACGCACGTATATAACCGCGAAGAGGCGCTGGAAGTCATTCGCAGGAGCCGCGCCGATTACATCCGAACATTTGGAAGGTTGGAGCATAAATTGACTTTGGCCGCAATGGACGCCTTCTTCAATAGCGAAGTCATTCAACGAAGACGTCGCGAAAAGGAAAGCGCTAACGGCGAAGAATAGCGAATCATGAGGAGGCATACTTGCTCTTAGCCTTACTTCTTGGGGCGGCGGTCGGATTCGTTTTGGCCCTGCCGCCGGGCCCGGTCAGCGTAACAGCCCTTAAGATGTCCGCGCTCGACGGGAAACGCCCCGCATTATTCCTTTCTGTTGGCAGCGCGGTACTCGACGTCGTCTTTTGCTCTGTAATTATGCTGGCGACAGGCGCGGCGTTAAGCGCGTTTGGATCATTTTCCATCAGGCACCCCATTTCCGTTCGCGTCTTGCAATACTCCGTCGTAGCAGTTTTCCTCGCTATAGGGGTCCTTTACGTCTGCAAGGGCGAGAAGGCGCCCGAAAGAGCTCTCCGCCCAAAGCCGCTTAAAACGGGGATAAAGGAAAATCTGGCCGCTCGAGGCCCTTTCTTTCTTGGCGTCGCAATCGCCCTGGCCAACCTGGCAAGCCCAACTTTCCTGCCCTCCATCGCTTGGGTATCGGTGCAGGCGCGGGCGTTTAATTTCTTTAAGCCCACCATAGTAAACGATCTATTCTACTCGCTCGGCTTCGGCGCGGGCAATTTCCTTTGGCTCTACTCCATCAGCTCGCTCGTCTATAAGTTCCGCTCGCGGATGAGCCTATCATTTCTAAACATAGTCCGAAAAATCGCCGGGGCTTCCTTTATCCTATTTGGAATAATCCTTGCCTACCGATTACTAACGATGCCCTAAATACTTTTTAGTAAATTACTTTTAGTAATATTTGCGTGCATTCGTTAAATTTGCGGTTACGAACTTATCTAACACATAAGAATAAGGAGAGCCCGAATGGGTAAAAAACTGCGCTTGTTAGTCGCCGCCGGCGGCACCGGCGGGCATTTGTTCCCGGCAGTAGCCGTCGTCGAGGAATTGGAGGAAATGCTCGGCGCCGATTTCGAAGCCGCCTTCATTGGCCGCGAGGATAAGATCGAGGCAAGATTTGCCGGCGAGCGGGGCTATAAGTTTTATCCGATTAAGACCGAGGGCATTCGTAAGTTAATCTCGATGAACACGTTAACTCTACCCTTTAGAACTTTTTCGGCGATATTGCATTCGAGGAAGATAATTAAGCAGGGCGGCTACGATTGCGTGCTCGCCACGGGAGCTTACATCAGCTACTCGCCCGGCATGGCCGCTTCGCAGCTAAAGACGCCGCTCGCGTTGATGGAGTCGAACGTCAACCCCGGCAAATCGATCAAGATGCTCGCGCCGAACGCCGACCTGTTCATAACTTCCTTTGCGGAAACGGCGAACTTTTTCGACAGATCCGTGCAGAAAAAGATTAAATGCCTGGGGAATCCGATCAGGAAGTACATATTCGAAGCGCCCTCGCGCGGCGAGTCGCGACGTAGGTTCGGGCTCGAGGAGAATCTGCCGACCGTATTGATATTCGGCGGCAGCCTGGGCGCGCGCTCCATTAACCATGCGGTCGAAGCGGCGCTGGACCAAATTGCTGAGGAGAACTTCCAGGTTCTTTGGCAGACGGGAAGAAATTACGAGCTAAAAAGAGACCTGCCGTCGAACGTAAAGATGGTCGAGTTTATAAACGACATGGCGGCGGCGTATAAAGCGTGCGATCTTGCGGTTTGCCGCTCGGGCGCAGCGACAGTTTCGGAGCTCGCTTCAACGGGAGCGCCCAGCTTGCTCGTTCCGCTGCCTTCCGCGTCGAACAACGAGCAGGAACATAATGCGAAGGTATTTACGGGTAGGGGCGCGGCAGAATTGATCCACGACCGCGATTTGGACGCGGAGCTATTGCCCGCAATGCGGGACTTAATTAACTCCCCGGAAAAGCTCGAGGTGATGTCGCGCGCGGCATTGAAGCTTTCCAAACCTCACGCGGCGCGCGACGCGGCGAAGTCCATTCTACGATTACTGGGAAGAGACGGCTACTAGGCCGTCTCTTTTCCGATCTGTTAACCGCGGATCAACGTCATAAACGAGTTCGGGTTCTGGTTGGCCTGCGCAAGCGAAACAATTGAGGCCTGCTGCAGGAATTGCGCCTTAACGAGGCTCAGTTGCTCTTTTGCCACGTCGGCGTCTTCCAATCTCGAGATAGCAGCGTTATAATTAGTAATCTGATTCTTGATCAAATCCTCCTGGCTAGTTAATCTATTGGAGATACCGCCAAGGAAGGAAGCGACCTTATTAACATTATTCAGAGCTTGCGAAAGGCTCGTTAAGGTGGTCGAAATCGTCGAGGGATCGAATACGCCTAAAGTCGTGGAGCTGACTAAGTTCAGGCTGCTTAAATTTAAGCCGGAGACGCCAGCGAAGTTCGCGCTGTTAATATTATTAAGGTAAAAGTTATTACTTTCTATATTGAAGTCCTGGTTATTTCCGCGCATATTTACTTCAATCGAAAGCAGCGTGTTAGTCGCGGTCGAGGATACGATAAAATTAGCTGAATAAGAGCCGTCGAGCAATTGCGCACCGCCGAATACGGTGGAATTGACTACGGTCTCAATTTGCTGCACCATGCGGTAGGCGGATTTAGCGAGGGCGACCTTTTCGTCGCTGCCCATAGCTCCGGAGGCGGCCGTAGAAGTTGCGTCCTTGATCTTTGTCACCAAGTCGTTAATCGCGTCGAGCGAATCCATGAGAATATTCGTCACGTTGTTCGCGTCGCCGATCGAATTCAGAGCGGCCTTAAGCGAGCCGTTGCGAGCCGTGAGCGCCCTAGTGGTAATATAACCGGCGACGTCGTCGCTTGCGTTATTTATCCGTTTACCCGTCGAAAGCCTAAGCTGACGCAAAGAAATTTCGCGGTTGGAGGCGTCGAGAGCATTGTATGCGTTTTCTGCCGGCGTATTTGTTCGTATTCGAGCGTTCGCCCCTATTGGGAATGGCATATTAACCTCGTGTAATTATTTGCCGTTTATTATTTATGGTTCTATTGCTGTATCAATTGTAAGAATGCCTGCGGATTAGCGTTAGCTTGCGCCAGAGACGACAGCGACGCTTGCTGCAGGAACTGCGATTTAATTAGCTCAAGCTGTTCCTTAGCTACGTCCGCATCCTCGATCCTCGATATTGCCGCGTTATAATTGACCATTTGATTCTGTAGCAAATCCTCTTGGGAAGTCATCCTGTTTACCATGCCGCCGAGATAGGAAGCGACCTTGTTGACGTTTTGAAGCGCTTCGGCGATGCTGGTCAGCGTCATATGAATGACCGAATCGGCGAATATTCCCAGGTCAGTCGACGAAACCGCTTCGAAGCTCATCAGGTCAAATCCCGTAATACCTGCGAAGCTTGTGGCCGAAAGCGAGTTCACATTAAAGGCCGGACCGGTTATATTAAACCCGTCGTTATTGCTCGTCGTTAAGTCTATACCGAGCGTTAATAAATTATTAGCCGCGTCGGTCGCGATGACGAAGTCGGCCGAGAAACCGCCGTCGAGTAATTGGCGTCCGCCATATACCGTCGAATCGACTACGGTTTGCACCTGCCTGACCATCGCGTATGCGGCTTTGGCCAGCGCTACCTTTTCGTCCGTTCCCATTGCGCCCGAGCTAGCGTAGGAAGCCGAGTCCTTGATCTTAATAAGCAGATCGCTTATATTTTCAAACGAATCCAGCGCGATGTTGCAAACGTTTTGCGCGTCTCCTACCGCTTTCAGCGCCGACATTAGCGAGCCGTTGCGGGCGCTTAACGCGCGGGAGGTTATGTAGCCGGCCACGTCGTCGGCCGCGCTGTTGATCCTCTTACCCGTCGAAAGCCTAAGCTGCCGAAGCGATAAATCTCTACTTGATGTGTCGAGCGCGTTGTATGCGTTCTCCGCCGGCGTGTTTGTCCGTATTCGCGCGTTTCCTCCGATTGCAAATGGCATCGTCTACCTCCGTGTATATCTATTAACATTCCTGAAAGAGTTATCGGGGGAGAATACTCTTTCGGAGCGTCTAATTCTTAAACTGCGGTAACTTCCGTGTTTGTGTCAGTCATCCTGATATTCCGCAGTTTTAATAAGAACTTTTTTTTCAAAGATTAAATTAAATTGCTTCTATAAAAACATTTTTTCAACTTTAGCGCCAGTTTCCTTGCCAATTGATTTTATTGGCTTTTACTCGTTTGCGGCGCTATTCGGGATTAAATCTTGAAAAATTGAGCCAATCTTCCAAAGCGCCCTCCCATTTTCTTTAAAATGCCCCCAAAACCCGCATGGGAAGCGGGTTTAGCGCATTTTTCGTCCTATTGGCGCCAGTTGCGCTTTGTGTTCGAGGTTATACAACTTGGTCAATTGTAGACACGCCGGCGCCCGATAGAAGACTTAGCGCTCTTTCCAGGTGGAAAAATATTTTCCGAAGGCCGGCTCAACTTTTCCACAATTCTGCCGGTCAACAAGTACAATATTGGAAGGTTGGCTAAAATTATTCAATGCAAGGGCTGCAAAATTTTGTAATTTTGCCTTATATCAACTTGATAGTATTAAGATTAATATAGACTCTCATGAAAAAAGAAGCCCCAATCGGCGTATTTGATTCAGGAATTGGCGGAGTAACCGTACTAAAGCAATTGATTCGATTTTTACCTTCGGAGAGCTTCGTCTATCTGGGCGACACGGCCCGCGTACCCTACGGAAACCGAACGCCGGAGATCGTCAACCGCTACGCGGAGGAATGCGCCCGCTTCCTGCTCGAACGCGGCGTTAAGCTTATCGTGGTCGCTTGCAATACGGTGTCCTCCGTGGCGCTCGAAACGGTGCAAAGGGTCGCCGGCGACGTGCCCGTTATAGAAATGATAATGCCGGCGGCGCGCGCGGCCCTGCGTTCAACGTTAAATAATAAGATAGGGATAATCGGTACGCGCGCGACCGTGGCCAGTTGCGCATATTCAGACAAGATTTCGGAATATGGCGACGGGAAAGCGGAAGTCTTCCAGCGCGCATGCCCGCTCTTCGTGCCATTAGTCGAGGAAGGGATGTCCGACAGCCCGGCGTCCTCTCAAATTGCCGAGGAATACCTCGCCCCGCTGCGCGACTCCGGCATCGATACGCTTGTGCTCGGCTGCACTCACTACCCTATGCTGGCGCGGCTGATCGGCGAAATATTGCCCGGGGTCTCCCTCGTCGATACGGGCGAGCACGCCGCGGTTGCCGCGCTGCGCGCCCTCGCGGATAATTCCACGCTGCTCGAGGAAACCGAGGATTACCTTCGGAAGCCGAAAATCGAATTTTACGTAACCGATCTCCCGACAGTTTTCTTCGAGGTAGCGCAAAATTTTCTCGGCTTTAAAATCGACGAGCCTAAGGCGGTCTCCATCGGCGGGGATAGATAGTCGCCCCCGGTTCGATTTATGTAATTTTAAAAAAAGGCGGCCCTTGCAAAGAGTCGCCTTCTTTATTATTCTGCGCAATATTATACTATCCTATTTTCCGTTGCAGCTCAGCGCGAAGCCTTCGTCCAAAAGCTCGTCGACCTTTTCAATCGAATCGGCTTCGGCATAGAATCTAATTAGCGGCTCCGTGCCGGATGCGCGGATAAGGAGCCAGCCGTTCTCGACCATGAACTTATAGCCGTCGGCTTTATTTATGGAGATGACGTCGAAGCGACCGAGCTTCTTCGGGGCGTTTTCCGCGGCGGAGAGTATCGCGCTTTTCTGCGCGGTGGTAACTACGACGTCTCGGCGGCGGTAGCGGTGAACGCCGAACTCCGCGTCGAGTTCGTCGGTCATCTGCTTTAAGCTCATCTTGCGGCTCGTCATCGCTTCCAGGAGGAGCATAGCGTTAAAGAGGCCGTCGCGTTCGGGGATGTGCAGCGCAGTTCCCAGCCCGCCCGACTCCTCTCCGCCGATGATCACTTTTTGCTCCGTCATTAGTTTCGCGGTGTACTTGAAGCCGACGGGCGTTTCGTGCAACTCGATTCCCATCTTTTCGCAGTATTTATTTACCATGGAGGTAAGCGAAACGGTCTTAACGACTATTCCCCGCTCGCCCTTTATTTCATAAAGATATTTCAGCAGTATCATAAATATGCGATGCGAATCGACGAAATTCCCCTCTTCGTCCATAGCGCCGAGCCTGTCGGCGTCGCCGTCGGTGGCGAGCCCGAGGTCGTAGCCGCCTTCCTTTACCCGTTCCGAGAGCGTCGTAAGCACTTCGCCGATGGGTTCCGGGTGGTCCAGGTCCCCGAACGAAGGATTATATTCGCCATGTATCTCGTCGGCGTTCGGGATCAATTCGCGGATTGTGTCGATTCCCGCGCCATGCATAGGATCGTAAAGTATTTTGAATCCGGCCGCATTGATCTTATCGAGATCGATCTTGCTCCGAATGTACGATACGAAAGGAGCTTTCGCGTCGAAGAGCTCGATGAGGCCTTCGTTTTTATAATTCTCATACGCGTCTAGTATCAATTCGAAAGGATTGTTCATTACGTCCTTCAATTCGGCTTCCAATTCCGCTATCATCTCGGGAGTGGCGGGACCGCCGTAAGCGCCCTTCAGCTTGAATCCATTATAAACAGCCGGGTTATGGCTAGCCGTAATGATTATTCCGAGGGTTACGTTTTTCTCTTTAGTATGCCAGGAGACCTGCGGAGTCGATGAACACTTATCGGTAAGGTACGATTTAATCCCCTGCGAAGCGAAAACGAGAGCCGTCTCGCGGGCGAATTCCCCGGAGAGGAACCGGGTGTCGTAACCGATAACGGCCGAGCCGTCCTTGCCGCCGCTCATTTTCTTTATGAGCTTTGCGGCGGCCATGGCTACTAATCTGACGTTGTCGAAAGTAAAATCGCGCGCAATCAGGCCGCGCCAACCGTCTGTGCCAAATTTTATCATATCTTTCACTACCCTTTATTGTAGCATATTGAAATAAGAGAATCCAGCATATTCCGCGGCGGCTTCTAATTCTTCCTCGATGCGGAGCAATTGGTTATACTTAGCGACGCGGTCGGTGCGGCTGGGAGCGCCGGTCTTGATCTGGCCTGCGTTGAGAGCGACCGCGAGGTCGGCGATAGTAGCGTCTTCCGTTTCGCCGGAACGGTGCGAGATAATGGCGTTGTAGCCGTAGCGTTGAGCCATATTTACTGCGGCGATGGTTTCCGTGAGCGTGCCGATTTGATTAACTTTAACGAGTATTGCGTTCGCGACGCCCGCGTCGATGCCGCGCGCCAGGAATTCGGGGTTGGTGACGAATAAGTCGTCGCCGACGAGCTGAACTTTCTTGCCAATTCTGTCGGTGAGCTTCTTCCAACCGTCCCAGTCGTTTTGGTCGAGCCCGTCTTCGATGGAGATAATAGGATATTGATCGCAGAGCCGCGCATACCAATCGACCATTTGGTCGCTCGTAAAGAGGTCGCCCGTGGACTTGAACATTTTATACTTGCCGTCCTCGTACATTTCGCTGGAAGCGACGTCGATCGCCAGGAGAACTTCCTCGCGCGGCTTGTAGCCCGCGGCTACGATAGCGTCAAGGATTACGTCGAAGGCTTCCTCGTTGCTCTTGAGCGAAGGAGCAAACCCGCCCTCGTCGCCGACGGAGGTGTTATAGCCTTTTTTCTTTAAGACGTTGCGCAGGCTGTGGAAGACTTCCGTGCCCATGCGCAAAGCTTCGGCAAACGTAGGGGCGCCGGCGGGAATGATCATAAATTCCTGGATGTCGACCGTATTGTCGGCGTGCTTCCCGCCGTTCAATATGTTCATCATCGGCGCCGGGAGCGTCTTAGCGCGAACTCCGCCCAGGTACTTGTAGAGCGGCATTAAATGGTACTCGGCTGCGGCCTTGGCGCAGGCGAGGGAAACGCCTAAAATGGCGTTGGCGCCCAGCTTCGATTTATTCGGCGTGCCGTCGAGCTCGACGAGTATCGCATCGATTTGAGATTGTTCCGTAGCGTCGATGCCCTCGAGAGCGTCGGCTATTTCGTTATTGACGTTCTCGACCGCGGTCAGTACGCCGCGCCCGAGGTAGCGGCCCTTATCGCCGTCGCGCAGTTCGTGCGCTTCGTATTCGCCCGTGGAAGCTCCGGAGGGAACCGCAGCGCGGCCGAAGCTGCCGTCCTCGAGCTGTACTTCGCATTCAAGGGTGGGGTTGCCGCGGCTGTCTAAGATCTCGCGCGCAATAACGTCGGTAATGTAAGATGTGCTCATTATTAACCTTTTATAATTATGTTCAAAAATTTTTTATAAAAATAAGAAAACAATTCAACTTTTTTTGAGGAATTTCCTTAGGCGCCAATTTCAAATTAGAATGCGGCCGCCAGGCGGCAAAAAAAATGCCGAGTTGTCTCCCGGCATTGTTTTAGCAGTCTACTATAACGAATTACAAATGGAATTCCAGACGATTAACGATCTGCTGCTTCGGCACGGCGCCGATAATCGAATCGACTACTTCCCCGTTCTTGAAGATAAGAAGGGTAGGTATCGAACGTATACCGAACTGCATCGCTGTATTTTGATTGTTGTCGACGTCAAGTTTGCATACTTTTATTTTTCCGTCGTATTCTACGGCAAGCTCTTCAATAATAGGGGCAATCATTCTGCAGGGCCCGCACCAGGTTGCCCAAAAATCGATAAGCACGGGTTTGTCGGACTTCGTAACTTCAAAATCGAAAGTTTCGTCGGTGACGTGAAGTGGGTGTGCCATTAATAACTCCTTTAAATCAAATATGTTTGTTTTACTTCAAAATGGACGATTGAAAAGTGAATTTGTTGAATTGCCTTTGTACGCCCAAATGCAATAAAAAAGGCGGCTTTGGAGGCCGCCTCGATTTTTTTGATTTTAAGTTTTCTTACGGAACTTCCAGCGCAACGATATCGCGGTTATTCGCATATTTGATATTTAGAAGTATTGTTTCGCCGGACTTTTTCCCTTCGATCAGCTTTTTCAGTTGCTCGACGGACTTTATCTGCTGGCGGTCGGCTTTAACTATAACTCCATTGGAGGATAACCCCTTTTGGTAAGCTTCCGAACCGCGTTTCACGTTTTGGACGTAAACGCCCTCGTCCGTGTCGAACTTCTTTTTCGCGTCTTTATCCAATGGAATAACGGAAAATCCAAGCTTATCGAAAGAGGCCGGGTTCGGCTTTTCGCTCTCCTCGCCAGGCGTAACCGTCTCCTCAGAAGCGGCGACGTCGTCTTTCGGAACTTCGAGCGTGACGGTTTTATTTATCCTCTTTCCGTCGCGCCAGATAGTTAAATTAACTTTGTCGCCGGGACGATAGAGTACGATCTGTCCCTGGAGCTCGTTGGAAGCGCGGATCTGCTTCCCGTCGACTTCGAGTATTACGTCGCCGCTCTGGATGTCCGCTTTTTCCGCAGGGCTGCCCTTGACGCGATCGACGACAAGCGCGCCGTACGTGTTCGGCAGTCCAATGTTCCCCGCCACGTCGGGAGTAACCGGCTTAATCTGCACGCCTATGTACCCGCGATTGACCTTTCCGTCGTCGATAAGATCCGTAATTACGGAGCGGACGATATCAATCGGGATAGCGAAGCCGTAACCGATAAACGAGCCGGTTCCGGTGGCTATAGCGGCATTAATACCAATAAGGCTGCCTTCGATGTCGAAGAGCCCGCCTCCGGAGTTGCCCGGGTTAATCGCGGCGTCGGTTTGGATATAGTTTTCAACTGACTTCGGATCGCGTCGGAGCGAGCCGATTTGTCCTCGCCCTATGGCGGAGACGATGCCTTGGGTTACCGTGGAATTAAGTCCCAACGGGCTGCCGACGGCGAAAACCATTTCGCCGACCTGCACCTGGTCCATATTGCCGAGGTGGGCCGTCGGCAAATTGTTAGCTTCGATCTTTATTACGGCAAGATCCGTCAGCGGATCGGCGCCTACGAGGCGGGCCTTAAATTCGCGTTTGTCGTTTAGAGTAACGGTAATTCCCTTTTCGGTAGCGTTCTCGACAACGTGATTATTAGTTACTATATAGCCGTTGGTCGAAATAAGAACGCCCGAGCCGGAGCCGTGGCCTTTCCCGTAATTCTCAGGTTCGTCGCCGCCAAAAGGCTGACCAAAGAATCGAAAGAAATCGCGAAAGTCCTCGTTGCCCCCGTAATCTTCCTCGTCGTTATTGTTTTTACTTTTATTTTTAGAACCGTAATCAATTTCCACGGAAACGGAAACGACGGTTGGAAGCACGGCTTTGGAAACTTCCATCATTTGATTGTTTAATACTCGCGCCCCGTCGGCCACCTTAACCGGAGGAGCTGCGGCGCCCAAAGGCGGAACTTCTTCGGCGAGAAGCCGGGAGATGAAGTTGCCGGGATTGAATACTAACAGCCCGGCCGTCAAAACGGCAAAACCGGCAAGCGCGGCGAATTTGCCTTTTAGCTTCTTCATTAATAATACTCCGATAAGTATATAAGCGATAAAAATATTAGATTGTTGACGCAAATAATAAACGAAAAAAACTCGGAATTGTTGCGTTCTGGGGGAGGAGGAGGAAGGGGGGCCATCGCCTGGCGCTTCCGGTGGAATCGCAAACTACATTATACCCCCCTCTATTGTTAATACGGGCGGATCGTATGCCGGGTTAGTATAAATGCGCCCTTAAAAAAGTACTATCTTTATTCCTCGATGATTCTCTTAAATGATTTGAAGTCATCCGTTGAGAGGATATCCCCATGCCCGTCTATTATTTTCTCAATATTGGGAATATAACTCTGTACCCGCTGAACCGCCTTCAACCATTTCTTCTTATCTTTCGCTTCCGAAATGTCGAAACCCGGTCGTCCGTACCTGGAAAATAAATCCCCGGTGAACAGCAGCTTCATTTGCGGGATATATATTATAATATCGCTATCCGAGTGACTTTTTCCGAAAAAGAACATTTCTATTGTATAATCGCCCATATCTATTGTAAGACTATCTTCAAATCTATTAACTGGAGATTTTAGCGGTTTGCGGTTCGTTGCGTCATCCAAGGCAAAGAGATACTTCGTTTTTTGCGTGAATATTTCGTTCCATCCTTTCGAGCCCCGGTTCGCTGAATCGAGTTGCGAATCATATTTTTCGACGATATTTTTCAGGGCGCCTATTCTCTCTTCGGAATCTTTTTCTTGTTCTAACAATTCCGGGAGGCAATTGTAATGAGCAATAATTCCCGCTTCGGGGAAAACGCCGGCGCCCCCGATGTGGTCGGGATGGCGGTGCGTATTGATTACGCAAACAAAATCGTTCCTTTTAAATTCATTCTCGATAATTTTTCTATACCTGGCGGTCAGTCCCGTAGAAATACCTGCGTCGATTACCGCTATCCCTTTCTCTGTATTTAAAGCTGTAATGGCGTCAGCTCCAAACTTTATCATAATGCAATTTCTACTAATGATATGTTTTTCTATCAACAAATCAATCTGGGCGGACATGCCATTATTTATAGGAATATCCCGGCATGTAGTATGGGCTACCAACAAAAGCAGGTATACTATAGTTATTTCAGTTGAAACCATTTTCTGCCAACCAGTTAAGAATTATGTTATCCAACCTGACCATTCTTTTGGTTTGATTATTGACCGGCGTATGGCCAATAGAAGGTATTACAACAATTTTATAATCATTATTGCCGCTTTGCTCCATATATTTAATGATATTATTTACGCTTGCCTCGGTAGGAACGACCCTGTCCTCCTGTCCAAATATTGCCAGCCATTTCTTACGAAAAGTCTTAAGCTCGGACATATAGTCTCTCGAGAGCGAATACCAAGTCGGAAGAACTACTGCGAACGCAGGAATGGTATCCATTTCCTCCTTAGTGAACGGGAGTATGCTCGCGTCGTACTTCTTCCTCAGGCTAACAATTTCCTTATTTACTTTTTCATGCTCTTCCCGGTTACCCGAAGCCCAGGCGCGAATGGAACGCGAGTGTAAATCAAGCGCTTCGTTAAATGCGCTGTCGGGCAGATTTAAGCTCGTTAACCAGCCCTTTTGAGCGTTGATCCTGTCGTCGACGGCCCCGACGACTGTCCCGGCAAAGCTTACGACGAATTTAATTATTGGAAAACGACTTGCGGCAAGCACGGCTACTCTTCCCCCTTCGCTTCCTCCTAAAACGCCGATCCTCGAAGAATCGATCCTGGGATGGGTCGATAAAAATTGGGCGCAATTTCCGGCGTCCACGGCATATTCGTCGTAACTGGTCTTAATAAATACGCCGCCGGATTCCCCCGTTCCCCTCTTATCATGAACGAAGGCGGCAACGCCGCAGTGCGCCAGGATAGGAGCAATCCACTCCGATAAGGATTTTATCGCGCGGGTCCCGTCGCCGCCGCCGTTAGTCAATACGATAAGAGGATGCTTGCCGTTTCCCAACGGCAGGTATAGCCAACCGTTTATGGAAATCCCGTCGCTGGGGATTTTCATTTGCTCGACTGTAAAGGATACTACATTGGTAATATTCCCGGAGGAATCCAGCCTGCCCAGAGGCCCCGACTGGTTGGATACGAAACCTTCCATGCAAGGGGCAGTCTTTAAAAGTTTTTCCACTTGCTCTTTAGCGCAGATATGCGGATTTCCACTTCTCGGCGACGATTCTTCGCCTTCTATATTCATTATTAAGAATAAGAAGAGCAATATTATAACCGGCAATTTCCGCATATTTTTTCCTCTCTTTACTTATCAATTATTATTAGCTCGTACGAAACCGTCTCGCCGATTCTCATTTCCAGGAAGTACGCGCCGTCGCTTAATCCAACAGGGCGCCATGGAATAGCGCAAATTCCCTTATCCAAATGATCCCGGAGGATTGTTGCCGCCCTATTGCCTTCCAGGTCATAAAGGGATATTTCAGCCGTACCGCCGGTCACGGTTTCAAATGATATTACCAATTCATTTACAACAGGGTTCGGGCGGACGCGCAGCTTGATCGGGTTGAATGGTTCTCCTGTTGGAGCGGAGGTCTCCGGTTTCACGTGGACGATTTTTCTAACCGTATCGGAATTCTTATGTTCTACCTCCATAGCATAGAATGTCACCGGGTAGTCCCCATGCGCGCAGTTGGAGCTAACGGAAAGAAGGTACTTCGCCTCGCCGTACTTATCCGTATATACCGCCTTTTTTAAATTGGTTACGCTGTCCGCAACCCAAATGCATGCGTTTTCCACCGGCAAGCCCTCGGTGTCGATGATAGTTATCACCATATTCACTGATTTTCCCGGCTCAACGTTTATCTCCGTGGCGGGCTCGACGCTTATCGATAGAGGGCCCTTATCGACTTTTACCGGATCCTTCGACCTGTAAATCTTTCCTGGAAGCGAGCCTACATATAAATAGTCCTCTTGGTCGAGGGCCAGCCTGCGGTAATTTGCCAGGTCGGGAAGATCGTTTTTCACGGAATACCAATTATTCCCGCCGTCCTCGCTTTTAAACAGATCCTTCGTAGTGGCTGCAAATACTATCTTAGGATTCTTACAGAAAAGAATATCCATTACAATTAGCGAGTCCATACCGTTCATCGAGGGTAGCCAGGTAACTCCATAGTCATAACTCCTGTATAGGCCGCCGGAACCCGATAAGCCCGCAAAAAGAACGCCCATAGGCGAAAAAGCTACTTTATGCACGTCCAGCGAAGGAAGTCCGTTGTTAGTCTTGAACCAAGTTTCGCCCTCGTCGGAAGAGCAATAAATGCCTTCGCCCATAGCGCCGACAAAGATCCGTCCCTGGAAGTCCACGGTCACGCTCCAGGCGATCGTATTCAGGCCGTCGATTTTGCCGGTTTTCAGTTTTGTATCGCCAGGGCCGTAAATGCCGAATTCGCCGTCGGAGGTAATAAAGTAAATGTTATTTTCCTTATCGGAGGCGAATGATGCGACGCCCTGAGGCCCCGATCCAACCCGGCACAGGGTATCAAAACTATTTCCTTGATCCTGGCTGACGAAGACATATCCGCTCGACTGACCGACATATATTTTACCCCCGGGATGAGCGTAAACCGAAGTCGTAATGTCGTTGTCGGTCGTATTGTCTTTCATCGTTAATTTCTTCCATGTAATTCCATTGTCGCCTGTTACATACGTGCCATGGCCCGCGCTGCCGGAGTATACTTTCCCGTCGGGGGCCGCGGCCAATCCCATTATCATGGCGTTATTGTTGAGGCCCGCAGCAACTTCAAACCAGGACACGCCTGAATTTGTCTTTTCTCCGCCCCCGTCCGCATAAGCGGGCACGTAAAAGCATAAGACCAAAATGGACAATGCAGTAACAAAACTTGATTTCATTTTTAACCTCAGATTTTTGATTATTATGATTGTGGCTTTAGAAATCAATAACCTAACGATATAGGACAATCCCTTAATCGCTCGTAACTATTATTGATTTAAAGAAAGTATTTCCATTAGCGTAAAATTTTAAATAATATAATCCCGGCAAAATATCTTTTACCGAGGCGGCAATCGAATTCGGATATGTTCCCGAATATTGGAAGTTCGTTAGTTTGCGTCCGCTCAGATCGTAGACGCCGATATTATCTATCATACAAGATGATTTGATATTAAAGTTGCCGTCGGAAGGATTAGGATATATAGTCACAGAGGTTTTTTGATATATTTCCCGGCCTTCGGTGATGCCCGCACCATCGGATAGCCTGTATAATCGTTGGTTGGAAGCGGATGCGATAAGGCGTCCCGATTTACTGAACGCTATGTCATATACTGTGGTTTTGGCGGGAAATCCATCGAATAAGCCGTTCCAAGTATAACCCTTATCGCCGCTTTTATAAATACCCATGTTGCGGTCGAAGGCGTAAAGTTTATCATGATATTTGTCGGCTTTCAACCAGTTAAAGCTGATCGTTTCCGGAAAAGCGTTAATCACATGCCACTGACGTCCGTCCGGGGATTCATATATCCCAATACTGATATTGTCATGTCTTGCATTGCCGATTATCTTATCGCTGACTGATACGATCGAATTGAAGTAAAGATTTCCATCAACTTCGCCTCCCTGTTCCCAGGTCGTACCTTTATCCGTTGTATACAGAATCTCATCCCCGATCGACAACACTATTAGATTACTATTTACGACGCACAGAGCTAACAGGCTGATATTTGAACCGCCAGGAGTGATATCAATCCAACTTTTCCCTGCGTCTGAACTTTTACTAACATGGTACTCATTCGATTGGGAACTTGCCGTTATGTAAATGTTGTCCTTTTCATCAGTTTCAACCTGCCTGGCCATGTAATCATCTTTTACCATGCTCCAGCTCGCGCCATTATCCTTTGATATGAAGACCCCGCTTGCCGCAGATGCATACAGCCTGCCCTTGCTGTCTTCTGCAAAATCGAATATTGAATGGGCCCACCCGGATTTGCATGTAGTATTACTCCAACTGTCGCCCATATCGGAGCTTCGGAAGATACCCCCTCCCGTGCCTGCAAAGACAATATCCTGACTATTGACAAATAGCGAAAACACTAAGCCATCATCAGGCGCGTTGATCTGTTCCCATGATTTTTGTCCAAATGCTGGAATGTGGCTAAGCCCCAGCCAAAGTAAAAGAAGTAAAGCATAATAAGCTCTCATTATAAATACTCCTTAAGGCTATTTAAAATTATTGAGTTAGTTGTCTTCAACCTTTTGACGTAATCGCATTATTTAAGACTATCATTCAAATTTTACAATGACAACATCCATCTTTGACAATCATTTCGATTATATTTTCATGTCAAAAACGCTGCGCCGTTTAATTTAAATAACCCTTTAGTATATTATAAGTTACTGGCAGTTGTTCCTATTTTGGAATAGTAAGAATTACTAATTTTGTTGAAATGAGAGCTAAGCGGGGAAGAGTCCAAAGGAATCCCTTGAACGAGTAAATTCAGGTTTGCATAAAAAAAGCGCTCCAACGCTGGAACGCTTGCTATTGAAATACCTGGGATGGCCTACCGGCTATCTCATTTGAATTTATCCGGGAATTGCTTAATGATGCCGTCGGAGAGCGCGTCGGCCATCATTAAAATATGATTATAGATATCGTCGAACGCCTGGACGTCCGCCGCATAATCCTTATTCAGCCGCGCGTTTACTTCTACGGCAGTCGTCTGTAAGTGCTTGGTCATCATCTCCCGGAGCGTCGCCTGGGGCCAGTTCGGGTTGGCGCTGCTCAGGTAGTCGGCTATCTTCTGGCCGTTCTGCGACCACTTCGTATTGAAATTATTAAATTTCGTTTGGTCCTTCGCGATAGCTGCGTCGACTAAATCGACGGCAATAGTTATATGCTCCTTAAGTAATGACGTCAACGAGTCGCCCACGGTTTTGCCATAATAGGTAGCGATCGCGGCGCCGATGTCATCCTGGTTCTTCAGTAGTCTTGTTGCGGCGGCCTGCGGATCTGAAGCGCCGTCGACCCTTGCAATTATATACTCCCGGGTCCAAACTACGTGATCGGTCCATAGCTTACGCATACCCTGGCGTAAGGCCAGCTCTTTGCTGAAATCATTATTCGAATTTACGGGGTCGTCGTCCTTGCAGCCTGCGAAAACCGCTAAAACCGCAAAAATCAGCGCAGGGAAGTAAAACCGAAATCTGTAATTGTTAAAATTGAACATTGCAAACCTCCTACCGTTATTGCGATACTTCTCCTTGTTTTATTAATCACATATTTATTAACTGTTCACCCGAAGCACTAAATAAAATGATTAATTTCAAAATTCACGGAGTTTATTAATCGCAGATTAAACAATAATGACGTCCGTTTAACGGGGTTATTGCATGCCTGCGTTGGCTATGGATTTGATTTTATTTTACTTACAGGGATTTTGCCATATCTCTTCCCGCATCGAACGTGGAAGGAGCAATAAAAAAAGCCGCTTGCATAAGCGGCTTGTCGTGTAATTTCTTTTGGGAATGTAGAAGTGATCCCAACGGGATTCGAACCCGTACTGCCAGCGTGAAAGGCTGGTGAGCTAACCGTTACTCCATGGGACCGTGCTCAAAAACAGAATTCAAAATTACGAACTTTTTCCAATATGGCAAAATTATTTTTGGTTTCTTGCCGATTTTTTTCGCATTTTTGAAACCAGAAGAACTGGATCAATTGAATAATATGAACGAAAACAACTTCAAAGCCGTTGGCATTACGGGCGGTATCGGCGCCGGGAAGAGCGCCGTCGCAAAGATAATTTCTTCCATGGGATACGCTGTCGTCTCCACCGACGATCTCGCGAAAAAGCTAATGCGAGAGAGCAAAGAGCTCCGGCGCGCTATTAAGGATGAATTTGGCGAAGAGTCCTACCTCGATGGCGGGGAGCTTAACGCCAAGCATATATCGTCGATAGTCTTCGGCGACGAGAGCGGCGAGCGGCTTGGGGCGCTTAACAGGCTCGTGCATCCCGCCGTTATCGACGCGATGAGCGACGAAATAGACGCCGCCGAGCAAAGAGGCGAAAAAATGGCGTTCGTCGAATCGGCCCTAATATATGAAGTCGGGCTCGACGAGGGATTCGATTACATTATCGCAGTCGATTGCCCTGAGGAGATAGCCGTGGAAAGGGCGGCAAAAAGAGCCGGGACTACGCCTGAAAATATCCGTAAAACGGCCGCCTCCCAAATTCCTCCTAAGGAAAAGATCGACCGCGCGGACTTTACGATAGACAACTCCGGCACGCTCGAGGAATTGGAAAAGCGGGTTAAGTTCATTGTAACGCTGCTTGAGAGCATGTAAATCAATCGGCGGACATAACAATATACTCAACCGGGGCTACCCCGGCGCGCGTCATCCCCAGTAGCTCCGCCGCGCGCAGCGAGAGGTCCAGGTCGCGCCCTGCGACGAACGGCCCGCGGTCGTTCACGCGCACGATCACCGTACGGTCGTTGTTTAGGTTCGTCACCTTCAGGAACGTTCCGAATGGGAGAGTTTTATGGGCGCAAGTCATTTCCCTGTCGTCGAAAATTTCGCCGTTGGCCGTCTGCCTGCCGTTGAAGACGCCGCTATAGTACGAAGCCGTGCCGCGATAGGCTTCCCCTTCGCGGGCGTCGGCCGGCAAATTCTTTACAGCGAACGAAGACTTTCCCTTCGATGCGGAAGAGCGCCCGGCCCCGCCTTCTGCGAACCTAACGGCCGAGGAGCAGCTTGACGCAAAAGCCGCAAGGACTATTATTATTACTATATAAATATATCTCATGCCCGATTTTCACCCGTTCAAACAAAGAAATTACAGCGTTTGCGCCGCTGCATTCGGCGGCGGTTCGTACGTTGAATAGCTTGCATAAATTGTGCCGAAGTCTGAAAAAATATTATTAAATTGCAGAGCCAAACGGGGGGAAATTTGAGCAAAACCAATTCGCAAAGCAGGAAAGACGCCAGAAAAAACATAGCCGCAGCCGGGCGTTGGGTAAAGTCCCATCGCTGGGGCGTTTTTTTATTGATCATCGTCGCTTCGGCTCTAACCGTAGCATTTATCAGCAACGTAATGACTATTAACAGGCTACTGCTGGAGAACCGCGCTCTCGAGCGCGAGCTTATGCTATTTAAGAACCGCAATGATTACCTCAGCGGCGAAGTTTACCAACTCGAGTCGGCTGATAGAATTATCCCAATTGCAAAAGACCGGATGGGTTTGACTATTATCGATAAAGCTCCCGTATATGTCCCTTAATCCAAAGCGAACAATGCCCAACATCAACGAAACGCCCGCGCCGGCTAAGCCCGCGAAACGAAAGAAGTTTTGGAAGTTTTGGCTTCTCATGGCCCTGATAAACGTAGGATTCCTGGTTATCCTGGCGCGACTGTTCTACGTTCAAATTGTACGGCACGAGGAATACAGCTCCCGCGCGCGCAGGCAGCACGAAATGCGGGTTACGCTCGGCGCCCGGCGCGGAGCGATTTACGACCGCGAGGGTCGCCTGCTCGCTTCGACCGTAGAATGCGTTTCAGTAGCGGCGGATCCGACGCTGCTAAAAAATCCCGGCAGGGTCGCCTCGGCGGTAGCCAAGGCTTCCGGGAAGGATCGCGCAGCTCTCCTGGCAAAGATTCGCGCCGCTCGGGGCTCGTTCGTCTGGCTGGCGCGCGGATTGGACTTAGACCGCGGCGACGCTCTTAAAGCGCTTGACGACCCGGGACTGATAATAATCAGCGAAGCGAAGCGCAAGCTATGCTACGGGCCGGTAGGCGCTCAAATAATCGGGTTTACGGACATCGACAGCCGCGGGCTTAGCGGGGTGGAGCTCGCCTGGGATTCGCTCCTTCGCGGCTCGAACGGGTATATGATAATGAATCGCGACGGGCTCGGCAGGTTGCGCCCGGCGGGGGATCTCCCGATAATTCCCGCCAGCGACGGGGCTTCCGTCCGTTTAACTCTCGATATCGAGCTTCAGCGAATTGTTGAGTACGAATTAAAGGAAGCCGTGCTCTCGACAGGTTCAGTCGCAGGCACCGTCGTCGCTCTTGAGCCCTCGTCGGGCGAGGTTCTCGCCATGGCGTCATACCCGGGCTACGATCCGAATACCGGCGGCAATATGACCGCCGACGCTATCCGCATTCGCGCTATAACGGACACCTACGAGCCGGGTTCGACCTTTAAGCTAATCACTACGGCGGCTGCGATGGAAGAGGGGTTGGTGCGCCCCGAGGATAAATTTAACGGCTTTAACGGCGAATTCCACCTGGCGGACGTCGTTATCCGCGACGTGCACCCGTTGGGAGTCGTAACGTTCAAAGAGGCCCTCGACCAGTCCAGCAATATTATACTCTCGACGGTCGCCTCCCGCATACCCGACTATAAGTTCTATAAATATATACGCGATTTCGGTTTCGGCATTACTCTCGGCATCGATCTTCCCGGCGAAGTAACTGGCAAGATACTTAAGCCGGAGGAAATGCTCCCGGCAAGCAAACGCTATATGGGCTTCGGCTATGGTATCGCCGCCACGCCTCTGCAAATGGCGAACGCGTATTCCTCGATAGCCAACAACGGCAATCTGATGAAACCCTATATAGTAAAGAACGTGAGCCGCAGCGACGGGACTTCGCTCTTCAACGCGAAGCCGGGTTTGATCAGAAAAGTAATTTCAGACGCGACGAATAATAAGATCGTTCCCCTGTTTACCTCCATCGTAAACAATGGAACGGGCAAGAGCGCAAGGATCGAAGGCATTGAAATTGCCGGCAAGACCGGCACGACGCAGCAACTCGTTGCGGGAAGCTATTCGAAGAGGCATTACACTGCTTCTTTCGTCGGATTCTTCCCCGCCAACAAGCCCCGCATAGCAATGCTCGTCGTATTGGACCAACCAAGCGCGGGAAGCTATTACGGCGGCGCGACGGCGGCGCCTGTCTTCCGGAATATCGCGCTTCGGTACCTATCGAGCTCGCCTACGGCTCTCGCTTCTACGCAATCCAGGCTAAACGGCTCGGGCAGGATCATAATGCCGAACCTCGTGGGGATGAAAGCCGAAGGCTTGGAACGCTACCTGGGTGAATGCGATTTAGGACTAAAGAATCAAGTTTCCGAAGGCATCGTTACCGCTCAATTCCCCGACGCGGGATTGGCCCTTCCGCGCGGAACGCAGGTGACCGTATATATCAATAACGCGCCGCGCCGCCCCGATCGCAAGCCGGGCGAGCTCCCGGACGTCGTCGGGCTGAGCGGCAGGCGCGCCCTCGCCGTCCTGCTCGGATTGGGCAAGCGCGTCGAGCTAAAAGGCGCCGGGCGCGTAGTAGCCGTGGAGCGCTCCGAGAGCGGCGGCTATGTGCTGCATTGCTCGGATAATTAATTGCCAAGGCGCCGCTGCCCCGGTTAAATTTCATCCTCGCCGACTCCAATCGGGGCCGGCGAGTTTACATTATCGATTAATTGGCATAGTTTTTTATTAACATTTATAATAATAAAATTTACGATTTGCGCTCCGAAGCGCATTGTTTATCTTTGCAATACCATATAAACAACACCGTTTAACTGAAAAATGGCAGATACGAATATAAATCAACCGGAAATCCACAAGGACTTTGTCGTAACGGCTCGCAAATGGCGTCCGTTAAAATTCAAGGACGTCGTCGGGCAGAGCCACATCACCTCGACGCTGAAAAATGCGATTAAATTGGGGCGGGTGCATCACGCTTTTCTCTTCAGCGGGCCGCGCGGGGTAGGCAAAACGACTACCGCGAGGATCTTCGCGCGCGCGCTTAATTGCCTCGCGCCCGTCGACTTCGAACCGTGCAACGAATGCGAAAACTGCCGCGCCGCTATTGAAGGCGCATCGATGGACGTTATAGAGATCGACGGCGCGTCGAACAATTCGGTCGAGGACGTCCGCAAGCTGCGAGAGAACGCCAAGTACGCCCCAACGTCAGCCAAGTACAAGATGTACATAATAGACGAGGTTCACATGCTCTCGACCTCGGCCTTCAACGCGCTGCTTAAGACGCTCGAAGAGCCGCCGCCGCACCTCGTCTTCGTCTTCGCCACGACGGAGTCGCACAAAGTTCCCGCGACTATCATAAGCCGCTGCCAGCGCTTCGACTTTCGCCGCATGGAAATCAACGACATAGTCGGGCAGCTTGTTAAAATTGCAGAAAAGGAAAATATACAAATAGACCGCCAGGCGCTCTTTACGATCGCGAAGAAGGCGGACGGCTCCATGCGGGATTCGCAGAGCATATTCGACCAGGTCGTGGCCTTTTGCGGCGACAATATCACGTACGCCTCTATGACGGAAGCCCTGCACCTGATCGACGAGGAGTTCTTCTTCGAAATTTCCGACGCGATAAAGGCCCGCAACGCCGCGCGTATGTTCGAGATATCCGAGGAAACTCTCGCGCGAGGCTACGACCTAACGGAAACGCTCCAGGGTCTGCTGGAGCACTTCAGGAACTTGCTCGCCGTTAAAGTAACCTCCAAGCCCGAAATAGTAAAGGCTCCCGAATCGGTCGCAGGAAGATATTTGTCCGAATCGCTTCACTTTAAGAAAGCGGACCTGCTGCTCTATATCTCCGTCGTCTCGCGCGCGGAGATGGCTATAAAAACTTCGCCGCAAGCGCGTATTCGCTTCGAGCTCGCATTAGTAGAATTGGCCAGCCTACCGCAATCCGCCGAAGTGGCGGAGTTGCTGGCCGAGATGCGTTCGGCGCCCAGGGCCGTTCAGCCCGCAGCCTCGGAACCGCCGCATTCGTACGCGGCGCGCCCGGCGGCTCCTATTGCCGCTAACATAACAAGCCCGAGCGTAAGCCCAGGCCGCATCGCTCCGCAGCCGACCGAGCGGCAGCCCTCGCAATCGCCGCAACGCCCCCCCGGCGCCTCGCGCGAGAATCTTTCCGCGAATTGGGAGGAATTCTTAAAATTTAACTCTGCCAACGGCGGAGCTTCCTCGCTTCGTAGCGTAACGCCTCAATTCGAGAACGGGCAAGTGACGCTCTATTGCGCCGGTTTCGTATTTGCAGGGATTAGATCGAAGCAAAGTCAAATTAAGGCGATGCTCGATAAATTCTTCCAGGCGAACGTCGAGTTGCTTATCATGGAGTCCGACGGCCAAACGTCGCCTAAAATCGAAAAAAAAAACATGATTAACGAAGAATCGTCTCTCAGAACGTCCGCGCCGCGGCAAAGCGAGCAATTGCACCCCGTCGAGCGAGCTATAATGGATATTTTCAACGCGAAACCCAACGACTAGGAATGATAGACACCCACGCCCACATCGATACTGAAGCGTTCGACAACGACCGCGCCGAAATGCTCGAAAGAGCTTCGAAAGCCGGCGTCCGCTACGTTATCGTGCCGGCTACGGAAATTCCAACTTTCAGCAGGTTGATCCAGGTAGTCGAATCCGACGAAAGACTTTATTTCGCCGCGGGAATTCATCCCCACAGCGCCGCGGAAGTCCGGCCGGAAGATCTGATAACAATAGAGGAAGCGGCTAAGCGGGATAAATGCGTAGCTATCGGCGAGATTGGCCTGGATTACTACTACGATTTTTCCCCAAAGGAAATCCAGCGCGATGTCTTTCGCGCCCAACTGGAAATGGCGAGCCGACTAAAGCTGCCTGTAATTATTCATAACAGGGATTCCGACGAGGATTTGCTGTCGATACTTGAGGGGATGCCCGAGGCCGAGCGACCTAAAGGCGTTTTACATTGCTTCTCCGGCGGCATTGAATTCCTGGAAAAAGCGCTTGAATTGGGATTTTATATCTCCTATACAGGCAATATTACATTCAAAAAAACGAACTTAAACGAGGCGGTAGCCCGAACGCCGAACGATCGAATTATGCTTGAAACCGATTCGCCCTATATGACGCCCGTTCCGCACCGGGGCAAGCGCAACGAGCCCTCGCTTATAGGGCTGGTAGCGGAAAAAATTGCCGGGATTAAACAAATAACTATAGATGAGGTCGTAAAGATGACAACCGAGAACGCTCAGAGATTATTTAAGTTAGGTCTGATATTATTTATACTTGCAGGCCTAAGTCCTGCTCTGTCATTCGCCGCTATCCAGGCTGACGAAGAGGAGCAGGGGGAAACTATCCAGGAAGAAATTATGAAGAATCCGTATCATAAATTTATCGGGTTCGGTCCTGTATTCGGAACAAATACGATTGTGACAAGCTATACTCCCGCGTTAGATCAGGAAGACGTCTCCGAGGAAGGGATGTTCACTATCGGCGGCGCATTGGTTTATTCTCCTTTCGATTATTTAGTTTTGGAAGCCTCCTACGTAGTTTCCAAAAACGACCGCATTGCCAAGCTATACACAGTCAACCCTAATTATCACAGGGTTTTGGACCTGTCCTCGCATTGGATAGTAAATCCCTATGGACGCGTAAATTTCTTTGGAACATTGGGCTACAGCTATCTTTTCAACACGTACAGCAGCAATACTACGGGCAGGCGCGAGGATATAGTCGACGAAGATATCAATCAATCGAGCTTAAACGCCGGTATTGGATTTTACGTTAACGTGCCCACGGAGAGCATTGGAATGTTCTCTTTTTCAGCGGAATGGCGGCTAAATTTCGTATTGACCAAGCAGAAACTCGATCACGATCCAAGGAAAATACCCCCGGATCCGGCATATTTCCGACCTGTGGAAATGACTATGTTCTTCTCGATTCCGCGTTTAACGGTTCTTTATTACCCAAGTTTCCTATAAACTAGCTGGGAATACAGTTATGATAAAGATAGTCGAGCATCCCCTGATAAGCCATTACTTAGGTATAATGCGAGATAAAAAAGCTACTTCCTCGCAATTCCGCTTCGCTGCGGAGCGCATAGCTTTAGCGCTTGCCTATGAATCGACTCGGGACTTAAAGCTGGCAAGGTACGAAATCGATACCCCGCTGGAATCGACGCAGGGGGAAAAGCTAACCGAGCGCTTAGTTCTTGCGCCAGTCCTTCGGGCGGGCTCCATACTGCTCAAGCCATTTCTCGAGCTTTACCCCGACTCGTCTATCGGATTTATCGGGCTGAAGCGCGACGAAATTACTTTTAATTGCGAGGAGTATTTCTTCTCGGCCCCGCAGCTAACGCCAAAGGATAAGATCTTCGTATTGGAAGTGATGATAGCGACCGGCGGCTCGATCTGCTCCGCGCTCGGTCGTTTGCAGCTCGAAGGCGTTTCCGACTTTACGATTATTTCAATTATTTCGGCCCCGGAGGGCATCGAAAGAGTACTTTCCGAATTTCCCGGATGCAAGATCTATACGGCGGCGCTCGATCGCGAGCTTAATTCAAATAAATATATTCTTCCGGGACTCGGCGACGCCGGCGATAGACTTTGCGGCGTCTGATATTAACAATGGAGCGCTATTATGGATAACAAAGAGCAAAATCCGATTGTATTTCGCCAGAGATTGGATTTTTATTGGCAATATATCGGGGCGTATTCGATACTTGTGATCGTGTATGCCGTTATATTCGGTTCTTACCGGGAGGGGCGCCTTTCGATAAAATTTAACGAACCGTTCGTGCTGCTCTTAATCGGCTTTATCCTTTATTCGCTTTTCTCCTGGCTTATTAATCTCTATATGAGACGCGAAATCGTCATTGGCGATGATTATTTCGTGTTTAAAACCAGGTTCGGGACGAAGAAATTTACTTCGGACAACGTTTCCCGAATTAAGATAGTCAAGCAATTGCTTAACAGGCGCGAGCTAGATTACCGCTCGATTCGTATTATTTCCGGGGATTATAAGCGCAGAATAAGGATACGTACCTCCGCCTTCGAGGACCAGGGCAACTTACTTGAGCATATTCGTGAATTTAAGCGGAAATGGAAAAAGTAATGAGAGGAAGATTATTAATTCTCCTTATCTTTTGTATTCCCCTGCCCGCGCTTTCCGTCGACTTGGAAAAGCCGGACAATTTCGCCGCAATGAAGCTTCTTGCCGATGATTACGCGAAGCTGCTGTCGGCGGACATCTCGACGTCCGGCGCGAAGGAGGCAGAGCTTTCGATAGGGCTATCCCCCGCCGCATGGCTGCTCGAGCAAGCAATCGTTGAAAGCCCCGGGGGGGTTAGATTCGTCCGGGATTCCGCCAGGCCTTTTAAAGCTTCGATCGCCATAGAGAAATATAGCGTTAAGTTTTTCGATCTCCGAGGCGCAGGGCTAATCGAACGCGTTACCGAGCTAAAGATCGCCGGCGTACTGAGAATGCCCGACGGCGAGCTGCGCGCCCTTAAGGCGGGGAATTACGAAATGCGGGACACGCTTACGCGGGCCCAGGCTGAGGCTGCGAACGCAACTACGCACGACTTTGCCCGTGGAGAGCTTCCGCCGGAACGTTCGTTTATAAAAAAATACGCCGAGCCTGTCCTCGCGGTTGCAGTCTCGGCGCTTGCCGTTTTTCTCTTCTTCACGGTCCGATCTAATTAATCCCGGCCGCGCTCTAAAGTATAAATTTACTCAAGTCGCTGTTCTTTACGATTTCGCTTAAGTTCTCGCGAACCTTGTCGGCGGTTATCAATATTTCGCCGTCGGCGTCGAGGTCCAAATTATCGGGCGCGTTGAACAGCAATTCCTCAAGTAAAGTCGTCATTATCGTATGCAGCCTGCGGGCGCCAATATTCGTAACTTCTGAATTGACCTGGGCGGCGAGAGCGGCTATTTCGCGGATAGCGCCTTCGTCGAATTTCAAATGAATTCCTTCCGTCTCGACGAGCGCCTGGTATTGCTTTATCAAGGCGTTCTCGGGAAGCGTTAGTATCTTGATAAAATCGTCTTCAGTTAAGCTCTTCAGCTCCACGCGAATTGGGAAACGTCCCTGGAGCTCGGGCACGAGATCGCTCGGCTTGGAGATATGAAACGCGCCGGAAGCAATGAAGAGGATGTGCTGAGTATGTACGGGGCCGTATTTAGTATTGACGGAGCTGCCCTCGACGATCGGGAGCAGGTCGCGCTGCACGCCTTCGCGGGAGACTTCGGGGCCGGAGCCGCCGGAGCCGCCCTTGGAAGCTATCTTATCGATCTCGTCGATAAAGACTATGCCCGAATGCTCGGCGCGCCTAAGAGCTTCCTTTATGACTGCGTCCATATCGATCAGCTTTTCAGCTTCGTCCTTTTCAAGAATTTTTTTAGCGTCGCCCACCTTCATCTTCTTCCGCTTGCTCTTCTTGGGGATAATATTCCCAAATAGATCCTGGAGGTTCATTCCCATTTCGTCCATACCGATTGGGCCGAGCACTTGCATAGAAGGGATTGGGTCGACCATTAAGTCGAGCTCGATGAGCCTTTCGTCCAAAACTCCCTTTTGCAGCATCTTGCGGAACTTCTCCCGCGTCTGGTGGTTCTCCTCGATTTCGGTGTCCGTCGCGGCGTCGAACGAAGGGCCGCGGCGAATGGGGGGAATAAGTATATCGAGTATCCGGTTCTCCGCGGCAGTTTGCGCTTCGAAGCGTTTTTCCTCGGTCTTTTCGTCGCGAACAATTGCCACGGCGCGCTCGACGAGATCGCGGATCATGCTCTCGACGTCGCGGCCGACGTAGCCCACCTCGGTGAACTTCGTCGCCTCAACCTTAACGAAGGGAGCGCCCGAGAGCTTAGCGAGCCTGCGGGCGATTTCCGTTTTACCGACGCCCGTCGGGCCTATCATGATTATATTGTTAGGCATAATCTCGTCGCGTAGATCGGAGGCGACCTTTTGGCGACGCCACCGGTTGCGCAGGGCTATTGCGACGGCTTTCTTTGCCTGCTGCTGGCCTATAACGAATTTATCAAGCTCGAAAACTATCTGGCGGGGCGTCAGGTATTCGTCGCCGAAAACTGCTATGGGAGCTTCCTCCGCCTCTTTCGTAATTTCAATATTATCTTTTATTTCTTCTTGCATCATTATTTTATCTTCAGTAAGTAATTGCTATTAGAGCTCTTCAATCGTCTGGTGCGAATTTGTATAAATGCAGATATTCCCTGCAATATTAAGCGATTCCTCAACGATTTCGCGAGCGCCGAGCGAGGTATGGCGGATCATGGCCTGAGCGGCTGCCTGGGCGTACGGCCCGCCGGAGCCTATCGCTATTATGTTTTCTTCCGGTTCGATAACGTCGCCCGTGCCGCTTATTAAAAGGGCGGTTGAGTTATTCATAACAATCAGCATAGCCTCAAGCTTGCGAAGGTACCTGTCCGTGCGCCATTCCTTCGCGAGATCGATCGACGCGCGTTGGAGATTCCCATGATGCGCCTCGAGCTTAGATTCAAATTTTTCTAATAATGTAAAGGCGTCCGCCGTTGCGCCGGCAAAGCCCGCAAGGACTTTTCCATCGAATAGCTTGCGAA
Source organism: Chloroflexota bacterium (assembly GCA_050260015.1). Classification (GTDB taxonomy): domain Bacteria; phylum Bacteroidota; class Ignavibacteria; order Kapaibacteriales; family UBA2268; genus JBLNBN01. The sequence continues at coordinate 163,866 of JBLNBN010000039.1, read as the reverse complement.
CTTTCTTTGCGTTGTTTTTCATTACGGTCGCGCCAAGCGTTACCTGCCCGTCGGAGCCGAGCGCCGCGCGCCCGTCCTTCAGCACGCCGATTACCGTCGTCGAGCGAATCGGAGGATATCCGTTTTTCTTCATATTATTTTGCTTTTTCATTTGCTTATAAAAATAATCAAGAGCGAGAAAGGCCGGTTAGCCGAAGGACTTCCGCCTTTAAATCGCTCTTGCCTATTTAATTAATACTGACGTTTAAATGGTTTAAACCATGTTTCGCCAAGGCTCATGTCGATCGTAAACCGGCCGAAGTACTCGCGTACCAATCCCGCATCCGTAGAGCCGCGCGCGCCGAAAGTAAAAGCGGCGTCGATAATCCACGCGCCCGGTAGCGGCATTTCCAAGCCAAGCGAGGCCGAGTATTCGTTTAGGTCGCGACCGTTTACGCTGTAGTAGAGATTGCGGTAGTTTAGCCCCGCCTTATAGGTCGCCTTATCCCATGGGTCGGCGTTAATGCTGCGGTTGCCTAATCGCGAGAAGCCGAAGCTAAGCGAGAGAGCGTCCCGGTATTTCGCGGCGCTTTCCTCGACCCGGTATGTAAGGCCGGAAGCGGCGAAGTAATCGAGATCTGCGCCGAGAAGGAATTTACCAACAAGATATGAGGCGCCGAAGCCGTACGTCAAAGGCATCTTAGCTTCGTACTGGCGCATAATCGTCGTGTCCGTCATGGCCTGCGAATCGAAGACGGTATTATTGTTTACTTTGAAGATCGGCTGCGACAGCGTATAGGCGCCTAAGGCGAAGTCGTTGCGAACTTGCCAGAAGCCGCCCAGCTTATAGCCGAAGCTACGGATCTCGTCGTCGTCGGCGTTAATGTAGCTCGCGCCTTCTGCGTCGAAAATATCAGTCTGGGCCGCGCGCGAAATCGTACCGAAACCGGAGATAAATTGGGCTCCCAGGGAGACTCCCTCTATGACCTCGATCGCTCCGCCCAGGTAGGCGTTATATATGCCGCCGCTGCCCTGGTAAGTAGTTCTTCCAGCGATGCCGAGCTCGGTTGGGAAAGAAATAGCCGTTAGGTAGTTAACGCTTGTCTGGGGCACGAAGCCGAGGCTGAGCGCCGCTCCAAGCGAAGTGTCTATTGAGAACAGCGCAGTGACGCCGTTTATCATACCGTTGTTCTGCCAAAGCTCCGCTTTATCAGTCGATACAATATTCTGGTTAAATCTATAGCCGAGCTGCAATCTCGTAGAAGAAACGGCGCCCCAAAGCGCGGGATTCTTCGGATTGATGGCATGGAGCGAAGGCATAGCCGACGCCGTTCCGCCCATCGCGTCGTATGCCGCGGCTGATGCGCTAAGGAAGTCCCCGACGCCTATCGCCGAGTAATTCGAACCGCCCTGGGCCAAGGCTTCGCCCGCGGAGAATGTCATAGCGAGCGCGATTAACGCGAGAGGCAATTTTTTATAATTTTTCATTTGCTTCCTCATTTTATCGACGGCGCGGTGGAGTAGATGATTTTTAACTTAGGTCGCTTGTCCCAGTCGGCGTTCGCGCCGAAGAAAACCAGCTTATCTGCGCGGTGGTACTGATTGGTGAAGTCGAACGGCCGGATAATGATCGAGCCCTTTCCGCCTTTGCGGGTAATGCGCTCTATAGCGGAAATAATGTTAGGAAAGCGCATCTGCGAGTAATCGTCCTGGCTTACCCACCCCCCTTCGAAGGACGGAACGTTGCCCGAAGCCGATTCGAATTTATCCGTATATTCCCCGCGAAGGTACTTAGGCATTCCGAAATTGCCGACCTTCACCTGGGACAGGTCCGTCGTTAACGTAAGCTCCGCTTTATGTATCCCCGAGAGAGGGCGTACGACGTTCGAAGGGATATCGAAGTCGATCTTAGCGTAAAGCACGGCCGCGCCCATTATTTCTATCATATTCGGGTCGTAATCCGGGGCTTTAATCACTGATTTCTCTATAGCGGCGTTTATTTTCACGGTCGCAGTGGAGCCGTCGGAGCGGCGGTAGACTATCTCGAGCTTGTTCTCGCCTGGAGGCGGCGTCGAAGTAATACCCAGGCTATAGAACGAATTAATTACGCTTGCGCCTGAATTAGGGACGAGCGCTATGCCCGGATTGTTTGGTATCGTGTCGCCCGCGCGTTGCGTCCAGTCGGAAATTAATTTGGCGTCGATTGGAATCTGTATAAAGCCGGAATCCTTGTAAGTTATTTTCTCGTCGAAGGAGCCGACCGTCTCCCCCTGGAATCCGGCCGCGCTCAAGCTATCCCAGCTGGCGAGGTTCGTCCAGGGCTGATTTATTCTTTTAACGTCGAAGCTTAATTTACCGGCGACGGTGTCGCCTAGCGCGTAGCGATCTACGTAGATTAAATATTTAGCGGAGACGATATCGCTCTGCTTCAGATCCGCGAGCGAATCGGGAATCTTAGAGAAGCGAATTAACGCGGCGGCCTTCGTCCCGTTAGCGGCGCCGATGAACATTTTGCCTGTATTGAAGAGCTCCTCGAAATAAAGCGATGTTCCTGTCGAAGCGATAAGAAGCGTATCGGGCGTAGAGGCAATTGTACCGACGTTGACAGTATCGTTAAGGAGCGAGTAGCCTATGTCGGTGGGAGCGTCGTTGCACGCGCTCAAGAAAACGAGCGACAGCGCGGCGACGGCCGAGGCGGCAAGTTTAGCTAATGAAAAATTCAAAGGGCGGAGCCGCCCTACGTTTAAAGACATAATAAGTTATTTCTTTTAATCTTTTACAATTGACCGATAAATTTCGTCGAACTGCTCGGCGGATGCTCCCCAGGTATAGTCGCCGTCGAAAGCGCGCTGGGAGAGCTCGTTCCAAAGCTCGCGATTCTTATATGCCGAGAGCGCGGCCTTGACTGCCGAAACGAACTCCTCGCCCGTATATTTTTTAAAGCCGAAGCAGTTTCCGGAGCGCAGCTCCGGCGAGACCTGCTCGCAAGCGTCTAAGTTTGCGCCGTAAAGCCTTGCTATGGGCAACGCGCCATAAACGAGCGCAGTCTTTGCGCGGTAGGCGGTCGATTCCACTTCGCGGGCGTTTATGCTGGCGTCCGCGCCGGCGATAATGCGGTGCGTGAACGATTCGTCCGGCTCGAGCTTTACCGCAAGCTTTGTCGGGTGCTTAGCCGCCTTGGCGTTGAACTTTTCCGCCATAGCCGGCGGGATCTTGCCGTAGACCACTAGCCTGAAATTCTCCTTGATGAACCCCGACAGATTGTCCAAAATGAGTTCCCAGCCGGCGAATTCCTCTTGGGAAAAGGGGCATATCAGGAGAGGAGCTTTCGGGTCGTACGTCAGCCCGCACTCGCGGAGTATCGCCACCTTATTGTTGTATTTAAAGTCCTGGAAGTCGGAATCATAATTGTGCACGAGCAGCTCGTCGTGCGCGGCGTTCCATTGCCATTCGTCCAGCCCGATCGTAACCCCTTTAAACGCTCCTTCTTTAGCTTTCAATTCCTGGGAGAGAGCCCCGCTCTTACGCTCGCTAAGGGCTATCGGCGCGTAGTTTTCGCTGTAGCACGAGACGTAGTTAGAGTATACGATGCCGGCCTTTAAAAAGTTAATATGATTTTTATATTTTATCGTTTCGGCGGTCTGCGCAGGCATGCCCGTCAAAGGGAATGCGGCGTTCGGGAAGCTGCCGTGCTCGTGAAATTTATTGAACGAAAAAACGAATTTTGTCTTTTTGAACTTAGCCGGGAAGAGCAATCTCGCCATCATAGGCACGAGCCCGGTTTGCCAGTTATTGCAGTGGATAATATCGGGGAACCAGCCCAGTATAACGCAGGTTTGCACGACGCTGCGCGCAAAGAACGCGAAGCGCTCCGCATTATTGACGAAGGGCTCGTACGTCTTCGGGTCGGAGTAAAATCCCTTTTGCGCGTCGAAGACGGGCGCGCTGGTCGTCACGTATGCTTGAACTTTATATCGCGGGCTGTTTACCGAGCTTGACTTAACCGTGGCGGGGAAGCTGTTTTCACCTACCGGGATCGGCACGTCCCGCAAACGGTTAATTTCGTGGATTTTGTTCTTGCGCTCCGAGATGCCGCCATACTTCGGCGTCATTATTCGGATATCGTGGCCGATGGCCCGCTCGGATAGCGCGAATGAATAAGAGATGTCCGCTGTCTCGCCTTCCCGCGAAAACGGATAGGCTTCGTTGGTAACATACAGGATGCTTAAGGGTTTTGCCATTGCCGTAACGGATTATGAATATAGATAACTCTGAAGTTACAAAAATAAGCAAAATTATTAAAAATTCAAAGTATTATTTCATACTTCCCCGAAGGCATATCTATTAATATTTAAAGCTATTAAAGCGGATTTACAATGAAGATCGCTATCATGAGCGCCGTAACGGCATAGACGATTCTCGAGGCCTTCTTCGGTTGCGTATCCTTTAGGTAACGCCACCCCCAGGCGGTGTAATAGCAGAACGCCATGATTGCCGCGATTATTGCGGCCACGCCCAAATAATTCAGACGTGATCCCACCAGGTACTTTAATCCAAAGTTTGCCACGGATCCGTAAACGAGCAGCAAGTGGCTTACGTAGAGGTATAGCGACTCCTGGCCCGCGAGTCGGAGGGCGTCGCCTCCGCGGGTCGCCTTGTAATATTTTTCCAATAGATACAACGCGCAGAATACGATCGAAGCTCCGCCAAGCCGGAATATCGTATGCGTGGGGGAGATATGCCACCAGCTCGCCGCATCATATGCGCCGGTCAGTACGTCCCCGCCCCATGTCGACAATATCATAATCAATGACCCGACCATCACGCGAACGGCAAAGAGGTTCTTATTCTTCGCCGCATAGAAAAACGACGCGATTGCAAAGCCACCGAAGAAATATGTCGCCCAGGGGAAGAGAGGAAAGTTCGAGATGGGCGGTCCAGCAAAATATGCCGTTATAGGGCTCCAAAGTCCCCATGCGAACGGATCATGCGTCCTGACCGCCGGCGTAACAAGCATAGTCGCTATAGCAAGCCCGGCAAATATCCACGTAAGGGCTTTCTCGCTTTTAACCGCTAAAATAATCAGTAGAGAGAAGAGCGAAGTTGAAACGATTGTCTGCAGGATATCGACCTGCACCCAAAAATTGAATTGCTGGGGCGTAAAGTTAAAGGAGCGCGCCAACGAAAACTCCGGCAAATGCAGCCAGTATGCGATAAGCATAATAAAGCTAAGCCTGCGCAAATAGGTCCAGAGCGGCTTTTGGTAGGCCCGCCACTGGGCTCCCTTCGCCCTCGTAGCGAGGTAAAGCCCCGCTCCCGCGCAAAAGAGGAACGAAACGGAGACGAAGCCGTTCGATATATTTAAAATCTTAAAGAACCATCCGTTCATAAGGTCGGACTTAAGAGCCACGTCGACGACATGGGTTTCAATCATCCATAGCACTGCGATCCCTCGCATGACGTCGATAAATATGAGTCGCTCCTTTTTTATGGGCGTGTGCTGCTGCTCTACTGGCATTTGTTCCGGTTATGTATGTTTTATTAAGCTTTACTAATCACAATTAACAAAAATACAAAACCCGCGCTAAATAACGCGGGCTTTGTATTTTTATCCAGATATTTCTCTATCTTATTTAACCAGCATAACGTTCCGTATTAGGCTCTTGCCTCCGTAGACAAGCCGCGCGAAGTACGGCCCGGCCGCAAGTTCCGCCGCGGGGGTCTCGAAGCTAACCCTACCCGCGGGCATCGACGTTAATTCGACGCGCCTAACGAGCCTGCCCGAAGCGGAGTAAATTTCAAGATCGAAGGAGCCGCCCGGGCTGACTATCTCGCCGGTAAACGCTTCGCCGGAGGGAAGGGCGCGAACGCTGAACGAGACGCCTCGCTCGCGGTACTCCCCGGAAGTCGCCTCGACCTCGAGCGAACAGATGCCCGGTATGACGTAACGAATCGGGGTCGGCTCGCCAAGCAATCGAACGATCCTATCGACGCAGTTCATGCTGATCCGCAGCGAATCGAAGTCACGATCCCCATCGGCCTCCCGCGGGAGGTAGCAGACGCCCAGGGCGAGGGTTTCGTTGGGCGCGATCCTTAAAGGCATCTGCGATTGAGGCACGGAGAACCTGACGTTGCCGTAAACGTAAATATCCGGTAAAGTTATCAGGTACTTGCCATAGTTGGTGATATATATCGAGTCGCAGGAATACGCGCCGATTTTGCGATCGCCAAAATCAAGAGCTTCGCCTGAGTGCGACGAGAACGAAAGCGTAAAGCCGGGATAACTAATCGTCCTGACGACGGAATTTCCCACGCTGTCGACCGAAGTGATTTCCAGGGACGCGTCCAGCATCGGGTCTATAATCCCTACGGTAAACGTAATAAGTTTTACGGAAACGGAGTCGACGTGGTACTCCATATTTTCCGCCTTAATTGAATAGCTTTTTATACCTTTGTCAAACTTAAAGTTTTCAGTAATATAGGCTTTGATGTTCTTCAGGCATGGGTCGTCCACTACGAGCGATTGAGGCGGCAGGGTATCCTTCGCTATCAGGTAATCCAGCGTCGCGAAAGTTCTCATCGCGCAGTCCGTGCCGATCCGGATAGTGTCTAGGTAATGCATGGTTTCGTTCGAGCCGAAGCAGTAGCGAAGAGTTCCCGTCTCCCCGGGACCGAGCTCGAGCGGCAAGCCGTCGAACGTACTCCCGGGCAGGCCCGCTTTCATGCCGAGGCGCGTCAGGGTTTGTTTATGCTTTCCATAATTGGTTATTGGAATATCAACGCAAATTCTATCGCCTGCGGCAAGAGTATCTATAAAGTCGAGCGTTTTAAAGTCCTTTGTTCCAGTCGTGGAGAAAGTGAAGCCTGGAATCTCGATAGAGCTAACTGTTTCGCGGGTGCTCTTGTCCCTCGCTTCCACGGTAAATTCGCCGTCCTGGTATATATCGACTAAGCGTGCGGTAAACCGAACCGATTTTTCCGTTTTGGAATTAATGGAGATATCGACGTTTTCAGACTTTAAGGGATCGAAAAAGACGGTGTCCAACCCCTTATCCCCTTCGCTGGAGTCGGACATGACGCCGCGGACCTCGAAGCAATCGATATCTGCCTGCAGCTGCGGCGGGTACGGATCGAATTTAATAAGATTCATACCGCCATAATAGCCGTAGGAATTGGCCCGGCCATAGCCGTAAACGTATATACCGAAGCGTTCCCCGTCGGCTGTAACGGTGTGCGCTCCGTCGCCTACCTGGGTGTGCGCATAAACGTAATCGCTACTATTTGTAATGGGGTTAAATGCGTCGTCCGCTACTTTTACTCCGTCGATGACAAGCTTGCCCATTATGCTTTTCGTTCCGACTACCGTAATATATTGATACATATAAACTTCGCTGCCCCATTCATACGCCTGCACATTTATTATTCTATAAAAATCGTTGAACTGCTCCACGGGCGGAATGATCATCATTAGCGGATCGCCGTTTACGGAATTGCTCATTCCGCCGCCGCTCGTGCGTTTATACTGAGTTACGAGAATGGGCTTAGTCGCAGTTATGTAGGAGCCTTGGGTAAGGCTTAAATTTCTCTCGACGAACTTGCCCGCGTTCAGAACGATTTTTTCATTATTTGGGAGCGTTACTTCCGTACCGTCGTTGGCTGCGAGCACTCTATACCGATCCTCGACGCTGGAGGGGTCGTCTATTGGCTTGACGAACGGCACGAGGGCGGCGTTCGTTCCCCAGGTGGAGACGGGGGGCATCTGCTCGATTAGGCAGTCGCGGGAATTGCCCCAGCTTATTGGCACGCGGCATCGTTGGTGCCCGCCGAAAAGGGCGACCGGCTTATCGGATTTGATATACGACCCGGTAAGGTCCAGCGATTCGTTATTATTGTCGATGTAGGCCTGCTCAAGGTACGTTTCGCCACGATTGAGCGTGATATCGTGCGGTTTCGAGCCATGAGTATTAGTCCTAACCGAGGGCGATATTGTGACCCTTGTATTGTCCTCCGTGCCGACGATTAGAATTTGCGACGGCGTGCGATGGTCTCCCATGCCGCTCCCCGGGGAGTACGTGCCGTCGCTGTAGTACGACATCGCGTAATACTCCCTTCCGAGCGCGTCCGTGGGGATAACGAGAAACGCCTCGCTCGTAGTGTTGGCCTGGCTGTGACCGTAAACTGAAATATCTTTATCGCTGGTAACGTGGAAGGACAGCTTGCTCACCTTGCCTTCGTCGTGCTGCGTAGTCCTTTCGCCGCTGCGATTGTACCCGCGGACTTCGTAGTCGTAGAATTGGAGGCTGAAGATATAGACCTGCCGCGGATCCAATATTCTAAAATTACGTACGTGAGGGGCACCGAACTGATCGTAATATTCTATCTTCCCGCTTACGGGTTCGGTCGCGGCAATGAAGATATACAATGAATCCTCGAGCGTTTCGGGCCCGAACTCGAAATTATTATGGAAATTCGGCATAAAAGCCAACCAAAAGTCGGTTCCGCGGCTATCAATCTCCTGCGCAAAAGCTCCCGTCATGAACCACAATATCGCTAGCGTAAGAGCTGAAGAAATTCGTATAATAAAGCTCATCGTCCGCTTTCTCCTATTTTATTGGACTATAAGACGTTACTGAAAACGCGAGCGTCATCCTATAAGTAAAAATAAATTCTATTTAACTGCATACTGTATATACCCTTCGCCGCAGTTAAAGTTACAAAATAAACACGTAATTATATAAGTTAAATTTTTGAATCGTAGAAAAAGTAGTAGAAATCGTCACAAGTGAATTTACATGAATTATTTCTTTTTTATTTATGCCTTTTTTTAATTTATTTCCTCGATAAATTATTACTTAAATTTAAAATGGCTTTTTTTCGTTATAAATTGCGGATGGTAAAGATCAATACCTAAAAAGTAACAAATATTGATAAATCTGGCACTATCTTTTTAAAAACAGGAGAGCTTCCTTATGAAAATTACGGTCATTGGCGGCGGAAACGTCGGCTCAACTTGCGCTCAACTCATCGCGAACAAAGAGCTCGCCCGGGAGGTATGGTTAATCGACATTCTCGAGGGCATTCCCCAGGGCAAAGGCCTCGACATGTACGAATCGATGCCCGTTTTAGGCTCCGAAACAAAAGTATTCGGCGCGAACACATACGAGGAGACGGCGAACTCCGATATCGTAATTATCACCGCGGGCCTCGCCCGCAAGCCCGGCATGACGCGCGAGGACCTGCTCGTCAAGAACGCTGCTATCGTCTCCGATTGCGCGACGAACGCTATTAAGTACTCGCCCAACGCTTACTTCATCATAGTTTCCAATCCGCTCGACGTAATGACTTACCTCGCTCTGCGCAAGACGGGGCTTCCCCGCCACAAGGTCATCGGCATGGCCGGCATACTCGACACGGCCCGCTACCGCGCGTTCCTCTCGATGGAGACCGGCATCGCGATGCAGGACATCCAGGCGCTCGTGCTTGGCGGCCACGGCGACACTATGGTGCCGCTGCCGCGCTACACTACCGTCGCGGGCATGCCTATCACCGAGCTAATCGGCAAGGAGCGGCTCGACGAAATCTGCCAGCGCACCGCGCAGGGCGGCGGCGAGATCGTTAAGTACCTAAAGACCGGCTCGGCTTACTACGCCCCGGCCGCCTCCGCGGTCGAGATGGTCGAAGCTATAGTTAAAGACCAGAAGAGAGTTCTCCCCTGCTCCGTACTGCTCGAAGGCGAATACGGCTTCAACGACGTCGTCGTAGGCGTGCCGATAGTCATCGGCAAGGGCGGCATGGAAAGAATAATCGAGCTTCAGCTCAACGAGGAGGAAATGACCCTGCTCCGCAATTCTTCCGAATTTGTTGGAAAGAACATCAAGGAAGCTCTCGAGCTTGTAAAATAGTTTACTTCTACGACGAAAGTTAAATAAAAAAGCGTCCCGCGCAAAACGGGACGCTTTTTTTATCGTAGTTCCAGAGGGACGGCGTTACAGCATACCGGAACTGATAGTTTCGCCCCTGCGGGACTGTAAATCAAAGGTCAAATATCAATTAACAATTAATAGGAGCGTCTCAGGCTTACTTTCCGAATGTGACGCGCTAAACCTATAAAAATAGAAGACTTGGTTCCCCTTCTATCAAGGAGGGGTTAGGGGATGTGTTCTGTCCTATTAACGAAAATTCCTACGAATCAAAGAAAAATATTACACACCCTCTAGCTCCCTCTTTTTAGAGGGAGAACTAAGCTTCCTATTACCAAGCGCTTGCGCGTTATTCTCTGTAATGGAAACGACCTTTTATTCCAATGAACGTAGTAAAGAGGAATCCACAATATCCTTTGGATTCCTCGCTTCGCGTGACGTTCTTATATCTTTACGAATTTCGCCGCGCCGCCGCCCGCCCGCAATAGGTAAACGCCCGCGGGAAGCGACGAAACGTCGATCATTCCTTCGACGGCTGATGTTTCGAGCGCCTTTACGCCTAATTGGGAATAGATTGCGACCTTTCCGCTTAAATTTATATCAAGACCGGTAATTGATATGCGATCGCTTGCGGGATTGGGAAAGACGCCAAACCTGGGCTCCTCAACGTTATCCGCGGACGTCGTCTTCTTTCCTTCCGTTTTAATAATTCCAGCCCGCGTGACGAACCAGTTGTTGCCGTCTTTATCCTTAAAGCTATTGTATACTTCGTTTAATTTATACCTTAAGTCGTCGCGATTCAGGACATCAGCAAAGCTGATTCGTTCTACTTTTTTAGCCTTCAGGTCGAATTTAAGTAAGCCCCAGCCGAATGTTCCACCCCAAAGTATAGAATCGCCGTCCTGAACCATTGTTTGCAATCTGTGAAAAGCTGAACTCAAGTCCTTCATTCCGTCGAAACTGTCAAAAAGTTCCCATTCCTGCGTCTGCAGGCTCATTCTACTGATTCCTCCGGCATAGCTCCATCCGTTGACAAGCCATAAATGATCTTTATCATATATAAGCTGTTGGGGCATGATACGCTGCATATTTTTGCTTAAATTCTTCATTTCAAAAAATTCAAATTTTCCTTCTGTGTCGCTATATCGCATCATCCCCTTTATTTTTGGAAAGTCGTCTTCTCCATTGGTATTTTGATCGCTAGCAAGCCAAATATTTCCCTTGTCGTCCGCGCAATAAGCCCGCGGGGAGATGCCACCAAGTCTTACAGGATTATCAACATAGTTCGCCGAATCGCAACTGTAAATCAGCGTGTTGCCTTCCGGCATATATTTATATAAGTTCATCCGCATTATCTGGGTCACGGGACCGCCGCTATAAAACAAATAGCCATAATTAATATATAAAAACGCATTTCCTAATGAATCAGGAATTACCGCTACGTATGATTTGACCTTCAATCCTTCAATATCTTCTGTCTCGATTTTTTCCCACTTCTCATTCTCATACTTAAGAAAACCCTCGGAAGTTGTTATCCAAACCCGGCTATGCTTGTCAATATCTATTCCCTTAATAAATAGCGTATCCCCGTAGGGATACCCCTGCTCTACAGTGTTGATTTGTTGCCAAGCCCCGTCTTCCAACATCCTTAAAAAGTATCGATTTTGATTAGCATTTTTTGTATCTACTGTTACACAGTAAACTTTGTTCCGATAATGGTCATAAGCCATTTTACTTGCAACATGCCCGTCGAAGTATGTATCGCCGTCGTAAAAGTTAAGGACCTTTATATCCTGCGCCGTTGCGATAACGCTCAGCAGTACAAAAACGATCGAGGAAAGAAGGAATAGTTTTTTCATAACGCGACCTTTTGGAAAGTAATTGACCCGGTATTAATATCTAAACGAAAAAAAATGCGAAATTTAAACAAAATAATTTTTCATCGTTACGCTGTCCGCGCCGGAGCGCGGCGCTTACGCTCGGCAAATGCTCCTGCCGGTCATTTCCCGGAACTTTTTCCGAAATCGCATCACCGCTCTCCTATATAAACAATCGAGATGCGGTTTTGTAACACCAAAAAAATAATATTCCATCGGTTTTTTGCTGAAATTACGGGAAAGCGGCCTCCAGCGCGGGTTTGCTGCGCGAATTTTTTTCGTGCCCGCGGCTTCGCCGAGGGTAGGAGGGGGGGCGCTTAGCGGAAGGTTCGGCCGCCGGGCGTTATTTAAAGTCAATGGGCGGATGCTTCTATAAGTTCAGCATCCGCCCACATCTTTTAATTCAATCTATGGCGCAGAAGAAGGATAAAAACCATCTGAAGTCTTTATCCAAAAGCTCCCTATTCCACCGTTATTTCAGCCGTATCCGTCCATTCGTTGCCATTAGCGTCGGTAAAGGTAAACTCGAATGGAATCTTAGCGCCAACGGGAGCGGTAGTTACCAGCGTCCCGCTAATAGCGGACGAATACTCCGTATGCTTCTCTACCCCCGACAAAATTTCTCCAAATTGAGCGTAACCGTATGTGAAATCCTTTAAATAGTTCGACTTGCACTTTATATTCTTCAAGAAAACTCCCCATGCGCGTTCCGTTCCGTTATTTTTTATATCGTATAAAATGTTAATATATTCGCCTGGGTTTGCTTTCCCGTCGTTATTTTGATCGTTTTTGAGATAAATTTTCGATACAATTATTTTAGCCGCGGTATTTACTACTTGCAAAGTTAGCGTATCGTTCCACACGCCGCCCTCCGCGTCTTCCATCTGTATCCAAATTTTATAGGCAGCATTAACGGGAGTAAGCTCGTTTATCTCAAACTTAATCCAATCGGAATATGTATTTTTTAAGGGACAAACTTTTTCCTGGCCAGGAAAAATGTCGCCGAGAGTTACATTTTGAAAAGAATAGGTATCTTTAATAGTGATAAAGTCCGACAAGCTATTCATTTTAATTACTTTGAGAGAGTTGGCCCTGGCCGTCCCGACGTTCTTAATGCGGAGATTGAGTTTAAGCTGCTCCCCGCGATTCGCTATTCCATTTTCATTGGAGTCATATTCAATATCTACTCCTGCGATAATAATACTCACATCAGATTTAATAACCCGAAGCGACAAGGTATCGTTAATAATATTTCCCAGGTCATCTTTGGCCTGTATCCAAAATTTATATGTCGAGTCCCCTTTGATTGATTTATCGATCCTCGCAATAAAGGTCGCATCCAATCCCATTGAAATTTCCTTATGGGCTGGTATTGTTTTAACTCTTCCCGGGAAGGTAGTGTAGTTCTTATCGACTGTAATATAGTCCGTTAAGCTTTTTATGCGGGAAATATAGACGCTTTTTGCGTCCGCGCCGCCATCGTTCTTAATATAAACTGAGAAAGCGATTTCCTCGCCGAGATTTGCAATGCCATTGTCGTTGTTATCATCAACAATTTCAAGCTTCGAAATGGAAAGGATTGAAGAATTATCTGCCGGATCGCTGGAGTTATCGTTGCAGGCTGGAAGAAATAGGATGAAAACAAGCGCGAGGGTAGATAAGAATAATTGTTTCATACAGAACTCTTAATTTTTATTTGGATAAAATTTAACATTCTTATTAACTATTAATCCCAAATATAAATAAAGCCGGGGTTATCTAAATGTTATATGAGCAAACTTAAGTAAATATGTGAATAATCGCAAATAATATTTTCGCAGGGGCTCCCGCGGCTTCGCCGCGTGAGGAGAATAAAGATGGACAAGGGTTCCTATAGACATACGAATCCTGCGGATTCGTTAAGGGCGGAGAGATACAAATTTAAATGCATTAGCGCCAGCGGAATTTTTTCACACAATTCCTTTAGATTCCTCTTCACTTCGTTCATCGGAATGACAAACTCATCCATTTCATGCGTTTAATGCGTTTATTCTTATGATTTTTTCCCGCTAATCAGTTAAATCATAAAAATCAGCTTAATCCAGGTTCGGACAACTGGATTCCCGATCGAGTCGGGAATGACCCGGAAGCCGGTCGCTGAGCTTGTCGAAGCGCCCGGAATCTATAGATACTTTAGATTCCCGACCAGGTCGGGAATGACCGGGCCGCGCTTGTGCGTCGCATTAGAAAATAAATTTACACCAAATAAAAATTAACTTTCTTCGCTCTAATCTATTATTTAACAAAGACTAAAATTGGAGCGGAAATGGAGCGCATCAGGCTGGTTACGGCGGCGGCCCTATTCGACGGGCACGACGTTTCGATCAATATTTTCAGGCGATTGCTGCAGAAGCGCGGCGCCGAAGTTATTCACCTTGGCCACAACCGCTCCGTCGGCGAGGTCGTCTCGGCGGCGCTCAGCGAGGACGCCGACGCCGCGCTGATTAGCTCCTACCAGGGAGGCCACAACGAGTACTTCCGGTACGCCGTCGATTCGCTGCGCGAGGCCGGCGCCGGCGATAAGCTAGTCTTTGGCGGCGGCGGCGGAGTTATCCTGCCGGCCGAAATAGAGGAGCTCGAAAAAGCCGGGGTGGAGCGCATCTACCACGCCTCCGACGGCATGACGCTCGGCATCGACGGTATCGCCGACGACATTATAAACCGGATCGCAACCCGCAAGAAAGTCCGCGAAGCGGAGTCGCAGTACGATATTACCGGCGAAATCATTCGCAATAATTCCGCGCAGGACCATTACTCGCTCGCAAGACAGATCTCCGTTATAGAAAAGCATGGCGAGGACGAGGAGCGCATCGCCGCCTACCGCGAGCTCTACCTGCGCAACGATATGCAGAAATCGTTCGTAGTCGGCGTCACCGGCACGGGCGGCGGCGGGAAGAGCTCCCTGATCGACGAACTTATCGGGCGCTTCCTCTCGACGACTGAAAACGTCTCAATAGCCGTTCTGGCCGTGGACCCCACGAAGAGCAAAACCGGCGGCGCGCTGCTGGGCGATAGGATTAGGTACAATCATATATTCTCGCCGCGCGTATTCTTCCGCAGCTTCGCCACGCGCGAGAGCGGCAGCGAGCTTAGCCGCGCCGTGCGGGATTCGATCAACGTACTGAAATCCGCCGGGTTCGATATTATATTCGTCGAGACGAGCGGCATCGGCCAGGGCGACAGCCGCGTGGCCGACATAGCGGATTGCTCCGTTTACGTAATGACGAGCGAATTCGGCGCACCTTCCCAGC
Source organism: Chloroflexota bacterium (assembly GCA_050260015.1). Taxonomy (GTDB): domain Bacteria; phylum Bacteroidota; class Ignavibacteria; order Kapaibacteriales; family UBA2268; genus JBLNBN01. The sequence continues at coordinate 148,800 of JBLNBN010000039.1, read as the reverse complement.
TTGAAAAGATAGACATGCTCGACCGCGCCGATTTTACCGTTATAAATAAGTTTGAGAAGATCGGCTCGGAGGACGCGCTGCGCGAAGTCATAATCCATCACATTCGCTCGCGCGGAATAAAACCCAAGCAGGGCGAACCGCTCGAAAGCCTGCCGTTGCCAGTTTACGCGGCGTCGAGCGCGCAATTCAATAATCCCGGCGTCAATAAGCTATTCAGGGATATGCTGCAAAGGCTAGAAGAGGAGCGCGGGGGCGACTACGGCGCCAAGCGCGACATGATCGAATTAATGCCGACGGAGCTCGGGGGAAAATTCGGGCTCATAGACGGAGCGCGATTGAATTATCTCGGCGAAATTGCGGATACGGTAAGGAATTACAAAAAGAAAGCCGCGGAGGAATCGAGAAAAGCCGAACTCGCCCAGGCGCTCGCAATTTCAATGGAAGCGCTCCAGGACACCCCCGCAAAGGAGCATCTCGCCGACGCTTTCGGGAAGGGCTTCTCCGCGCTCGCCCCGGAAACGCGCGCCGCGCTGGAATCCTGGAAGGATAAAAAAGAGAACTATACAGCCGACAAAATCGCTTACAGCATCCAGGGGCGAGAGCTAACGATGCCGGGCTATTCGGAAACGCTCTGCGGCACGTCTATTCCAAAAGTCGCCTTGCCGCCGTTTAGCTCATGGGCAGAATTGGTAAAATTCCTATTCCTGGAGAATTTGCCCGGCGAATTTCCATATACTGCCGGCGTGTTCCCATTCAAGCGCACTACGGAGGAGCCGCGCAGGCAGTTCGCAGGCGAGGGCTCGCCGGAGCGAACTAATAAGAGATTCCATTTCCTTTCGCGGGAGGACCGCGCGAAGCGGCTTTCCGTCGCTTTCGACGGCATAACGCTGTACGGCGAGGACCCCGCCGAACGCCCCGATATCTACGGCAAGATCGGCGAGAGCGGCGTCTCCGTCTGCACGCTGGACGATATGGAAGAGCTGCTTAAAGGATTTGATTTGATGGATCCGTATACGTCCGTTTCAATGACGATAAACGCGCCTGCGCCGATTATGGTGGCGTTCTTCTTTATTACGGCGTATAACAGAGAATTGGCTAAGCGCGAGAACGGCGCGCCCATAAGCCAGGAAGAAAAGGACAAGCTAAAGCTGGAAATTTTCCGCAATATCCGCGGCACCGTGCAGGCGGACATGCTAAAGGAGGACCAGGGGCAGAACACCTGCATCTTCTCGATAGACTTCGCGATGAAGCTCATCGGGGACCTTCAGGAGTTCCTTTCGGTAAATCAAATTAAGAATTACTATTCGCTTTCGATCAGCGGGTACCATATCGCCGAAGCGGGGGCAAATCCCATAACCCAGCTGGCTTTCACTCTCGCGAACGGATTTACTTACGTCGAGTACTTCCTCCAGCGTGGAATGAAAATTGACGACTTCGCTCCGAATCTCTCCTTCTTCTTCTCGAACGGGATGGACCCGGAGTACTCCGTAATAGGGCGCGTGGCGCGCAGGATCTGGGCGGTGGCCATGCGCGACCGCTACGGCGCCTCCGAGAAAAGCCAAAAGCTGAAGTATCACATTCAAACGTCAGGCCGTTCGCTCCACGCGCAGGAGATAGAGTTCAACGATATACGAACGACGCTGCAGGGGCTTATAGCGCTGGCGGACAACTGCAATTCGCTTCATACCAATTCCTACGACGAGGCGGTCACGACCCCTACGGAGGAATCGGTACGGCGTTCTATGGCTATTCAGATGATTTTAATGCATGAATTCGGGACGCTGAAGAACGAGAATCCGAACCAGGGATCGTTCTACGTCGAGGCTCTTACGGATTTGGTCGAGGAGGCGGTATTGGAGGAATTTAACGCGATTTCGCGACGCGGCGGCGTTATGGCCGCTATGGAGAGGCAGTACCAGCGCTCGAAGATTCAAGAGCAGTCCCTTTACTACGAATCGCTCAAGCAGAGCGGCGACTACCCCATAATAGGCGTAAATAAATTTGTCGCCGCCAACGGCCAAAACAACTACGATAAGATGGAGATAACGCGCGCCTCCGCCGAAGAAAAGAACGCGCGGCTGGCGACGCTCGCCGAGTACAAACGACGCCACGCGGAGCGCTCCGCGGAAGCGTTAGAGAGGCTTCGAAAGGTTGCGCTCGCGGGCGGCAACGTCTTCGAGGAATTACTCTCGACGGTCGAAAGCGCGACTATGGGCGAGATCACCGCGACGCTTTATGAGATAGGGGGCAAATATAGGAGGGGGATGTAGAGCCCCTACTTATCCAGCCACGCTTTGAACTTCGTCACTTTGTCTAAACTGACGTAGCACTCCTTCGCAAGCGGCGGCGTGAGGTCGAGCTTTAAACGGCTCTTGGGAAATACGTGCACGTTAGCGATCGCAGTAAGCGAAACGAGATGCTGGCGGTTCACGCGGAAGAAGTCGTCGGGATTCAATTCGGCGGCTAGCTTATCCAGGCTGTCGTCGATGATATATGTATGCTTGTCCAGGCAAACGAGGTACGTCGCGCCGTCCTCGGAGTAGAAGTAGGCCACGTCCTCGGTGGGAATGGTTTTCAGCTTCGTTCCAATTTGAACGGCGAAACGGGATTTATAGGTAGGCGCCGAGTTGGACCGGGAATTATTAAGTATTTCGTAAATTGAGTTGACGTCGAGCGTAACGCTCTGCGGCCCTCCCGTCAGGTCGCGGTACTTCGTTATAGCGTTGTTCAATTCCTCCTGCACTATGGGCTTTAGCAGGTAATCGATGCTCTTAAGCTTGAACGCCTTAATAGCGTACTCGTCGAAGGCCGTAGTAAATATTATCGGCGAGCGAACCTCCGTCTGCTCGAATATGGAGAACGACAGCCCGTCCTCCAAATGAATATCCAGGAAGATCAAATCGGGAGATGGGTTCGATTTAAACCATTCGACGCTCTCCTCGACCGATTCCATCTTGGCGACTATTTCCATCGCGGAATCATATTTCTTAATCATTCGCTCAAGCCTGCCGGCGGCGAGCTCTTCGTCCTCAATTATTACTACTTTCATGGCGCGCTCCATTATGCGGAGAATCAATAATTGTTTATCGTTAATTGTTAATTATTTTTTGACATTTGTCTTTACATTTGCTCGTCGCGATCCAGCAAGGGTATCTTCGCGACGAATTTTGTATCTATCGGGCCGAAAAACGGCTTTTTATTCGTTAAAAATCTATACCTGTTGGCTATATTCTTCAGTCCTACGCCGGTGGAGCTTACGCTCGCTCCTTCGCGGAATTGCAGGTTATTCGTCACGTTGAGATAATTGAACTCGTCGACGAAGATCTTAATATGCAACGGCTGCCGCTTGGAGAACGAGTTGTGCTTTATCGCGTTCTCGATTAGCAGTTGAAGCGCAAGCGTCGGCGTTTGCATCGAGAGTTTATTCTCGTCTATGTCTATCTCAGTTGTAACCTTATCCTTAAACCTTATTTCCAAAAGGAATTTATAGGATTTCATAAACTCGAGTTCCGTAGCTAGCGTTACAAGGTCCTTATCCTTGTTCTCCAGCACGTAGCGGTAGACCTTGGAGAGCTGCTCGGTGAACATTTCCGCGGTGTCGGGGTCGAGCTTAATAAGCGACGTGAGCACGTTGAGACTGTTAAATAAAAAGTGCGGGTTCACCTGGTTCTTCAGCGTCTCGAACTGCGAGCGGATCGTTTCCTTTTCGAGCTCGAACTTTAATTTTTCCTGGGCCTTTCGGAGCTCTTCTTCTATTTGCTTGCGCTCGGTCAAATCGAACAGCGAAGCGACGAGCGCGATGGGCTGCCCTTTACCGTTAGTTATCGAGCGAACCGAAAGCTCGCCCCAAAAGACTTTCCCGTCGCGGCGAAGGTAACGCTTTTCAAGCCGATAGGAACGGATTTCCCCGTTTGTCAACCTTTCTAAAAAGAGCTGGGTCTCCTCCAGGTCGCCGGGATAGGTAAATTCCCTGTAGGTAATTCTTTCCATTTCCTCTCGCGAATAACCAAATAGTTCATGCCACTTAGTATTGCAGTCGACGAGAGCGCCATTGATCTCGAAAAGCGCTATCCCGACGAGGGCCGCGTCGAGAATTGCGTTAAGTCGCCGTTCGCGATCGATTATCTCCTGCTCGGCGCGCTTACGCTCGCTTATGTCGCGCGCCGTGCCGATCACGGCTGCTGCGCCGTCGTATTCGCCGTCGCTTACGGAAATAATTGCGGGCACGCGAGCGCCGTCCTTATGCAGCAACATGGCTTCATACTCGTGAGGGCTATCCTCGCCTCGCATTCTCTTGGCGTAATTCCCCGCGACCAATTCGCGAGATTCAGGCGCGATAACGTCTAGGAAAGATTTCCCGACGAGCTCTTCTACCTGGTAGCCTACTATCTGGACGATAGCGTCGTTGAGGAATGCGAATTTCCCGTCGCGAATTACGTAAAGCCCCTCCTGCAGGCTCGCGATCATCTTCCTGTAGCGTTCCTCGCTTCGGGCGAGCGCTTGCTGCGTAGATTTTAAATCGCTAATGTCGACTATGATCCCGCGCGTGCCGATCGTCTCGCCTTTCTCATTAATTTTTGGCGCGCCGTATATCGAAACCGGAAAGGTCTCGCCGTTTATTCGTTTAGCGGTGAATTCCAGCCTGGTTTCCGTATTCGAGCCCATTATAGAGACACGATTTTGACGCATTCTTTCGACGTCTTCCGGTATAAAGAAGTTATAAGCGTTTACCCTTCCTTCCGCGACCTCATCATCCATAATACCGAACATAGCCAGGCCGCTTTTATTTACGAACGTCACATTCCCTTCAAGGTCCAATTCATAAATAATCTGCGGTAGGAAGTCGGCCAGTTCGCGATAACGGCGTTCGCTCTCCTCCAATTCCTTGGCGCGTTTCTTCCGTTCGGTGATGTTCCTCGAAACGCCGAAGAGTTCGGTCAATTCGCCCTTTTCGTCTGTGATCAGGGAGATAGTGACTTCGAGCCATACCGTAGAACCGCTTTTAGTGTACTCCTCGATCTCCCCGATATATAGATTTTCACGAATTCCGGAATAATATCCTTCCAATATGCGTTCCAGCATTCCCTCGATCTTTTTCCTGGAGTCGGGCGTAACGAAATCGGCTATTCTTATATTGAGCATTTCCTCGGGAGTAAATCCGACGAGCTTTTCGACCGAGGGGCTTACGTACGTGAATTTTCTCGTACGAATGTCCATCGTCCAGATTACGTCCTGGATATTCTCAAATATAAATTTCCATCTCTCTTCGGTTGTCATGTTTTTACCGCGCGGGTTGTGTTTAAACGTTTCGTAATTTTATTATGCGTAAATTAATTGCAAAAAGCTTGCCGCAAGGCGAACTAAGGCTGGTTTTTATATAAAAATACGTCTTTTGTCGCTAAAGCGGCAGAGCCGAAAACTCCCACTCCGCCGGTAACGGAATTTGTCTTTTCGTGGGTGGCCGTCGACCCGGTGAAGTACATATTAACGAACCACTGGCACATGTTGTAATCGGCGGCATAGACCGTTACGCGTTGGGGGCCGAACCACTTGAAGGCCGTCCAAACGGTCGGGCTCTTCGAGTTGGAGATGAAGCCCCATGTCGTTTTGTAGCGGTACATTTCCTCCTCGCCGTTAATATTGAAGTTGTAGCAGCGGCGGTTCATCTCGTTTGTCGGGGCGGGCAGGTATTTACCATAATTCAACGTATCGAGGCACTCAACGCTTATTAGGTAAAAATCAATGCCTTTTGCGCGCGTCCAGCCTATCTCGAGAGAATCCACGGGCCCAAGCTTCATCGTGTCCTGCGGGTAATGGATATTAGCCTTCGGCTCGACCGTCCACTGAATTCTCTCGGGCGTGAGCGTTTTGCCGGTTACGACTTCGCCGGCTTTCGTGCGGATTTCCAGCTCATAGGTCGTTTCGGGCAGTACTACGGCGCCCGCGAGAGCGAAACCGGGCTTTTCCCCGGATTGATAAGCAAGCGTATGCGGCTCGCCGTTTATTTTCAATATTACCTGGGCGTCCTTGATCATTGCGCGCTCGAGCTCGAACGAATCGCGTATAGATTGCGTATAAGTTACCTTGATCCCCTCGAGAGGCTGATCGACAATCAAGTAGCCCTCGACGTAAACCTTCGGTTGATAATCGTTCGGCGCATCGTCGCCGCAGCCCTGCAGGGATCCAATTACTACTAACGCGACAATCGCTAAAGTCAATTTAAAAGCTATATTTTTCATTGTTATCCTCGTTTATTTCAATTTAATAGTATTATATCCACTAACGATTAAAATTTAACCTCGAACGATAGAGTCGGCAGCACGGGCAGAAGCTTTACGTCCTCCACGTGGATCCTGCTGTAGTCTACGTCGTAGACGCGCATCAATATGTCGCGACGATTGTAAACATTGAATACGTCGAGTATCATTTTAAACGGCAGATCAAAGAGCTTTGTCGAGTAATTTACGTTTAAGTTCAATTGGTGCGAGGGAGGCAAACGCAAGCCATAACGCTGCGCCTGGATAACTTTTAACGTCGGCATGTTTTCGCCGGGCAGCTGGCTGCCGAACTGCGAAGTGGCTCCCGTATAGCTCTGGCCTGTTTGGAACATAAAGGTCGCGCCAAATTGCCAGTTCTCGGTTAATTCATACTGCATTACTATCTTGAAGTCATGGCGGCGATCGTACTTAGGATTGAATTCCCTGCCGTCGTTGACGGAGTCGAATTGCGCGCGGACCCAACCGAGGCCGTATCCGATCCAACCGGCCAATCTTCCAACCCTTCGCTGGAGGAATATTTCCGCGCCGTATGCTTTGCCTTTCCCGGAGTAGAATACGTCGCCTACGCTTTCGCCGCTAAGGCTCGTCGTCTTTACTTCCGATATGTTATTCAATATCTTGTAGTATACGTCCGCGTTAAAGTCAAATTCGCCTATCTTTGTTTCAGAGCTTAGTATAAAGTGCTGCGCCTGGCTGGGCTTTACGGTATTGTCGGTCGGCAGCCATGTGTCGAAGAGCGAGAAGTTCTCGTCGCCCGCCAACCTGAGGTACTGGTGGAAAATTCCCCAGCTGGCCTTAATGGCGAAGTTATCCTGCGCCTGCCAGCGAATAGCCGCGCGCGGGTCGACGTTCATATGCTCGGAGTAATTCCACCAGGAGCCGCGCAAGCCGAATTGCAGCGATATTAGCTCCGTCGGGCGGTAGTTCGCCTGGACGTAGCCGCTGTAAACCCAATCATGGTAGAGCAGCTTCATGCGGCCGCCCTCGTTAGTGCCTTCCTTCGCGTCGCCCTTCGAACCGGTAAAGTTTTGATCGTAATTAAATATAAAATTGGAGACCTCTAGTCCAGAGTTTATCGTAGCGTTGTCGGAAAGGAACCACTCGAGGTCGCCCTTTATGGAGTAATCGGTTATCGAGTTTTTAACGCCGATAAAGAAGCCGTTCATCTCTTCGTTCAAGCCGCTCTCGTAGTAGCTCGTGCTGAAGAGAACCGTCGAGAACAGATCTTCGGCGAAGATATGCGTCCAACCTGCGGAGCCCGCCCGGTTGCCCATAAACAGGTTCATGTCCAGCCCCATGCTGCCCCAGTTAAAGTTGTCCTTGCTCAAAAAGCCGCTTAGGAAGACTTTATCGTCCTGGCCGAAGTTTTGGGTTATCTTGCCGTTCAGGTCGTAGAATCCAAAGTCGGGTATAGGCATTTCCGGGTCGCTGTCGAGCGCCGGGCGAATGAGATCGAAGTACGTTCGGCGTCCGCCGATAAAATACGAGCCATTTCCGAGCGGCCCCTCGAGCGAGATCTTGGAGGATATAAGCCCGAGCGAAGCCACGCCCCCGAACTCTTCGCGGTTGCCGTCCTTTTGCGTGATATTTATTACTGAAGATAGCCGCGAGCCGTATTCGGCGGGATAGCCGCCCTTAATCAGCTCGACGTCCTTGATGGCTTCGCTGTTGAAGGTCGAGATAAAGCCGAATAAATGCGAGGGATTATACACCGTCGCGCCGTCCAGGAGGACTAAGTTCTGGTCGGGCGAACCGCCGCGTATGTAGAGCCCGCTGGACATCTGCGAGCTAGTCAGCACGCCCGGCAGCATCTGCAGCGAGCGGAATACGTCGCTCTCGCCTCCAATACGGATTTCCTTGATCTGGGCGATCGGCACGTTGACGGTTGAAATTGATATTTGTCGCGTATCAGGATCGCGATCGGCGGAGACGACGACGTCGCCAGTGCGAAGATCGCCGGAGGAAAGCCCGAAGTCCATACGGATGGGATTTCCCTTTTCAAATTTCAATTTTGCTTCACGGTTCTTGTATCCGACCATTGTAACCCTAACGGTATATTCGCCGGGGATAACGTTAGTTATAGAGTAATATCCCTGTTTATTCGTATAGGCGCCGCGTTTTGCGCCGAGTATGCTTACGGTAGCTCCAATGAGCGTCTCGCCGGTTGCGGAGTCGCGAACGAATCCAGCCGCCGAGGAGCCGTCGCCCATTGCGGCGAGCGCGGCCGAAGCCGCCTGCGATTGGCTTCCCCCGGCAAGTATCATCGTTAGCAGCAGAGTCCAAAAAATCTTCTTCACTTCAATCACCATTTATTTAAGTTTAATTTCTTCTATGCGCTGAATACGAGGGCGAAATTACGGATGTTTCGCTCCATACCCCTGCGAATGTAGGCGAATGGCGGGTTTCGGCGGATGAAAGGCGGAAAATCAATTATCAATTATCAATGTTTAATGGTTAATGATCAGCTATTTGGAGAAGGCTTTACGGGATGGGGAAGGATGGGCGGAATTGTATTTTGGTAAATTACGAGCTAAGCGCTGTTACAGGAAAGTCTTTCCATGCTCGCGCAGGCGAGTATCCATAAGCTCACGGCAATTCGCTTACCCGCCCCGCGCAGGGCGTTACCGTCTTCAAACCCGAAACGCATAATACGCCTTGGATTCTTCGCAGCAATGACAATCTTATATCTTCACAAATTTCGCTACCTGCGTTCCTATCTTGATAAAATAAACGCCCGCGGGCAACCGGGCAACGTCTATCCTTCCCGCTTCGTTCGGAGAAGAGAGAGCAAGCAAGCCCAGGTTCGAATATATTTCAATAGGCGCCTTCACGCCGGTTGGCGAGGGCGTTATTGATATAAACTCGGACGCGGGGTTTGGGCTGATGAAGATAGTTTCGCTTGGCGGAGCGGCGTCGCGAATTGATTTATTCTTCCCTACGTATTTAAGAACCTTTACGCCATTAGTGATTAATGGAGTTTCCGGCGTTAAGTATGCCGTAGCTAAAGAATAGTATCCATACTGATTGTTTTCGTATTTAACCCAATCCGTTTTTTTCCAGTTGTAACCGCCGTCGCTCGTTATTATACACTTCCCGTAATTGTCGCGGCCAATGGCATGCAAAGAATCGAAAAAGACCGTTTGATAGCCGTAGTAAGGATTTATATCCCTAAATATCTCATTCCAGGCGTTTCCTCCATCGTGTGTTTTGTAAATATAAGTCGTCACTGTATCGTATTCTTGATCGCTGGTTTTTTTTCTTGTCGTTTGGTAAGAGGAAAAGCCCATTTTACTGTTGAAGAACGTAAATTTGTGGTAACGATCCTCGTCGTAGGGTAGCATCTTAAATAGGTTCCAGGTTTTTCCCCTGTCCGAGGTAGTATAATAGCAGCTAAATTCTCCGGTCACTATGCTATCTTTATCATAATCATGGTGGATGCCCCACATAATGAAATTGTTGTAATCGAGTATTGACAAATGGGAGATTGAATATTTCAAGTCGGGCTCAACATTAATTTCCATTTTGCTCCAGCTTGCGCCGCCGTCCTCGGTCATATAGCAATCCGAGGCTCCGTATTGAGCAATTCCGATGGGGCCCTTCATAAATAAATGATTGAACCAGTACTTTTCCGCATTAAATCCCGGTATTTTTGCCGCGTTCCATGAATATCCGCCGTTAGTTGATCTTAGAACGACTCCGGTATCGCCGAGCAATAAAGCAGTATTTTTGTCCGGCATAGCCATAATATGAGGGTATATCATGCAATCGCTGCTATCGACGCTAATATTTTCCCAGGTTAAGCCCCCGTCGGTAGTTCTTCGAAAGAGGTAATGGGACATATTACCTAAATCAATCATACCAAGGCAATTGAGAGAATCTGAGCAGACAAGATATCTATAATAATTCACCCAGTCCTCCGCAGGAACCAATTCCCTATCGGCGGAATCGATAGTTATCCAGTCCTCTCCTATGGGATTTACGTATTTATCGGCGCACACGGCTTTTCCGAAGCCCGGTAGCAACAACACTGCGGCAAAGAATAGGACGGCGAAACTTTTCATCTTTTACTCTTTTTGAAAATTGTCAAGATATTTATCTATATAAACAATCGAGATGCGATTTTGTAACACTCAAAAACAATGTTTTTTTAGTTTTTTGCTGAAATTACGGGAAAGCGGCTTCCAGCGCGGGTTTGCGGCGCGATTTTTTTTCGTGCCCGCGTCTCCGCCAAGGGGAGAAGGGAGGGAATCGCGCTTCGCGTTACAAAGCTGTAATCCCTCCGGGGTTAAGAAAAATGTAACCGGCAGCCGGTCGCTGAGCCTGTCGAAGCGCCCGGCGTTTCCTTAGCCGTACCCTTCGACGGGGCTCAGTGTACGGCGCGATATCCCAATCGTTCCCATGCTCAGCGTGGGAATGCGAATAGAACGCTCCGCGTTCATTTCTTTGTGGGACGAGCCCCCGACTCCGCCCCACGAGGAGAGGAGGTGAGCGCGCGTTTCTATAGACATTCGAATCCTTCGGATTCGTTGAGAGTAGCCCGATTCGCAAAGGAGACGCATTAGCCCTAATGATACTTCTTCAATTTAATTCTTTGGACTCCTCGCTGCGCTTCGGAGTGACAGACTCTTATATTGCACGCGCTTATGCGTTATTTTCGGCTATTCAATCATGTATTAATCATATTAATCAAATTAATCAATGGTTCAGACAATATGGATTTCCGCCTGCGCGGAAATGACTAAACTCAGCCACGTCACCCTGTCCGATATTAAAAACATATCATAAATTAATCCGTTATGAATAGCGTAGTTTTTGTTTAATGCGAGGGGAACGTTGAGATGGGTATAATTTCCGAAATGTACGCGGCGCACCCGAACAAGGGCGGCCAGGAATTGAAGAATTTACAGGAGTGCATGAAGCTCTGCTTCCAGTGCAGCGACGTATGCACGATTTGCGCCGACGCCTGCCTGGAGGAGGAAAACGTAAAGGAGCTTAGGAGTTGCATCCGTTTAAACCAGCAATGCTCGATAGTTTGCGAAGCAGCCGGGGAAATACTGCTTGGCGGCCACTTTACCGACGAAAATCTTCTGCGCAAGCAATTGGAGCTCTGCGAGGAAACCTGCAAGCTCTGCGGCGAGGAATGCTCCATGCACGCCTCGATGCACGAGCACTGCAAGATATGCGCGCGCGCCTGCCAGGAATGCGCCGACTCCTGCCGACGGCTTATCAATGAAATGGCAGGGGCCATCGCGCTGTAAAGTCAATTTAATTCTATTAAAAAAGGCAAGGCTTTTCTGGCCTTGCCTTTTGGTTTTATCCTATACCAAATTCATTGTCTTTATGCCGGTTTTTCTTCTACTTTGCCGTCAAGTATTATAACAGACCCCCAGTGCAGGACGCCCATAATAATAAACCGTAACACATGCCATGCGATACCGCCCGGTTCGGCGACGGATAACGCTTTCACGGCGATATCTGCAAATTCCATCGCTCCAATAATGTTTAAGGATGCGAAAAAGATGTAAGCTTTCTGCCGTTTTTTGCATGCTGCTCTATTTTTTATGTAGACAAGAAAAGATAATGTAAATGCGATTATCGCTATCCATGTCCATAGCATAAGTTAGTTCCTTAACTATTTCCCTCTGCGTACGAACGTCTTTACGATGTCCTTTATAGCGTCGATAAACTTCTCGACTTCCTCGTCGGCGGTGAAGTAAGAGACGCTCGCGCGGACCGTGCCCCAGGGGTGAACGCCCAGCGGAACGAGTATCAGCGGCGCGCAGTGGAGGCCCGAGCGCACGTGGATATCGTAGCTGCTCTCGAGTATGAAGTTAATCTCCTCGGGAACCATTTCGCCTACGTTGAAGCAGAAGTTGCCCCAGCAGTTGTACTTATCCTCGGGGCGGTACATGCGCACTTCGGGAAGCTCGGAGAGTTCGTTATATATTCTCGAAAGGAGTTCTTTCTTGCGGTCGTGGATCTTATCCAAACCGGTCTTCTTTATCCAATTGATGCCCGCGTTGAGCGAGACGATGCCTGGGGTGTTCGGCGTGCCAGCTTCGCAGAGCAGCGGCATTTCCTGCGGCTGGGTGAGCATTTCGCTCTTTACGCCCGTGCCGCCGACCTTTATAGGCTTAATATCGATGCCTTCCTTCACGAATAAGCCGCCCGAGCCCTGCAGTCCGTAGAGGGACTTATGCCCGGTAAAAGCGAGGAGATCGATGCCCAATTCCTTCACGTCTATCGGGACGGCGCCTGCGGATTGCGAAGCGTCGACGATCACGAGCAAGCCTTTAGCATGGGCTATTTCGGAAATAGCTTTGACGTCCTGGACGCAGCCGGTGACGTTGGAGCAGTGGTTCAGTACTACCGCTTTCGTGTTTGGCTTAATCAGCCGTTCAATATTTTCCGGATTAACGAAGCCGGTCGCGTCGCACTCGGCGAAGTCGACTTCGAGCGCGCCCTCCTGCTCCATCGTCTTGAGCGGGCGAATAACGGAATTATGCTCGACCATGGTCGAGACTACGTGCCCGCCCTCGAGCCCTACGCCGCGAATAGCGAGGTTAAGCGCCTCGGTGGAACCTGAAGTAAAGATCATTTGGTTGGGCGTAGAAACGCCGAAGAACTCTCCGACTACGTTACGCGTAGCGAAGATAACGTCTTCGAAGTCCTCCTCGAAACCCGAGCGGGAGTGATTCATCGGGGGAACGTTAATACAGTTGGCGACGGCCTCGAACACTTCGGGAGGCTTTGGAAAGCTCGACGCAGCATTGTTGAGATATATCATTTAAACACCAAAAATATATTTGTTAACTTTTTTAAAATATAAAAATAACAAAAGTTAAGGGAACATTGAGCGGCAAATCGCGTAAAAAATAAAAAAGGCGATCGAAAGACCGCCTTTTTCGCTATATGGAGCTATTTATTTCTTCTTTTTGCCCTGCCCGCCTTTAGCGGAGGAGCCGGGCTTAATCTCGCGGTTCTGCGGCTTCTGGCCTGGCATGGGGCGTCCCTGGGCCGCAGCCATTTCCTGCGCTTCGCGCATTTTCTTTTGCAACCAGCCTTCCTTCTTGGGAGATTTCTTTAAATCATCCAACGAAGGCTTATTCCTGGAGAACTTATTCATGTAGACCTGCTGCCCGATGGAAAGCACGTTAAACATAAAGTAGTAGAGGTTCAAGCCAGCCGGGAAGTTGGAGAACATAAATACGAAAAGCACCGGCATCATAACGACCATCGACTTCTGCCGGGGATCGGTAACCGTCATCTTCTGCTGGAAGTACATCGTAACGCCCATTAGAAGGGCAAGCCCGGAAAGGTGATTAATCCCTAAGAAAGAGCCGGGGAAAGTAATGATAGCGTCCGGGACTGATAGGTCGTTGATCCACCAAATGAACGGCGACTGGCGTAAGTCGATCGCCGAGCGGAGCGTCGCCCAAAGCGCGAAGAAGATAGGCATTTGAGCGAGCAGCGGCAAGCAGCCCCCGGCGGGATTAATTCCATACTCGGAGTAAAGCTTCATAGTTTCCTGCTGTTGCTTCGCCTGGTCGTCTTTGTACTTTTCGCGTATACGCTGCATTTCCGGGCCGAGGACCTGCATTTTCTGCGAGGAGCGCATTTGCTGTATCGAGAGCGGATGCAGAAGCAGCTTAATAAAGAACGCGAATAGAATAAGGGAAATACCGTAGTTGGGAACGATGTCGTGGATGAAGTTGAACATCGGCAGCATTACGTACTCGCCTATTTGGCGAATACCTATACGGAAGCCGAAGTTAACCAGGCGCTCCAATCCGTAGGAGCGAACTATGCGGTAATCGAGCGGTCCGATATAAGCCTTAAATATTTTGGAATCCGAACCGCCGCGGTAAGGCACGCGGATAGATATGCCGTAGCGCTCTATAACCCCGTTGTCCGGGCGCGGTTCGCGCCATCCGTTAACGTCGACGGTTCCGTCGAAGCTCTGCCAGGGCTGCGGAATTAAAGCCGCGGTAAAGTATTTCGTCTTCATTGCGGCGTAGTCCAGCAGTCCGGTCGAGCTCAGCTCCCGTTGCGAAGAAGCTGCGTCCAATTCGGCGACTTCCCCGTTCTGCGAAACCCTGGCTACCGCTTCCGTAGCTTCGTCGACGCTGTTGCGTTCCTGGAATCTCAGGCCGCGGTTCCACCTTAGGTCGTAACCGCGGGTAGGCAATATATCTTCTAAATTATTTAACGTAATTTTATTATCGAACGCGTACTCGTCGCCATAGAAGTAATACTGGCGTACGATGGACTTGCCGGCGCCGAGGTCGAGCTTGAGCGCGAGCGACTTGCGATCCTTTCCTGTAACTTTAATATTGCCGGCGCCGTCGACGACGGAGAAATTGAGCTCCCGCGTATCGATTTTCTTTCCTTCGAGCGTAACGAATTGCAGGAAGAGCTCGCCGTAAGGATTATCGATCAGTTGCGTGGGCTCGCCGTCCCACTTATTGTACTTTTTTAAGCGCCAGCTCATAATCGAGCCGCCGCGCGAGGAAATCTTCGCCACGTAGAGATCGGTTTCCACTGTAATGATTTGGGATTCGCCGCCGGCGAATGCCGCGAACCTGCCGAGCTTAGCCGCGAGGACCTCGGACGTCGCCGCCCCGGGTTGGACTGCTGCTTTCTCGATTTGCTTGGATTCGACCTTTTGAGCGACAGCTTTTTTTCGCTCTTTTTCCGGCATTTGTTGCTGATGCGTGGAGGTCCACATCAACCAGCCTAGGATGATTACTGTAACGAGTACAAAACCAACGGTAGTTCTTTTGTCCATTTTTTCTAATTTAATTAGTACTGATTATTCTTAGTTAATAAGCATGGTCGGAAACGTCTATTCGACCGGATCGAAGCCGCCTGGATTGCCCGGGTGGCAACGCAGGACTCTCTTAACGGCCATTTTGGAGCCTTTAAGGAATCCGTACTTTTCAAGAGCTTCCATTGCGTATTGCGAGCATGTCGGATAAAACCGGCAAGAGGGCGGCAAAAACGGCGAGATCGCCGCTTTATAGAATTTAATGATCAGGATCGCAATCGTCTTCATTTTTATTTTCCGTTTTCTTTCGAAGAGTAGCCACCGCTCTTTCGACCGCCGGCAAGGCGTCCTTCAGCGAGACTTCCGAGGGCTTCTTTGCGGCTAGCTGCCACGAAAGAAATAGCGCGGCCGGCGCGCCGTCAAAGTCGAACGCCCCTTGAGAATTTAATTTACGAAAACTTTCGCGGAGCAGTCTTTTTATTCGGTTTCGAACTACGGCTTTCTTAGCCGTTCGTTTCGAAACGGACGCTACGAAATTCAACGAGACCGTATCGGAGCTTGCTCGCAGGAAAACTGCGAAAAGCGGTCCGCTACGGAATTTTACTCCCTCTTTAAATAGCGCGTCAAAGTTTTTTTTCCCTTTGAGCGGCTTTAGTAACTTAGGCATTGAGTCGTGCGGTTATCATATAAAAAATATGGGGCTGCCTTTAATCGAAGGTAAAGAAAGCCCCATAGATACATTGCTCGCTCGCGAGCCGCTATTCGTCGCTGACCGTAAGTTTGTGCCTGCCCTTTGCGCGTCTGCGGGCCAACACCTTGCGTCCGTTCTTCGACGCCATACGAGCGCGAAAGCCATGCTTATTGACGCGCTTGCGGCGGCTCGGTTGGTAAGTTCTTTTCATTCTGCACCTTCGCTTTTATAACTATTTCAATAAATTATTCAATTTTCCAATTCTTTAGGATTACAAATATAAGAAAAAGTTCCTAAAGCAAAATACTTTTCCACATTTTTTAATTTTTCCAACTATATGCTAATAAGTTCCGGGGGGCAGTTCGTAAGGCGTTGCGCGCCGCGCCGCGTTACGAATACGTTGTCCTCCAGGCGGATGCCGAAGCGGTTCGGGATGTAAACGCCCGGCTCTATCGCTATAACGCATTCGTCCGGGATCGGGACGTCCTCGTAGCGATAGTTGATAAGCGGCTTTTCGTGCACCTCGAGCCCCAGGCCGTGCCCAAGGGAGTGCTTGTAGACGTGCTCGGCGTAACCGCCGTCCTCTATCACCTTCCGCGCCGCCAAGTCGAGCGTTTTGCCCTTCATGCCGGGCTTAACTACGTCTATCGAGTGATTCAGGGCTTTGTAAAGCACCGCGTATACCGCCTTTTGCTCTTTGGTGGCTTTGCCTACGCATACCGTGCGCGTGATGTCCGAGCAGAACCCGTTAACCCTCGCGCCGAAGTCCATCGTAATTATGTCGTTCTTATGGATCTTCTTCATGCTCGGCTTGCCGTGAACCAGCGCTCCGCGCTCGCCGGAGACGACGATCGTATCGAACGCCTGGCCCTCGCTGCCTAATTTATAGAGCTGGTAAATGATCTCGAGCGAAATATCCATCTCGGTAATACCGGGCTTGATATAAGTCAGTATATGATTGTATACTTGCTCGGCGATCGCGCAGGAGCTTTTAACGTATTCGAGCTCTTCGGGGCCCTTCGCCTGTGTAAAGCGTTCGAGCGCGTTCGGGGCAGGTTTAAACTTAAGTGGCTTAATCTTATTGCGAATTTCCACGGCTTCGGCGTAAGGCATCTTATCCGCCTCGAAGCCTATCGAAGAAATATCGGCGAACGCGTCGCTCGAGGAGAGGAGTCCCCAGACGTCGCGAGTAATATGAGTATGCAAGTCCGGAAGTTCAAAAAGCTCCCCTTTTATTTGCTCCTCGTATCGGTCGTCGGTAATGAAGTGCAGCTTGTCCTGCATAATGACGAGCGTGGCTGCGGAGCCGGAGAAGTTAGTTAAATAGCGAATATTGGGCAGGTAAGTAATAACGACCGCGTCGACCTTAAAGTCGTCGCGCATCGAGAATCGGACTTGTTCCAGCCTTTTGTCTATAATCGCCGGGTATGCTTGTGTATCAGCCATATTTTGCTTCCGTGAATATATTTAATTAATCATCATTTACTTTTTTACATTTACGCATTTTCGCGCAAAATTATTGGACGAAGTAATTCGGAGATTCCTTCGTTATCTGGACCGTATGAGGATGCGATTCCCTAAATCCGGCCGCGGTAATCTTGTTGAACCTGGCTTTTTGCTTCATTTCCTCGATCGTCCGGCAGCCGCAGTAGCCCATTGCGGAGCGCAAGCCGCCCACGAGCTGGTAGACAGTGTCGGCTACGTTGCCTTTGAACGGTACGCGGCCTTCGATGCCTTCCGGTACGAATTTCGAAATTTCTTCTTCCATATCCTGGAAGTACCTGTCCGCCGACCCCTGCTTCATAGCGGAGATCGAGCCCATGCCGCGATAGTATTTGTAGACTCTGCCCTCGTAGATAAGCTTTTCGCCGGGGCTTTCCTCGTGGCCTGCGAAGAGGTTCCCTATCATAACGGAATCGGCGCCGCCTGCTATAGCTTTGGCCGCGTCGCCCGTTTGCTTAATGCCGCCGTCGGCAATTAACGGAATGCCTAATTTTTGGGTCGCTTCCGCCACGTTCATTACGGCAGTCAGCTGCGGAGCCCCGACGCCTGCGACGATGCGCGTCGTGCAGATAGAACCCGGCCCGATGCCCACCTTAACGGCGTCCGCGCCATGGTCGGCGAGAGCTTCGGCGGCTTCAGCCGTCACTATGTTTCCCGCGACAATTTGCAGCTCGCCGTATTTAGCTTTTATTCTTTTTACCGTTTCCAATACGCCGCGGCTGTGGCCGTGCGACGTATCCACAAACACGGCGTCGACGCCTACCTCGACTAGGGCCGCGACGCGTTCGAGCGTATCGCCCGAGACGCCGACCGCCGCCGCTACGCGGAGCCTGCCCTGCTCGTCCTTGCACGCTATCGGGTGGAGCTTTTTCTTTAATATATCCTTGAATGTAATCAAGCCCTGCAGCGTGTAGTTTTCGTCCACGACGGGGAGCTTTTCAATCCGGTTGCGCTGGAGCAATTCTTCGGCTTCTTCCAGCGTAGTTCCGTTTGGCACGGTGATCAGGTTGTCCTTCGTCATTATCGCGTCGATGCGCTCCGAGGAGTGCGGGCGGAAACGCAGGTCGCGGTTGGTTATTATGCCGCGAAGCACGTTGTTCTCGTCGACTATAGGAATGCCCGAGATATGGAATTTCCCCATTAGCTCGAGCGCGTCGGCAACCGTTTTGTCGCCGGTCAGCGTAATCGGCTTCATTATCATGCCGCTTTCGCTGCGCTTAACCCGATCTACCTGGTCGGCTTGATCTTCGATCGACATATTCTTGTGAATAACGCCGATGCCGCCCTCGCGAGCGACGGCGCGCGCCATTTCGGCTTCCGTTACGGTGTCCATGGCAGCGCTGATGAATGGTAGGTTCAGGTGAATTTTCCGCGTTAACCGGGTCTCGAGCCGGGTCTCGCGCGGCAAAACTTCCGAATAAGCGGGCAAAAGAAGCACGTCGTCGTACGTCAGCCCCTCGAAAGCTATTTTATTTATCTGCATTTTGATCTATTCCTCAAATTTGGCGGCAGCTCTCCACCGCAACGTATACATGATTCTCGCGAACTTCCGCGAATCCTTCGCCGCTTTCGAAAAAGAGCTTTTCGCCGTCGTCGGATTCGATGGTAATTCTACCGCGCTCGAGCGATGTAACGATCGGCGCGTGGTTTATTAATACTTGGAATGGGGACTTGCTGCCCGGAAGAGTTATCGAGCGAGCGTCGCCCTCGAAAAATTTCTTTTGAGGAGTTATTATATTCACGTTCAAATACTTGCCGTCCATTTTTTCTCCTTAATTAACCAGCTATTCGAGCCTGCTTTAAAAAAAGCGACCGAGATTAAACGGTCGCCGATTTTTTACTTCTTTCAAATACTTCGTCGATAGTCCCGGCGTACGTAAAGTCGCCTTCGGGTATGTGGTCGCATTCGCCTTCGAGTATGGCCTTAAATCCGGCTATAGTATCGGCGATTTTTACGTATCTGCCCTCGTACCCGGTAAATTGCTCGGCGACATGGAAAGGCTGCGAGAAGAATTTCTGGATCTTGCGAGCGCGGTAAACCGTCTGCTTGTCCTCGTCGCTCAGCTCGTCCATGCCGAGTATGTTGATGATATCCTGCAAGCTCTTGTATTTTTGTAGAACTTCTACGCAGCCGCGCGCGACGTTGTAATGCTCTTCTCCGAGCACGAGAGGATCCATAATTCGCGAAGTTGATTCGAGAGGATCCACGGCGGGGTAAATTCCCAGCTCGGTAATAGCGCGGGAGAGCACCGTCTTGGCGTCAAGGTGCGTAAACGTGTTAGCCGGCGCGGGATCGGTTAAGTCGTCCGCGGGGACGTATACGGCCTGAACGGAGGTGATCGAGCCGCGATTAGTGGATGCGATGCGCTCCTCGAGCGCGCCGAGCTCCGTAGCGAGCGTCGGCTGATAGCCTACCGCCGAAGGCATGCGGCCCAATAGCGCCGAAACTTCCGAACCGGCCTGGATAAACCTGAAAATATTATCGATAAAGAGAAGGATGTCGCGGCCCTCCACGTCGCGGAAGTACTCCGCGATAGCGAGCGCAGTCAAAGCGACCCTGGAGCGCGCGCCGGGCGGTTCGTTCATCTGGCCGAATATCAGCGCCGTCTTGTCGATAACGCCGGACTCGTTCATTTCAACGTAAAGGTCGTTGCCTTCGCGCGTGCGTTCGCCGACGCCTGCGAAGCATGAATATCCGCCGTGATGCTTAGCGATATTATGGATTAATTCCTGTATTACGACTGTCTTTCCGACGCCGGCTCCTCCGAAAAGGCCAGTTTTTCCGCCTTTAGTAAAGGGTTGAATGAGGTCGATAACTTTAATGCCCGTTTCGAACATTTCCTTGGTCGTAGAAAGCGTAGCGAATTCCGGCGGCTGGCGGTGAAGCGGGTAATAGGTTTCGGCTTTAATCTCGGGCTTGCCGTCGATGGCGGCGCCGGTTACGTTAACCATGCGGCCGAGCATCTCGGGGCCCACCGGGATCGTTATCGGGGAGCCGGTGTCAGTTACCTTCATTCCGCGGACTAAGCCGTCGGTTGTGTCCATAGCTATGGAGCGCACTTTGTCCTCCCCAAGGTGCTGCTGCACCTCGCAGACCAGGAGCATATCTTCGCCGGTTTCTACGGATTTACGAGGGATGTGCAATGCGTTAAGAACTGCGGGAATATTACCTTCGGAAAATTGAACGTCAACTACGGGACCAATAACTTGTACGATGCGACCTTCATTCATAAATGCCTCGTTGATTGTATTTGAATTTTTATTACGAATTGACGCGCTTTCTCATATTTTAATGAGAATTTAAACTCCTTCAATTTGCAAAATTACGCAATTACCAAAGAAAAAACAATTCCTCTTTTCACGCGGAGCAAGGCATTCTTAGAATATCCCTTTTACAATACTACTTTTAATCTTATTTTTGTATTTTAAAAAGCAAAAGAGAGAATAAATGGATAAATTGATAGTGGAGGGCGGAGCTCGTCTTCGCGGTAGGCTAAAAGTAAGCGGCTCGAAAAACGGCGCGTTAGCTCTTATGCCCGCCGCGATCCTAGCCCCGGGAATTTACAAGCTTGACAACGTGCCCAATCTACGCGACGTCTGGACGATGTCCCGCCTGTTGGGGGAACTTGGAGCGTTTAGCGAGCTAAACGACGGCGAACTTTTCTTGGACTCCCGCGAAATCACTAAATTCGAAGCCCCGTACGAGCACGTAAAGAAAATGCGCGCTTCCTTCTACGTCCTCGGACCTCTCGTAGCGCGGTACGGTTCGGCTAAAGTCTCTCTTCCCGGCGGTTGCGCGTGGGGCCCTCGCCCTGTGGATCTTCACCTTAAAGGTCTTGAAAAGTTAGGCGCCAAAATCTCCCTTGAAAGCGGGTACGTGCTCGCCGAGGCCGATAGATTGTCGGGCGGTAAATTCCATTTCGATATCTCCAGCGTTGGAGCCACCGGTAATTTGCTGATGGCCGCCACGCTCGCTAAAGGATCTACGCAGCTTACTAACGCCGCAATGGAACCTGAAATAACCGCTCTCGCCCGGATGCTTTGCAAGATGGGAGCTAAGATTGAAGGCATCGGCACAAGCGTTCTCGAAATCGAAGGCGTCGACTCCCTTAAGCCGGTCGACGAAATCGTTATACCCGATAGAATAGAAGCCGCTACTTTCTTAATTGCCGCAGCTATGACTAAGGGAAAGGTAGAACTCGAGAAAGTCAATCCCTATCACCTCGCGTCCGTTATCGCTAAGCTTGAGAACGCGGGATGCGCTATAGACGTTAACAACGATACTATCTTAATTGAATCCGACGCCGCCCCGACTCCTACGGATATAACGACGGCGATTTATCCCGGCATCCCGACCGACATACAGGCGCAATGGACCGCTTATATGCTATGCGCCGAAGGCGTTTCGCGGGTGACGGACACTATTTACAGCGACCGGTTTAAACATGTGCCCGAGCTGCAAAGGCTCGGCGCCGACATTGAAGTAATCGACAACTCGGCGATTATAAAAGGCGGCAAAAGGCTCTCCGGGGCTATCGTTATGTCAAGCGATTTACGCGCTTCCGCGAGCCTGATACTCTCGGCTTTAGTCGCCGAAGGAAAAACGGAAGTGCTCAGGATCTATCATTTAGACCGCGGCTACGAAGCCCTGGAAAAGAAATTGGAATCCCTCGGCGCCAACATCAAAAGAGTTAGGACCGACCTGATTTAAATTCTTATATAAGTCAATCGAATCAATAAGTAATTAAGAGTAAATTTCGTAAATTTGCCTATAAAGAAATATATACTGTAGCTATGCATTACAACACAAAACTCGTAAAAATACTGCTCACTGCTTTTTCAATCGGCTTTTTAATATGGTTTGGAGGCAATTTAGTACGTTCGGCGGTAGGGTTCGACTTATTCTACCCCACGGCCGATATGCTTCTTAAAACGCATTATACGAACGAAATACGTATGCATTCCGCGTACCTGTTCGCTACGCTCGCGCTCTATCCAGGCGTTGCCTATATTGCGGCTTTCCTTACAGCGATAGTTTTATTCTTCTTGCTAAGAAAGCAAATGAAGCGCGAGGGGTGGCTGTTTATGGCGTTTATACTTTTCTTTTTAGCTTCGCCGATGGAACTTTACCTCCTTTGGATGGACGTAAAGTTAAGCCTGGCGGTATATTATGGAAACGTCAAGGATTTTGCTGATCCGGCGATCCAAAACTACCTGATACCGAGATTTAAGAACGTCGCTTTTACGACCGGCACGAGCCTTGCATTTTTGGCAAATCTCACTGCCTTGCTTTACGTAATATGGCGACCGCTTTCACAAAGCAAAGCCGAAGCGATAGCGGCTAAGGAAATCGTCGAATGAAGATAAAGGAAATAGCCAGCGAATTAGAGGAATTGGTAAAGTCCCAGGGATTTAAGATCAGGCGGGATTCCGGTAGATTTAAGAGCGGATTCTGCTACGTTAACGAAGAAAAGGTCGTCCTGTTGAACAAAAACACATCGGCTGAAGCGGCGGCAAATATATTTGCACGTTGTCTCGCTTCAGCCGGAAATAGCGACGATATGTTCGTCAAGCCCGCCGTCCGGGAATTTATTGATCGCGAACGGGAAACGGGCGATGATTTTATTTTGAAAGTATCACAATCTCGGTTCGACGGTTGAGCTGACGCCCAAACTCAGTTTTATTTGTAGCTATTGGTTTAGTTTTCCCAAAGCCCTTCGTTTGGATCCTCGCGTCCGCAATCCCCTTCTTTACCAGGTATTCCTTTACCGCCTGCGCGCGCAGTTCGCTAAGCTTTAAGTTTACCGAAGCGCTGCCCACGTTGTCGGTATGTCCTTCAATAAGTATCTCCACCGTCGATTTAGCGCGGAGAAAATCAGCCAAAAGATTTAATTCCCCGACGTTATCTGGTAGAGTAAACTTGTTAGTCTCAAAGAGCAGGTTCTCGATGATCAGCTTTCGGCCCAATTCAACAATAGGAATAGTCTTCTTTACCAGGCGTTGCTGGCCTTTATTAAAGAGAGCTATCTCGATAGAATCCGGTAGTGCGCTTTGGCCGGAGTTGTACGTTAAGGAGAACAGGTTTGTCAGCTGGTTTGAAAAGTTATCCAATATAGTGGAAAAGGGATAATCGATATCGAACGCGCTGCCCCTCGTTTTCGTTGCGATAGTTTGGTAGCCGGTCAGCCTCGGCGGGACGATGCAGAACACGCGAATTTCGTTGCGCTGCATCAATTCGATTATTGAATTCGTCGTTTGATTAGTTAGCCCGAACCCCTCTTCGCCTGCCTGGTGGTACGGCGCGTCGGTGATTAGAACGGCCACCTTAATAGCTTCTCTTCGCCAGTTGATCTTTGCGAGAGCTTCCAGCGCTTCGAGCGCGTTTTCCTTCTCGTCGCCGCCGCCCTGCGCTTGCAACGGGGATATCCAATCAAGAAATGTAAGAATATTGTTAGTCGGTTGATAGACTTTGTCTATTTCATCCCCGAAAATAATAAGACCCAGGCGTGAATCGATACCGCGCTTCATAAGGTTGCGGCTGAACGTAGATATGTTCGAGCGAACTGCGTTAATGTTCTGTTGCATCGAGCCCGTTCTATCCATTAGAAGGACGAAGTCGACGGCGATTTGGTCCGCAACGGGTATTTTCCTAACCTCGAGAACCTTTTTCTGAACGCCGTTCTCGTAAACCCAGAGGTTCTCGCTAGTAAGACTATCCAGGGGTTCGCCTAATTTATTATAAGCCTCAATTATGATCTTAACCTGGGGGAATTTGCTTATATCCACGCTGCGCACAGTAATTTCAATTTCTTTTCTAGCTGCCGTTACCTTAGCGTCCTCAAGCAATTCTTTTCGCAATGAGTCTTCGTTGACCTGCTTTCGATCGTTTTGCGCGTGCGCAAGGTTAAAAGTAGCGGCTAGTACTGCGAGTAAAAAAAGCGAGCGCTTTATAGTCCAATGCTGCATTCTATATCCCTGATTATGCTATTGCTGAAAGTCCAAAATTAATAAAAAAATTTCCCCCAACTATATAATATTTATTAATCGTTGGGGGAATATTTCAGATTCGAATCGCCAAATTAGATAGTCAGCCTTAATACCGGCGATATCATAAAGAAATTCTCTTGCTCGAAGGGTCTAACGCCGCGCAACGGTGTCGAGAACTTGCCCTCGAGGTAGAGCCAGTTGCTAAAGAGCGGGATGTAAACCCTGCCTAAGAAGATCTGGTTCGAGTATTGAGCGCTCATGCCGAACGGGTAAGCGGCTTGATTACGGTATTCTACCTTAAGGTAAACGTAGTCGCCGAATTCTTTAGGCTTGAAGGTGCGAAGACCCGTAGCCTCGTTGGTCATAGTCCATGAGCCGCTTACGGAATCGCCGACGATTGCCATTTCACGAACTTCCGCGTAGCTGATACCTGCGTCGAAGCGGATATAGTTTTCGGGGTTCTTCCTGTCCAACCACCAGTGGTAAAAACCGGTGAATTGGCCGGAGGAACGAAGAACGGGAGCTATGAAATTGACGGGAGAGCCGTCGTAGAGGTTTACTGCGCCATCTTCTAACGGAGCGTAAACAAAATATTCCGATAGAGCTATATTTTGCGGTTGCACTCTCTTAAAGGGTAATTCAAGATTTAAGCTAACGCCGGTTTCGGGGTTGAACGGCATGTGGAAGTCAAAGCCGCCGACAAATTTACCGTCGGATACGCTATTGAGCTTGCGCTGGCCGATCCAGCTGAGCACGGGCGTAGAATTAGCGAGACCGCTCTTAACCCTGTAAGCGCCGCCTAGGTAGGCGTTGATAAGGTACGGGATGCCGCCGCGGGTTCTCGAGTCGTCGTTTACGTAAAGAGGTCTTTGAAGAACGATCTTGGATTCGCCGCTCTGCCAAAAATGGTAGCCGATACGATCGGTACCGATTTGATTGCGCAGCCAGAAGCCAGTTTCGCCAACTTTCAGGGATTGCTCGAAGAGAGAAATCGAGAAAGCGTGAGTCACGTTCGTCGGCTCGAGGTAGTTAATTATTACTTCGGCTTGCGAGGAGGTAAGCGGAATGTCTATCGGAATGTCCGTATAGCAATAGTCTCTTTTAGCTACTCTATTGCGTTCGCCGCGCATTTCGCCCTGGTAAACCATGTCGCCGGAGAGGAAGCCGAGCAAGATGTCGCCCATGGTGGCCTCGATCTCGACGGAATTCATAGAGCTCTGTCCGCAAGTGATCATTAAGATCTCGAACGGATCGGTATCATATTCGCGCGGAGCGGCTAATATTTCAATGTTGTCCCGGCTTAATTTGCTCTTATCGTCGCCGCGGTATACGAAAGACTGCCAGATCTGTATCTGTAAATCGGGTTCGCATACCTTCCAACGGGGGAAGTAACGTTGTATTTCAGGGTCGATTGTCGTCAACGAGTCGATTATGCCCTGTCTGTCCACGATGTCTTGAGCCTTCACAACGGCAAAGCTCAATATCACTAATAAGGCTACGAGGTATTTTTTCATAATTATTATTTTTCTTTCCAAGTAATAGACAATACAGTTAATTAGTTGAACGATGATTTATCCTAGAAATTGACTATAAGACGCGCCGAGGGAAGGAAGACGCTGTCGTTTTCCCATGGGCGCGGTTCGTCTGCGAAAGGCTTAAAGTAGCCCTTTGCGTCAAGACGAAGCGCAAACGTATTTTCTATTACCGGAATTTGCAACCAAACGTTGCCGTAAATTCCTTCGTCAAAGTATTGCGCCGAGGCTCCGTAAGGAGTCGAAACGTTCGTGCTCATGAATTCAATTTTCCCGGAGAGACCGCCGACGGTTTCTTCGCCAGCTTTACGGAATACTACCTTGTCGCCGGTTTCAGGATTCAACTCGAGCGCGTCCGTCCAACGTTCCATCGTGTATGCTGTAGCGCCGATGCCGAAGCGCAGTAAGTAATCGTCGTCAATTGCGATTCCGAACGTATAGTGGAATTGGCCGTTAAATCTAACGAGGTAATCGTTGTAAAACAGATTAGTAGGATCGATGCCGCCAGTCGGGAAGTTATCGGGGGTTAAGTCGCGATTCTTGTAGGAAGCGGGCTTAGCGTTGCCGAATACGTAGCCTAAGCTAAAGTGGAATATCCCGGAATTTGGAATGACGGGCATAGGGAAGTCCGCCTGGCCGGCAACGCCGGTTCCGCCGTGGGTTAGCTTGCGCTCAACCTCGAAGAGGTCGCTCGTCATAGAGCTCCATCCGGCTGTGGGAAGTATTAAGCCTAATTTTACGTTCTTCCATAGAGCCGACAACGTGAGGCGTTCGCTCCAAAGCGAAGGATAGTTAATCTCTTCGATGCCGTAGCGAAGCTCTACGCCGATCTTCGGCAAGTTATGATTGGTAACGGAGGAGATGGTGTCTACCGTGCCGTCTTCGTTAGTATAGTACTCACCCTGGTATTGACGCCAGCTAATAAGGTCGGGGCTAACGATGACCTCGTTGTTCTTGGTCATTTGTTGCGGTTGGCCTTCGCTGATGCGTATGAAGTTCTGGACGTCGTAGGAAGTAATTTCAGCTTCGCTGGAAATGAGCGAGAGCGACGTGCCGTACTTCGGAGGAGCGAAACGCATGAAGGTTCCAATTCCCTGGGCTTCAAGCGTTTTATTTTCAACGTTGTTCTGGCGGAAAGAGTTTTGCACCAATTCATAAAGATTATTGGCGCGGTACGTTCCCGGATCGAGTTCGAAGGAAACGAGCTCAGGGTACGTAAAGATGTTTGTAGGGTTCGCAGGGTCGACGTTACGCTTAATGTCTTCGTTATCATCGTAGGAGACGATAACGCCGATAATGGTCGACGGCACCATCTGGTCGCGGTCGGACATACGGGTAGTAACTGCGTAAACGTTTTTAATCTGCTTAACGGCGACTTGCGTGCGGCTCATATAGTAGTCGTAGATGCACTGCAAATCCGCAGGGGCGTCCAAACCGCGAGTCAGCAACGCGCGTTGAACTCCGAGGAATGAGGCTCCCTGGTTTACTTCGCTCTCAACAAGCGAGGTAATAGCCCGGTCGGCTTTATTGACGCAATCGGCGTTGCCTTCTTTGACTTCGCCGCCGCCCGCCTGGGCGTCTTCCCTGGCCTTGATTGCGTTACGGATGTCTTTGATGTCGCGCAATCTGTAAATGGAGATAGTGGAAAAGCGGTAATTCTTGAATTTATAAAAAATGCTCTCCAGCTTGATACGGAACGCCTCGTCTCCTTGGGAGCGAAGTTGCGTGCCGGGCGCCGCAGCAAGCAGGATCGCTGCAAGTAGCGCGGGAACTAAGAATTTTTTTGTCATTTTATTTATGCCCTTAATTTTCACGGTTCTATAAAATTTATAAGACACGGAGCGTTTATTTTTTAGTTGTTATCTAATGAAAAAAGCTGCGCAGAGCGCCCCGTTCAAATTCGGGGCGCTTTGCGCGCTTCTAAGCGTTACCTTCTTCTTTGAGGTCCGCCGCGGTCCGGCGAGAAGTTAATCGGTACCTGTATCTGCTGCGGTTGAGGATCGCTTCGAACGCCGTTGATCGGGTTGATAGCTACGGCCGAGATCGGTATTATTACCGTGCCGCTTATCTTGTCCTTGCCGCGCTCGAGCTTGCCGCCCAATTCAAGGTAGATCGTGTACTTGCCTTCGCCTTCTTCGTCGATCGTAGGTTCGATCTTCGAGGTGTAGCCCGTTATGTCGACCTTAGGTTCGCCCGCGATTCTAACCTGTATGTTAGCATCCTTGTTGCTGCCCGTTCCGGGAGGCGATATCTGTATGCCGCGAACGGTGATCTTAACGGTGGCCGCCGTACCGGTTATGTCCGGAGAGAGGTTTCTAACCGAGATCTTCGGCTCTTCCTGCTTGATGTCTTCCGTAATAGTCGGGAGCAGGTCGACTTCCTGGCCGGTGAACGGCTGTATCCAGGTTACGCGCAAGCTGACCTTCTTCGACTCCGGAGTAAGAGTAAGCACGTTGTCTTTCTCCGTTACCAGGCCCTGTATAGGAGGACGTTGCGAGTTGTTGTCCGTCGTTATGTAAAGTCTGAACTGGTCAGGCTTGATCTTACCGCCGGAGCTGGGCACAGCGTTTATCTGTACGGGATATCCATAGAACGTATAGGCCCTAAAGCGGTCTTTTATTCCTTTCTCGCTTTCCGGGGTCAGGCGCGTCGGGAAGATCTCGAGGTCGCCGACTTCCGTGCGGGACTTTCCGCTCAGCTTATGAACGATCTCTATCTGGTACTTGCCCGGCGAGAGATTCTGCGAGACGGTTCCCTGGTAGAGACGCGTGCCGCCGCGAACGGGGGCCGTTACGCCGGAGCCTGCGATCTGGTCGCGGGGTTGGAACGTAATGCGGGCTACCGTAGCCTTGTTGTTATCGATTACGCGACCTTCGATTGCGTTCTGGCCTTCCTGGTAGGGGCTGACGGAGAATTCGAAGGCGGCAGCCACCTTGTCGAAGCTTGCTACGTAGGTCTGCATAACGATAGCAGGCTCGGCGAGCTGGGGCTTCGGCGTGATGACGCGGATATTGAATTCCATTGCGCCCTTGTTCTGTTCGAAGTTGATCGATTGACCGGGAGCGAGGAGCTTAATGATATATCCATATAAATTGATCTTACCGATTACTTCCGAAGCGTTGTCGTCCTTCATTGCCAGGTTGCGGGAGCGTTCGAGGCCAGTTTCGAATTTATCAATGTTCTGCTCGACGATAAGAACTTCGCCAGCGGGTAATTGATATTTCTCCAGGGTGTTCGAAAGCTCTTTTTGAACGCGGCGGAGGTCGCGAACGGTTAATTGGACGGTGCCGATGTTAACCGTGGCTTCGTCGCTCAGCTCGGCGGGCTTAACGGCCGCGCTGATACCGAGGATCCTGTTCGTGCGCGAAGCGAAGCGAAGCTTGTACCAACCCGGTCTGTTCGGCGGCTGGAAGTTAACTTCGAATACGCGTTTTTTCATGCTGGTACCCGCGGCAAGGCTCTTGCGCGAAAGGGTGTCATTATAATAGAAGGCTTTATCCTCGCCCTGACCGCTTGGGACAAACGAAGGGCCATGAATGATCTTCGATTTGTAAATCGGTGCGAGAGAAGAAGCCGTAAGGTTTCTCAAGTCTAAATTATTAAAAGTAGCTTCTTTATCGAGCAGTAATTCCTGGACGCCCATAAATTCCCACGTGGAACCGGGTTCGCGGGGATCGGAAACGGAAGCTCCAACGCCGAGCGTCATAAAGTCAATCCCCTGGTCTTTAAGCGCCTCTTCCGTAGGGAATATTGGCGCGGAAGCCGGGTCCTGGCTCGAATTAAAGAAAACTTGATATTGCAGCTGGTCGACGTTAGCGAGTTCGACAAGTTTCTGGATACGAAGCGTATGCTCTTTCTCCGTTTCGCCCTCTTTACGTTTAATAGCCGCGCTGACGTCGGTAACGCCGACTTCTACGAGGTATTTACGGAAGGATTTAATATCCGCGCCCATAACGTCCTTCAGGTTAACGCCCGACGGGGGTATGGTGATTTCGTCTTGCGGACGGGTGTTAATGCCTTCCGTTCCTGCGCCCGACTGAAGCTGGGAGAGAATGGATTCAACGATTTTCATCGTTTCCTTTTGCTTCTTATGCAAGCCTTCTTCGGCTTCGTCGCGCTCGACGATGATGATAAGCAATTCAAGAACAACCGCAAGGTAAAGCACAAAGTACACCTTGCCTGCTCCACCGCCTTTTGACATCTTATTCCTCCATTTCGCTTGGCTTTGGCATAAGCCAGCGTTTATTAATTAAATATATATATTGTTTTCTTCATGGGTTGGCGCGCTTCGGTTGCGCCAACTTCCCGCGTTAGTCTGCGCGCGGGAAGGGCATCGACCCGCGCATTCTGTCGTCTTTATTTAATATTGCATTTTATAGCTTTACAATTTATTTCAATTGTCGCTATTATGCAAAAGATTTTTAACGGTTTCGTGATTTCTTAAATGTTTTAGTGTAATTTCCATTCTAAAAGTAATAAGTTTCACTCTAATTTCATAACAATAATTTTTTTTTTTTAAACTCGCGCTTCATTTGTAGTAGTTATCATTACAAGGACTTAGAAGTAAATATTATTTTTCGCCTTTTGATTCACCTAAAATTCATACGGAGTTAATGCGCATTTATTAATGCGTTTTGTCATTTTTTATTTTACGGCGCCATGAGCGCTCCCTTAACATATATAATAGCGTCAAGTTTATTAAAAAGAATTTACCGTTTTTTTATTGTCTTTTCAATAATGAAGCTATGCCCTCGCTCGTCTACTCCTGGAGCGCTTTCGCTTTTGTCCAATCTTTAGAAAGTATCCGCTATGGATTCATATCAAACTTTAGTTTCAAAGCTCGCCTCGGCGGAGCGCGTGGCCGCTCTCACGGGGGCGGGGGTATCCGCCGAGAGCGGGATAGCAACTTTTCGCGACCCCGGGGGGCTCTGGCAGCAGTTTAACCCGCGCGAACTGGCCTCTATCGAAGGCTTTATGTCCAATCCGGATCGCGTCTGGGCCTGGTACGAGAGCCGACGCTCCGTTATCGACGAAAGCCGCCCGAACCCAGGGCATTACGCTCTTGCCCGGATGGAAGAGCTTTTTAAGAGCTTTACGCTTATCACTCAAAACATCGATCGCCTGCATGCGCGGGCGGGCTCCCACGACGTCGTGGAATTGCACGGCAATATAGTGGACAATCGCTGCTTTAAATGCCACAGGCCCTACGTCGGCGAAACGCGCTTCGAAGACGGCTCCTTGCCGCGTTGCGAAAGCTGCGGCGGACTCGTCCGCCCGGCCGTCGTTTGGTTCGGCGAGAACCTGCCCGAAGAGGCGCTCATTAAAGCGGAAGCCGCCGCGGAAAATGCGGAGGTCTTCTTCTCGATAGGCACGTCGGCGGACGTCTACCCGGCCGCAGGCTTGCCCCTTCTAGCAAAAAGACGCGGCGCGTTCGTCGTCGAGATAAACGTAAACCGGACTTCACTAACTCCCTATGCCGACGCGCATCTAATGGGGACGTCGGGAGAAGTTTTACCAAAGCTGCTAGCGGACGTAGTCGATTATAGAAATAATCGCGTCGCCCAATAGCCGTTCCGCGCTTATGCGCTTAAGAGAAACAAATTATTAAGGAACTAATCAGTATGATATACGGGATCGGCATTGATATAGTCGAAGTTGACCGCATTCGCCAATCCGTAATTAGCTACGGCGAACGATTTCTTGCGAGAATATTCACGGACGCCGAAAGAAGCTACTGCGACAGCTACGGCGAGAAAAGCGCTTTGCATTACGCGGCGCGGTTCGCCGCGAAGGAAGCCTTCAGCAAAGCCATCGGCACGGGCATTACTAAAGGATTTAAGTTCAAGGATTTTTCTATCGCAAACGAGGCCGGCGGCAAGCCTTACGCAATTCTCGAAGGCGAGACCAGGGAGAAGTACGGCGCCTTGAAGTGCCACGTTACGCTTTCCCACACTGAAATTAACGCCGCGGCTTACGTCACCCTTGAGCGGCTTCCCTAACGCGCATTTCGTTAAAGTAACGGGCGAACTCTTCGGATTTCTTACGCGATATACGAAGTCGGAAGAGCTTGCTCCAGTCTTTGTCGGAGGAGCGTTCGAGTATTGCTCCGTGGTCGCCTGCGATTAGCTCGGCGGTCGCTAAACCGAACTGGATATCTCTTCGGAAGCTGTCTAATTCAATTTCCTTGCTCGCCTCCATCTCGTAGGGCAATTCGTAGATGTCCATCAGGATCTCGTCGCCTTTTTGAACTACTCTCAACTTCAGGCTTACTGGATTTTTAGAATTCCATGGGGCTATGGTGCATGCGTTTGTCACGAGTATCTTAAAGAAATCCTCGAACGCCTCAATGTTAAAATAGCTCGGCTCGATAGGCAGCCGGATCTCTGAAATAATATGAATATTCTTGCTGCGCAGCCATTCCTCAAGCCGATTAATCATGCCGTAAATAAGCGTTTCCGCGTCGATAAGCTGGAATCTTGGACGCGGGTCCTCGGCGTACTTCATGTATATCCCAACTATGTCGAGCGTATTTTCAAAATTGTTCTTTAATTGCCTGTAGCTCGTCATTATCTTTTCGCAATCCCGCTCTTCGCCGTCGATGGCTTTGCCGAGCGAGCTAACGTCCTCGTCGATGACGTGAAGCATGCCGCTAATTTTCTCGTTCAGCGAGCCGAATATCCGGGCGCGCGATTGGCGTTCGTTCTCAATCTTTCTCTTTTCAAAATCAATCTTTGGGCGTTCGTCCGTAATGAAAGCCACCCTGCCCATAGTCTGCTTTTTGTAGCGCAGTTCGTAAGCGGAAAGCGTGACGGGTATATTTTCGCCGGAAGGAGCCGTTAACAGGGCTTTTAAATCTCGCGCGATTGCCCCGTCTTCGTCGGGATCGTCGAAAAATTCTTTAGGCATTATTTCTGCGATCTGGTTTATGCCCGGTCGGCGGGGTTGTTTCCAGTCGAGCAATTCCTGGATCGAGTCGTTGAAAATAAGGACCTTGCCCTTTTTATCGAGCGCGATTATAGCGTCGCTGGAGTTGTTCAGCAGCGTAGTGCAAAAATCATGGGAATTGCGCAATTGCTCCTGTAACTTCATTATTTCCGTAATGTCCGTGCCGATTTCCATTATGAGCGAGACGCCTTCATCGTCGTATGCAAGCGGGACGGTCGTAACGACGAACTGCGACTTTTCGCCCCGCAAGTTGTTCAGCGCGAGCGCGCCGGTATGCTCCAGGCCGTCGTTAAACGTTTCCACGGCGGGGCATCCAAGGCATTCGGTACCTTTCCTCTTGTACGCTTCGAAGCACTTTTTACCGCGCATATCCCCGAAGCACGAACGGAACCTATCGTTTATGCGTACGATATTGAACTCCCGATCGATCACTGAAATCATTGAAGGAACTTTCTCGAACAGCAAATTGTATTCGCGTTGCCATAAAGCCTCTTCGTTTTCGTTAAAGTAAATGATCATAACGTAATCGCCCTCGGGAGTAGTAAGGGGGGAGAACCTTATAGAGTACTGGGTTAATCCGCAGTTTTTATTTAGCAACGAATCCTTTGTCGAGTAATTCTTGCCTTCGCGCAGCACGTTTTGAACGCGGCAGTGGGAGCATGGAGCTTTTTCGCGGCGGCAAGCTTCGTAACATCGTTTTCCATCCCAGGCTCCGAAATCATTTTCGAAACCTTTGTTCGCACGTATAATTCGGTAATGGCTATCGATTATTGCTGCATTGAACGGCAAAATTTCCAATATGCCGTCCTTAACCAGAATATCAGTTGCGACGTTGTTCATATCGACCCAAAATTGTTATTATTAAAGGTGGTTTTTCCTTGATTGTAATTTGCAATTTTTTATCCAAAAACTTAAATAACTATTTTAAAGACAATAAAATAAGATATTATTATCCTATTTAACTAATTTTGCGACGCCGTCCATATCAACGAGTTACGGCGTTCTTATGAAGAATAGTTAACGCAATAATAATGATTATTGTTATATTAAGCTTTATTTTTTTCGGCGCGATTTTATTCAATATTTTCTTTAAGTCGCTATAATTACTACATTTCAGGGCAAAAACAACAATAAATATTTAGGCATGGATTTTGCTTTATAACATATGAAGAAAATTAGTAATTTTGAGTTCTAATTTCGAAATAAATCCGGGGGGAACATGAAAAATCTCATCATAATAGCGATTTGGCTCGGCTCGACAATTCTTAGCGCGACGCCGCCTGCGGAAAAGCAGGACACCAAGCAGAACGCTCCTAAAATAGAGCAGTACCTAAAGATGGTCGCGACCGGCAGGCGCAGCGAAGTAAAGCTTAAGATAGCCGACCTGCTCGCTCAATACCCGAACGACGTCGGGGTTAAGCTTCTCCAGGCGGTAGTCATCGAGGACGCTTACAAGGCCATGGAAATATATCTCGACATCGTTCAGAATCATCCCGACAGTCCCTGGGCGGACGACGCCTATTGGAGGATCGTGCAGTTCCACGCCCTGACCGGCGACATCCCCAAAGCTCAATACGAATTAGATAATTTCCGACGCCGCTTCCCGACTTCGCCCTTTCTTGGACCGGCGACAGACGTAGTCTTCAGCGCAATCATCCTCGAGAAGACAAAGCTGGACAGAGCGAAAACTCCCGAGGAAAAGCCGGACGGCCAAAGCAAAGTATCGCTAAAAGAAGTTTCAGCTACTACGGCAAAGCCTGACGCGAAAAAGGAAACGCCCGAGCCTAAGAGCGAAGCAGCCAGGACGGCGCCCAAGACCGAAACGGTAAAAGCTTCGTCGGTAGAGCGTTGGGGCTTGCAGGCGGGCGTATTCAATTCGCACGGAGCCGCCGAAGCGGAGATGCAGCGTTTCCAGTCGCTTAGGTTCCGAGCGGACATCGAGGAAAAGAACGTCGAAGGCGCGAGAGGATGGGCCGTGATCATAGGTAATTATTCAAGCCGCGAAGCCGCCGAATCCGCTAAGATACTCGTCGAGCAGCAATGCAAATGCGAAACCGTGATATATAAAAAGTAAAAATTCGATATCGAATAAAATTATTAAAGGGACGCTTCCCAGGGCGTCCCTTTTTTATTTTGGAGAGAATCATACGGGCAAGTTTAGATTCCGTTCCAGTAGTCGCGGTCCAGGCTGCGGTATTGGATCGCTTCGCTTACGTGCTCGCTGCGAATATTCTCCGAACCGGCGAGGTCGGCAATAGTGCGCGCTATTTTAATTATCCTGTCGTAAGCGCGCGCGGAGAATCCCAGCTTTTCGATAGCCATCTTAAGCAGGCTCTGGCTCGCATCGTCCAGGACGCAATATTTCCTCATCTGCTTCGAGCTCATATCCGAATTTTTAAATGTCTTCGCTTCGCCTTCGAACCTCTTTATCTGGCGTTTCCTCGCCTCGACGACCCTATCGCGGATCGTTACGGACTTCTCGCCCACCCGCTTCGAGGAAAGGTCCTGGTACTTAACTGCGGGCACTTCGACGTGCAGATCGATCCTGTCGAGCAGCGGCCCGGAGATGCGGCTCAGGTAACGCTTTATCTGGGTAGAGGTGCAGGAGCATTCCTTGGTCGGATCGTTAAAGTTGCCGCACGGGCAGGGGTTCATCGAGCAAACCAGCATAAAATTCGCAGGATAATCGATATTCATCTTCGTGCGCGAGATAGTGATGCGCTTGTCCTCGAGCGGCTGCCGAAGAACTTCGAGCACATTGCGGGCGAACTCGGGAAGCTCGTCCATGAACAGCACGCCGTGGTGGGCGAGCGAAATTTCGCCGGGCCGGATTTTATTCACTCCCCCGCCGACGAGGGCCGCGTCGGAGATCGTGTGGTGAGGCGAGCGGAATGGCCGCCGGGTGATGAGCGCGGCGCTGCCAAGCATGCCCGCTATGGAATGTATCTTAGTGGTTTCCAGGGCTTCCTCGAGCGTGAGAGGCGGCAGAACGGTGGAGATTCGCTTTGCGATCATAGTTTTGCCGGAGCCGGGAGGGCCTATCATTAGCATATTATGCCCGCCGGCGGCCGCTATCTCGATAGCGCGCTTGACGTTCTCCTGCCCCTTGACGTCCGAGAGATCCACCTGGTGGACGTCGCCGACCTGCTCGAAGATTGCGTTTAAATCGACCTTACAGGGAGCGATGTCTAATTCGCCGGTTATAAATTTGACGGCCTCCTCCAGGCTTCGGACCGGGATGGAATCAATTCCCCCGACCAGCGCGGCTTCCTCGGAGTTTTCGACGGGGAGAACGATCCTCTTAAAACCGTCGCGGGCGGCGCGAATAGATATTGGCAGCGCGCCGTGAACTGGCCTTAAGGAGCCGTCGAGCGCCAGTTCGCCGAGGAATATAGTCCTTTCCGAGCATTCCCTTGGCAGAATTGAGACCGACGTCAGCACTCCAAGCGCGATCGGAAGGTCAAAGCCGCTACCCTCCTTGCGGACGTCCGCCGGGGCCAGGTTTACGGTTATTTTCTTGCTCGGGAATGCGAACGAGGAATTCTTTATAGCCGCCGTTACGCGTTCGCGCGATTCCTTTACGGACGAGTCGGGTAGGCCGACTATGGCGAAGGCCGGCACCGCGTTGTCCAGGTGCGTCTCAATTTCCACGGTAAATGCGTCGACTCCGTACGTAGAGCCGGAGTAAATTAGCGAGTACATTCAATGCGCTCCGTTTGTATTGGCAAGATTTATTCTTCGGCCGGAGAGGATTCGCTCTCTTCTTCTAGTTTCTTGTTGAAGAACATCAACACCTCCGCGCTAGTCACTATCCCCAAGAAATTCTGCTCCCAATCGACCACGGCTAAATAATCAAGGTTGTGCTTGACCATTAGCTTTACGGCCTTCTGGACGCTATCCTCAGGATAGATGAGCACGCTCGGTCGTTCGATTATGTTTTCATAGTCGAGCAGCGTATTTTGCGATTCCTCGCCTAAATTGTCCTCGTAATCGTACATCCCCCTCAGGGAGTATTCGCTCAGCGTGCGTTCGGTTATCATCCCGACGTACTTTGTTTTGTCAAGCGCAGGAATGTATCGGAATCCTTCTCGTCGCCTGATCTCGTCAGCTTGGCGTAGCGTATCGCGCACGTCGATCGTAAAGGCGCCCCTCATCATTATGTCCGCGACGGTAGTTTTACCAGGCATGGCTCCCTCCGCAATATGAACAATCAATTATTATAAATATAGCATATTATTTTGTTTAAGGCAAGGATTTTTAGTTGAGAGACTAAAATTCATCTATTTGTTATTGCGATGAAAATGATTATATTGCGATAAAAATGAAAAGAATCTTAACTGTAAATAAAATATGGTTGATTTAAGGGAGTTTGCAAGCAGCGGGGAATTTTTTGTAGTCGCGCATCGCGGCGCAAGCAAGGAAGCCCCCGAGAACACGCTTTCGGCATTCGAGCGCGCGCTGCAAATCGGCGCGAAAATGATCGAAGCCGACGTGCAGGTGAGCGCGGACGGCACGATATTCGCTCACCACGACGACGTAGCCGGTAGGACTAACGACGGGCGCGGCGCGGTAACTTCGCTTAATTACTCCGATATAAAAAAATTTGACGCCGGCGGCTGGTTCTCCCCCGAGTTTTCCGGCGAACGCCCCCCGACCCTGAAGGAGATCATAGAATTGATAAAAGGCAGGGCCTACCTGAATATCGAAGTTAAGCCCAGCAAATATTCGGAACGCTTAATAAGCGCCCTGCTCGACGTCGTCGAACGCGAGGGATTCGCCCGCAATTGCCTTTTCGCTTCATTCGACTGCGCCCTGCTTAAGGAAATAAAAAGCAGGAACTCCGCGCTGCATACGGCCGCAATCAAATCGCCGGCGGACAAGCGTTTGCCCGGAGAAATCGCGCAGCAGACCGGCGCGGACGCCTTCATCTGCGACGTCGAGGAATTAACCGAGGCCATTAGCGAGAACGCAGTTAAAAATTCCGTAATTATCGGCGTCTATGGCGTGGAAACTCTTGGGAGCCTGGAGAAATCGATCCGCCTGCGCGCCCAGGCGCTCGGCACGGACGACCCGCGCCGAATTTTCCGGATGCTGGAAAAGCTTGGTATTAAAAGCGCTTAGCGCTACCGTTGGGGCAGCCGTCCGCCTGCTCCAAGATTATTTTACCCCGGTTAAAAATTTTATTTGGATGATATAGATAAAAAGTGTATTTTAGCATGTGAGAATGAACTTGTTTTAATTTTTGATTATTATGACTTTTAATTGAAGCTGTGGTTAACAAAATTTAATAAACCTTCATTCTCAATGTTATTTTGACAATTTGACGTGATCAATATTAACAATATTCCAGTAATCAGGAAAAAAGGGTTTCGCAGAATGAAATGTATTTAATAATGCTTAATTATAATATATTTTTTTTCTGTTGAAATTCTTTGTAAGTTTGTAAATAAATAAGATTACTTTAGTCGGATTTATTTTTACTATGCAACCCCTTAAAATATCAAAAACGGCGGACGGAAAGATCAAGACGGAATGGAGCGACGGATTCGCCGCCGTCGTTACGCCCGAAGCCATACGTAAGGATTGCCCCTGCGCCGTATGCAAGGGCGAGCACATACCCGGCAAGGGCATGACGGCCCCGGCGCTGATGCAATTTAAGCCGGGCATGTATAAAATTAAATCCATCGAGCCGACGGGCAATTACGGGTTTAACCTTTCCTGGGAGGACGGGCACGACTCCGGCATCTACACCTACGAGCTTTGGCGGGAAATTTTTGAAAAACACGGAAAGAAAGACTAATAAACTGAAGATAAATGGATAATTTGACGTTTAAACAAGAGATACTCCGCGGCATACCCGCGGAAACGCCCGAACCATATATATACGACGATAGCGTAAGTCGCGCGCCGAAGCGCATGGACGTACTTACTCCCGAGGAAAAGAAGCTCGCGCTGAAAAACGCGCTCAGGTACTTTCCCGGGGAAATGCACGGTGAATTAGCGCCAGAATTTGCGCGGGAACTTGAAACTTATGGCAGGATCTATATGTACAGATTCAAGCCGAAGTATAAAATCTTCGCGCGCAATATCGAGGAGTACCCATATCGCAGCAAGCAGGCAGCTTCGATAATGCTAATGATAATGAACAATTTGGACGACGCCGTTGCTCAGCATCCGCACGAGCTGATTACGTACGGGGGAAACGGGGCCGTTTTTCAGAATTGGGCTCAATACTTGCTCACGATGAAGTACCTGGCGGAAATGACCGACGAGCAAACGCTCGTTATGTACTCCGGGCACCCGATGGGGCTTTTCCCATCGCATCCGGATGCGCCCCGCGTAGTCGTTACGAACGGTAT
Source organism: Chloroflexota bacterium (assembly GCA_050260015.1). Classification (GTDB taxonomy): domain Bacteria; phylum Bacteroidota; class Ignavibacteria; order Kapaibacteriales; family UBA2268; genus JBLNBN01. Next base: position 109,738 of record JBLNBN010000039.1, on the reverse strand, counting down.
GGTCATACCCAACTACTCGAGCAAGGACCACTGGGAAAAATTTAACGCGCTCGGCGTCTCGCAATACGGCCAGATGACCGCAGGCTCGTACATGTACATCGGTCCGCAGGGCATCGTCCACGGCACGACGATCACGCTTATGAACGCCGCCCGCATGCACGGCGACGGCGAAGCGGCAGGTAAAATTTACGTCACTTCAGGCCTGGGCGGAATGTCCGGCGCGCAACCTAAAGCCGCCGTCATCGCCGGCGCGGTTTGCGTCGTGGCGGAGATCAACCCTAAAGCCCTCTACAAGAGGCTCGAGCAGGGCTGGCTCGACGAAGTGCACGAGGATTTAGGAAAGCTCATTGAAAGAATGGAAAGCGCGCGTAAGGCAAAGCAAGCCGTCTCGCTCGGTTATCTCGGCAACGTGGTCGACCTCTGGGAACGATTGGCGGCCGACGGTATCAAGATAGAGCTCGGCAGCGACCAAACCTCGCTGCATAATCCATGGGCCGGCGGATATTATCCCGTAGGACTTTCGCTTGAGGAATCCAACGAGTTAATGGTAACGAAACCGCAGGAATTCCACGAGCGCGTACGCGAATCGCTTCGAAGGCAGGTAGCGGCTATTAATAAATTAACCGCTAACGGGATGTACTTCTGGGACTATGGGAACGCGTTCCTACTGGAAGCCGCCCGCGCCGGAGCCGACATCCTTCGACCGGACGGTAGGTTCCGCTACCCGAGCTATGTCGAGGACATAATGGGCCCGCTCTGCTTCGATTACGGTTTCGGCCCGTTCCGATGGGTTTGCGCCTCCGGTAAGCAGGAGGACCTTGACGAGACTGACAAAATAGCAGCCGACGTATTGAGAAAATTACTCGCCGGCGCGCCGCCCGAAATTCAAGGGCAGCTAAAGGATAATTTGCTCTGGATAGAGCAAGCGAAAGAGAATAATTTAGTCGTCGGCAGCAAGGCGCGCATACTTTACGCCGACGCCGACGGTAGAATTGAAATCGCCCGCGCGTTCAATCGCGCGATAGCGGAAGGCAGGATAAGCGCCCCGATCGTTCTGGGAAGAGATCATCACGACGTATCGGGCACGGATTCTCCCTACCGCGAGACATCGAATATTTACGACGGCTCGAGCTTTACGGCCGATATGGCAGTACAAAACTGCATCGGCGATTCGTTCCGCGGCGCTACGTGGGTTTCTATCCATAACGGCGGCGGAGTCGGTTGGGGCGAAGTTATCAACGGCGGCTTCGGGTTAACCCTCGACGGCGGCGACGATTGCAGAAGGCGACTTGAACGAATGCTGCATTGGGACGTAAACAATGGTATTGCCCGCAGGAGCTGGGCGCGGAATAAGGAAGCGATCTTCGCAATTAAACGAGCTATGGAAAAAGAGCCAAAATTACAGGTAACTATGCCAAATATTCCGAACGAAGACCTGATTAACGGCTTTTTTAACGCTTAAGGCTCTGTGGCATAGTTTTTCAAGTAAATTTTGATATATCTTTTAGATTTTTTGAAACCTTTTAGCTTTTTGAATGTCTATAGGGTAGTATTGCGCGCAAATTGTAAATATTTTAGGAGGGAATACATAGACGGTTAATTACTTAATTTGTCATGTAAACGAAAACGGTGAATTATGAAAGTAGCAGCAACGAAGAGAAACGTTAAACGCGAGCAAACCGCACGCGCAGGGGAAAGAGTTAAAAATTTGCAAACAACTACAAAGGGGCACGAAATGGATCTAGCATTGCAAATAGAGCAGTTGTTCCGCACCGATCGGAAAAAGTTTTTAGGTTTTATACGCCAAAGAGTTCGCAGCCAGGAAGAGGCTGAGGACATTTTGCAGGACGTTTTTACGAACGTGCTTGCGGCCTCGGCCAACGTACAAAAGCCGATTGAAAATATAGCCTCTTGGGTTTTTACGGCAGTGAGAAATAGAATTATAGATTCATACAGGAAGAAGCGCGCCGAAACATTCTCCGATATGCAGACGCCCGGCCAGGCAGAAGACGGCGTAGACGCTTTTGAAAACTTTCTTGGCGACATTTCAAGCAGCCCGGAGAGCGACCTGATTCGCAAAACTATTTGGGAATCCGTCTTAGCCGGCCTTGACGAACTGCCGAGCGAGCAACGCGACGTCTTCGTTAAGAACGAGTTCGAAGGCATCTCATTCCGCGAGATGAGCGAGGACACCGGGGTTAACATCAATACCCTGTTAGCGCGCAAACGCTATGCAGTGCTCCATCTCCGCAAGAGACTTAAGGACCTCTATCGCTCAGTAAACGATAATTAGTTCTAATCGATTCATATCAATTGATTTATATATAAAAAAGTCCGCGATCTGCTCGCGGACTTTTTTTTATATTGATATAACGCTTATTGATTTACTTCGCTATAACGACGAATTCCGTACGGCGGTTCTTTCCGCGCCCGGCCTCGTCCGTATTGGGCGCGATCGGCTTGGAGAAGCCGAACCCGCGCGAGCGCAATCTCTTCGGGTCTATGCCGCGATCTATAAGCGCGTTCATTACCGCCTGCGCGCGCGCTTCCGAAAGCCGCATATTAAATTCAATCCCGCCGATGTCGTCCGTATGCCCCTGTATCTCCAATTTTAAGCGCGGGGCGGATAGAAGCGCGTCGACTATCTCGTCGATTATAGGCAGCGATTCGGGCTTTAAAGTGGCTTCATTGTAGTCGAAGAGGATTGGTCGAGTAAATGCGCGCCCGATGCTGTCCCAGGGCATTAAGCCGCTCGTTTCGTATTCGCCGGTAGCGAGCAGGCTGTCCGCGCGGGCGGGATGCTTCAGGTATGCGTTTACCTTGTGATAACCCCAGTAATTCGGCGGATCGTAAGTAATTAGGTAATAGTAACGCAGGCTCATGTATATATCGCGGAACACGGCGATTAACTCCTGCTTCGAGCGCGCTTTGTAGAACTTGCCGCCTGTGTACTGCGCCATGTATTTTAAATTCTCGTCCTGCGAATAGCCGAAGCCCACGGCGAATATGTGCACGTCCTCTTTCTTAGCCTGGTCGATCAACTCGCCGATTTTCGTTTTAGAGTAATTCTCGTCGCCGTCGGAAAACAACACAAGGACTCTCGGGACGGAATCAATCGTGGGACCAAACTGCGATACGGCGTCGGCGACAGCGTCGAAGACTGCGGAAAACTGGCCGAATCCCTTGTCGCGTTTGGCGCGATATAGATTTATGATGCTTCGCTTGTCGCTGTTCATCGGTACTTTCCTGTCCACGTTTTGATTGAACGTCGTTATGCCGATTTGGTCGAAATCCATTTTCATATTTACGAAGAGCTCCGTGCCCTCGTAAATAGCGTCCATAACGCCGGCCATGGAGCCGCTGTAGTCGATCGTGAGAACGATGTTGTATGGGATGGAATCCTTCGCGCCGTATTCGCGCACCTTAAACGGGTTAACCTGCTCGCTGCGCGTATTGTAGACCTTCCCGAGATCTTCGCGAATGCTTGAGAAATAATTTGGAGCCCCCGGGGCCCGGTATGGATCGGCCATATTAGTGATAAAATGGCCGGAGGAATCGTAAACGCGGGCGAAAATCCTGATGTTTTCAGGATATTCCTTAGTCTCTAAACGAAAGAAATCAAATACGAGCTTCGAGGCGTCGGCCGAATCGATCGGCAACGTTGACGTGATGTATATCCCGGTCGCGCTCGAATCGAATTCGTCGCTTTCCTCGGTTAGCGCATAGCCTCGCGGACGGGACGCGCCGCATCCGGCGGCTAGAGCCGCGGCAAGGAGAATGACAAAAAAAGATATTTTCGACATAGTCTTATTTTAAAAATTACACAACGAGGCCGCGTTTATTCATTTCATTTGCCTTGCGCATTAAGCGCTTATTTTTTTAATCTACTTATTCGGAAAGGCAATTTACAATTTCAGCCCGATAATTATTCCGTCGCCGACCCCGACGATGCTTGTAAAGAATTCCTTCCTACTCTTAAAGTACGCGTTAAAGCTCTTTATAGACTTTATCTCCCTCGGGTCGCGCTCCGGCGCCGAGTCGGCCACAAAACCGAACGCAAAGGCGTTATCGGCGGCAAATGCGCCCCCTTTGCGAATCGCCGGCGTTAGCTTGTCAAGGTATTTCGCATAGGAGGGTTTATCCGCGTCTACGAATACGAAATCGAGCGAATTCTCGCCTCCGGAATAATTTTCTACGAACTGCCGGCCGTCCTGGGTCACCACGTCAATCCTGTCGCCCAGCCCGGCGAGTTCGACCATTTCCCGCGCGAAATCGGCGTGCCTGGGTTCCATCTCCACGGTCGTAAGCTTGCCGTCCTCCGGCAGCGCGCGCGCCATAATTATCGCCGAGTATCCGCCGAGAGTTCCGATTTCGACGACGCGCTTCGCGTTTATGGATTTCAGGTAAAATTGAAGAAAAAGCCCCTGCTCGGGTGATATATTTATCTGGGGCATCTTCGCTTCGAGCGATCGCGCGGTCAATTCCTTTAATAATGCGTCCTCGCAGCTAAAGTTCTCCAGGACGTATTCCGCGAGCGCCCCCTGGACGGGAGTTATCGAATAAGACATATTTCTTTCCTTATGGTCTGGTGCCTAATCTCACATTCACGTTTATGCCGTTCTCGTCCACTTTGTTTAAGAACAGGGATAATCGCGTTAAGGTCGAATCGAGCGAAGCCGCGAATTTCGCATCGTAGAGCAACTTAGTAACGAGCCCGGAGCCTCCGCGCACGTCGCCGGTAATTCTATTTAGGTCCTTAAGAAGCATATTCACCTGGACGACGGCCGTATCGGCGCCGATCATTAAGTTATTCGCGCGGTTGACCGTAACGTCGAGCTGTTTTATAAGTCGTTCTATTCCCGGTTTATTGTCCCTTATCGCAAGGCGCAATTCGGTCGTTATCGCCTTAACGTCCGCAAGGCTGGAATTAATCGTGGAATAGTTGCTCTCGACTAATCTATTTAGGCTGGCCACCATTCTCGAGGCCCCGTCGGCGGCGTTGCGAAGGTCCGCGACAACCTTACCGTCGGCAAGCAGGTTCGTTCCCGCGTCGGCTATCGTATCGAGCCTGCGAACAAGGCGAGTGGCGTCGCCGCTTACTTCTCCGACAAGGGCGACTAATTCCGCGAGGTCTGCGGGCGTTTCGCCCTTAATTTCCTTATTTATATCGAAATCGCCCTTGTCGCCGGGAAAGATTTCAACTTTTTTTCCGCCCGTTATTTCCAGGATTGTAATTTTGGCGGTAGGGTTTCCCCGGAGATCTCGCGTATCGTCGAGCGTCGCTTCGACGAGCACTGCGCCGCCCTCGTTGCGAACGGCCGTTACCGTGCCGCGTCGCACGCCGTTGACGACGACGGGATCGGAGGACTTTAATCCGCCCGAATTTGGGAATCTCATCTTAATCGTTTGGTCGGACACCGAGACGCTGCAGCTCTTGCCTAGCGAAATGCCGATAATAAAGAGCAATATCGAAGAAATTGTTACTAACCCGACTTTAATTTCGTTCTGCCTGTTTTTTTTCATCTTTCGCCGATTGATGCAATAAATGTATTGCAAGATAAGTAAATTTCAATAATTCTTATATGAATATTGATTTTAACGTACGAAAGGGCCGTAAATTGATTAATTAAAGGAGGCGCCAACTCCCGATACCCGGAAAAATAAAAAGTATGCCGAACGTTCGCCCGGCATACTTTTTATTCAGGATTGTTTGATCGCGGCTAAAACAACGGATCGTCTTCCACGAGCGAGCTGAAGTCGCCGGCGCCGTCGGTTAGCTCGGCTTGAAGGCAGGCGGTTTCCTCGTGCGCGCCGTCTTCCTCTTTTGTTTCCCTTCTACCGTCGAGCAGGATAATATTGTCGGCGACAATTTCCGGGGTAAGTCGCTTGCCGCCCGGGAAGCGGCTATCGTCGCAGATGCGGTTCTGAAGCTTGCCCTCGACATATAGCCGGGAGCCTTTGTTAATAATTTTATGAGAGATCTCGGCGAGCCCGCGCCAAGCTACGACGGTATGCCAATCGGCCTGCTCCTGGTAAGTTCCGTCCTTGTCGCGCCATATTTCGGTAGTAACGAGCCTGAAAGTCGCAACGGCAATACCCCCGGCCGTAATCTTTAATTCCGGTTTCTTGCCGGCGTTGCCAATCATCATGACTTTGTTCAGCGATCGCATTCAACCTCTCCTTATCGCCCGCCGCGCCAACATGGAGCGGGGCAAATTATAAGATAATATTTAACTTGTCCGCATTTTAACTATTGGAAATTATGAAAGATAATTCAAATAAACCAATTTTTAATTTTTAATGCAAATTTAATGCTGCATTTAGGTTATTTATTGTCTTTGGTATAAATGAAAAGAGATTTTTTTCGCGTTAGCTCCGCTAGTTCGGCGCCTTTGAGCTTAACGCGCCTATTCAGCAAATCGAGATTTTTTTCCTCAAGCTTAGCGATCTCTTTCAATTTATTTTTCAGGGGGGAATTTTCCTCGTCAAGCTCGCGGCGCCCGGCCTCAGTTTCGAATTCGGACCGGAGGTAGGAAATAATAGAAGAGCGGCTCCCGTAGAGCCGCTCAATAAGCGCGCTCTCCCCTTCGCCTTCGAGATCGCTCGAAAGCAAAAGAGAGATATTTTTTGATATCTCTAATAGGCGCTCGGCATTTTCCAGCAATACGCTCATTTGGCTATACTACCGCGTCCGTTACTGAGCCGTTTCCAAGTAGGTTCGAAACCAATCTAGCCACTTTCAACGACACTTCCGGGGGATACTGCTCGACGACCTCGCGGGTTTGGGAATTGATTATCCGCATTATCATCTTATTGGACTCCTCGTCCAGCCGGAATTCAATTGCCAAATCGTTATTTTTATTCAACGCCTGCGAGATTTTTTTCGCCAAATGCTCGTAGTTCGCGCCTTTGCGCTCGTCTTTATCGGCGGACGTTTCGCCTTTTGGCTTGTCGGGTTTAGCCGCAGCGCGACTGTCCGAGCCGGAGAATTGCGGCCCGGCGTTCTTTGACGAGTCGTCGCTAACGCCGTCCTGCCGATTTATAGTAATTGGCGGCAGTCCCGTTAAAGCGCTTATCATAACAATGTCCGGTTTATGGTATTAAACTGTCGTGCTCATTACCCATTGGTACTGCCCTTGGGCCTGGTAGTACGTCTTTAGGTAAGAGCTGTATTGTTTACGTAAATTATTCGCCTGGGAATCTATCCTCTCCTGCATTCTTGAAGTCTGTGTCTTATTCGTATCCAATTGGGACGTTATCGAATTCTGACGCGAATCGATAAGCCCTTTATCCCCCCGGAGATTGTACATCGCTGAATTTATTCTTGAAACAAATCCGTCAGACGCCGTAAAAAGGCTTGCTACTTCCGTGGGCCTTTCTTCCAGCGCTTTTTTAAGCTTTGTGTCGTCGCTAAACATCAACGTGCCGTCGTCGCCGACCTTGAATCCTATATCCATCAAGGTGCGCAGCGTCCCGGCGTTGGCCGAGCCTCCCGATATAGTCGAGCGAAGCCTGGAGACTAAGCTGGATATCGAGGAGTCGTCGCGTTGAAGTTTTTTATTCTCATTTAAATACTTCTGTAATTCGTTGTATGCCTGCGTTATCGGGGTGAACATATCCTTAATTGCCTTTATATCCACGCCTGTCGTAAGCGTGACAGGGGCGTCGCCAGTTTCCTGGGGCTTAAGCAGCGATAAAGTTACGCCGGTAATAACGTCGTTGATGGTATTCGATGAACGCGTAATATCGATCCCGTTGATGTTGATCAACGCGTCGAGATCGTTATAGTCGGCTTCGCCGAAACCCGCGCCCGTAGCGGTCGCAGCTTTTCTATTTGTCAGGCCTGGTTTTAGCGCGCCTGTCGTAATGCCTAAAGCGTTTAAGATAGGCGAATCGGTGAATTTAATATTGTTCGTTCCGCCGCTGTTCGTAGCCGTCCAGGACATCTTTGCGGTCGAGGTGGTGTCCTTGATAACGATTGATTTCATACCGACGTCCGTCGCCGCGTTAATCGCGTCGGATATTTTTTTCATCGCGGTTTCGTTTGTTTCCGCGGCGTCGAGAGAGACGGAAATATTCGTCGTTTTCGTTCCTATCGTTAAGTCGAACGCGTAGGTTCCCGAAAGGCCGAAGCTTGTCGAGAGAGTTTTTCGATCGGATATTAACACGTCGCTCGTAGCCACGCGCGTAACGCTTACGCTTGTGGAGGTTAGCGTCGCGGTCCCGTCGGCGGTCGCCGTCATTACTTCGCTTTTGGAGGAGGTAACGCTTCGCGCGGAAAACTTAGAGTCGATCGTGTCGTTTTTCGTATAAACCGAGGAGTTAAAGGAGCCGAACTTATCGAACGAGGAATAGAGGTTATCTATCTTATTCGCTAAATTAGTAAAAAAGAGCCTTTTGGACTCAAGAGCCTTCTTCCTTACCGCAAGCGAGTCGAGCTTTGGCTGCTCTGTATTGCGGAAGCTTTCAACGAGCGCCTCGAGCTGATTCGTCGAGCTCGTGCCGGTCGTCGAAAGATTTTGACTAAGCAAGTCCGCCATACGGTCCTCCGTTAACTAAAAAGGAAATTATTCTAAATTAAAAGCCTGCGCCCATGCGGCGCGGAGCTCGGCTATAATCTTATATGCCTCGTCGTATTTTTTTTGAAATACAAGTCTTTGACTGTATTCATAAAGCCTGTAAAGTCTCGTCGCCGTTTCTTCGTATTCGAAATTGAGCGCGCCCATTAGCTCGATAAGCACCCTGCTCATTTTGTTCGTATCGCGCTTCTTGCAGCTAACGATAAACAAATCGTACATCTTAAGAATTATCTTTTCCTTGCTCCAGGAGAGAACTTCCTGCTCCATGTAAGCCGGGATCTTTGGTTTTCCGTCGAGCGTCTTTGCCCCGTAAACCCTATTGGCTGCAATTTGTTGAGCTGAATAAGCCATTGCTTCCTCAATTTTTGAATTTTGAATTTAATAAGAGGCGGCGCGTTCCTTCGCCCCGCCCCTTATATTTTCCGGATCAATTTCGCTTTAACCAAACCGCTTTCAGCGTTGCCGCTCTTAGCGGAAGAGTTGCATCATCGCTTGCGGAGCTTGGTTTGCTTGCGTCGAAGAGATCAACGAAGCTTGCTGCAAGAATTGGAATTTCATCAATTCCATTTGCTCATTGGCTGCGTCGGCGTCTTCAATTCTCGACGTAGCGGCTTTGTAGTTGGTGATCTGCGACGTGAGAAGCTCTTCCTGCGAAGAAAGTCTGTTGTCGATACCGCCGATGTAAGCCGATACCTTCGCGATATTGTTGATAGCGTCCGCTAAGCTGGTCAGCGTCGCGCCGATTGCGGTTTCGGCGAAAATGCCCAAATTGCTGGTCGTAATGCTGTTCAAGCTGTTCATCGAAAGGCCTGAAACGCCTGCGAACGTATTTTGGGATTTTACGTCCGAAGTTGCGTTAAGGTTAAATTTAACGCCGCTGTCGGTAATGTTGTATTCGGTTTTAGCGTCTTCTCTTAAGTTAAGAGAGATTTGCTCCGCCGAATCGTCGGATTTGTAACCAATTGTCCAATCGCCGGAATAAGTTCCGCCGAGGAGCTGACGTCCGCCGAAAACGGTCGTGTCGACGATAGATTGGATCTGCTGAGTGAGGCGATAAGCCGTCTTAGCGAGAGCCACTTTTTCGTCGGAGCCGAGAGCGCCCGTGGATGCCATTGCCGTAGCGTCCTTGATCTTGTTGAGCAGATTGCCGACATTATCAAGAGAGTCTAAAGCCATCGACGTTACGTTTCTTGCCTCGCCGACCGCGTTGAGCGCGTTCTTTAACGAAGACGTACGTGCGCCGAGAGCGCGGCTGGTGATGTAGCCAGCGACGTCGTCTGCCGCCGAGTTAATGCGCTTTCCAGTCGAAAGCCGTAATTGCTTTTCAGCGATTGTTTGGTTAGCGATCATCAACGAGTTATACGCGTTGTCCGCTGCCGTGTTGTTGCGGATTCTACCACCGCCGGAAATAGCTGTAGCCATTGAAAAACCTCCATGTAGATTAAGATTATTTCGGGCGTCCTGCCATTTCTAGTTTCCTAACTACAGGAGTTTTCGACGCAATTTTAAAAAACTTTAGTATTCTATTTTTTCTCCGTCCGAACCCCATACTTCCGGGGAAAGGACATAGGAATCCAGCTCCAAATAAGCAAATTCTATGCCGAACAGTTCGATGTCCGCGCCGTCCATGGCTTCGACTATTATCCACTCCGTTATAGGCTGTTCCGTAGTCGCCCAGACCTGCTCGCAATCGACCTTTACGGATAAGAGCTTGCCGTCGTTCATCATCAGTATATCATGCGTGGCGCCTTCGTTCATGCGAATCGTGGAAATATCCGCGCCGGCAAGCTGCCGCGTCTCGCCGGTAAGCGACGAGCCGTTGGGCGCGAACCTAAACGTTACCGGCTTTGTCGCCGGAAATTCGGTTGGAACGCTGCGGAAGTTTATATTGACGACGCCGCTATGCACGACTTTCATTCGGAATTTCGCTTCGTACCGCGTAAGCGACTTTACCCGCAGGGCGACTATCCCGCCCGGCCGCAGGCGAACGCGGGAGCCCTGCATTTTCTTAAACGTGTCCAACCCGCTGAGGGCTTTGCCCTCGACTACATAATTCGGATTCGGAATAATTCTGAACTCGTACGGATTGCATCCGGATAGCCCGGCGAGCGCGATCAGAGCGGTGAAAATTCTTAACCGCATCATTTTCTAATCCTCCTCGGGCAAGTTGTAGCGCAATTGAGAAGGATAAAATATTCTGTCCCACAGGGAGAAACTCAGACCCATATAAAGATGCGAAAAGCTCTTGAACGGATTTCCATTATTAGGCTCCAGGTGCGGATAGAGCGTAAGAGCTTCGCCCCCGGCAAATCCCAGGGTAAAGGAAAGCACGAACTTTTCAATTATATTTAGATTTAGCCTCGCGCCGAGATCGACGTACCTGGCCGGGTAATACGCCCATTCGATGAACGGCTCGAGCGTTAGATCGTCCGGGATAAGGGTTTGCCAGTAGCCTATCCGGAGAGGCAGAACGCCCAGGGCGTACTCCCCTTCGGCGTAATTGCAGAACTTAATGAGGGAAACTCCGCCGTAGAGCTTATAGTCGAGCAGCGGAAGGGCGACCGACGCGTTTATCAATTTAAAGTAATAACCGGAAGCTATGCCCCCGTTCCCTAAGCTGTCGCCGAAGACGGATTTCGCGCCGAACGCCTTGACGAATCCCGCCTGCAAAAGCCCGATTTCCCAACTTGAATGCTCGTGGCGTTTCCATTCCACTTCGGTTTCCCGGGGAAGATTATGGAAGTCCATCGCCGAGAAGCCGAGCCCAAGATACAATTTAGTTTGATAAGTCGAGCCGCCGCGGGACGCCGGACGCGTCAGGCTGCCCAGCGTGGAGCCCGTTATTGCGCCGAGGTAGGCGCGGAGATTCAGCCCGCCGATCGACCCGACGTCGTAGGAAACCGAGAGATTCATGTATTGACTTGGGAATAAGCCGAAGCCGGCGGCGGCGGTTATACAGCGATAGGGTATCTCCTCGGAGAGGAAAAATCTCTTTCGCAAGTAAAACGGCGCTATGGCCATATAGCTCTTTTTACCGTCGCGGTCGAAATAGAAAAACTCGGCGGCCGAGCCTCCCCATGTCCAATTTTCGGCGTCGCGGAACCACCGTAGCCGGGTTTCGTAAATGAACGCCCGGTAGATAGCCCCGCGGAATAGCTTCGGCTCGCTTCTATCTTCCTTAAAGTCGGGGAACAGGCCGAAAAGTCCCGCCGAGGGCGCGTTCTCGTCGCCGGAGTTAATCGTGCCGATAGCTTCGAAAAGGCCGAGCCGTATAAAATCGGGATAATTCCGCTCGATGATACTATCCTGCTGGGTCAGCTCGCGGGAAAACAGGATTTGGCGGGAGGATGGATAGACCGTGCCATTATCCCGCGCGCCGGGCGCGTTTAGCATATTGGTCAGGCGCGTGGTGTCTTTAACGGTCTTCGTGTAAACGTCCCGCTCGGTGCGGGTAACCTGGTACAACCCGCAGCTTGAGAGCGTTAGAGCGGACAATAAGATCGCGAGCGCGATGAATTTTCCCATACGTGTCACCTTTGCGTTAGGAGAGCCATCGCGCGCTTACGATAAGCTCGCGACGCGTAGTTAATAATCTTGCTTCAAGCTCGGCGGCGGGCGGTATTTTGCCCACGCCCTCCGGGGTCCCGGTGAATATAACGTCGCCGGCGCGCAAGCCGAACACCCTGGAAATATAGGAAATTAATTCCGAAACGCCGCGCTCCATTTCGCATGTGGAGCCGCTCTGCGCAAGCTTGCCGTTAATATTTAACTCCAGCGACAAGTCGTCCGGCAATTCAACCGCGGCGGCGGGAACTACTTGCGAGATCGCGCCGCTCGTACGAAATCCTTTCGCGGTCGTCCAGGGCGCGCCCTCCTTTTTAGCCGCGGCCTGGACGTCGCGTAGCGTCACGTCTATGCCAACCGCGTAACCGGCGACGCGACCAAGCGCATCCCCGGGCGATACGTCGACGCATTCCTCGCCGACCACGACGACTAGCTCGACCTCGTAATGGATGTTATTGGAGAAATCAGGGAGCCAGATCTTCCCGCCCTCCGGCAAGTAACTTTGCGGAGGCTTTAGGAAGACGGTTGGCGCTTCCGAGACGCGGGAACCCATTTCCCGGGCGTGCCTAGCGTAATTTTGGCCGATGCAAAATATCGATCCCAGCTCGAGAGAGCGGCCGTCCGTAAATTTCAATTCGCTTTTCATTAGCCCCTTATTTAATTTGTTTAACTTCTTTTGTATTAACAAGCCAACTAAAAACAAAGAAACGCTAATTTATACGGCTCAGGCCGCCCTCTATCTGTAAATCACCTAATCTGCGCGGCGGTTTGCTTATTCGCCTTCGGCTTAGGCAGCTGCGGCAACGCGGGGGCCGGTTTTTTCGGCGGCGACTGCTTGCTCGGATCGCTCTGCGGCGGTTCGGGCGAGTTCAGCGGCGGCGCCTGCCCTTCTTCCATCATTTGCCCTTCTATCTCGGTGGAGATCATCGAGTCTTCTTTCTCTATCTCCTCCTTTTCGCGCGGCTCTAAGCCGAACATAGAGAATTTCTTTTGCGTGTAGGGCAGCGAGACGTCGGAGTATATCTTAGCCATAAGCCTTCCCCAGATCGGAGCCGCCGCGCGTCCGCCGTAGCCCTCGGCGCCTACGCAGTCGAACGTAACGCGTTTATCGTCGAAGCCGACCCACACGCCGCAAACCAGCTGAGGAGTAAACCCTACGAACCAGGCGTCCGCGGCGTCGTTCGTCGTGCCCGTCTTTCCGCCGGCGTCTATGCCCTTAAAGTAGCGTCGGATAACGCTCGCCGTGCCGTAATCGATTACGCCCTGCATCATCTTCACCATCTGGGTCGCGACTTTTTTAGATAGCGCGTCCTCTATATTATCATTAAATTTCTTATCGTAAAGCGTAGTGCCAAGGTGATCCTCTATATGCGAGTAAGCGTACGGCGCAGAGTGCATTCCGTTGAATACGAACGTGCCGAACGCGCTCGTCATCTCGAGCGGGGAAACTTCGCCGCCGGCTCCGAGCGCCAGCGCGGGAACGTTCCTCAGGGGGGACTCGATGCCCATATGGCGAGCGAGCGCGATAACTTCCTGCGGCGAAGTATTGCGCGTAATGAGCCGCGCCGCCACGGTATTGATCGAAAACGCGAGCGCCGAATAAAGCGAGCGCGAGCCGCCGCCGCCGCACGAGCCGGAGGGCGACCATACTTCCCCGGAGGGCAGGGTATAGGAAAACGGCCCGCATTCCACGGAGCTGCTTGGGTGCATACCGTTCCGGAGCGCGCAGGCATACACGAACGGCTTAAAGGAAGAGCCGGGTTGACGGCGAATCTGCCAGGCGTGGTTCAACGAATACTTGGCGTCGGGATTCTCCTTCATAAATTTTGGCGAAGCGCCCACCATAGCGAGGATAGCGCCCGTAGCCGGATCCATTACTACCAGCCCGCATTGGATCGTCGTTGCGGCGTTCTTAACGGAATCGATGAACCTTACGTTGCTTCGGAGCGAACGCTCGAGCTGCGATCGCCGTTCGGGGCCGCCCGCCTTGTATTCCGGCCGGTTCTTTATAGCCTTTGCGATAAGCGAGGAAAGTAGCTTGGAGTTTCGCGACCAGTTCCAGGCCGCGTCGAATTCGGCCTGGAATTCGTTTAAATGCTCCTCGACCGCTTCGTTGGCGTATTTCTGTATTTTAGTATTAAGCGTCGTATGGATCATCAGGCCGTCGCGATAGAGATCGTACTGCTTCATATTGTCGTCGTGGCTTAGCGTTTGACGGATCATTTCCACGAAGTGCGGCGCCGTTTGAATGCCGAATATCGAGCGCATTTTAGCCTGTATGCGATCGCCCGAGTATACCGTAATTGGTTCCTCGATCGCCGTGGCGTATTGGCTTGAGGAGATATAGCCGTCGTCGAGCATCAGCTTAAGCACGAGGTTCCGTCGTTGAAGCGAGCGGTCGAAGTCCGAGACCGGATTGCGCGCCCAGGGGTCCTTCAGCATCCCGACGAGCAGGGCGCATTCCGAAAGCGTTAGATTCGTCGGCTGCTTGTCGAAGTAAACCTGGGAAGCGACCTGGATGCCGTATGCTCCGCGTCCGAACGCAACCTGGTTGGCGTAGAGCTGGATTATCTCTTCCTTCGTGTAAGTGCGTTCGATTTGCACCGCCGTTACGGCCTCGCGAATTTTCCTGTTTAATGAATTCTCGAAGTTTAGATAGAGATTCCTCGCAAGCTGCATCGTTATAGTCGAGGCGCCTTCGCGGCCGTTCCCAGGAAGCAAATTCTTAATAAAGGCGTTGAAAACTCGTCCGGAGTGCACGCCCCAGTGATCCCAAAATTTCTTATCCTCGGTCGCGATTAGGGCGTTTATGAAGTTCTTGGGAATGCTGTCGTAGGAAAGGGATACTCTTCGTTCAATAAAGAAATGGTCGAGCACGACCCCGTCAGCGCTCATAATTCTTGTAGCAAGATTTTGCCTGGGATTTTCAAGCTGCTCGAGCGAAGGCATCCCGTCGGACGTCACAATGCCCACATAAAGGGCGACCATGGCGATGAACAGGAGAAATCCCATAAATAGTATAGTTAAATATCTTATTGGCGTCATTTTAGGATTAAAAAACACAATAATACAACATAAAAATAAAAATAATCACGCGCGGCCGAATACGGATCCGCGACTATTTCAGAATCTTTTCAACCGTTACGCGGCGCATTCTCTTCCTCTTGAGATCCAGGTCCTCGCCTGCGATTGCGGGGAGCGGCTCATTTTCGCCGGCGGATTTCGCGACTATCAATCGGGCCGGAACCCCGCGGGCCAGCAATTGCGATAAGACGAAATCAGCTCTTCTACGTCCAAGCTGAAGGTTATATTCGTCGCTCGCCACGTCGTCGGTATGCCCGACGATGAGAACTTCCTTTATATTTTGCGCGCTTTCTAGTATATTCCGCGCCAGGTCGTCCAATTCGGCGCTCCATTCGCGCCCGGTTTCAAGGCCGGAGCTGTCCAGCATAAATCTATAGGGCTCGTCGTAGACGTCCGTCGGGAAGTTAATCCGAAGAGTAATTACTTCCGGCAGCGCAAAGTCCGCGCCTGTTGTTTTTAGCGTGTCGCCGCGCGGCACAAAGACTTTCCGGTTGCGGTAAAAGACGTCGCGCCCCTCCGCCGTAACAATGTACTCGATCCCCTTTCGCAAATCTACGGAATATTTCCCTTCATTGTCGGAGTATACGACCCGCATAGTGTCGTCGGCAAAGATCGGCTTTGCGACAATTTTAACGCCGGGCAATGGGAGCCTGGTGCGTTCGTTGTAGATAACTCCCTTGAGCGCAAAGCTTTCCGCAAGAGCGAACGTATCACGCACGGCCAGGCGTTTAGACGTTTTCGGCTCGAGGGTTTTCTTTATCGGGTCCATGCGCGCAATGACCGGCGCGGATTCGTAATGCAATTTTAATTTATAGAAGATATCGAACTCGCCTACTTTCGAGACGAGCGGCATGTCGCTTCCCTCCTGGTTGGACGCGTAGTACAGCAGCGAATCGCAATCGCCCGACGGGCACGCCGGCGAGATTTCGTCGAAGGGCGTGTTGAGAGGCGCGCCGCAATTTGTCGCGGGCTCGAAGTATCGTTCGCCCTCCCTTAAGCGGCCCGCCGAGGCGTCGCTCCAAAAAATTGGATTTATCGTCGAATAGAATATATCGTAGCCGCCGTACGTTTCGCCGCCCGCCGAGGCGAAGTAAAGCCGGGAGCGGTCGGGGGAAATGAACGGCGTTAGCTCGTCGCAGCCCGTATTGACCAGGCCAAGGTTAATCGGCTTGCCCCCCTGGGAAGAGACCGCCCAGAGGTCCGAGCCTCCGAGCCCCCCGTCAAGATCGGAAGCGAAAATAATTACGCCCCGAGCGGCTGCCGGCTGCGAGATCCAGGTTAATACGTCCGCCCCTTCTATTTCTATCGGCTCGCGCGCGCCTATAGTATTTTCGCCGTCGTACTTCGCTTTCGCAAGCCGCGAGATCCCAATCATTTTCTCAAGAGGAACGAGCGCCGAAAAAGATTCGTCCTTCGGCTTCCCGAAAATAGTATTTTCCGAGTATGCATAGTAAACGGAACCCTCGCCCGTCGGAACGGCAAATCCTATATGGCCCGATTCCCCCGAAGAAATGGAACTGGCGGAAGTAAATTCGCGCGGGGAAAGCCTATCGAACAGGGCGAGCGATTGCGGCCCCTGCTCGGCGTAAGTTAGTATAGCGCGACGCTCGCCGTCGAATGAGACGGCGTACTCGTTGTTGCGGGAATTTATCCCTTGCGCAAGCGCGATTTTATAGTAGAAGGGCTTTTTGTCGGCGTCCGCGGTCGCGGTGTCGATAGCGATCCCGGAAGCTTTGCCGGGACGGCATGGCGGCGGCGGATCGGGGCAAGGTTTTGGCGGAGCTTCCCGCAGGACCCTGCACGAGGAGAGCGCCGCCAAACCAAAGAGTATGATTGCAGCTTTACGTATCATTTAGAGTCCCGGGTCAAGGCTTTTCTCACGCAAATTTCACGTCGAAGCTCAACGCCTGCGCGAGAAGCTCCAAATAGCGCTTTGACGGAATTTCCACCGCGCCAAGCTGGCGGGTGAAATCGTTAATATATTGCGAATCCAAAAGTATAAAGCCGTGATCGATTAATCGTGCGATTAAGTAATAAAACGCCGCTTTAGCCGCGTTCGGAACGAGGTTGAACATCGACTCGCCAAAGAACGCCGCCCCTATAGCCACCCCGTACAGACCGCCGACGAGTTCCCCGTCGACCGAATATACTTCGACGGAATGCGCCCAGCCTTCGCGGCGCATCTCCGTATAGACGCGAACTATGTCCTCGCTTATCCACGTCTCGCGGCGGGCCGCGCAATGGGCTATTACGTCCCCGAATCGCTCGTTTACCGAGAAAGCAAACTCCTTGTTCCTAAATATCTTACGCATCGAGCGAGGCACGTTGACGGCCTCGAGAGGAATAATAGCCCTCGGCTCCGGGAAATGCCAGAAAATATCCGTTCCCCACGGCTCCGCCATGGGGAAGTATCCCTTGCGGTATGCTTGTAAAACTATTTCCGAACTAAAAGGAGTTCTCAAGACAGCTCCCTTGAACTATTCTTGTTGCATCAGTATTTTTTGTTTTTCAGTCAGCATCTTATCGTAATCGGCCATAAACTTCTCGATGCCGGCGTCCGTCAGCGGATGCCTCAGCGATTGCAGCAGGGCCGAATAGGGCACGGTGGCTATGTGCGCTCCCGCTTTGGCCGCTTGAATGATATGATTAGGATGACGAATAGAGGCCGCGATAATTCTTGAATCGAGGTCCTGGACGTCCCAAATCTCGCATATATCCTCTAAAACTGCCTGGCTGTCGCTGGCTATGTC
The DNA here is from genome assembly GCA_050260015.1 of Chloroflexota bacterium. Classification (GTDB taxonomy): domain Bacteria; phylum Bacteroidota; class Ignavibacteria; order Kapaibacteriales; family UBA2268; genus JBLNBN01. Next base: position 91,761 of record JBLNBN010000039.1, on the reverse strand, counting down.
GTCCAATCTTCCCATGAACAGCGAGACGTACGTCGCGCCGGCGTTATTTGCCGCAAGCGCCTGCGTGGGGCTGAAGATAAGCGTTACGTTCGTCGGAACCCCGCGCCTGTAGAGCTCGCGCGTGGCTGCAAGCCCCGGTTCGCACATCGGTATCTTTATCGTCGCCTCGGGGAACCATTCCAATATCTCGTCGGCTTCGCTTAGCATGCCTTCCGTGTTCATCGAGTTAACCTCGACGGAAAGGTGCCCGCCCACGAGCGCGTATATATCTAATATTAATTTTTTAATGTCCTGGTTCGGGTCTTCTTTCGCCAATAGCGAAGGATTGGTCGTCACGCCGGAAATAAATCCAAGCGATGAAGCGTGGCGTATGTGGTTTATATTTGCAGAATCGAGATACAATTCCATTTAAAATTTCCTTTTATTTCAAATTAACATTTTTTTTATAGACAAAATTAAAATAAAAAATTATGTAAGACTAATTTCGTTGATTTTTTTTTCGGCGAGGCTAACGTAAATGGATAAAACATATATAATAGGCGACGTGCACGGCTGCTTTTACAGCTTAAAGTCGCTATTTGAAAGACTTGCGCCGTCGAAGCGCGACACGATAATTTTCCTCGGCGACTATATCGATAAAGGGGCGCGCTCCCGCGAGACTCTCGATTTCCTGCTGGAAGTCCGGGAGAATTACCCAAGAGCTATATTTATTAAAGGCAATCACGAGGCGCTCGCGCTCGAGAGCGAGATCTCCGGGGAAAAGTTTGGGCTCTGGATGCTGAACGGCGGAGGCGCTACGCTGCGAAGCATTGAAATTACGAAATTTTCCGAGATGCCTTCACGTTACGCGGAATTCCTGGGCTCCTGCAGAAGCTACGCGACTAACAACGAGTTCGTGATAACCCACGGCGGGCTTAACTTCGACATAGACGACCCGCTCGAGGACCGGCACGCCATGCTCTGGGAACGCAACGATAAAATAGATCGCTCGAAGATAGGAGGCAGAAGGCTAATCGTCGGCCATACGCCCGTTCCGCTCGAGCAAATGCGCGCGAGCCTCTCAAGCGATAAAATAATGCTCGACGGGGGCTGCGTCTTCAAGGGCGTGAAACGCGGCGTCGGCTACCTCGCCGCGCTCGAACTCCCCTCGATGGAACTGCATATCCAGGAGAATATTGAGCCGGAGATAAGGGTTAATGGTTAATGAAGGATTCAATATAAGCGGACTTTCCGGGAATAAAGCGCAAGCGCTTGATAATATAAGGCTTGGTCTCTCAGAGATATTATAAAAGGATTCGCCTTTTACTCAAAAAGCAGATGACATTAATAGCTTTTCTTCTCCAACGCCTGCAGCGTAGCGCGTTCGTCGCAAAGCGTCTGTTACAGATGTGAAACGCCTTCGGCGTAACTGTCGGCGTATTATTCAATAGATTCTCGACGCAATAAACTTATAAAGAGCGATAATTTTACGAACCGCGCAGCGGTTCAACGTCAATAGCCAACGCCGTCCCAGCCCCAGCCTCCCCTCCGCGGCGGAGCCGCGGGAAAAGCGTGCAGAGAGCAGGCGCTTCGCGTTACAAAGCGGTAACCCCGCCGGGGTTAAGAAAAACCAGTAGGCAGCCGGACGCCGAGCCTGTCGAAGAGCCCGGCGTTTCCTTTGCCGTGCCCTTCGACGGGGCTCAGGGTATGGAGCTTGCGAGGCATTTTAAGAATATTAAATCATGCCCCTCATCCTAACCTTCTCCAAGGAGAAGGAACCAAACCTACCTATTTTAAGCGCTAGCGCGCCAAAAACAGGCATTGCATGCGTCGCGCAAGTTAATTGATCATTGTTATTTGTTAATTGTTGAGAACCCCCTATCCAACTTCCTCCGATGGGGGAAGAATCGATTCGTTTGTTTTCAAGAGCTTACGCATTATCTTCATGATTCTTAATCCTGTTAATCAGTTAAATCATTTAAATCAGTTGTATCCTGGTTCAGACAATTCCCTTATCGCAACTATTATTTAATTATACATTAAATTCTTTACATCCCTATTTTTTATCTGGTATTTTTCATAATTTTACGTTTTAATAAGCAACAATTTTAGGACAACTGATGAAAACAACTAATTTTACCGAGATTCACAAAAAGCTTGGCGCAAAGATGGTCGCTTTCGCCGGCTTTGAAATGCCGATCCAATACCCGAAAGGAATTATCCACGAGCACAACATCGTCCGCTCCGGCGTCGGCGTCTTCGACGTTACCCACATGGGCGAATTCGAAGTTCGCGGCCCGCAGGCTCTTGAATTCGTACAAAAGATCACTATTAACGACGCTTCGAAGCTGACCGAGGGCAAAGTGCAGTACAGCGCGATGTGCATGGAAGACGGCGGCATAGTCGACGACCTTTTAGTTTACTGCATGGGCGATTGGTTTATGCTCGTCGTAAACGGCTCGAACATCGAAAAGGACTGGAACTGGTGCGTCAAGAACGCCGAAGGCATGAACGTAGACCTGAAGAACGTCAGCGACGACGTAAATCTTCTCGCGGTCCAGGGCCCGCGCTCGGCCGACACCATCCAAAAGCTTACGGAAACGGACCTCTCCCCGATAGAGTTCTACAGCTTTAAGCTCGGCAAGGTCGCCGGTATCGACACTATCATCTCCCGCACGGGCTACACCGGCGAATTGGGCTTCGAGCTCTATTTCCGCGGCTCCAAGGAAGAAGCCGAGAAGATGTGGGATTCGTTAATGAAAGCCGGTTCGGAATTCGGCATCGAGCCCGTCGGACTCGGCTGCCGCGACACGCTCCGCCTCGAGAAATGCTACTGCCTCTACGGCAACGACATCGACGAGACGACCAACCCGATCGAAGCCGGGCTCGGCTGGATTACAAAGCTTGCTAAGGGCAAATTCAACGGCAGCGACGTCATCGCAAAAGTTAAAGAAGAAAAACCCTCTCGCAACCTGGTAGGATTTGAAGTTAAGACTGAAAAATTCATCGCCCGCCACGGGTATAAAATATTTGCAAACGGCGAGGAAATCGGCGTCGTAACGAGCGGCAATCTCTCGCCCTCGCTCGGCAAGCCCATCGGCCTGGGCTACGTAGCCGCCGCTTACAAAGCGCCCGGCAGCAAAATAGAAATTGAAGCTCGCGGAAAACTCTTCCCCGCGGAAGTAGTAAAAACCCCGTTCCTTTAATTAATATTAAAATATTTTAATATTAACTCCGTTTAATTATCTGTTTTTCGGATAATCAGACGGAGTTTTTTTATGATCAGAAAAATGTTGTTAATTGCGGGGCTAAGCATTTCCATGCTGGCCGGCTGCTCCAAAGAACGCAAGGACGCCTCCCAAACGGCAGACACCGCAATGCAGGACATTGGCGACGCCGCCTCAAAAGTTGAGCAAACGGCATCAAATTGGACCGGTAAAGCGGGCAACATGATGACGCATATGTGGACCGGGGTAAAGAACTGGGCTTACACTAACGATCCGGACAAAGACTTCGGTGAAATAGCCATTGATCAGCATAAAGTTGGGATCGACATGCATCAAATGGTTTTGGACAACGGCGACGAGCAAAACGTAAAGAACATGGCTACAAAGATGAAGGCCGCGGACGAGAAGGGCATTGAAGAAATAAAAGCCATACTCGACAAACACGAAACTAAAGCTGATACGAAACTTGATTTTAAGAAAGTCGTAGAAAAGAGCTTTACGGACGCCCAGCTAAACATGGACGAGACGATGGAGAACAAAATAGATAACGGCGCGGACCCCGATTCCGTCTACCTCGCTATGATGATACAACACCATAAGGGCGAGCTCGCAATTGGGAAAGCTTATTTAATGCACGGAAAAGACAAGGCTCTGAAAGCGCACGTGCAGAAAATGACTCCCGTCCTTCAATCTGACATCAAGCAAATGCAGGCCGCGCTAAAGAATCGCCCGAAAAACGTGGCGAGCAAGAAATATTAGACTTTTTAAGCAAAAAGGGAACCCCGTCGCAGGCGTTCCCTTTTTGTTTTATTATCTTCTTCCCAATCAGAACTTCATTACCTCGCGGTAGACCGTTTCTATTATTTCATTTTCGGGAATTTTCCCAAGGACCTCCCCGCGGCGGAAGAGCAGGGCCTCGCGCCTGCCGCAGGCGACGCCGATATCGGCTTCGCGGGCTTCGCCGGGCCCGTTCACGGCGCAACCCATCACGGCCACTTTAACCGATTTTTTTACTCCGGCGAGCCTGCGCTCGAGTTCCGTGGCTATCTTTATTAGATCTACTTCGAGCCGTCCGCACGTAGGGCAGGAAATCAGCTCTACGGCGCGCCGTCGGAGCCCTAAGGAGCGCAATAGTTCCAGTCCTGTCTCGACTTCCAATACCGGGTCGTCGGTCAACGAGACGCGTATAGTGTCGCCTATCCCCTCGGCGAGGAGTGCGCCTATGCCTATGCAGGATTTAATGGTTCCTGCGCGGAGCGTGCCGGCTTCCGTTACGCCTAAGTGGAGCGGGAAGTCGGTTTTGGAGGCGATCAGTCTATAAGCGGCTATCATCAACGGGACGCTGGTGGATTTAACGGATATAGCCAGGTCCTCGAAACCAAAATCGACGGCGATTTCCGCGTGCCTCATGGCGCTTTCGTAGAGCGCGTCGGCAGTCGGGGCGCCGTGCCTCTCCAATATATCTTTTTCAAGCGAGCCCGAATTGACGCCTATACGAATTGGAATGCCCCTGTCCTTGGCCATGCCAAGCACTTCCTCGATACGCGCGCGGCTGCCGATATTGCCCGGGTTGATGCGCACTTTCGCAACGCCGGCCTCCATAGCCTTAATAGCGTAAATGTGATTGAAATGAATGTCGGCCACGACGGGAACTTTAGCCAGATGAATGATTTCCTGCATGGCCTCCGCCGCCGGCATGTCGTTTACAGTAACGCGAACGAGATCTGCCCCGGCGTCGGCGCAGCGATTAATCTGCTCGGCAGTGGCCATCCAATCCGCAGTTTTTGTCTTAGTCATCGTCTGGACGCTGACGGGGTTGTCTCCGCCAATCGCAACTGAGCCCGCATAAATAACCCGCGAACGACGGCGCGGGAAGACTACTTCAGCTTCTTCCATAAATATCAGATCCTCTTGCTCAATTCCGTTAAAATATTCTTTTCCCTATCCGTTAGGCTTTGGTAGCCCCTTTCGTTAATCTTATCTAAAATCTCGTCGATCGTTGCTTGAGTAATCTCCTCGCCCCCGACGGTAAATTTTTGTCTCATTAACGGGGGCGCCGGCTGCGGGGGCGTTTCTCTATATTGGGGCTCGATGGGCTTGCCCCACGTAGGACTTCCGACGTTATCGCCTGTAAACGAACTGCGCCAGTTGGGCGGCTCGACCGACCGCGGGGCGCGCGTGCGATCGACAAGCCTAAAGAGCGGGGCGCCGAACTTCATTAGTAAAAAGCCCGTTAACGCGCCGCCAAGGTGCGCGAAGTGGGCCACCCCGTCCGAACCTGAAAATCCCATGAGCATTTCCAGCCCGCCTATAATAAGCACGAAGTACTTGGCCGGTATTGGAATAAAGAACGGGAACATCATTATGGATCGATCCGGGAAAGAAAGTCCAAAGGCCAGCAACACCCCGTAGATAGCCCCGGAGGCCCCGACAGTCGGCGCGTACTGCCCCATCAATGGGCCGACGACGAGTTGGATAGCCCCGGCGCCGATGCCGCAGAGCAAGTAATACGTTAGGAACTTCCGGCTTCCCCATAAATTCTCCAGTTCCGCGCCGAACATCCACAGCGCGAAGAGGTTGAAGAATAAATGCATGAAGCCGCCATGCATAAACTGATAAGTAATTAATTGCCAAATGTAAAACGACTGCGTCCCCTGCCCGAATATCTGCTCCATTACCGTGGAGTCGAGCGGCCATAGGGCCAAATAGCGCAGCATATAAATGTCGATGCTCACGCCTTCGAAAGTAAATGCCTTGAAGAAGAAATACTGTAGTAAGTATACGGAAACGTTAATGATTAAAAGGCTCTTCAGCACGGGGGGAAAGACCGAAAAGCGCGAATTTCCGAATTGTCTGTATGCGTTCATCCTTATCTCTTATTGTATTGAATAATTGACGATTCGACTTTTTTTGAATTGCTTTTGGCGGGAAACAAAAAGGGCGCGTGCCCGCGCCCCTATCGAAGAAGATCGATATTGCCCTCGCGCCGTTTTACGGCAATTGTTTTATGTAGTCGATTATTTCCCTTTTTAACTTAGCGTTGGACTTAGGGCCAACTTCGCGCGAAGAGGCTCTTTTGCGTTTTAGCGTTTGCTTTCCCTTCTCGGGTTTGGCTTCCCCGCGGGACGAATTTCCCGGTTTCGGCGCCGGCTTAACCCTTGCGGCGGCCTTCGCTTTTTTCGTCGCCCTTGCCTTGGCCTTACGCTCGGGAACGGCTTTGGGCTTAACGCCGCGGCATATCATTAATCGATTGAATATGCGCTTGCTCTCGCCTTTGTTGCAGCCGCGCTCGAGCGTTCCGGCGCGGATCTCGTAGCCTACTCTTTGGCAGGCGTCGCTCATTAAAGGCGTTATTACAATTTGCTCGGAGGCAAGCTCGCCCGTAAGCCTCACTTCTGGGATTACGTCGCCGGAGACTATTACCGACTGGCACATATGCTTCAATTCGACCGTGTCGTGCGAGCCTGCGGCATTTGCCTTGAGCGAAACTTTTTCCGTATTGTAATCCACTGTGGCGGTTAGGTTTACTTTGTCCGCGTCGGGCATATTGAGATTGATTTCCACGTCCTCGCCCAAACCAAATTCCAGGGTTTTACCCGGCTCGTCATAGTTAAGTTCCCTTGCGGGCAGGCCAGGGATCGGCGCGCCCGGGAACGGGTAATCTCCTGGCGGAAAACCGGCTCCGGGAGAGCTCCACTTAACTACTACCCTCCCGAGGTCCATCCTTGCAAGCGTTTCTATTCGCTTCGTGCGCAGCCGGGCTATGTCCTTCTCAAGCCTTTTACGCTCGAATTCGATAGCGGCGGGGTCCGAGGAGGAGAACGAAGCGAACGTCTTCACGTCCTCGAGCGCCTCCGATTTTCGCTCAATCTCGCGGGAAACGGCGGCATATTCGGAAGCCGCGGAAACGCCCGTCTTCGCGGCGCTTTCTACCGCTTCGGGCCCGAATTCGCGGCTAACGCTTTCGACGAAAGTGTCGTAGTTCATGTAAGGCACGTCGATAGTATACTCCGCGCGACCGCCAAACTCGTCGAAGCCGGCGGAGCCGCCGGTAATTTCACCGCCTGCCGCGTCGGTTAATTTATACAGCGCGTCGTTCGTTCGCGCGTAGTCGTCGTTGACAATTGTAATTTCGACGTATTTTTCTTCGCGCGCCGGGTTGAGCTCCTGCGGCGAGGTTGAGCGGCAACCGGCGAACAGCGAAAGAGCCAGCGTCGTTAATGCCGCTCTAAGGATAATATATCTTCTATTCATGTATCGGCCCCCGCGGATCGTTATCCAACTCGATGATCACTTGCGAGCGTCCCAGCTTATCTCGGTAGTCGCCTTCCAACGCGGCGGCGCGGTCGATCTCTCGCTCAAGCCGGGCTATTTCGGATTCAAGCAGCTCGAGCGAGTCAAAGTTGCGCAGGTGCGCCTTTTGCGAGCGCGCGGCCGCCAGCTGGGCGCGAAGCCGCTCGAGGCTTTCGCTATTGGATTCGTACAGCGCAAGGAAGTCCTCCTGCGAGTTGATTTCGATCTTCCTCAGCGAGCCTTTGAAGGACCGCGTAAGCTCCGAATTTAGCTCATGGAAGAAAGTATAAGGCGCCGCGAGCCTCCAATGGGAGCGCCCCGGGGCCGTGCGCGAGTCCGTTATCTCTGCCTGGTACTTCAACGCCGCATCGCGCACGATCGCGTCGGCGCGACGAGCGTCCATACGCGCGATCTCGATCCGGGAGACCTTCTGGTGCGGCGCCAAAGCCGGCTCGCGGGTCGCGGGCTTTTCGTTGGCGCAAGCTCCAAGCGCAAGCAGGATCAGTAAAAGGGGGAAGTTTTTTCGCATTTTTCCGCCTATGGTTTATACTTTATATTATTCATTATTTATTATGTAAAACTTGTCCGCGTATTTCGAGATTTGCTCGATCTCCTGCTGCGAGAGCGTATTGCCGAAGACGGTGACCTTGCCCGGGTAGGCCTTCGCAAGTCTTAGAATATCCTCGGCCGGCATAGTAAAGAGCCCTAAAATTACTTTTCCGCCGTTCTTAAGTATCGTTTCGCAGGTCTTCGGCGGGAGGTCCCAGGCGAGCGCCTTGAAGCGTTCCCCGCCCGCTTTCGCGAATTCGGCGAGCCGCTTTTCCGAGTACTTTTCCGCCGGTGAGGTCAGCGTGACGAGCGCGCCCTCGCGCATGAAGGAAAGTATCTCGGAGGGGGCGAATCCCTCGGCGAATATTTCCACCCTGCCGCCGGCTTTGCGCGCTATGTGCAGCGCTTCCAACGGGGTGTAGTTGGGCCCTATGCGAAAATTTATCCCGCGGGCGGCCCATGCGGACGCCTTTTCGAAGTCCGCGTCGAAGGCGAGCAGCGTTATGTCGTCGAGCCGTCCGAGGCGTTCCGCGCTGTCGAGCGTAGAGGCCAGGTCGGCGTCGGTCAGGTCCGAACTCTCGATGACGACCTTTGCGCCCATGCGCAGGAAGCCGATTATATCGTTCTTGCTGAAATTCTTAGTCGAAATGATTATTTTGGATGGATCCTTGGCCGCGCGGATCATACCCTGCGCTTCGAAGGCGTCCTGCGGCGCAGTCAGGTACACGCCGGAGCCGCGCTCGACAAGCCAGGCGAGGCTCGAAGCTTTCTTTGCGTTCTTTATGGGTTCGGTCTTGAAACTATCCTTTACGACGGAGCTCGCGGAGTCGTTGCCCGGTAATTCTTCTTTCGGTCGACCGGAGGGGTCGCAGCTTACAAGGGCCAATACTAAAACGGCTACCGGAGCGAGGCACGAAATTCCTTTCATTTCTCTCTCCTAATTATATAATTTCCCCCGCGTATGAAAGTCTCTCTATGCGCGGGAAGTTCCTTCTTCACCGTTTTAAAGACTGTCCTTGTAATCCAAAATTATAATTTTTTTACGTTACGACAAAATTATTTTCACTTTTGAGTCTTTTTTATTTAATTTTATGGAAATAAGGAAATAAAAATGAAATTAAACCCGGCTTTAATAAACGAATTTTTCCGCGGCTTCCATATACAGAGATGGAACGACCGCATTCGCCCGATGGACCTGATCGAGATGGACAAGCATGCGCATAAAATGGTTATCGCTTATTGCCTGGCAAAATACGAGGAGGCGCGCGGCTCGGAGATCGATTGGATTGAGCTAATCCGGCGCGGCATCTATGAGCTTCTGAGGCGAATCATCATTTCCGACATAAAGTCGCCAATCTACGCGGAAGTCAAGAGCCGAAGCGACGTCTTCGAGAAGCTGAACGAATATGTATTGGCGGAAATCTCGCCAAAAATTGACGATCCGGAGCTGCTGGCAGATTTCACGGATTTCCTTTTCTCGGAGGAGACCCCGGGCAAGCCGACCCACGACGTGCTCCAGGCGGCGCATATTTACTCGAGCTTTTGGGAATTCCAGATAATTAAGCAGAGCAACCCGTTCAGCTACCAGAATACTCGTATAGAGACCGATTTGCTAAATAGGTTGGATCGCTATGAGCGGCTCGCGGGGCTGCCGAAGCTGACGCATAAGCATACGATCTCGAACTTTATTGACCTCTACGGGCAGCTCCGATTCCAGATTCGTTGGGCGCAGTCGCCTCGCCTGCCCAAGACGAGCGTAATCGGTCACTCCCTTTTCGTCGCCATCCTCGCATATTTCTTCGTCGCACAATCCGGCGGCTGCGACCGGAGAAAAATAAACGCCTTTTTTGGCGGGATTTTCCACGACCTGCCGGAAGCGGTAACGCGGGATATTATTTCTCCCGTTAAGCGCTCGAGCCGCGAATTCGATAATCTAATAACGCAATTGGAGGAGGAACTCGCCGAAGAGGAGATTTTCCCGCTGCTCGAGCCGGAATGGATACCGGAGATTAAATATTACTCCATCGACGAGTTTAAGAACAAGGCTATCGACGGGGACATTATCCGGACGGAACTGGCGCAGGATGAATTAGGCGGGAAGTACAATTCCGATAAATATAACCCATACGACGGGAAGCTGATCCGCGCGGCCGATCAGTTCTCGGCGTTCCTCGAGGCGTGGCATTCCTGCAGTTCGGGCATCCGAACGGACGAATTGTCCGGCGCTGCTATGAAGATACAAGAGCTATACGCCGGACAAATTATCGGAGGAGTAGATTTGGGGGCCCTTTACGAGATGTTTTCCCGGTGTTAAAAGGGATGCTCGAAGGATAGATAGAAGAACATGCTTGTTCGTGCGTCCGTATTCTCGCTTGAGTAGCTTATAGGAACTGCAAAGCCAGGGACAATCTGAAGATCGCCTATGTCTATAGCGCCGCGCAGGCCCGGAGCGACGACGGTTTCGTTCACGTATTCCACTTCGTCGGCGCCGATTGGAACGGCTTCGAAATTCGTCAGCGTCTCGAGCATAACATTAAAGTTCTGCGTTACCAGCCAAATGCCGCTTATACCCGCGAAGAAATTCGTCGTCGAGCCGTCGAAGCTTAAAACTTTATCCTGGATCCGCGAATTGTATCGCGCCCCAACGTTAACGTGAGTAACGAAGCTCTCGGAGATCCTTTTGCTTATAGGCAAATTAAATTCAGCGCCGACCCCGCCGGTCCCCAACCCCTTATCTTCGGCGCCGGTGGGCAGCACGAGGCTTATACGCGGAGCGATCGTAGCCCAGGCGTCTTTATAGGTCAGTTGATAGCGGTAATTGAGCATAACGTCGCCAATACCCGAAAACGTTCCGCCCGAAAGCGAGTAATACGGCACGGTATACGAGAGCTGATGCTTCAGCCCGAAGGCCGGCCACTCCTGGGTAAAGGCGTACATAAAGTCCTTCGAAGGCGAGGAAGCGTAGGTAAAATTCGAGATATGCTGCACTACGCGGTCTTCCTGGTTGTAAGCCTCCTCGATCAGCATCGAATTGTCCTCGATAGCCGTCGAATATTCCTCTTTAAATTCAGCTTCCTGGGCGAATGAATTTCCGGAACCGATTAAAGTGAAAACAATAATTGCAAAGTAGAAGTTTCTGATTGACATTTAATCTCTCCAATTTTTTTCTCATACTGATTAATTATTTCATTGCCCTTCTTTAGCTCAGGCATAGAGATAGCGGGAGCGAATAATCGCCTTTTTTCGTGTCGGGCAATTCGTATTTTTTTGATACTCCAATCAAAAAAACATAAAACCTAATCTGAAGAGCATTGCGCAAATCGTCGCAACGACCACGCTAAGGGCCGCCGAGTAAAGCGCGACTCTCGAGCCGAATTCCTTCCAGAGCACAACGAAAGTGGTAAAGCACGGGAAATAAAGAGTAACGAATATAAGGAACGTCACGACCTGCGCTACGGTCATCGGGAGCGCGGTCAATTCCGCAACACCCATCGCCTGGCTCGTCATAACTATTATCAATTCCTTACGGAAGAAGCCGAAGAGCAGGGTGGAACCGAGTGCGTCGGGCAACCCAAGCGCCGCGTTTACCAGCGGCGAGAGCGCGCCGTTAACGTAGGCGGAAACGTTGAAGTACTCTATCCACCCGAGCGCGACAGACCCGATAATGAGCCAAAGAATGGCGCCGCGCAAAAAGTCCGAAATCTTAGTCCACGTCTTCCTGAAGGTGATGCTCAGCCGCGGGGATTTTAGCGACGGTATCTCGAGAATAAAGCCGACCGGGTGGGCTAATCTTTTCGAGATCAATTTACCGATCACGCCAATTACCAACATAGTAAAAACAAAAATGACCGCGGCCCAAACGGGACCGGCTAAAGCCGCCGATAGCGCGAAGATCACGGATATGCGAGCCGAGCATGGCACGAATGGAAGAAGCATAGCCGTTATAGTGCGTTCCCGCTTGTCCTCGATTATCCTCGTCGAATAAATAGCAGGAATCGAGCAAGCGAACCCGAGGATAAACGAGACGACCGATTTCCCGTGCAGGCCGGCCTTCTGCATTAGCGAGTCCACCAGGAACGCGATCCTCGCCAAATAGCCGGATTCCTCGAAAATTGCGGTTAAGAATACTAGCGGCAAAAAGTAAGGAAGCACTATCCCTAATGCGCCGGCGACGCCCTGCCATGCCGCGTCCCCCGTAGTCCAGAGGAACGGGCTGACGTCCTTTAAGGGCGCGAGCATTCCGCCGACAGCGTCGAGCGGAATCGCCGCGGCTTGCGATAGGAAGCTGCCGACGTAAAATATTACTGCGAAGTATAGGGCAAAAAAAACGGCTAAAAACGCGTAGCCGGTTATAGGGCGTAAAAGCAAAGCGTCGATCCTGTCCGAAAGGAGGCTTTTCCCCGCAGCGGAGACGCTCGAGCTCTCTTCCGAGATTGCCGCGGCCATCCTGTTTCTGGTAGCCGCGATCTGCTCGGAGCTTAAGCCGACCGGCATCGGGGTCGGCTTGGGCTTGGCTGCGCCGTTGCGCCGGAACGTTTCGTAGCAGCCGTCGATCAATTCCTTCGTCCCTTTGCCGAGTAGCGCGGTCATTGGAACTATTTTTATTTCCAATTTGCGGGAAAGCTCGTCGCAGCTGACTTCAATGCCTCGCCTACGGGCTTCGTCCTGCATATTAAGGGCTAATACCATGGGCTTGCCCAATTCTTTCAACTCAAGGGTTAAGGCCAGGCTGCGCGATAGCGCGGAAGCGTCCGCTACGTTTACGATAAGGTCCGCCTGGGAGTTCAGCAAGTAGTCGCGCGTTACTTCCTCGGCGCCGTCGGTCGGCGTCATAGAGTACGTCCCGGGTAGATCTACGAGCCTGCAGGTCTCCCCGTAAACGCTTATTAAGGACTCGTTTACCTTTACGGTTGTGCCGGCGAAGTTGGACGTGGTGATCTTCTTGTCGGCGAGCGCGTTGTAAACGGTGCTCTTTCCGACGTTCGGCTGGCCGACCAGGACTATAGTTTTGTAGCTTTCCGCCATTTGTCGCCTCTTATGCTAATTCGACTTTAATCGCGTCGCTCCACTCCCTGCCCAGCGCGATCTTGATCGATTCGCAGGAGCAGTTCCTAACGAGCAGCGGGAAGAAACGGGATTTGTTTAGCTTTACTATCACGTCGTCGGTGTGCAAGCCCATGGAGAATAGTTTTATTTTTGAAGTTACGTTAGCGCTTATTTCGCTTATCTTTAAACCGACTCCCATCGGCGCGTCCTTTAATAGCATTTTATTACTCCTAATCGATTGACTTCTCTTATTCATGTTTAGGCGAAGTAAATTCCCCGCTCATGTGATTTAGCTTTGCCAAATAAAAAAATTTGTCGCGCAAAACCACAGTGCAAAATTAGGGAAGTAAATCAACAGGCACAATACCTAGCAGTAGGTATTTATTCACGAAAGGGCGCCGGCTTCTTCTATTTTGATTAGATTATTTAGAATGGCGTAAACCGTTAGGCCGGAGACGGAATTTATTTGCAGCTTTTTAGATATGTTCTTGCGGTGGGTTACTACGGTATGCAGGCTGATGCTCAGCGCGTCGGCAATCTGCTTGCTGGAGCGTCCCTTCGCGACGAGTTGGATTATTATTTGCTCGCGTTTCGTAAGCGCTTCCGCGGGGGAGCTATCGGGTTTTAGCGCGCTCGGCAGCGAATTAATCGCGCGGTTGACGGTTTCGATTATTCTCGATTTGCCGTCGTTTATCTCTATGCTATGCTTGTAGCGCGACGCCTCCAAAGGGCTCTGCGTCGAAACGTAAAGCGGGATTATCACCACGCGCTCGGGCGCGTTCCGTAGGTAGCGCCCCATGCGGTCGAGGACGAGAGAGTTGACGATCAGGCAGCTCGCGCCTAACGCCTCCGGGGCGGCCAGCAGCGTCTCGAAATCCTGCTCCTCCTCGTACACGGTTACTTTATTAAATTCCTCCAGCAGGAGAGCCGAGAGGGCGGAACGCACAAGGTACGACGGCTCGAGCAGTATTATTTCCGCGGCGCTTCTCTTTTTCATTTGCCCGCCTCGCCGCGCTCAAGGATATAGCGCTCCATGCGCAGGACCTGCGGGAAGAGGATTTGATTCTCGATCAATTCGTGGTTCTTCAGGTCGCGCTCCATTTCAAAGAGGCTCTGCAATAGCGCCTGCGAAGTTCGGGCGTCCTCGAACGGCTTGAAGTATTTGATTAATAGATTCTTGAGGTCGTCGAGCTGCTCGTCGAGCGGGTTGTGCATTTTTATATAGTTAACTATCGAGCTCTCCGGTATTAGCCGGGCGAGATTCTCCGCCGACTCCGCCCCGGTGAATCCGCTTTCGATACGAAGTATATATGGGAAGACCACGCCGTCCTCGTACTGGAAATGCCTAATGGCCTCCTTCCGGTAATTCTCGAAGAACATTCTAAGGGCGCTGGCCTCCTCGCGCCGCGAGCTTTCCCCGCGTTCGAGCGCCGCGATGGAGCTCTCAATTTCGGGCAGGTTCTCCCTGCCGTACGCCTCGTGCGATCTGCGCAAGTATTCAATAGTCGGCGCGGTAGTAAAGTTCTCTATATACTTTGGATTGAAATCGCCCGGATCGACTACGAGCGTAGCGAGTTCGATAAAGAAATCGGAATTGACGCCGTACTGCTCGCAGACTTCCCCGACCGTTTTATCGGCGAACCCCAGCTTTATCCCGAGCCTGCGCAGGACGTTTAAAAGCTCGGAATGCCGGTTAACTATATCCGCAAGTTTCGACTTTTTGCTGATCATTACTGCTCCAAACCAGGTTAAGCTTTTTGAGTGCGTTTAAGTATTCGCGCAAAGAAGCGGACCACGCGATTAATACCCAAAAATTCATAGGATTCGTAATTCACGCGGAAAGCGAGCACGACGCCGATTATCCCAATTAAGATATTGCCGAGCCACATGCTCCAGAACGGATTCATAATGCCGCGATCGGCCAGCTTCTCCCCGCCTATCAGGCATGCCCAGTAGAATATATAAAAGAGCAGGCTATACCCTGCGCTCAGGCCGAAATTGCCCCCCCGCGTAATAACGCCGAGCGGGCAGCCCACTATCACGAACAGGAAACAAGCGAAAGGAATGGCATACTTCTTCTGAATTTCCACTTCGTATTGGTCCGCGCGGCGACTCATATCCTCGTACTGAAGCTTGTTCGTCAGCACTTCGGAACGAAGGTTCGCGACGCGTTCGGCGGCAAGCCGCCGGGCGCTTGCAAGCGTTCGGCGGATCGAATCCCTCTCCGTTTCCCCGCGAAGTCTTGCCAACGCCTGCGCTTGCAGGGCGGAGTCCCGCTTCCCGATCGCCGCTCCGCGTCCCCTTAGCGGATTTCCCAGCGGCGCGGCGCGGCGCGGCGCCCTGGGGATCGCCTCGCCCGGCAAAGGCATATTTCTTAGAGTCGGGCGCGGCTCCGTCCTTTCCGGCGGCGCGGGGTATTTTTCCCCGTCCATTAGAGCGTTTAAATGAAAGGCGAGCGCGGAATCGAGCCTTCGGCGCGCCTGCATGCCCAAGTTGCGCGACTCGGCGGCAACGGCGCGCATTTCGGAGATGCGCATCTCCCGGTCGCTGCGGGAGGTCATCCCCTCGGCCGTGCGCTCGAACTCGAATCCGCCCGCGTCGATAGCGATGCGGTACGTCTCGAATCGGATTATCTTATAATTGCTCATTCGATTTACGTAGGCTTGATGCACCTCGCCATGGAAAAGCGTCATCAGGTACTTGTCGTAATGGGGAGCCGTCTTGATGATGCCGCTGTCCGCGGAAACAATGTTTTGATAGGCCGCGTTGGTATTGTCATATATAGTTACCGAGTATAGATTACCGGTAAGAGAATCCACCCTGCGCGCAAGGATCGTGTAGCCCTCCAGCTGGGTGGAAAACTGTCCCCCCTCGAGCGCGAACGTCGGCTTTTTCCGCTTAATGTCGGCCAAAAGGTTCTTGGACTGGTGATTGGCGTCGGGAAGGGCGTTATCGTTGAACCAGAATAGAGCTACGCTTAGAAGAATCCCGGCTAACGCCGCCGGACGCATCATGCGAAACAGACTTGTGCCGCTTGCCTTTATTATAGTAATTTCGTGAACGGCGGACATCGAGCCGAAAGCCATCAGGGAAGCGAAAAGCGCTCCCACGGGGACGGCGAGCACGACCATCCATGCCAGGCTCAGGGCGATCAACTGGAGTATGATCCATGTATCGAGCCCCTTGCCGACCAACTGGTCGAGGTAGCGCATAAGGAATTGCATTAAATAAATGAAAACGACCGTAGAAGCTCCGAAGATAAACGGGGCGAAGGTCGAGCGAAGTATGTATCTGTCTATTATGGTGAACATTCTTTTAAGCCTTTAGAAAACTAAAAAGGGTTATTCCACGATTTTATTGTAAGAATAACCCTTCGGAATTAATGCCTATTCCCGGCGCTAAGATTTATTTTTGAGCTGCGGGGAAAATATTGATGAGCTCCACTTCGAAGATAAGCGTTTGGTTCGGGCCTATGTCTTCGCCGACTCCGCGTTCGCCGTAAGCGAGCTCGCTGGGGATGTAAAATTTATATTTTGCGCCTTTTTGCATTAGCTGCAAGCCTTCGGTCCAGCCTTTGATGACGTTCTTGAGCGGGAACTTAACGGTTTCGCCGCGTTCGATCGAGCTGTCAAAAACTTTACCGCTGATTAACGTGCCTTTGTAGTGAACTTCGACCGTATCGTTTTCGGTCGGACGCGGGCCGCTGCCTGCCTGGATTACTTCGTATTGCAGGCCGCTTTGCGTCGTCTTTACGTTTTTATTCTTCATATTCTTAGCCAGGAATTCCTCGCCCTCGGCTTTAGCTTTATTAGCGGCTTCCATAGCGGTTTTTTGCTGGCGTTCCTGGAGCTCGGCCGTGAGGCTGGCCATAACGCCTTGGATTTGCTGTAAATTCATTTGCTTGGTTCCGCCCTGGTAAAGAGCGTCGTTAATGCCCGAGCGAAGGGCGTCCAGGTTAAGCATGAGAGAATCGCGCAGCAGCATCTGTCCCCAGTTTACGCCAATTGCGTAAGAGATGGAGTCGGTGCGCGTTTTTATCGTTTGCGCTTGAGCGGACAGGGAACCCGTCGCGATTAACATTGCGATCGCAAGAACGATAATTCTTGTCTGTTTCATATTTTTCCTTTATTTTAAAAAATGTTATTCGAACAAAATTGTCTAAACAAAAATAATTAGACGATAGCGACATTAGTCTTACAAAAATAACAATATTATTGTTAAATTGCATCGATATTTAAATATTTGCGATAAATTAACAGGGCTGGCAACGCCCTTCCCCCGAAATGAGGAATAAATGATAAAAGTACTTGAAGGTAAATACGAAGCGTCAGGCAAAAAGTTCGCGTTAGTAGCTTCGCGTTGGAATGAATTTATTGTGTCGAAACTAATCGAAGGCGCGTTCGACGCTCTTCGCAGGCACGGAGCGAGCGACGAGGACATAACGCTCGCCTATTGCCCCGGGGCTTTCGAGATCCCCCTTGTAGTAAAGAAGCTGGCCGAAAGCGGCAAGTACGACGCCGTTATTGCGCTCGGCGCCGTCATCCGCGGCTCGACGCCGCACTTCGATTACATCGCCGCCGAGGTCACCAAGGGCGTAGCGCAGGTATCGCTTTCCTCCGGCAAGCCCTGCATATTCGGCGTTCTCACTACCGACTCGATCGAGCAGGCGATTGAACGCGCCGGGACCAAGGCCGGCAATAAAGGCTTCGAAGCAGCTAATTCCGCAATTGAAATGGCGTCGCTTATGAACGTATTACCCCTTTAGTTTTTAGTTTATATATTGCGGGAGCGATTATGTTCTTAAAGCGAATCCTTCGAGCCTTGAGCGCCTCGGCATTAATCTTTGCCGCCGCTTGCGGCCCGTGCGGCGCGGCCGATTTGAAAATCTACGATTGGAAAAGCCATACCTCTATGCTGAACGTTGCCGGAGCCGAGTACGACCCCGCTTCGGGCGCGTTTTGGGCCGTCACGGAAGGCGGGGCATATAAGTATTTGCCTTCCACTGGGGCGATCGCTCAGTACAGGAACGATTCCTCGCTTACGGCCCTTTCCTTTAAAGCCGTAAAGTTCAACCCGGCCGACTCGTCCATTTATCTCGGCTCGACCGACGGGGCTCTCGAAATAATCTCGCAGGGCGGGACGATTGAGCACATTAACGATATTCGCAATTCCGAGCAATTCTCCAACCGCTCTATAAATTCGATCGTTTTCAAAGGAAACACCGCATACCTTGGCTGCGGCTTTGGAATAGCCGCGCTCGACGCGAACGAAAAAGTATTCGTCGAGACGATCACCAAGATAGGAACGGCGGCGCCTTTTGAACCCGTTAAGAAGATACTGATCGCCGGCGGTAAAATCTGGGCGCTGATGAGCGGCGCAACGGCCTACGCCGATATAAATTCTTTTTTAGCCAATCCGAACTCCTGGACGGTAATTGATTTACCCAACGGGACGCCGATAGATATGGCCGAAGCTTCCGGAAAGATGTACTTCGCTATTGACTCTACAATTTACGAGTTCCAGGACTCCGTTTTTCTGCCCCGGCAGTCTACGTGGTTTAATATTACTAATCTCCAAAGCAAGGGCGGGGAGATTTACTGGGCAATTCCGTGGGAAGTGAATAGATTAGGACAGGTAGGCGGCGGCGAGTACCTTGATTATTCAAAGTTTATGAACGGCTTCGCGTTTACCGGCGGTGGGCTTATCTCCTATACTCTCGGCGCGGGCATGACTATCGTAAACGGCGCGGACACGCTTCGCATATTACCCAAAACCCCGGCCGGCAATGAATTTTTCGATCTTACAGTTTCCCCCGAGGGCGAGCTATGGGCCGCCGGGATTAGCAGGGGCGCAGCCAACGGCGGCGTTAGCGTCCAGAAGGATGGGGAATGGCTCTACTTCAACCAATCGAATTCGCAGCTCGCTCCGCCCACTTTTAACCGCGTCTCGACCGCGCCCGGGAAGGTCTCAATTTCCAGTTGGGGGGCCGGTTTAGCTATAGGAAAGAAGTCCGCCGACACAATCGCTTATACCAGGTACAACAATAATAATTCCGCTTTTAAGGGCGTTTCGAACGTTCCCGATTATGTCGTAGTCGGTCAAACGGAATTCGATTCGCGCGGGACGCTCTGGGCGGTCAACTACGGCGAAACTTCCGAGGGCCCGCTGCTTGTCGCTATCGACAGCCTTGGCGTTTCCTACGGTTTCGTTAATTGCCGCGACGCTTCAAATCGCTACGTCCTGCCCCTGGCAATAGACAATTACGGCACTAAGTGGATAGGTTCGACCAACGGCGGCGGCTTGTATTATTATAACGAGAGCGGCACGTTTGCGGACAGGAGCGACGACGAATGCGGCTCGGTAACGAATTACGCCGCGCCTGCCCTGGCCGCTAACGAGATCAATTGCCTCGCGCTCGACAGGACTGGCTCGCTCTGGATTGGGACGCCTAAGGGATTGACCCAGTTCCTAAATCCCCAGACCGTTCTTTCTACGAAGCCCAGCTACTTTATGCGCGCCATTAAATTCCTCAACGGCGAATCGATCAACGATATTTACGTCGACGCGACTAATAATAAATGGATCGCTTCCAATAAAGGCGTTTGGCTGCTCTCCCCCGAGGGAGATTCGCTCGCGCATATAGATAGGACTAACTCGCCTCTCTCGGTTGACCAAATACTTTCAATCGCGGGGAACCCCGAGACGGGGCAAATGTACTTTGGCACGAACGCGGGGCTATTCGAGGCGAAAACTCTCTTCGCCGCTCCCCTCGCCGATTTCGACATCAAGGTCTACCCCCAGCCCTTTACTCCTACCGCTCATGGCGATATGTTTATCGAGGGACTGGCGGAGAACTCCGAAATCAGGATATTAACGGTGGGCGGCGACTTCGTCCGCTCAATAAACGCTCTCGGTCGGCGCGCCGTCTGGGACGGGCGCGACAGTCGCGGCTTCGAAGTTCCGACGGGAGTTTATATTATTATTGCGACGTCTTCGACAAATAAGTCCGGGGCGCAGAAAGTAGCGGTAAAGAGGTAAACCACCCCTCGGTCCCCTCCTGGGTACAGGAGGGGAAGCCTCAAAACGCGCTAAGGCTTTATAATATCATAGTGTTAAATATTTCAGATAAATCGAAAAAAAAGAATATTTGCAATTATCAGCCTTCAGTATAGACCACCACTCGGTTCCCTCTATAATACTGGGTGGGAGGTAAAGGTATTGCTATATAAATAACCTAAACCAAATCTTCGGAATTTTCGCATTTCTTAATTTCTACTATTATCCTAGTTAATACTCTCTCCAAATCTGACTTTAATTCATAGTTCTGAAATCGTATTACTTTAATACCAACAGCGCTTAGCCATTCATCCCTGTTTTTATCGTATTCTTTATTATCGGCAGTATTATGTTGGCTGCCGTCCAATTCAATCGCAATTTTAATTGAAGGGCAATAAAAATCAAGGATATAAGGTCCCACGCTATGCTGACGCCTGAACTTATAGCCCATTAACTGCGAATTCTTCAGCCTTGCCCATAAAAGCGCTTCCTCGTCCGTACAATTGTTACGCAGTTCTTTTCTCCGCCCTTTTAGATTGTTCCAATTATTTAATTTCATATTCCTAATCTCTCTATTTGTTAAAAACATATATTTCAAACAAATATGAAACAATGAACAGATAGAATTAAATTAAAATTTCCCCCATCCTCATCGAGGAGGGGGGCCAGGGGGGTGGTCTCCCCTACTTCACCTTTACGAAGTCCTTCATCTTTGCGAACTTCTTCGGGCCTATTCCCTTTATATCTAATAGCTCGTTTACGGAGCGGAAAGGGCGGGCGGCGATAATAGATTCGGCGGTCTTTTCGCCGACGCCGGGCAGCTTCATGAGTTGAACGCGGGAGGCCGCGTTAAGGTTGATGGGCTCGGCGGGAGGCTGCTTGCCTTTAGAGCCGGCGGGCGAGCCGAAGAATTGTTCTTTTTCTACGACGGTATCGCCCGAAGCAAGCTCGGGCATGGGGTCGCCCTCGTAGTTAGTTCCGACGTAGGAAGTCTTTTCCGCCGCCATTAAGCTATCGAGCTGCGAGTAAATCAATTGAGAGCTTTGCTTCTCCTCCAAGCCTTTAGAGAGGCCAAACCGCTCGATAGCCCAGCCGCCTATTAATCCTGCCAGTATAAAAAACACGGCTAAAAGCTCGCTCCCGGTAGCCCCGAAAGCAGTTTTTAGCCGCGTCGATATCTTATTGGAAGCCATTCGTATGCGCCTTTATTATATTAAACTTGCGCCCAGCTTCCGCTAAATTAATTATTTCTTTCTAATCTGAAAAGTAATCTTTTACTTTGTCGAAGAAATCTTTATTTTTTTTTACGCTCTTCCCCTTCGGCTTAAAGGCGTCCATTTGAGAGAGCTCTTCGAGCAACTCTTTTTCCTTTGCCGAGAGCTTGGAGGGCACTTTGACGGATACGTGATAAATCAGGTCGCCTTTTCTCTGGGAATTAATCTCCGGCAGCCCCTTGCCGCGAAGGGTTATTTTCGAGCCGGGCTGCGTTCCCGCGTCGACGGTCAGCTTTTCCGCGCCGCCGAGCGAAGGGACTTCAAGAGTAATACCAAGCGCCGCTTGCGGGAAGGTTATTTCAAGGTTGCCGTAGACGTCGCGCCCGTCGCGAACGAAGTGCGGATGCTTCTTCTCCTCGATAAAGACGATCAGGTCGCCGGGCGAGCCGCCCCTGCGGCCTGCGTTGCCTTTGCCTCGGAAGGACATATAGTTGCCGTCCTCGGCGCCGGCCGGAACTTCGATCTTCATAGTCTCTTCCTTCGGGAGCCTGCCGGAGCCGCCGCATTCCGGGCAGCGTTCCTTTACGACCTGCCCCGAGCCTTCGCATTCCGGGCAGCCCGAGATATTTACGAACTGGCCGAAGACCGTGCGGGAAACCTGGCGAACTTCGCCGGCGCCGTGGCATGTAGCGCAGGTCGCCATTTCCGTCCCGCTCTTGGCGCCCGTGCCTTTGCATGCCTCGCATGCCATTTGAGCTTTGTATTTAATAGTTTTCTCGACGCCCTCGGCGATTTCCTCGAGCGTAAGAGGGAGCTTAATTTTAAGGTCGGAACCGCGCTCGCCCTGCGTTCTCTGCCGGGTTTGCCGCCGACCGCCCCCGCCGAAGAAATCACCGAAAATTCCTCCGCCGAAAATATCGGAGAAATTGGAGAATATATCGTGTATATCGCTGTAATTCGAGTAATCCGCCCCGCCCCGCATGCCTTCGTGGCCGTATCGGTCGTAGCGGGAGCGTTTGTCCGCGTTGGAAAGCACTTCGTAGGCTTCCGCCGCTTCCTTGAACCGCTCTTCGGCTTCGTGGTCGCCCGGGTTGCGGTCCGGGTGGTGCTGCATCGCCAGCCTGCGATAGGCCGATTTTATTTCTTCCGCGCCGGCTTCGCGCCCGACGCCTAATATTTCATAATAATCTCTTTTCATTTTTTCCCTAATCGTTATTCAGCTTTGCCTGCCGAGGTGATCACCTTGGCATGGCGCAATACTTTGTCCTTAATCATATAACCGGGCTGGACGACGTGAAGAACGGATCCCTCCGGGGCGTCCGACGGGGCGGCGCCTATCGCGTCGTGTAAGTTGTAATCAAAAGCTTCGCCCGGGGCAAGCTTCATTTCCGTAACGCCGTTATCCTCGAATATCTTCTTCGTTCTCTGGCGGATCATCTCCAGCCCGTCAAGTATAACCCCGCTCTCGCCCGCTTTTTTAGCGGCGTCGATAGCCATTTGCATATTGTCCAAAGCGTCCAGCATCGAGCGCAACAGATTTTCGTTGCCCATTTCCAGCAGGTCCTGCTTTTCGCGTTGCGTGCGATTGCGATAGTTCTCGAATTCCGCAACTTTACGTAGGTATTGGTCTTTCAGCGATTCGATCTCGCCCTCGAGCTCGGCGATGCGTTTTTTCATCTCTTCAGCGTCGAGGATTAGCTTATCATGAGCGGAGAGCTCCTCGGATTCCTGCTCGCGCAGCGTTTCCTCGGCGGTTTCGCCGCCCTCCGTTATTGGAATATTGCGAGCGCGCTCGCCTGAATTATATGCGGCCTTCATTTCTTTCTCCGTTACGTATTTTTTTAGCGGCTGTTTCGATTTGCCTTGTTTTCCGTCCATACTCGTCCTTACGTTTATTGTCTACAGTGCATAATTTCTGCGATTACGATAATAATTAATAACGCATGACATAATAGAATTATGACGAATAAACGTTAAATATTAATAGCGGCGGGGCGAGCCCGGCAACTAAAAAGCTAATTAAAATGGGTTTTATTCGTAAATTGCAAAGTTAAGGAAAATAATTCTTTTAAAATAACCCCTCGGTTTAGCTGATGCTATCATTGATTGCAAGAATCGGACGAATGATGATAAATTTTGTCGCTGAAATCGGCCAGATTTCAGCCCTGCTTTTTAGGGTAGCCAGGTACTTTCCGCGCGTATTCAAGGACGGCCGCCTCGTAGTCGAGCAGATGGCGCTCATCGGCGCGGATTCTCTTCCGCTCGTAGCTCTAATCGGTTCCTTTACGGGCGCGATCGCGGCGCTCCAGGCGACTAACCTCTTCGATAAATTCAACTTAATCGGCGTCGCGAAGCCTTTTATCGGCTCGTCCATCGCCACGGTGGTCTTCACGGAGCTTACCCCGGTGCTGACCGCTCTCGTCATCGCCGGCCGAGTCGGGGCTTCTATGGCGGCGCAGCTCGGCACGATGAAGGTGACCGAGCAGATCGACGCAATCGAGATGATGAGCATAGATAAGGACCGCTATCTCGGGATGCCGCGGGCGGTCGCCACGCTTATCATGATGCCCGTTCTCGCGGTTTTCTCCAACGTGCTCGCTCTCGCCGGCGGGTACATCCTAACCGTCGTTAAGTTCGATTTTACTTTTACAGCTTTTTTCGATTCCGTCCAACGATTCTTCCGGGTTAGCGAAGTAATTATATGCCTTTGGAAATCGTTCGCCTTCGGCGGCGTGACGGCCTTAATCGGCGTGCACGTCGGGTTCTCCACGGAGGGCGGCGCCGAGGGCGTCGGCAAGGCGACCGTCCGCTCGTTTACTATCTCCGCGGCCTCCATCCTTATCCTCGACGCGATATTCGGCTATATTCTATAGATTTATCAAAAAAGATCATTCCGACTCGAACGCGCTTTTACGCGCGAGAGCCGCGCCGCGCCGAGCGCGCCATTTGCCCCGGTCTATTCCCGCCTTAAGTATTTTAATTATATCGAAGAAGCTCTTATACGGGTAGTAAGGCAGCTTATGCGCGGAGCAGTAGCGCGCAAGATGCTTTTTTGCGAAGATGATGTCCGAGTGCTCCGCCGCGCAGTAGTCCGAGTACCCGTCGCCGATATAAATTATTGCCGTCTCGTCGTCGACCTGCGAGATCACGGAATTTCGCTTGCAGGATGCGCAAAGACACTTGCAGCTCTCGCTTGCGCGGGGATAGTCGAGTCGCCAAACCCCTTGGACAAATTCCGCTTTATTGCAATAGACCGGCATATCCTCTATGCCTAAACCGGCGAGAACTTCCTTTATGTATAAGTCAAAGCCGTCGCTCACCACAGCGACCGGCAAGCCGTTCGATTTGCAGAATTTATAAAATTCGACAAAATACGGATCGACCTGCTCGCCGCGGGCGAATTCGCGGATGGCCTCGGGGTCCGTCCCCTCTTTTAGATTGGCGAAGAGCTCCCTCCAGTAATCTCCAATTTTAAGCTCTCCCGCGAGCAATTGCTTATGGAACGGCTCAAAACGACCGAGCGCGATAAATAGCTCGTCGCCAATATCGCGCTGTACGATCGTTCCGTCGAAGTCTACGAATATCGCAGCCTTTGCGTAATAGTTCATCTTTTAGAAAACCACTTTAAAGAAATACTCGGCAAAGTTGAAGATAGAGTATTTGATATGATAAATTCCCAGCGGCACGCCAATCATTACTATCGCGATTATTACGCCCGTAACGTATATCTTCGAGGGATTAATATCGAAAACTACGCTTGCCGAGCGAAGGATCCGCAGCGCCGACCAGACGAGCACGGCAAAGAATAAGATCATAAAGAAAACCAACGCGCCCGGGGTAATGACGAGCAATCGAACCAACACTATAGAGAACGGCAAGAGGATCAGGAACGGGATCGCCGACCAGATCACCATCGTGAGGGCGTCGATGAAGTATACCTTCGCGCGCAGGAAGAAGGCGAAAATGCGAATTATCCATGCGACGAAGAATTGTAAAAGCATACAGGACGTCGCGATTAATGCCAGGTTAACTTCGGGCATCCAAACGATGCGGTAGAGCAGGTCCTGGAGGTCCGCGCTCGGCAGGAGCATCATGTAGAAGTACTGGGCCACCTCGGAGTTACGCATAAAGTACATTATCGAGGCGAGGAACAGTCCGCAGGTGAACGAGACGACGAGCCCAAGTATAAAGGACTGCACGCTGGACATAATGCGCTGGTCGCGGATGTCCGCATAAAAGTTGTACGGCCGGAGCAGCGAGCGGAACATATACTCGCGGAACCTTCGGAAACGGTTGATCATAAAGATCAGTCCTATCGTAATGGCGAGCCCGATCATGATAAACGAAACCGGCGTTTGCTCGGAGTAGCTGCCGGCGTTTAATATCGGTTCCTTCTCGCCGTTGAAGAGCGCCTGCAGAGTAGCGAACGAGAGCCTGCGCTGGCGGTAGCGATCGACGAGGCCGCGCGCGCCGGAGTAATGGTCCTCGTTGTCCGCCATCAGCAGCGGATTCTCGAGAGGATAGTCGTTGAACGTATTGATAATGCTGCCAGCGGCGCCGTTATTTTTGCCGACGCGATAGAGGTTAAGTATCCTATAGGCCTGGTACTCTACGGAAAGAGGATCGCTGTAGCCGTTGTGATTGTTCGGCTGAACGATCGCCCCGAACGCGAGGAACACAGGCGTGTTGGGCAGCTTGCCGCGCAAGCGGAGCAATTCGGCGCGGTAGTCGTCGAAGGAAAGCCGTTTCGAGACTTCGCGCAAGCCGATAAAGTCGAATCCCTCGGCGTGCACTTTAGGCATCCCGAAAGGAAGTATTTTATAAGTTAACTTTTCTGAATTTGCCTTTATGTATTTAGCGAGGTCGCCCATAAATTTAACGTTGTAGTCGTCGCGCTCGTCTAGTCCCTCGCCGATGCCGTAGGCTAGAAGGGAGGGGTATGAATCGTATTGCGCGATGTATTGCCGCGCGCTGTTCTCCACGTTTACCTTTATTTCGTCGAACTTTACGAAGCCGCTGGGTATTTCATGCAGCGGGAGCTCTACGAGCGCGAATACTCCGTACTTATCGCAGAGCGACATAAAGTAGGGGTGCGGCGGGGCGAAGAGAAATCTCAGTACGTTCGCGCCGAGCGTCTTTATGTGCCGGATATCGTCCTCCATGCGTTTCGCGGTAACGCTGGAACCCGTGGAAGCGTGATCCTCCACGTAGGAAACGCCTTTAAGCTCGAACGGCGCCCCGTTTAGAAATATCTTAGATTCAGCGCCGACATTACGGACTGCGACGCTGCGGAACGCGATGTTTTGCGAGTACTCGTCGACTATCGCACCGCCGCGGGAGAGCCGCACGTGCAGTTCGTAGAGCTCGGGGTTCGAAGGCGACCAGAGCGCGTAGCCGGTCGCCGAGAAGTTGAATCGGCGCGTAAGCGTGCGTTCGTTGTCGAGCTTTACGCCTTGAGCGTCGCTAGTAGCGATAACGATGCCGGTGGACTTATTGCGGATAGTAGCTTCGACTATGAATTCGCCGCTTGCGTTCGGGTTGTTGTCCATTGCGACGGAGTCGGGTATTACCTGGTCGGAGGCCTTCATCTGCTCGAGCTTGCCGGCGGAAATATTTATTCGCGCGTTAACGTTGCAGCTGTTCAGGTCGCCGGAGAAATTAGTATTATACTTTACGTCGCTGACGAAGGCCTGCGGCGAGCCGACGAGCAAGACCTCACGGATAACGCCGATAGAGAGCCGATTGCCCTGCAGGCGCTGCTCGCGAGCCTTTTGCGAAGCTCCGCCCGCGGGAAGAGCTATAAGCTTTATCTCATTGTTGGAATTATAGAGCATTCTGTCGGGAATGCGCACCATAAAGGGCGTCATGCCGCCAAAGTAGCGACCGACGAATTGATTGTTTATATAGACTTCAACTAGGTAATCGGCGCCGAGGAAATAAAGCTGCCAGACGCGGCTATGCACCATAGCGCGATCGATCTTTAAAGCCCTGCGGTAGACGACGCGCTCGACGTGGGACTCGGACCTGGGCAGCCACGCGCGCTCCCACTTCGATTCGTCCTCGCTGCGCTCCCAACCGCCCGTGAGCGATTCGACTATGCGAGTCGACGACGGCACTAGCGTTCGCAATTGCTCCGCGCTAAATTGTTTATATGCCGCGTTCGCCGGGCTAAAGCAAGCGGCGCACATGGCTAAAATTAATAATCCAACGAAAGTAAATTTCTTTTGCATATCTTCCCTTGAGTCTACAATTGAATACTGACGGGTTTCGCCGTGCGGAGGGATTCCACGGCGGCAAAGCAAGCCTCGTGAACCGCGAATATGACTGCCGGCGCGATCGGCATCGGCAGCCCGTTCTTTATTGATTTTACCGTTTCGGCGATCTCTTCGGCATGTCCCTTCCGGCCGTCGAATTTCTTATGGGTTTCTTTTCCGGAATGGTACGTTCGGAGCGAAACAAAATTATCCATTACGGCGCTGCGGCGTTCGCAGTGCGCCTCCATATATTCTTTTCCCAGGCCCGGGTCCCCGTTGGCAAAGTAATTTATCGTCCCGACCGAGCCGTCTTCAAATTTGATTGTGATAGAAACTACGTCCTCCTCCGCCGACTCCGAGTTCAGCGAGGAGATAGAGCTTGCGAAAACGCTTCGCGGCAGGCTGTCGGTCATAAAGCAAAGCGTATCGACGAAATGGCACGCTTCGCCTACGATGCGGCCGCCCTGCGCGGGGTCCTGCGTCCAGTGCGAGAGCGGGATCGCCCCGGCGTTAACCCTATATGTAAGGGCCATAGGATCGATCCTGCCCGCGAAAAACTTTTTTGCCGCCCTTACGGATTCCGAGAAGCGGCGATTAAACCCGACCATGAGCTTTTGAGCGGAGCCTGCGGCCCGGATCTCGTCTAATTGCTCGCGCGAGACTGCGGCGGGCTTTTCGACGAAAACGCTCTTGCCCGCGCGCAGGGCTTCCGCTACGAACGCACCGTGCGAGTCGTGGCGCGAAGCGATAAATATCGCCGGGCAATCCGGGCGCGAGATTACTTCGGAGCCGCTCGTGGAAATATAGGCGAATCCGTACTTAGCCGCCGCGCTTTTGGAAGTGACGGAAGTGGAATTAGCGACGGCGACGAACTTAGCGCCGGCCTGCTTAAGCGGGTGAATTAAATTATTTTGGGCGAAGCTCCCCAGCCCGATAAAGCCGATATTAAGCTCCGACGGCCGGGGCGCGTCCCCCTGCCGGATCGTGCGGGCGGGCTTGCCGCCCTCGCCCTGGGGATATTTCAGCAATATGCCCGAATAGCTCTCGGCGCCCTTCATTATTAAATCGTACGCGTCCGCCGCTTTCCCCGCTTCGAAGACGTGGGAAACGATTTTCGACATATCTATTTTTCCCTGCGCTATTAAGTCGAGGAAGGAGAGCATATTCCTGTTTTCCGTCCAGCGGGCGTACGCCGGGGGGTAGTCCAATCCGCGTTCTTCATAATTCGGGTCGTAGCGCCCTGGGCCGTAGCTGCAGGAAATAGTAAAATTTATTTCTTTTTTATAGAAGGGTTCTCTAGGAATATTCATCGAAACGGCGCCGACTACGACAACTGTTCCCCGCTTGCGGGCAAGATGCATAGAAAGCTCGACAGGCTCGTTCGAGCTCGTGCCGGCGGTAATTATTACGGAATCAAATCCGAGGCCGCGCGAAAACGCCAGCGCCGAAGCGATAGAGGCCTTCGAACTTGGGAGCGCGGCGTCGCAGCCGAGCTCGAGCGCGCGGTCCAGCAGGGCCGGGTTAACGTCGAGCCCGAGAATTCGCGCGCCGGCCGCCTTAAGCAATTGAATCGTTATTTGCCCGATCAGCCCCAAACCTATGACCGCCACGGAGGAGCCGAGCTCTATCTGCGCCTGGCGCACGCCCTGCATTGCTATCGAACCGACGGTCGCGAAGGCGGCCTGCTCGGCAGGAACTCCAGCGGGAACTTTCGCCGCGAGCAGCTTCGGAACGGTTATAATTTCCGCGTGATTAGCGTAGCCCGCGCCGGCGCATGCGACGAGGTCGCCCGGGGAAAACTCCCTGACGCCCGATTCAATGACGACGCCGCTCGCGCTGTAGCCAAGAGCCTTATAGCTGTCCAATACGCCGCGGACGCGGCGATATGTAGCCAGGACTCCTTCCTTCCTGATAAACTCAAGGACCTGGCGCGCCTGCTCCGGCTGACGCTTAACGCGCTGCAGCAGGGAGGACTTTGCGTTCTCGACGGAGGTCTTCTCCGTGCCGGCGCTTATAAGCGAAAACGCCGTGCGGACAAGTATTCCGCCTGGCAAGCATTCCGGGGCCGGTAGCTCCTCGGCGGATATTATTCCGGTTTTTTGACTCTGTACGATTTGAAGCATTCTGCTAATTATATTATTCACATCTGCGCAAAATTAAGAAAGTTACTTCGCTTTAAAAAGATAATTCCGCAAGCGCGTCTTATTCGTATGATTTTACCGGCTTCCTTAGCGAATATTAAATGGGGATAGTCAATGGTATAATTTTTGCTGATACCAATTATAAATTTTACAAAAGGAGTCGACTACGTCTACTAAAGAAGCTGAAATATGGACCGATCGCGGGGATGAGTTCGCCCGCTCGGGCGACCACGCTAAAGCCGTCGAGTGCTATTCTAAAGCGATAGAGTACAATCCGCGGCAATCGTTCTATTATTTTAAGCGCGGAAACAGCTATCTTTCGCTCGGGTCGGCTAATAACGCGCTGCAGGACTTCAACGGGGCGATCGCTTTAAACCCCGGTTTCTCCTTCGCTTACTTTAAACGCGGGGGCCTTTACCTCGACGCCAGGCAATTCGGCGCGGCCATAGACGATTTTTCCCGGTCGATCGAGCTGAATCCCGACCTGAGCTTCGCTTACTTCAAGCGCGGACTCTGCAAATTCAAAACGAAAGAGCTCCAATCGGCCATAGCGGACTTCACTAAGGCGATAGAGCTAAACCCGCTGCATTCGCAGGCGTTCTTCTATCGCGCCAATATACTTTACGAATGGAAGCAATTGGAGGAAGCTATCGACGACTTTTCCCGGTCGATCGAGATCGACGCCACAAGCGAGAAGGCGTTCATATCCCGGGGAATAGCCTACGGCAACCTTGGGCATTTCCGCAACGCGGTGGAGGATTACACCCGCGCGATTGAGCTCGCGCCCAACAACGCAATAGCTTATAACTACCGCGGATTAGTTTATAATAACATCCGCGAATACGCCAAGGCGATAGCGGACTTTTCTCGCGCGCTAGAAATCAAGCCCGATTCCGCCGACTCCTATAACAATATGGGCATAGCTCATTTTTCCTTAAAGCAATACAAGGACGCCGCGCAGGACTATACCCGCGCAATCGAGCTGCAGCCGAACTCCGCGCTGCTTTACTTTAACAGGGGCAACGCGTATTACCATGCGAAGATGTACCTGGAGTCCATACTCGACTTTAATAATGCGTTGACGTTGAACGCGGATATGCCTAACGCTTACTTCGGGCGCGCGAACGCGAACTTCAACCTCGGCGCGGTAAAGGACGCTATAAAGGATTACTCCCGCGCGATAACGTGCAACCCAAGGCTATACCAGGCCTACATTGGGCGCGGCAATGCCTTTATGAAATTAAAGCACTATAAAAAGGCGCAGCAGGACTATACCCTGGCAATCGAAATTAAGCCCGAGAACGCCCAGGCGCTGCTAAATAGAGGCATAGCCTTCAGGGCGGACGGGAAGACGGAGGAGGCTGCGCGCGACTTCAACGATTTTCTACGGCTTAACCCGCAGGCCGGCGCGATTTCGCACCGCATACGTAGCTGGCTAAAGCAGAGCAACCTACCTGTGCATTACTAGCGGATTATAACGCGTTTGACGGCTTACCTCAAGCTGCCTGAAATGTAATCCATGAGGTATTTGTTCTCGAACTCTTTATCCGTTATTAGGGCCTTAACGACGTCGCCTATGGAGATAAGCCCGACGAGAACTTTATTATGCAGCGCCGGCACGTGCCGTATCTTGTTGGCGGTCATAACTTGCTGGATGTATTCTATTTCGTCCTCGACGTCCACGTAGATGATACGCTTCGTCATTGCTTCGCGGACTTTTATCGTTTCGTAATCGAAGCCGTCGCGGACGGTTTCCCGCAGTATGTCGCGCTCGCTTATTATCCCGGTTAGCCTCCCCTCCGAGCTGAGAGTCAGCAGCACGCCGATTTGATTGCGCACTAACGATTCCGCCGCCTGCCGAAGAGTGTTCTCCTCGCCTATCGTATATACGTGGGGCCCCTTCGTCTTTAGAATATCCTTTACCTTCATCGCTTGCTCCGGTTTGAACTTATTGAACACTATTTAGTCAAATCTAAAATTAATTTCAAACCGAATAAAACGTGAATTTATTTTTAAGCGCGCGTTTCCGTAGCGCCGTCGAGCCGAACGGAAACTACCTTCGAAACGCCCTCTTCCTGCATTGTGACTCCATAAAGCGTCTCGGCGGCTTCCATTGTTTTCTTGTTGTGGGTTACGATAAGGAATTGCGTGCGGTCGCTAAATTCTTTTATCAAGGTAATGAACTTGTCGATGTTCGCGTCGTCGAGCGGCGCGTCGACCTCGTCGAGGATGCAAAACGGGCTCGGCTTAACGAGGTAAATGCCGAAGAGAAGGGCGATGGCAGTCAGCGTTTTTTCGCCGCCCGAGAGCATTTCGATCGAGTGCGGCCGCTTGTTCGGCGGCTGCGCCGTTACTTCTATATCGGCTTCGAGCAAGTTCCCTTCGTTCAGGTTTATGTCGGCGAAGCCCTCCGGGCCGAAGAGCTTTTGGAAGAGCATCTTGAAGTTGTCGCGAATTTGATTAAACGTCGCGAGAAAGTTTTGCTCGGCGGTTTTATTTATCTCGTCTATCGTCTCGCGAAGAGTCTTTTCGGCTTCCTTTAAGTCCTTAACCTGGGTTTCGTAGAGCTCGAGCCGGGCGCTCTGCTCGTCGAATTCCTCGAGCGCCATGAAGTTGACGCTGCCGAGCGCGGAAAGCTTTTGCTTTAAATCCGCGAGCAGGTTCTTGGCTTCCTCGATCGAGAAATTTTCGGTGCGTGGAATTTCCGCGCCATCCAATTCAATTTGGTAGGCTTCGCGCGCGCGGGCGACGAGATTCTCCAGCTTTCCGTTGATCTCGCCGAGCTTCAGCTGCCTTTCGTGCAGAGCTTCCTTCGATTTGTTCTCGGCGCGTCGCAGATCGTTTAGCTCCGAGCTTGCGGCTTCGTAATCGGTTTCTAGCGAGGAGTTCTTCTCCAGCGCCAGCGAGCGCGAGGTTTCGGCGACGTCCAGGCGTTCGGTTACTTCCCCGACGCGGCGTTCAAGTTCGGCGAGCTGGCTTTCGAGCCCGCGCGCTTCTTCGTCGGCTGCGCGGGTTTCGCTTGCGAAGGAATCGAGCCTGCGCTCCGTGCCTTGTATCTGGTTCTCGATTCTTTTGGAATCGGCCAATAAATTCTTTACCTCGGAGCTTATCTGGACGTATTCGATCTCCCCGCGTCGAGCGGCGTCGCTCTTATCTCTTGCGACGGCCTCCGCGGAGTTTAGCGTCCTGTTTAATCGCTCGTGCTCCGAGCGAGCGTCCGCAAGTTCCTTCGAGAAGCGGGTAGTCTCCGCGTTTATCTTTTCCAATTCGCCGTCCGTGTCGGCAAGCTCCGCGGTAAATCTGTCCGCGTTCTGGTTTAAGAGCTCTTCCGAGCTTGCGGCGGATTGCTTTTTAAGCTCGAGCGAGGCGATCTTTTGCTTCGATTCGGCAATGCTTTGCTCGCGAAGCCTAACGGCTTTTTGCAGGGCTGAAAGGTCTATGGCGGCCAGCTCTCGGCGAAGCCCGTGGCCTTCCGCTTCGTGGTCGACGACCGAGCGGTTCAGTTCCTGAATTTCAGCGCGGAGCTTATCGATCCTCTCCTTCTTGCCTACGAGCGCGCCTTCGTTCTTCATTTCGGAGCCCGCGCGGTAAACGCCTTCACGGGAAACGATTTCGCCGGCGGGGGTTATGGCGCGGCTCGCTTTGCCCTGGGCGACGAGCTTTTCCGCGGCCTCAAGACTTTTGGCGAACGCTGCGCGGCCGAGCAGGGTTTCCAGCAGCGGGGTTAATTTCCCGTCCGCGCGAAGCGTATCAATTAAGTAGCCGTGCGCGAGTTCTTCCGGCAGAGCCTGGCGCGGAGCCTGCCCGTCGCCGGGGCCGATCATGTCCAGGCAAATAAACGACGCCTTGCCCTTTTTGCCTCGGCGTAGCGCGCCTACGGCCGCTTCGGCTTCGGCGCGGGTTTCCGCTATAAAGTACGATCCGGCTTCGCCGAGCGCGGCCTCCACGGCTACCCGGGCGAAATCGTCGCAACCGACGGCCTCCGCCAATCGGATCTTCTCGCCCGACGCGGGCTTCCAATCAGGCGTGGAAAGTAAAAATCTTGTAAGGTCGCTCGTTTCGACGAGACTCGTCAAAAAGTCGAGCGAGGCGCGGCGCGAGGACAGCTGATTCTTTTGCTCGAATATAGCGATCTTTACGGCTTCCGCCCTATTTTCGAGTTCGGAGCGTCGAGCGGTTGCGGCGGCGAGCTCTTCCTCCGCCCTGGCAAGCGCATCCGCGAGCGCGGGTTCCCCGGACCTAATCTTTTCCATGTCTTGCTCGATCAGGCTAATAGCCGCGCCGGACTTTTCCTTCTCGGCGAGGGTTTGCTCGAGTCTTTTCTTTAAGTAGGAGGCGCGTTCCTCGGCGCGTTTTTTCGCGCTCTCGGCGGAGGATATTTTGTTCTGGGCTTCGCTTACGGCGCGGTAACCGGCGGAAGCGGCTTCGCGGTATTTCGTAAGCTCGGCCGACGCCGCGTCGCGCAGCT
The DNA here is from genome assembly GCA_050260015.1 of Chloroflexota bacterium. Classification (GTDB taxonomy): domain Bacteria; phylum Bacteroidota; class Ignavibacteria; order Kapaibacteriales; family UBA2268; genus JBLNBN01. The sequence continues at coordinate 57,534 of JBLNBN010000039.1, read as the reverse complement.
TTACGGCCTCTTCCCATTTCTTCTTCATTTCCTCGGCCTGGCGCTCCGTTTCCGCGCGTTTAAATTCCACGCGTTGCAATGCGTTTCGGGAGCCTTCGAGCCGGGAGGCGGCTTCTTCGAATTCTTTTACGAGCCGGCTCTTGTTGTTCCGGGCCGATTTGATCCTTTCGCCCGTTACGGCGTGGCTCTGCTTCGTGGCCGCCAGGTCCTTTTGCAGGGACATAACCGCCGCTACCTGCTCGCGGTAGTTTTGCTGGCTCTCCTCGAGCCGCGTCTTTATTTGCGAGAGCTCTCGCTCGGATTGTTCAATTCTGCCCGTTAATCCTTGCTTTTCGGCCTCGTTTACGGCAATTTCCCGTTCGAGCGATTTGCGGGCTTCGCCGAAGCGTTCGTACTCCCTGCCGAAAACTTCCAACTCGATTTCCGAGAGCTGCGAAAGCAGCGAATTGTATTTCTTGGTCTTGGCCGCCTGGCGCGAGAGCGAGCCAACCAGCTTCCTGACCTCGAGCAAAACGTCCTCGACGCGGGCAAGGTCCGCCTCGACGACTTCCAGTTTACGCGTCGCTTCCTTGCGGCGGAGCTTATATTTCTTTATACCCGCGGCTTCCTCGAAAAGGGCGCGGCGTTCGTCGAACCGACCCGAGAGTATCGCCTCGACCATCTTTAACTCTATAACGGAGTATGAGTCGGACCCCATGCCGGTATCCATGAACAGGTCCGTTATATCGCGCAAACGGCAGAGCGAGCCGTTAAGCGAGTACTGGCTCTCGCCGCTGCGGAAGAGCCGGCGGGCGATAGTGATTTGCGAGTACTCCGTCGGCAGAAGCCCGCGGTTGTTGTCGATCGTCAGAGCGACCTCGGCCATGCCGAGCGGCTTGCGCGTCTTCGTGCCGTTGAATATGACGTTATCCATCGAATCCGAACGAAGAACGGCCGTCTTTTGCTCGCCTAAGACCCAGCGGATAGCGTCGACTATATTCGTCTTTCCGCAACCGTTCGGGCCGACAAGCGCGGCAAGTCCCGGCGAAAATTTAAAATTCGTCTTCTGCGCGAAGGATTTAAACCCAAGTATTTCAAGATTGGAAAGATACATATTCTATTGGATGGTTTACCGGTTTATTTCCCGCTTCGGGATGTGCAAAAGCATAACCGCAAGCGAGATAACTGTAGTATAAAAAGATAACGATAAGCCGTATTTCAAGAAAAATTCCCAATACGAAATTTCGCTCGGCTTTATGTAGAAGAAAAAGTAGACGAGATTATGCGCGACGGAGCTTGCAAAGACGATCAGCGGGAAGCGGATGGAGCCGATAGTTTTCCTCTCCTGCCCCTCCTCGTAGAAGCTGCCGGCGATAAAGGCGACGAGGAGCTTAGCGAGCGCGTTCGTGCCGACTATATCGAGCGTGACGAAATCGAATATAATACCGATAACGAAACCGGCGAAGAGCGCGACGAAACGTCCCTCGCGAAGGGCAATCCATACGGTATAGATCAGTAGCGCGTCGGGGGTGATCCCGGCCACGTCGACTATTCCAAACAGCGAAACCTGCAGAGCGGCAAGCGCCAACGCGCCCGCGGCGTAGAGCGCGTAGCGGACGTAGATCGCCGAACCGGCTATGGGCGTGTTTAATAACTTCATGCGTCGCTTACTTCTTCTTGGATTTGCGAATTAACAATTTTTGCTCGACCAGCTTAATGAGGCGCTGGCGTTCTTCGTCCGGCAGTCTTTTTATAATAAACACCTGCTCCATTGTAGCGAAGTTAGCGAACGGCTCGACTTTAATCTGGTAGAACAGCGTGCCCTGCGTCTTCCTGATGCTTACTATTTTGCCGATAGGAGCTTCTTTCGGGTAGCGATTCGAGTACTCGCTGGAAATAACGACGTCGCCCTTCTTTACGTCGAAGGACGTCGGGATATTATTAAGGCTTAGGTACTGCCCTCCCTCCCAGGTGATAATGCCGTCGGCGAGCGTGCGCTGAATTTTAGCTGAAACTTTTACGTTGCGGTTATTGAGCAATTCGACGAGCGAATACCTGTTGGTTGCGCCAATGATAACGCCGACGAGCCCGGCGTCGGTACGGACGGGCATACCTATGGAAACGCCGTCCCGGGAGCCCTTGTCGAGCGTCGCATAGTTGCGCATCTCGACGGAATTCTTACCGACGACTTCCGCGGGCATAAGCGGATCCGGGTAGCTTTTGGCGAAGTCGAACATCGCGCGCAGCCTGTTGTTTTCGATAAGCGCCTGGCGCGTTCGCGTAAGCTCCGTGGAAAGCTGGAGGTTCAATTCGCGGAGAGCGCGGTTTTCGCTTCGGAGCGAGCCTGGATTTACCGCCCAGCCGAGCGCCTCCTGGGCGCGGGCGACGAGCGCGATAGCCGCCGAGCGGAATCCGCCGATTTTATGCAAATCGCCCATTGAAATGAGCGATAAGGACATAATGAACAGAGCGGAAAATACGATATACTCTCTGAACCTTATGACGAAATTTATAAGTCTTTGCATCTCAGCGCCGTACCATAATAAATAATCCCGGGAGCCGCAGGCTAGTAGCGAGCGCTCTTAATGAGCACGCTGCTGTACTCCGCGATGTTTTCCAGCACGCGACCCGTCCCGCGAACCACCGCGGTAAGGGGGTCCTCGGCGACGTGGACGGGCAAGCTCGTCTCGCGGCGCAGCTTTTCGTCCAGTCCTTTAAGCAACGCGCCACCGCCCGAAAGCATTATGCCGCGGTCGTATATGTCGGCGGCTAGCTCCGGCGGGGTGTGCTCGAGGAGGTGCAATACGGAATTAACGATTAGCGTGACCTGCTCGTTTAGAGCGGTGCGAATATCGGCGGAGGAAACGTTAATGGATTTCGGTATACCGCTGACGAGGTCGCGCCCTTTTACTTCAATGGCGATCTCTTCTTTAAGCGCGACGGCGCTGCCGACCGAGCATTTGATCACTTCGCCGGTGCGGTCGCCTATCAATATATTATGCTGACGCCTGAAGTATTGTACGATGGAGTTGGTCATGTTGTCGCCTGCGACGCGGATCGACACGTCGCTGACTATGCCGGAGAGCGCGATAACGGCTATTTCCGTCGTGCCGCCGCCGATGTCGACTATCATATTTCCGACGGGCTCGTGAACGTTTAGCCCAATGCCGATCGCGCCGGCCATCGGCTCGGCTATCAGGTGAACTTCCTTTGCGCCGGCATGCTCGCAGCTGTCGCGAACGGCGCGTTTCTCGACTTCCGTAATGCCGCTCGGAACGCAAACGACTACGCGGCGCGCAGGCTGCCAGCTCGAGCTGACCTTGCGGATAAATGCGCGAAGCATTCCCTCCGCAATTTCGAAATCGGCGATGACGCCCTCCCGAAGCGGACGAATGATCTTTATGTCTTTGTGCGTCTTTCCGACCATTTGCTGGGCGTCGTGCCCGATTGCTATAATGTGTTTTGTGTTGCGGTCAAATGCGACTATCGACGGCTCGTTGAGCACTATACCTTTGCCTTCCATCCAAATCAAAGTATTGGCTGTGCCAAGGTCTATCGCCACATCGTTCGAGAAAAATTTAAAAAGCGCCATGCTGTCTGCTGCGTATAGTTTTAGTTGATGCCAATTTTACTTCTGCAAAAATAGCGAATAAATAGCAATAAGTAAACTTAATTATCTGCCGTTAAATCGCTATGATTTTTATTAATTTCTATTTCCCGCCCTAAGGCCGCAAAAATTACAATCCTGTTTGAATAATGGATATTACGGGGGGCGGCCTAGTTTTGGCATGCTTATTGTATTTAACAAACTGTAAAATTGGCGAATATTCTGCGGTATTTTAAATCGTGGTTAATATTGCCCGATTATTAAGTAATTTCATATAATGACAATAAGCATATATCATGGACGAAGTACTCGGATTTGACTTCAAGACAAGCGCCCTGGAAGGCGAGCTAATCGACTTTAGAGGCGGAGCCTCGCAAAAAAAGACATTATGCGATTACATAAATATAAATGAGCTCGGCAAAGCGCTTGACTACATCCGGAAATTTACCGGGGTCGCTATATGCATCCTGGACGAAGCCGATAGGATAGTTTTTTCCAGCGCCGACGACGACGCCCGGCTGGAACTTCACAAAGTTAGCGCGCGAGCCTCCGCTCTCCGGAAGTTGAACCCTGAGGACCCAGGGGAACCGGACCAGCAAAAGATCCCCGTCAACAAGCGCCCGAACGGACTTTGGGACGTCTTTATCCCGATCAAAAACGAGGAAGATATCCTGGGGAGCCTGCTACTTGGAGTATTCGAGCCTTCGGAGGACGCAGCCCGCGAGAGCGAATTCTCCGATGAATTAAATAGCGACGAGCCGAACCGCGCGTCGAAGCTCGCCGTACAAAATATCCCCGAAATAGCCGAGCTATGCTCCGGGCTAGTTCAAAAATACGTTTACCAGGGCCGGCAGATCGAAAGGCAAAAGCAAATCGAAAAGGCGCTCCGCAATCACGCCGCGCAATTCGTCGATATGTTCAATAACAACAGCGTTATAATGTACCTTATCGACGCGGAAACGTTCGAGATAATCGACGCGAATCTTGCCGCCGAAAGCTACTACGGCTATACCAGCCGCGAGTTGCAGGGCATGACTCTCTTCGACCTCACAATGAACGCCGAGGACGAAGTTCTAAAGAACGTCGTCAGGGCGGTCTCCGGCAGGCAGCTACAATTCTTCGCCATGCATAAGCGCAAGGACGGCTCGATCCGCGACGTCGATCTCCGCTCCACGATACTCACCATGCAAAATGGTAAACGAGCCATATTCATTATCGTAAACGATATTACGGAATTAAAGGAAGCGCAGAGCAACCTGCTGGCGAGCGAATCGAAATACCGCACGTTAACCAACCAATTGCCTGTAGGAGTTTATCGCGTTACGCTCGAAGGCAAGCTAATCTTCGTAAACGACGCCCTGGCGCGGATACTCGGCTACGACGACGCCAACGAACTCCTGCAATTCCGCTCCTCGGAAATTTTCTTCGACCCGGCGGATCGCGAACGCTTCCTACAGCAGATAATCTCAACGCAAAAGCCGCTCTCCTTCGAGTACAAGCTCGTCACTAAACTCGGGAAAGTAATATATGTCCGCGACACCGTTCAGCACATTATATGCGAAAATTCGACTGAAGAGTACCTGGACGGCGTGCTCGAGGACATTACCGAGAGAAAGCTCGCGGCCGAAAAGCTCGAGAGAATGAACGAGGAGCTTGAAAGCGCGGTGCTCGAGCGCACGGCGCAGCTCGAGGAGGCCCTCGAGGAATTGACCTTCGAGAACTACGAACGCAAGCGCACGGCCGACGAATTGCTCCGCACAAAGGAGGAGCTCGACGAGGCCTTCGCCCGCGAAAAGGAGCTCTCCGACATGAAGACTCGGCTAATTTCCATGGTTTCCCACGAGTACCGAACGCCGCTTACAGTCATCCTCTCGGCGACCTACCTGCTGGATAAATTCTTTAAGATGAACGACGAGAAGAACTTCGAGCATCACATCTCGCTTATTCAGACCTCCGTTAAGAATATGACTCAACTAATAAACGAAGCTCTCAAAGTTGAGAAAATTGAGTCCGATGAAATTTCCAGCACGATAAGATCCGTCGATATGGCGAAGCTGACAAGCTATATAGTCCAGGAAGTTTCTTCCCAGTCCGGCATTATGCATAAGCTGTCGTTCTCGAATAAATCTATAAATAGCTTCGCGCCTACCGACGAGAAATTAATATATACCGTAATTAATAACGTGCTGAGCAATTCGATAAAGTATTCGCCGCGCGATTCGCGTATCGACGTCGAGCTCTCCGACACCGCGGGAGAAGTCATACTGACGATTACCGACCAGGGAGTGGGCATTCCGCAAGGGGAACTAAAGCAGGTGTTCGAGCCGTTTTACAAGGCGTCGAACGTCCGGATGTCGAGCGGAACCGGTTTGGGGCTCTCCGTCGTGAAGCGTTATTGCGACATACTTCGCGCCGATATAGAAATCGATAGCGCCCCGGGGGAAGGAACGAAAGTCGAGGTCAAGTTCCCCCGCTCGCCGGAGAAAAACGAAGGGTAGAGAACCGCCCCAACGCGCTTTTACCGCAAAAGCAAGTAGAGCAGGACGAACGGCGCGCTGAACATAATTGAATCGAACCTATCGAGCGCGCCCCCGTGGCCGGGGAGCAGGGCTCCGCTATCCTTTACGCCGGCGTCGCGCTTCAGCTGCGACTCGGCCAAATCCCCTATCTGTCCCAGCGAGGAAACGAGCGCGCCGAGAATAAGCGCGTCGCCGCCCGGGAACGCCGGGTTGAGCCAGAAGCTAAACGCCCAGAACGCCGGGACCCCAAATAGAAAGCCCGTTATCGCGCCCTCCCATGTCTTCTTAGGGCTGACGCGCTCGAAGAGCTTATGCCGCCCCATCGCGCGACCGCCGAAGTAAGCCCCGGAATCGCATATCCAGATCGTTACAAAAAACGTTACGACAAAATACCCCCAGTGAACGCCGGGGAAATTTACCGCGCCGGAAATGCGCCCCACTTCGTCGAACATCCTTATAGCGACGAGGCTTCCTGCGGAGGCCACAACGAACGCCAGCCCGCCGAGCGTAGCCGAAAGGTCCGGCAGCGAGCCCGTCTTCCTTGCAAAGAGAGCCGAACCGTAGAGCGCCATAACGCCTACCCCGATCGCCGCTATAGCAGCGGCCGGGTTTAGCCATTGCGAGGCCCCGGGCAGCTTAAACGCGAGGGCGAGCGCCAGAATAAAAAGCGCGCCAAGAGCTATCCCCGCCGTAGAGAGCGGGTTCGAGCCTTTGGCGCGAGCCATCTTGTAAAATTCGTGGAGCCCGAGAACGGCGACTGCCGCCACGGCCCCCGCAAAGAGCGAATCGTTGTAAATTATTAAAAATAACGCTACAGGTATGCCGATTGCGGCAACGCCGATCCTCTTGGCTAATTCGCTCATTGCGATTTCCTTTCTTCGATTCGCGGAAAGCGATCCGCGGTAATATTGAAAAAATTATTCCTTTACGCGCTCTACGTAGTCGCCGCTCTTGGTGTCGACGCGGATGAGGTCGCCTTCGTTAACGAAGATAGGCACGTTAACCTGCGCGCCGGTTTCAATCGTGGCGGGCTTGAGCACGTTCGTGGCCGTGTCGCCGCGGAGACCGGGCTCGGTGTGGATGACGCGAAGCGTCACGTTCGGGGGCAATTCAACCGCAAGCACGTTGTCGCCTTCGAGCGCGAGTTGAACGTCCTGGTTCTCTTTCAAGAACTTGACCGGGTCGCCGATGACGAAAGGCTCAACGGGGATTTGCTCGTAGGAGTCCTTGTCCATGAAGTAATAATGCGAGCCGTCATTGTAGAGGTATTGGTAGTTGCGGCGCTCGACGCGTACGAATTCAATCGTTTCGCCCGAACGGAAGCGGTTTTCAAGTAATTTTCCGCTCTTGAGGTTGCGCATCTTCACCTGGTAGAAGGCGCGTAAATTTCCCGGAGTGCGATGCTCGCTCTCGAGGACCGTGCAGAGCTCGCCGTTGTACTTAATTACGGCTCCGGGTCTCAAATCGGCTGTCGTTCCCATTGTAATCCTTTATTATTTATATGAAGAAAAAGTTTTCTAAATTTATATAGATTACAAAATTAAGGAATTTTTGGGAAAAGAAATAAAATTTGAAAAAAGTAGGGATTGGCTAATTGTTCCGGCGCTCCCGCTGTTATTAAAGATATTCGTTAAAGAGACAATTGAGTGCGGAACGTTCACACCGCATTTCAAGGGAGATTGCGTGGACGATGATAAAAGTACGAGTTAAATTGTTAACAATTTTCATAGTAAAGATATCACACCCTAGCTATAGAATTAGTTCATTGCTCTACGGTAATGTTACTGAAATTACTTTCGAGGGTAAACTCAAAACAGAATAGAAAATCTGTTTATTTGACTTATCTTTAAAATATTTACAAGTCTTAGCGCAATCTAAATACGCTACTATAAACATTTGTTTCCCGGGTTTAAATTCAGGGCAGGAATAGATATGCGAGAGATTGATTTCCTCTGAAAATTTTCCATTATCAGAACTCCATATAGTTCCAAAGTTGCTTGACTCATATCCTGTCTCAAAAATATATTCGCCAGGCATACAACTTACATCTGGTTTATCCGAAACGAAAATATGACAATTGCTTATGAATAATTCAAAAGGACTATCTTTAGGTTTAGAGAAGCCGATAACTTGTACCGCATTACCTTCAACTCGGCAATTAATAGAATCTATTGTATATTTCGGAGGATATGAATATAGTTCAGTAGTAGATTCTACAGCTTTATTTTTACTAATAGTAATATAAGACTTATACGTTCCAAAGCCTTTCTTAGAAAATGTTGCAACATATTCATTAGAAGGAACGTCAACCATTGACCAATTACCATTCGAGTTAGTAAGAGTCGTAAAATTAGTACCTTCTAGCTTAATAGTAACACTATCTTTCAAGCTTATATCTTTAAAATTCTCATCAAAAAGTCGTACATAACCAGTGATCATGCCTTTAGAAGAATCATTCGCTGAAGTAGAATGATCAACATTACATGCATTGAATAACGTAAAGAGGCTCAGCATTACACTGACTTTGATAAAAAAATTCAAATATTGATTAAGGCGTTCCATATAATATTTTAGGGATATGTAAAAACAAATGAATAAAAAAATTATAGAGCATGATTTATTATTGCCCTACAACTGCTAATAAGAGAACTTTTTTGAAAGCCATGGTTAGTAATATCATATTAAATTGAAATATTTACAAAATGAATATAGATAAACCTACAATCCTTTCAATTCCTCAAGTGACGCTTATGGTTTAAATGACATTGAATGTACAATTAAGAATAAAATGAGTTGATTACAGATCTTATAAACAACTCATTTTATATTCTTAATATCCGTTTAGTTTATAGTAAGTCTTTCAATTTAGAACATAATTGTTCAGCGAAGGTAATATCAGACTTACCAAATTCGAAAATAATTTCACCCGCCCTTTCAGAGTAAAGCGATTTGTAAGTTATTGTATCTTTCATGAGAAAGATGATTTTATTGTTAAGTCCCATCATACCCTTCTTAAATTTACAGTCGTAAATATCTTCAAAAGACATGAAGAATTCGGCACTTTTTGCTGACCCTGTGACAGATCCTAAAATGCCAACTTGAGAAAGTTGAAATAAAAGAAATTTTTCGGTTAAATATATATTTCCCGAAATTTCTGACATCGATCCATTATTGATTTTCCCAGTTACTCTAATTGCATTTCTTAAGAGCTTTTTCTTTTCTGCCTCATCCATATTATCTACTTCTACTTCGATTTTACCTATACTGGTTTCTTCTGCCTTCGCTACTCTTGTTTCTAATGCTTCCTTTGTCTTGTTCATTAAAGAACCTATAAACTGCTTCCTTGCTTCTTTATTTTCTTGCTTGTTATGGAGTTTTACAGCCTTCTTTTCAAGGGCTAATAACTCTTTCTGGACTTCTAATTCCTTATCTAAGGTTTTTCTTTTTTCTTTTTCGATGGAAGCATGGATTTGAGCTTCTCTATTAGTCTTTTCGCGTTCTAATTCTAGTAGAGCATCTGCTTCTCTTTTTTTATTTTCAGATTCTTTTAACCTGCTATTAAGGTTCTCAGCCTTCTTTTTTTCATATTCATTTCTCTTATCAAGAATTTTTTCTTCTTTGCTTTTAAATAAACCCACTTTTCTTTCTCCCATGAAATATTTATCAATGAAATGTTTAATTACACTAGATTATTTATGTAGTGAGTAACTCTATATTAAAAATGCTTTATATAAAGAATGAAGATTATCTGAAAGTACATAGATTTCATTTAACTTTTGCAATATACTAAAATATTGCACATAAGCAAAATAAATTTTTAATAAATTTATGTTTGGATCATGGCTTAAATTACTTTGCTATTATAAAGCATAAAAAAATGATTATTATAATAATCCCCTCCCTACCTCCTTTCCCGGGGGAAGCGGTAGAGAATTAGTGGGTCGGGGGCGGGCGCTTCGCGTTACAAAGCTGTAACCCCTCAGGGGTTAAGAGTAATTGAATTTGTTTATGCAAACTAATAATTACGCATTCGAAAGATTGCATGGACTCTTCCTCCCTTCGGTCGTCAGAGTGACAGAACCTTCAAAATTATACGCTTAGCGCGTAATATCTTTTACGCGTCATTCCGGGCGTCAGACCCGGAATCCATGCGGTCTTTGGGTTCCCGCCTGCGCGGGAACGACGAGTCGAAACGATCTCATACGCTTACGCTCTTTTTGCCTGAATTTTGCTGCTGGATCGGCTTCGGAGATTTAGCGCGGGAACGGCTCTTACCCCTTTTACTGCCAAGCGCCAGGGCCAGCGCCGGCGCGTAGACCGTGTTCATCATTCGCGGCTCGTAGAGCAGGGCCGCGCAGAGAAGAATTTGATATAGTATTATGGAAACCGCGATGAGGCGGGCGCCGTCGTAGCTATGTTTGCTCGCCAGGGCGCGGTAGAGGATGTATATGAATAACAGCATAGAAAGCAGCCGCAATATCTTTTCGAGCATTAATAAGATAGAGGCTCCGCCCCCGCCCAGGAGCGCTTTGAACTTTTGTTCGATGCCCTTGGCCTCGGCAACCTGCTTGTTCAGAGCGAGAGCCTTCACGTTAGTGGTCGCGAGCGCGGCGTACTCCCCGACGTAGAGACCGCCGGCGACGGCGCGGAGCGAGTTGTATGCGCATTTCATCGCGTACTCCCCGGGGCGCGAAAAGACATTTGCTTTAAATTCGCCTATCAGGAGAGAATCCGCCCGGCGCGTAAAGGGAGTGGGCTCGCCCGCTTCCTGCGCCCGGCGCCAGGCCGTAGCGTCTACGGGCTCGACGCCCCATATATTACCCGGAAGATCGCCGAGCGAGATATAGGCTACCATCCCGCCGTTCGAGGAGTTCAGCAGGGGCTTGCCCAATACGCCCCACGAGTTTACCGCCCAGGGCAGCAGTAATATTGTTCCGGCCGCCATGGCAAGGCATATCATACCGGAACTCTTAAATTCGAGCTTGCTTTGCTTTATTAACGATGCAAAAGAAATTACCAGGAAAGCTAAAAGTGGGAAGTAAAGGTACTCCGACCGGAAATTTAAAGCCATGCCGAACGCCACTGCTATCGCGAGGTACCCCCAACGCTTCGACTTCCCGCCGGAATTGTTATAATATATCCAAATTATCAATAGAATTAGAAACGAGGAAACAGCCTGCGGCCACTTGACGGACATGAGAGCCGCCCAGGGCAGCAGCAGGGGCAGGTGCGAGTAGCTCGGCTTCGAACGCGAAACGTCGTAGATCAACCTGACGCCGAAAACGGCGAGAAGGTACTGGACGACGAGCAGAAATTCAACGGGCGCGCCGAAGGCCTGCCCTATAGAGGTTAGGATCGAATATCCCCAGATGGGATACGTAAAGGCGAAGTCGCCGTGCAATATGCGCGCCGCCTGCGGCAGGACGTAGTTGTAGAATACGCCCAATTGATTTAAGTGCGCGGAGTTCGCCCAAAAGACGAGCAGGATAAAAGCCGCCGCGGCCGCGTAGAACGCGTAGTTTTTCTTCATCTACTGAATTAACTAATATCGTTTAAAACGTCCTCGCAGTACCTGCGGTAGGAGCAGCTTGGCAGCTCGCCGACTATGCGCGAATAGCCGTCCTCGTCGATGTATCCCATACGCAGGGCGACTTCCTCGAGGCAGGCAATCTTCCGCCCCTGGCGTTTTTCAATGGCGTGGATGAACATACCGGCTTCGAGCAGGCTCTCGGGCGTGCCAGTGTCAAGCCAGGCTATGCCGCGGCCCATAAGCTCCACCTTTAGCTTGCCCCGGACGAGGTACTCCTTCTGGAGATCGACTATTTCGAGTTCGCCGCGCGGGCCTGGCTTTAGTTCCTTAGCCAGCTTCGGAGCGTCCCCGTCGAAGATATACAGGCCGGGTATGGCGTGATTGGACTTCGGCTGCTTCGGCTTTTCCTCTATGGAAAGGACTTGCATACTTTCGCCGAACTCGACGACGCCGTACTCGCTGGGGTTTTGCACGCGGTAGCCGAAGACCGTGCCGCCCTCGTTCTTGCTTATCGCATTGCGAAGGAAATCGAGTTTCCCATAGAAGAGATTGTCGCCAAGTATCATGCAGGAGCTCTGCCCGGCGAGGAATTCCTCGGCGAGCACGTATGCCTGGGCGATGCCGGCGGGCCGAGGCTGCACGCAATAGGAAATATTAATCCCGAGGCGCGAGCCGTCGCCAAGCAGCTTCTCGAAGTTGGGCGTGTCCTGCGGCGTAGAGATCAACAGCACGTCGCGGATACCGGCAAGCATGAGCGTCGAAAGCGGGTAGTAAACCATCGGCTTGTCGTAGATCACCTGCAATTGCTTGCTGAATATATTTGTCAATGGATAGAGGCGGCTTCCTCCGCCGCCGGCTAAGACGATACCTTTAAAGGACATATGGGTCGATCTTTTGATATTTATTTGTTAAATCTAGAAAGCTTGGGCCGAGCGACGCAAGCTTTCTTTTTTCGATTAGCATTTCGACGAATTACGGAACTATGCGATAGATCATGCGCGGGAAGGGGATGACCTCGCGGATGTGCTGCGCGCCGGTTATCCATTTAACTACGCGCTCGACGCCCAGGCCGAAGCCCGAGTGAGGAACGGAGCCGAATTTACGCAAGTCCAGGTACCACTGGAAAGCTTCCTGCGGCAATTCTTCGTGGAGAATTCGCTGGAGCAGGAGGTCGTGATCGTCCTCGCGCTGGCTGCCGCCGATTATCTCGCCGGCCTTCTCGGGGCCGAGCATATCCATAGCGAGCACGACTTTCTCGTTTTCCGGGTCGCGCTTCATGTAGAAGGCCTTAACCTCCGTCGGGTAGCGGTGGATGATCAACGGCTTATCGAATTGCTCCATTATCGCTTCTTCCTGCGGCGAGCCGAAGTCCTCGCCCCACGGGAAAGGGAGTATATCGACTTCCTGCCCGTCGACTTTTTTCTTTAGCGGGATCTTATTGGCGACGAGCCAATCTACCGCCTCCGTATAGCTCATTCTATAGAACGGCCGTCTTACTTTTTCAAGCGGGCGAATATCTCGCTCGAGCGTTTGCAGTTCCTTGGCGCAAGTCTTCAGAGCGTATGCTACAATGTACTCGACTAAGTCCTCGGCGAGGTCCATGTCGTCGTTGATGTCGAAGAAGGCCATTTCCGGCTCGACCATCCAGAATTCCGTCAGGTGCTTGCGGGTTTTACTGCGCTCGGCGCGGAAGGCCGGTCCGAAAGTATAAACTCGACCCATTGCCATAGCCGTAGCCTCGGCGTAGAGCTGGCCGCTCTGCGAGAGGTACGCCTTGCCGAGATCGAAGTATTCGGTTTCGAATAGCGTGGAGGTTCCCTCGCAGGCGTTCGGGGTAAGCAGCGGGGAGTCCGTCAGCTTAAATCCGTTGCCGTCGAAGAAATCGCGTATAGCTTTAATGACGGCGGCGCGGACGCGCATAATCGCGTGCTGGCGCGAACTGCGCAGCCATAGGTGACGCCGCTCGATTAGGAACGCGTCGCCATGATCTTTAGGAGTTATGGGGTACTCCTCGGCTATCTGGTAAATATTAATTCCAGTTACGTCGAGCTCGTAGCCGCCCGGCGCGCGCTCTTCGGCGCGAACCTTGCCGGTAACCGCCAGCGACGTTTCCTGGGTGATCGATTTTGCTTTTTCAAAAACTTCCTCGCTGACGGCGCCCTTAAAGACGACGCATTGGCAGACGCCCGTGCCGTCGCGGAGTTGAATGAATTGCAGCTTGCCTTTGCCCGTCTTGTTCTGCGCCCAACCGCGCAGCGTTACCTCTTCGCCGACTGCTTCCGAGAGCCGCTCGACGGTTTGGTAGGAATGGTATCGCGACATAAACTATCCTGATTTATATTATTAATTTCTTTTTCGTTCAATTTTCAAAAATACGAAAAAAAATAGGCTTTAAGTCTATCGTTTTTCGAAAAGGCGGAGCCGGCGATTAACGCTATAGAAGAGGAGTGTAAATCGGCCCCTGGCGAGTGAGCCTGCTTTCAATTAAGTTAAACGTAAACGTCGGGGACTTCATGAACTCGAACTCCGCATATTGCTCAAGCGTAGCGTTCAACTCGTTGGGCGAGCAAAAGTTCAGACGCGCGAGCGTAAGATGCGGCGAGTAAAGCCTTTTATCCAATTCGAAACCTAGGCGCGTTAGGACCTTCCCGCTCTCGGAATAAAGTTCGGCGACCTTTCCGTCGGGATTGACTACGGGTATATGCAGAACTCTCGGGGCGCGTCTATTCGGAAAGACGCCTAATCCTTTCAAAATAGTTTCGCTTTCGTACTCGCGGAACAGGTCGCCCATCTCCCTTTTAATTTCTTCGAACTGCGATTGGCTTACTTCGCCGAGAAAATGGTAAGTAAAATGCAAGTTATTGGGCTCGACCCATTTGCCCTTGCAGTCCATTTCAAGCTGCATTTTAAGAGAGCCATAGAGTTCCAGGAAATCGTCGCTACGCATGTATGTTCCAAGAAATAATCTCATTGCTGTGTCCTTTTTGAATGAAAGACGCGAGAAAGGCGTCAAAATTTAATATAAAGAACTTTTCCCGGTATTGAACTAAAAAGGCGCCGGCAAAAACGCAGATTGGCGCTAAAAATGATTACAATTACGCACCAAAACGATAATCGGCAAAAGAGGAATTAACTTTATCCTTACAAATAATTTAATTATCCCGCAGATTTTTTAAAATTTTTGCAAAGTATAAAACAAATTCCGTAATTTTGCGTAGTTATAATAAAGCTTTATCGGTTATTATTAGTCGATAAATATTTATCGATAACAAAATATGTCAAACTTGTCAAAACAACAAAAAAATGCTTAAGAAAAAACTGATAGATGTGATGGACACATCTTTCCGCGACGGTTTCCAATCGGTGTTCGGCGCGCGTGTGCTTTTCCATGATTTTCTGCCTGCGTTAGAGGCGGCAAAGCATGTAGGCATAACGCACTTCGAATTCGGAGGCGGCGCCCGCTTCCAATCGCCGGTGTTTTACTTGAACGAAAACCCGTTCGAGATAATGGATAAATTCCGCGCCGTCGTGGGCCCGGACGCAAATCTGCAGACCCTTTCCCGCGGCGTCAATACGGTAGCTCTCGATACGGCTCCGCGCGAAGTGGTTGATTTGCACGCGGAAATGTTTAAAAAACATGGCACGACGACTATTCGCAATTTTGACGCTTTAAACGACGTTAACAATTTAATCGACAGCGGACGCTCGATCCGCAACCACGGCTTGCGCCACGAAGTTGTAGTCACGCTAATGGACTTACCTCCCGGCTGCGAAGGCGCGCACGACGTTCCGTTCTATGAAAAAACTCTTCGCGACATCCTTGAAAAAGGAGTCGAATTCGATTCAATTTGCTTTAAAGACGCCAGCGGCACGAGCTCGCCGGAAAAGGTCTATGAAACTATCAAGATGGCCCGCCGCATCCTTGGAAACGACATCCATATCAGGCTTCACACGCACGAAACTGCGGGCGTTTCCGTAGCTTGCTACACCGCGGCTCTCGAAGCGGGCGCGGACGGCATCGATCTTGCCGCGGCTCCCGTCTCCGGCGGCACGAGCCAACCCGACATGATCGTCATGCTGCACGCGCTTAAGGGCACGCCTTACGATCTTGGTCTCGACATCGAAAAGGTACGCGTTTACGAAGAAGAATTCGCCGAAGCTCTGAAGGATTACTTTATTCCTCCGGAAGCTACGCAAGTCTCCCCGATGATACCTTTCTCGCCGATGCCAGGCGGCGCTTTGACGGCTAATACGCAGATGATGCGCGACTTCAAGGTGCTCGATAAGTTCCCGGCGGTCATTAAAGAAATGCGCGAAGTAGTTACTAAAGGCGGTTTCGGCACGTCCGTTACCCCCGTTTCGCAGTTCTACTTCCAGCAGGCCTACAACAACGTTATGGCCGGCCCCTGGAAGCAAATCGCCGACGGTTACGGCAAGATGGTGCTCGGCTACTTCGGCAAGACTCCCGTTCCACCGGATCCGGAAGTCGTCCGAATCGCTTCCGAGCAGCTCAAGCTCGAACCGACCACCGAACTCCCGATCGAGATCGCCGAGCGCGACCCGAAAAAGGGACTGGCTTACTGGAAAGAACAACTCGAAAAAGATGGGCTTGAAACTTCGAAGGAAAATCTCTTTATCGCAGTTTCCTGCCAAACTAAAGGCATCGCTTTCCTTAAGGGCGAGGTTAAGGTTAACGTTCGCAAGATCAGCGAGCAACCCGCTCCAGCCCCGACGCCCGCCCCAGCTCCCGCCCCCGCCGCTACGAACGGCGACGGCGCTCCGCACGCGGCGCAGGAACAGCTTCCGCCCGCTCTCGGGTTCGGCCCTACGCCCTTCGGCGTGGAGCACCCAACCAAGGCGACTTACAAGATAAGCGTCGGCTCCAAGCAGTTCAATGTAGAAGTTGAAACTTTGGAAAACGAATAATCAGAATTTTAGACGATCTTTAGCTTTTTAGAGAAACGCCGGCGAAAGTCGGCGTTTTTCGTATTATTACGTCCAGCATGGAAGCGGAAAATATTGGGACTAATAAGAATTTCAACGCTAACGTTTCAATTGTTAGTCATTGTTATTTTAACTATATTGCCTTTTGCAAATCTATAATTCAAAAGATAAAGTCAATTAAAAGATAACGCCAATGAATTTTACGCCTAAGAACATTGAAGATATAATAGCCGAGAGCATAACGGTAAAGACAAGATTAATGGAAAGCTGCATGGATGAGATACGCATGTGCGGCGAGGCGCTGATCGAATCGCTCGCAGGCGGCGGCAAGCTTTTCCTTTGCGGAAACGGCGGCTCCGCGGCCGACAGCCAGCACATCGCTGCGGAGCTCGTCGTGCGATTTCGCTCGTCGGTAAATCGCCCGGCTCTCCCGGCGCTCGCGCTGACGGTGGATCCGTCCATAGCAACGGCGGGCGGCAACGACATAGGGTTCGAGAACGTCTTCGCGCGCCAGATCGAAGCCTTCGGCAGGCCCGGGGACGCCCTCATCGGAATTTCCACCAGCGGTAATTCAACCAACGTGGGTCTGGCTATGAAGAAAGCCCGCGAATTGGGCGTAAAGACCATCGGACTGCTCGGTTGCAAAGGCGGCTCGCTCCTCGGCCTATCGGACCTGTCCGTAGTCGTTCCGAGCGACGTCACCGCGCGCGTGCAGGAAAGCCATATATTAATAGGCCACATCTGGTGCGAAATGATAGAGGCCGCGCTCTTCCCGGAGATCGTCGAAGCTATCCCCGGCAAAAAGATCAGCCTTTAGCTTCTTCATCGCGAGAGCTCCACAGCCTGGAGAGCCGCTCGCGGAATTCCTTTTCCTTTCCAAATTCCCCCGGCTTGTAGTACTTTTTAGGCTTCGAGCCGGGCGGGAAATAATTTTCCGCGACGAAATGCCCCTCGTGGGAATGCGGGTATTGATAGCCCGCGGAGTATCCCTCGTCCTTCATTAGCCTGGTTGGCGCGTTGCGAAGGTGCATCGGCACCTCGAGCGAGGCCCCGTTGCGCACGTCTTCCATAGCGTCCATAATAGCCCTGTACGAGGCGTTGGACTTCGGGCAGGAAGCCAGGAAAGTAGCGGCCTGTCCTAAGTTGATAGCCGCCTCGGGCATGCCTATCATTTGAACGGCCTGGAAAACGGCGACCGCTATCTGAAGGGCTTGCGGTTCGGCGTTGCCCACGTCCTCGCTGGCGAAGATGACCATGCGGCGGGCTATGAAGCGCGGGTCCTCGCCGGACTCGAGCATCTTTGCCATCCAGAAGACCGCCGCGTCCGGATCGCTTCCACGTAAGGATTTAATAAAAGCTGAGATTGTGTCGTAGTGCGTTTCGCCCTTTTTATCGTATTGGGCGGTCTTTTGCTGGAGCGCGCGGCCGAGCAGCTCGCGCGTTATGGTCGCTTCCTCGTCCGGTCTGGCGCGGAGCAGTTTAAACGCGAGCTCGAGCGCGTTTAGGGCCGTGCGCGCGTCGCCGGCCGCTATCTTTAGAAGGAAATCCCTCGCGTCCTCGTCGAGCTTTAGCTTGTATTTGGAAAGAGTTTCGTCTTCCTTTATCGCGCGTTCTATTACCCGCCGTACGTCGTCGTCGGAGAGCGAGCGCAGCCTGTAAACCTGGCAGCGGGAAAGAAGCGCCGAATTGACCTCGAACGAGGGATTTTCCGTCGTCGCGCCAATTAACGTAATAACTCCGCGCTCGACCGCGTGGAGCAGCGCGTCCTGCTGCGCTTTGTTAAATCTATGGATCTCGTCTATGAATAGAATGGTGCGCTTCCCGTAGACGGAGGATTTGCCCGCCTGGGCTATCACTTCGCGAAGCTCCTTAACGCCCGAATCCACCGCCGAGAGGGTAATAAAGCGGCTGCCGGAGCTCTCGGCTATTAATAGAGCAAGAGTCGTTTTGCCAGAACCGGGAGGCCCCCAAAATATCATCGAAGGGAAATTCTTCGTCTCGAAGAATGCGCGCAGCGGGGCGCCCTCGGAGAGCAGCTTCTCCTGCCCGACGACCTCGCGCTGGGAGCGTGGCCTCATCCTTACGGCAAGCGGAGCGTTGGTCTCCGTTTTACGAATTACCGGAGCGGGCTCCGGGCTTTCAAATAGTTCATCCATCGTCTTCGCCTTCGCTGTGAAGCTTGGTCTCGCCGAATAAACCGCGGGATTCCGAGCATCTTTTTTCCAGTTCCTTATACAGATCTCTCATCTTCTTTTGGGTCTCTTTATGCTTTGTAATGTCTATCGATAGCCCGGTCGTGCCTATCACTTTACCGTTGCAATCAAAAACGGGCGATTTGATTATTTCGTGCCAATGCTCTTTGCCCTTTACGAAGATCTTTTCTTCCATTATTAATGGCTTTCCCGTTTTCATAACTTCAACGTCCTCGGCTATGTACTTATATCCCTCTTCCTCGCTCCAAACTTCGTAATCGTTTTTCCCAATAACGTCCTCGGCCAATTTATTCTGATAATCGAGGAAAGATTTATTTACGTAGAGGAAGCGCGACCCGGCGTCCTTCAGCCAGGCGATATGCGGGATGTTGTCAAGCAGGGCTTTCATACGCGACTCCGACCGCCTGAGCATATCCTCGAGTTCCCTTGCGTTCGAGACGTCGCGCGCCGAAATGAGCACGCTGGAAACGATCCCGTTGTGATCGAATTCGGGGGTAATGCGCGCCTCGAACTTTTTCGTAGAGCCGTCGAAGTCGACGTAAGAAAATTCCGCTTCCGTCTTGCAACCCTGTTCGAAAGCCTTCGCTATTTGCGAATAATACTCTCCGACGTTGGCGTCCGGGGGCATCATGCTTGCCAGTTCCCTACCGAGCAATTTCTCGGACCTATCCCTAAAGTATTTTTCGACGATTCGATTAATGTAGAGCAATTCCCGATTGCGGTTGACTCGCGCAAAGATATCGGGCGAATTCTCCACGAGAGCTTTAAATTCCTGCTCGCGGAGACGAAGCTTATTAAGCGTCGCTATCCTCGAGGTTATGTCCGTTATGGTGCCGACTATATTCGCTTCGAGCCTCGTTTCGCCGAAACGGACAAGGCGCCCGCGGTCGTTGAACCACCGGTACTTGCCGTCGGCGCAGAGCAGCCTGTAATCGATCGAGTGCTCTTCGATAAGTCCTGCGGCGTATCGCATCTTGATTTGGCTAACGATTTGCTCGTCGTCCGGATGCGTTATCTCCTGCATGGCTTGAAAAGTATTCTCGAGATCCTTATAGCCGATTAACTTATAGAATGTGTCGGAACGCTTGCTTTCGCCCGTTTTTACGTTATACGTCCAAACGCCTACGCCGCTGCCGTCTAAAGCTTGTCTCCATAATTCTAGTTCGTCGATCAATTCCTCGCAGTTTTCTTTTTTAAACTCCATCGTCAACCGACTCCTGTAAAGTTAAGTAATAATCAGAGCGAAAAAGCGTCGCTCTCCGGCCGGGCCAACCATTGCCTTAGGCTTTGGGCGGCGGCGTCCTTATCCGAGAGCGTGGGGCTCCCGAGCCGCCAATCAAGCGAGAGCTCGGCGTCGAACGGGTTTATCGAGCCTTCGCCCGCGGCGTTCCATTCCGCAGTGCATTTATATTGAACTATCGTATCGTCCTCTAACGCCATAAAGCCGTTCGCAAATCCCGGCGGGACCCATAAAGCTAAGCGATTGCCCGAGGTCAATTCCGCGCTGAAGCTCTTGCCGAGCGTTGGAGAATTCTTCCTGATATCTACCTCGAAGAATTGCGCCGCGCCGCGCGTCACGCGCAGCAGCTTGCCCATTGGCTTCGACCATTGAAAGTGCATGCCCCGGAGCGTTCCCCGCTTCGACCGCGAAAAATTGTCCTGCGGAAAGGAAGTCGGAAGGTCCAGTCTTTCGAATTCCGATGCTTTGAACGTCTCCATAAAGTAACCGCGCTCGTCCGAAAACGCCTTGGTCTCTAAAAGTAATAATCCGTTTAAGGCCGCTTCTCTTATTTCCATTTACTTACAAAATTCCTTTTTTCGTTATTTCTTCTTCGATTTGATAAAAATCCGCAATAAACTTTCTATTTCCTTCGCGTTGGATGCGTCCCCCGACGAGGCAATCTCCCGGTTAGTCTCCCCTCCTGGCTCTCTCGGCTCCTCCTCCTGCTTGGAGTACATCAGGGTAAACGCGTAAGTTATTAGCATCGAGAACTCAAGCCCGAGCGCGAAGAATACCATCGACGGCTCGTTCGACGGGATGAACTTTAGCCCGCGAAGGCCGATGATAATGATCAGGAACGCGGCGCCGATATACACAAATCCGAGCACGGTGTTCGTGTACTGCACGGTGAAATAGAACCGCATGTAGATCCGGATACCGTCGTTAATATGGGTCATTCTATAGAAAGCGCCCCCGTTACGCCACTTCAGCGCCCGAACGAGCGTACGTAAATCCTCGGCGGAGATATTCCACATTGCCACGTAATTATGAAGATCGCGCAGGTCCGCCGAAAGCAGTTCGTCCTCTATCTCGGTGTAATATTCCTCGGCATGATAGCCGTACTTTATCATCGCGATACGCGCTATGGTGGAGGCTATTTCGCGCTCTATCTTCTGCCGGATAAATCCTACGCCCTGGGGAAGGAGCGAAGATAGCGTGATCGTAAACGCCATGCCGAAGAGACTGGCCGGAACGACTAAAGCTATCGCCGGCGAGAACCAGTACCTGCCCTCCTGCGGGGTTTTCAGGTATATATCGATAGCCCAGGAAAATAAATAAGACGTGCGGCGCATTACGTCGGGCATGTCCGTCATGTACGCGACGGAAGAGCCGTCGTTGTATACCCTGCCGCTAAGCGTGCGGATAAAGATATGCTCCATAATAGGCAATCCCAGCCAAAAGAACAGCGCAACGCCAACAGCAAATAACGCAAAAAAGATGAGTATTTGCAGGGTGTTATGCTCAAACAGGTCCAGGTAGCTCTTGTTAAAGCGCTTTGTCGAAGCCATATTTATTCTTTATTAGTGAAACACGCTTGAAGGCCTTAATTTGCCCGATCTTAAGAAATAACTTTAGCGACGACGTCGTATTCGCTGGCGTCGTAGATCTCCGCGGTTACGAACTGCCCGGCGGTCAGTCCCACGGCCCCAGGCAGCAAAACTGCGTTATCGATTTCCGGGGCGTCGTGCTCGCTCCTTCCCCAAAATCCGGCGTCCTCGGCCTCGCCTTCGATCAATACTTTTATTTTCTTCCCGATCTTTTCTCTGTTTTTCTTTAGTGAAATCCCCTGCTGGAGTTCCATTATCTCGTCGGCGCGGCGCAATTTTTCCGCATCGTCGATCGGATCGCCAAGCCCGAAGGCGGGGGTAGAATCCTCGCGGGAGTACATAAAGACTCCTAATCTATCTATTTCGGCGTTCCCTACGAAAGACTTTAATTCTTCAAAGTCTTTTTCCTGTTCCGTGGGGAAGCCGACAATAAGCGACGTCCTGATAGCGACGCCGGGCACGGCCTTCCGTATTTTTTCAAGCAGGGAGTAAATTTGCTTACCTGTTATGCCCCGCCCCATGGATTTAAGGACGCGATCGGAAATATGCTGAAGAGGTATATCTATATATTTGCAAATGTTGGCTCGTTCGGCCATAATTTCTAAAGCGTGGTCGGGGAATGCAGTCGGGTAAGCGTAAAGCAGGCGCAGCCAGGGAAGCCCCTCGATCGAGCTAAGGCTCTCGAGCAATTCGGGCAGTTGCGAGGCGCCGCCAAGGTCGCGGCCGTAGTAAGTCGTGTCCTGCGCGATGACGTTTAGCTCGCGCACACCGGAGCGAACAAGCTCTTGCGCCTCGCCGCGAAGCTCGTCGACGGGGGTCGAGACGTACTTGCCGCGAATGCCGGGTATCGCGCAGAAGGCGCATTGATGATTGCATCCGTCGGATATCTTTAAATAGGCGTAATGCTTCGGCGTGAGCAGCTTCCTCTCGAGAGGGAAGTCGTAATCGTTTCGCTCGACGAGGGCGCGGAGTATTTCCTGCTCGGCGTTTACTCCGAAGAATAGGTCCACGCCGTTTATCTGGTCGGCCAATTCGTCGCCGTAGCGCTCGGAGAAGCACCCGGTAACGACGACTTTTCGAATCCTGCGGCTGCGCTTAAGTGCGCATACGTCGAAAATAACGCGAACGCTCTCCTCCTTCGAACTTTTAATAAAACCGCACGTGTTGACGATCACTGCGTCGGCCGCGTCGGCGTTGGGCTCGTAACGCAAGCCGTTCGCCGAGAGCAGCGAGATAATGCGTTCGCTGTCCACCACGTTTTTGCTGCAGCCAAGCGTAAGCACGCTGAAAGATCTTATCCTTTTATCTATATTTTTTGCCATTTCTCTTTTTTTATTCGTTAATGTCCGGGCGTAATTTAATAAATTATATGGTAACTATTAAGAGATTTTTCCCTCCCGCTTTCATGAATAAACCAAAGAGAGAAAAAATGCGTCTCGATATAAATTAAAAATGCGTTTGCAAAAATAGCGTTTTTAACTTAACTTTATGTTTTGTCTAAACAAACGCTCAGAGTGAAGTCATAGAAACAATCCAAGGCTCCCGAGATATGAAAGCATCGCCCTATAACGCGACGGTAACCGGCAAAATCCTCATGACGCCGGACCTAATGATACTCAGGGTTCGAACCGATTCCGATCGCAATACCTTCAAGGCCGGTCAGTACACGAATATAGGACTATTAGCCAGCGAGCCGCGCTCGTCAAATTCCGTAATCCCATTGGATCACTACCAGCCTGACACGCTGATCATACGTCCCTACTCGATTTCTTCCGCCAATACCGCCACGCGGGACTTCGAGTTTTACATTAGCCAGGTAAAATCAGGCCAGCTCACCCCGCGGCTATTCAATATGTCGCAGGGCAGGCGCATGTGGGTCGACGATAAAATATTGGGGCTATTCAGCCTGCACGACACCCCTCCCGGCATGAACATAGTAATGATCGCCACCGGCACGGGTCTCGCGCCCTATATCAGCTTCCTGCGCTCGCACCTAACCGAACGCAAGGAGAACAAGATGGCAGTGCTTCACGGCGCCGCCTACCCGTGGGACCTCGGGTACTCCAGCGAGCTTAATTTTATCAGCAACGCTTTCGATAATTTCTATTACTTCCCCACTTTATTAAAAGCCGACAGCGCCTGGAACGGGCTGACCGGATACATTGAAACCCATTTAAATAACCGTGTGCTCGAGGAGCAAGCCGGCATCGAGATCGATCCTGCGAAGACTCACTTCTTCCTGTGCGGCAATCCCAAGATGGTCGAATCCGTTACGAATTTCCTGTTTGCAAAAGGTTACTCGAAGCATTGCGTGGGCTGCCCGGGCGCGCTCCACGTCGAGGAATATTAAGTATATTATGAATAAAGTATTTTGGTTCTTAAGCCTGGCTTTTATAGCAACGAGCTGTATTTTTATTAAAGCGCCGCAGGAAGAAGCGACGGCGCCAAAAATCACGTTAAGCCCTAAGCCGGAAACGCCCATGAGCGACGAGATAGTA
This sequence comes from Chloroflexota bacterium, assembly GCA_050260015.1. Classification (GTDB taxonomy): domain Bacteria; phylum Bacteroidota; class Ignavibacteria; order Kapaibacteriales; family UBA2268; genus JBLNBN01. The sequence continues at coordinate 33,415 of JBLNBN010000039.1, read as the reverse complement.
CGCTCGAACGAGGGCGATATGATCTCGCAAATCCCCGCGGGGTGGTTCTTTATCGACGTCGAGAAGGAAGTTTCCCCCGAGGTGATGGCCGTGGCCGTCAGCCCCGACTATACGCTTGCCGCAGTGTTCCAGCAGGTACGCCCCGCGAACGACGCCCCGGAGATCGTAAAGAAGGAAGGACTGTTAGGATTAGCGAGGATATGCTACTCCAAGCGCGACAAGAAAACTGCCGGCGGGGTGCGTCTCTCGGGTAAATATCAACCGCTCGAAATGGGCGCGCAGAGATTCGTAGAGTACGCCTTTACGGGAGCTACGCCGGCCAACCGCGGCAAGAGCGCCGTCTTTATCTCGCAGACGGGTCGCTACTACGAAATGTCCGTCATACCGATGAACATAACCGGCGCGCCGATGCAGGGCGAGGACGCGCTCGATCGCTATTTCCGCTCGATACTCGCGACGGTGAGGTACTAAGCGCGATGCGGCTCTCCGACGACACACGCGAAATACTCGAAGCGCTCGACGCTTTCTCCGGCGGCTCCCTTCGCAAGCCGGAGGACTTGGCTATAATATTGGAAATTGCCGCGACCTACGGCGAGCTCGACCCGCTGAACGAATTGATATTTTCCGGCAAATCCGCGCACAGCCTTTACTTCATGCTTAAGAAGTCCAAGATGCCAGAGTCGAACGAGAATCTCGTCTCGGAAATGGATAAAAGCCTCGCAAATTTCGAGCAAGCATTGAGGCGATTGGCGCAATACCTCGAGGAAGAGGAATCTATTAAAAGATTCGATGAAAAATACTTCGCCGGCACGCAAGGCGCGCGGCTAAACCTGCTCGACCTCGCCCACGACTTCGCCATTTTCAAAGACCTGCAGATCCGCATGAAGAGCATGAGAAAGTGAGGGCAGCTATCATTTAACATTTATCAGTCGCGTCGAATGACGATTTGCCGGTGAATGACGCGTAACCGTTTGAAAATGGAAGGCTTTGTCATTCATAGATACCATAAAAGGCTTCGCCTATTCCTCAAAGGAGAGATGACGGGTAAAGCGTTTCTTAACCCCAGAGGGGTTACAGCTTTGTAACGCGAAGCGCCGGCCACCACTCCGCCACCTTTTCGCGGCGAAGCAGCGGTTCGGGAAGGATCTAGACGCGCCGATTTCTGCCAATATGTAACCCCTTCGGGGTTAAGAAAAGAATTTTAGTATCGGTAGGTTAAGATTTATCTTTTTAATAGAGTATTTAACACACCCTCTAACTCCCTCTCGAGAGGGAGAACCAAGTCTTTCATTACCAAGCGTTTAGCGCGTCATTTCCGGGTGGATCCGTGGGCGCCACGCCTGTTAATTGTCCACAACCCCCTCTCTAACTCTCCCCAAAGGGGCGAGAACCAACTTATTAAATTTCAAGCGCTTACTACGTCATTCCCGAAATTTATCTACAAAGATAGTCCCAACGGGGCGAGAATTAAGTATTGTATTACCAAGCGCTTAGTGCGTTGTTTATCTGCAATATGCCTGCAACGCGCCCGATAAATGGTCAATGTTAAATGATAAATGAAAAAGGCGCCCCTCGGGACGCCTTTATTTAAACTTTAAAACTTTGTATTATCTACCGATTACGTTCAGCTTCGCCGTAATAGTTTCAGCGCCGCGGAGGACCTTTACGAAATAGACGCCCGGGGCGAGGGCCGAAGTATTGAGCTTAAGCGTATTCTCCCCTGCGTTCAAAGTTCCGGCGTCGTAGCTTGCCGCGAGCGAGCCCTTCATGTCCAGGACTTCGACGCGCGTCGCGCCGCCGTTCGCGAGCGCAAAACTAAGCTCCGTAGCGTCGACCGCCGGGTTGGGGCTTAGCTTAGCGATTGAAAGAGCCTCGGGCAATTCGCGCGCGCCCAAAACTTGTAGATCGTCGAAACGAATATCGTCCATATAGAGGCAGCCGCCCACGCCGGAAATAACGCTGATTTTTACAAGCGCCTTGTCAGCGTTCTTATAGTCCTTCAGGTCGACTATTTGGTACTTCCAATCAGCTTTCTTCGGCTCGTAGTAAGCCCTGTCGATTTGGACCGGGTTGAGAAGAGGCTCGTCGAACGTCGCCAGTTCCTCGCCGGACTTGCGATATACTTCGTTCCATGTCTGGCCAAGATCCGTAGAGACCGTAATCGAAAGGGTATCGGTCAAGGTTAAGCCGCCATTAACTATCGTTTCGTCAAAGTAGTGGTAATTGAACTGGTATGCGAAGCGAAGAGCGGGCGTTTCTACCGAGTTCATCTTGAGCAACGGTGAAATCAACGATTCGGGCAAGCCTTGGTTGTCGAACGTCAAAGCCCAATTGAGTATCCCAATAACGCTCGCGCCGTCCTTGGCGTCGGCTTTATTAACTTCCCAGGTCAGCAGCGAACCGCTTGTCTCAACTCGCCATTCGTCGTTCGGGAAGTCTTCGCCCTCAAAGCTCTGCGCTAAAGGCAGGCTCTTTGGCGTCAGATAATTAACTCTAAAAGTAATAGGTTGGGTTATCTCGGAATTAGTTGGTACTTCATCGTTTATCTCTAAGATTGCCACCGTAAATTCATTAACGCCGGCAACAAGGGCGAGAGGGACTGTCTCATATTCCTTATAGTCGTAACCTTTAAACTCGCTCGTGACCACATCTTCGATAGGCGCTCCGCCGTTTTTGGGAGTAATCTTAACCTTTATCTTCGACACGTCCTCGCTTCCCCTGTTCCAGAAGGGTAATTTTAACGCATAGGAGTTCTCATAGGAATAGAATTCCGTCTCGAAGGGGGTGAGGTGCAAATCCAGACCCTCGATAATTGGATTATAAATGAAATCCATCATTTCCTTGGTTATACTGTTCGGAGGGATCGTGTGCTGCATGTTCAGGGCCCAGTAGTTCATTACTCCGCCGTTCTTAATAAGGAAAGGAAGTATCTTGGGAATTATGTAAATATAGGAATCCTGGGTACCCACCGAGATAGTTATTGGGATTTTGCTCGCGTTTTCCCATTTGTAATGAAGCGAGAAGGGATCGATATCCAGGACTTCTTTCGGCCCCTGGATGGCGGGCGTATGCAGGATAAGCCCTTTATACTTTTCCGGGTTTTCCAAACCCAGCTTCAGCGCGCTGCGGCCGCCGAGCGAGAAGCCCTCGAGCACGACGTCTTTGTCGTTAATGTTGGGGTAAATCGATTCGACAAGAGTACGTGCCTCGTCCACGACAGCTTCGTCGCCCAAGGGCCAGAAGAAATCGCTGGCCTGGTCGCTGCCGCCGTCGGGGCAAACGAAGATAGTTTTGGGGAAGAGCGTCTGCCATTGGCCGCTATTAATAAGAACCCCCAGGAAATTCGTGCCGGTATCGCCCGAGCCGTGAAGGCAGATCATAAGGCGGTAAGTCGAGTCCGGGGAATAATCCGTCGGCGCGTAGATCGCAAAATCGCGGTTTTCGCCATGGAACATCCGCTTTTCGGTATAAAGCCCGGTTTTTTGCGCAAACGCGCCCGCTATTGAAAGCGCGAACAGCGCGGCAAACAGAAGAAATCTTTTCATTCTAACTCCAAAGCATATATGTTATTAATATTGATTTATTTTCGCACATAGCATTTACCTATTACTGCAAATATACTTTAAAAAAACGTGTTATGTTTCACATGTTTCGAAGAATAATTTTTCAATCTTTTCGGAGCTTGACGTTGGAAGGGCATTTTAATGCGGGAAGTTACTTGGAACTAAAAGATATGAAAGAGCGGCGTTAGAACCAGAAATAATTTCCTCAGACTAAATCGCTTCGAGCAAGAAACAGGCTAAGATTAATTACATATCGCCAATGAATTCAAATTGATGGCTTTCATGAAGCCGTAGGCTTCGCCGCGGTGGGGAATATTTGGTAGGGGGCGGGCGCTTCGCGTTACAAAGCTGTAACCCCTCCGGGGTTAAGAAAAATAATTCGATAACCGCCGCGGGAGAGTGGCGGGTGTGGGAACGGCGTTGTCTACCAATATGTAACTCCTTCGGAGTTAACAAATGATAAAGCCGGCAGCCGTTCGCTGAGCCTGTCGAAGCTCCCGGCGCGACCACCCCTTACTCCCCTCCTAAATTTAGGATGGGAAATGATTTTGTTATGAGCGCCGTACACTTCGACGGGGAAGTTAAGCGAGCATTAATTTCTATAGACACGCGACTCCTTCGGATTCGTCGAAATAGGAGAGATATAAATATCAATGCGTTATCGCCAGCGAAACTTTTTCGCACAATTCCTTTAGATTCCTCTTCACTTCGTTCATCGGAATGACAAGCTCTTCAGTTTCATGCGTTTAGCGCGCTTATCCTTATGCTTTTTGATCTTGTTAATCAATTTAGTCATATAAATCAGAGTAATCCCGGTACAGACAAGATGGACGCCCGCATACGCGGGCATGACTAACCCCTGCTATCTCAAAAGCATAACGTAAGATCACCATTAACCATTTACAATTAATAATTATATCAGTCCCATCGCGCGGTCGGGGGTCATTTCGACGATTAGCTTTATGGATTCGGCGGCGCGGGTCAGCATGTCGCCCAGGTCGTCCATTTCCCTAGGGGCAAATTCGGAGAGGACGTAGTCGACCATGCCGCCGAAGTCGAAGTTCTTATCGATGCCGAGACGCAGCCGCCAGAAGTCTGGACGCCCCAGCTCGTCGATGATAGACTGTATGCCGTTGTGGCCGCCGGAGCTGCCGCCTTTCTTTAGCTTCATCTTGCCCACGGGGAAATTGTACTCGTCCGTTATGGCGATTACCTGGCTGGGGGCTATCTTGTGCTTCTTGGCGAGGTAGGCGATCGGCTCGCCGGAGAGGTTCATAAACGTTGTCGGCTTAATGAGCAGTATTACTTTGTCCTCTATCTTTATCTTCGCTTTCAGGAAGCCGCGCGCGCTGCGGGAAAAATTTACTTCGTACTTCTCCGCAATCCTGTCGGCGGCCATCCAGCCGACGTTGTGGCGGGTGGCGGCGTACTTTGCGCCGGGATTCCCCAGGCCGGCGATTAAATAATCGTATTTATCGAATAATGCCATTTCTTCTTTCCGCTATAAAACAAAAAAGATCGCCCGCGCGGCGGGCAATCCTTTAATTCTTGTAAATAAATCTATCGTCGATACTTCAAAACGATTTCGTGCGCGTCCGCCGCCGCTTTTTCTATGTTTTCGGGCGGGAGGATCGCTAAGATATAATTATGCTCCGCGTCGAAATGCAGAGCTTCCGCCTTCGCCCCGAGCGCCGTGCGCAAGGGCTCGAAGTCGATGCCGCCCGCAAAGTTTTCGCCGGTTATTAGCAATAGTCCTCTTTTCTCCCCTGCCTCGTCTTCTTTAAAGTCCCGTACTTCGGTTGAAAAGAGCGGCGTCTCGGCGCGGAAGAGCGTCCTTTGCGCTTCGCCGCGAGCGGAGTCCCTGCCGAGCAATACCGTTTTAAATAGAACCGAGCATAGCTGCGGCGCGAATTCCCCGTCCGACGTAATGATAGTAGCCCCGGCTTCGGGGGCGAACGTATTGAGCGCCCAAACCGGGATATTCTTCTCGAGCGCGGGCTTGATCGTCTCCGGGTGGAGCACCTTAGCGCCGAACCGGGAGAGCAGGGCTATCTGCGCCGCGCTCATCCTTGGAATAGTTACGGCTTCGGGCAGCTTTCGCGGGTCGGCGGTTAGCACGCCCGTAACGTCGGACCAAATCTCGATGCGCTCCGCTCCGAGGGCCGCTCCGAGCGCCGCCGCCGAGAGGTCCGAGCCTCCCCGCCCGAGCGTCGTCGTTCGGCCGTGCGAATCCGAACCGATGAAGCCCTGCGCTATAGCGAGTTCCTCGGCAACATCGGCGAAGGCTTCGCGAGTAGCCTGCTCGGTCGCCCGCATATCTAGCGCGGCGTTCATATAGCGCGAGCTGGTCTTAACCATTCGGCGGGAGTCGAGCAGCGAGGCGCCGACTCCCTTTGAAAGGCAGTAATTATAGAAAATACGAGTGGAGAGGAGTTCGCCGTATGAGACGACGTAATCGAAATTCAGCGGCGTAGCTTCGCGCAGCTCGGCCAGCGCGCCGCAATAAGTTTCAAGCTCCGAGCAGAGCCCGAGTATGCCCGCTATAGCGGCTTCGAGGAATTCGCCGTCGGGCATAAGCTCGCGGGCGAAGGACTCGTGGGCGCGGCGCAATTTATTTACTTTCCGCGACGCCTGCTCGAAGTCCCCTGCGCCGGCATGCCTGGCCGCTTCTAAAAGCTCGTTCGTTGCGCCGGAGCGCGCCGAGAGAACTATTAGCTTTTTTCCCGGGCGGCTCGTAGCGGCTTCCAATACCTTGGGGAGAGCCGCGACGGAAGTCCCGCCGAATTTCATAACGATCATTTACTTGATTCCAACGGGCTTTTCGCCCGTATTAAAAATCGATAAAATGAGAGAGGTGCTCGCTCGAACGCAGATGCACGAGCGCGCCGTCCTCGACTAATTTCCTTACCGCTTCCTTGGATTTCTCCAATGGGATATTGTACTTATAGGAAAATCTCCAGATGTCGATCCCTTCTATTGAAATTTCCAAAGACAAGAGCTGCTCTACGTCCAGATCTTTGGCGTCGCGCAGGCGATTTTTGGAAGCTTCAATCATTACCTTCGATTCCTCGTCCACCATGTGGGCGGGCGTAAAGTAATAGTTGTCCACCTCCATAAGGTCGCATATCGGGAACCCGCGGTCCGCGGCGTAAACGAGCAGCGGCAGGAAGGCGATAGAGACTATGTAAGGGTCCTCGTCCCCCGTTCCCCACAGGTCGAGCCATACGGGCGGATCGGCTATTTTAAGCCATTCAAAAAATTTTATGTCGCGTTCGGAGAGCCGCATTAATATATTGCCGCGGGTAGCCCCGACGAGTTCGCGAGCTTCCTCGACGCTTAAATTCTGAAAAAATTCCTCAGGGAGTTCCAGCAAGCCGCCTTCCTGAGGAAAATTTTCGAATTGTGCTTTTACTTCTGCAAAATTCATATTTATATATAATTTATCGTTACCACGTATCTGGATTATTCAGATAATCGTTAATAGCTTTGGCGGCCGATCGTCCGGCTCCCATCGCAAGTATAACGGTCGCCCCGCCGGTGACTATATCGCCGCCCGCGAAGACTCCCTTTTTGTTAGTTTTCATCGTGTCGTCGTCCACAAGTATATTGCCCCATTTGTTGACTTTCAGGTCGGGGGTCGTTTGGCTGATAATCGGGTTCGATCCGTTGCCGATTGCGACCACCGCCACGTCTACGGGGATTTCCTCGACCGCGCCTTCTATCGGCACGGGGCGGCGACGCCCGGAGGCGTCCGGTTCGCCGAGTTCCATTTTCTGCACGAGCATCGAGCGCAGCCAACCGCGTTCGTCGCCGAGCAATTCAAGCGGCGCAGTCAGGAGCATAAATTCCACGCCCTCTTCCTTCGCGTGGTGAACTTCCTCGATACGAGCGGGCATTTCCGCTTCGGTGCGCCGGTACGCGATTATGCCGCGCGAGGCGCCCAAACGTAAAGACGTACGAACGGCGTCCATTGCTGTATTGCCGCCCCCGAAAACTACTACCGTTTTGTCCTGGACGTTGAACATCGGGGTGTCCGCGTTCGGGAAGTCGTAGGCTTTCATTAAGTTAACGCGCGTCAGGAACTCGTTCGAGCTGTATACGCCGTTGAGGTTCTCGCCGGGGATATTCATAAAGTAAGGCAAGCCGGCGCCGACGCCGATAAAGACCGCGTCGAAGCGCTCGAAGAGTTCGTCCACCGTCTCGGTTAAGCCGACTACGTAGTTCGTAACAAACTCCACGCCGAGTCCTTTTAATCCCTCGATCTCGGCCTGGACGATCTCTTTCGGAAGGCGGAATTCGGGGATGCCGTACATCAGCACGCCGCCTATCTCGTGAAGGGCTTCGTAGACCGTAACGTCGTGCCCCATCTGGATAAGGTCGCCCGCGCAACTAAGCCCCGCGGGGCCGCCGCCTACAATAGCGACTCTTTTACCGGTTTTAGCGGGAATAACGGGCTTCTGGAGGCCGATTTCCCTGCGTTCCCAATCCGCGACGAAGCGTTCGAGGTAGCCGATGGCGACGGATTCGCCTTTTTTGGCCAGTATGCAGACCTTCTCGCACTGCTCTTCCTGCGGGCAAACTCTGCCGCAGACTGCAGGAAGCGCGTTGTCCTCTTTGAGTATAGCGGCCGCTTCCTTGAACTTTCCTTCGGCGACCATTTTGACGAAATCAGGTATCTTTACCGAGACGGGGCAGCCCTCCATGCAGACGGGCTTCTTGCAGCGAAGGCAGCGTTCGGCTTCCTCCATTGCGATCTCTATTTGGTAACCTAAGTTAACTTCCTTGAAGTTATGGCGGCGTTCGTTCGGATCCTGCTCGGTCATTCTATGGCGTTTGATGGCCATTCTATCTTTATTTGTTAATTCTGCCATTTTATACGGACTCCTTGCTCATTTCTTTACGGATCATTTCGGCTTGCTTGGTTAGGTTGCAAGCTTCGAGCGAGTGGCGTTCGTGCTCGAGATAAGTTTTGTTCCTACGTGTAAGTAATTCGAAATCGACTTCGTGCGCGTCGAATTCGGGGCCGTCCACGCAGACGAATACCGTCTTGCCGCCGACTGTGGCGCGGCAGCCGCCGCACATTCCCGTACCGTCTACCATTACCGGGTTAAGGCTCACGACGGTCTTAATTCCCAGCGGGCGAGTCACCTCTGCGACGGCTTTCATCATGGGTATGGGGCCGATAGCTAATACGAAGTCGATCTTTTCGCCGCTTTCTATCAGCTGGGCGAGCTTTTGCGTAACGAAGCCGTGGAAGCCGTAGCTGCCGTCGTCGGTCGTCGGGTAGACCTCGTCGCAGACGGCGCGGAGCTCTTCCTCCAAAATGACGTGTTCCTTCGTGCGGCCGCCGATAATGCTGATAACTTTATTTCCCGCTTCCTTCAGGGCCTTAGCCGTAGGGTAAGCGATCGCGGTTCCTACGCCGCCGCCGATGGAGACGGCCGTGCCGAAGTTTTCTATGTGCGACGCTTTGCCGAGCGGACCAACTACGTCGAGTATCGAGTCGCCGGTATTGAGCGTGTTAAGCAATTTCGTCGTTTTGCCGACGCCCTGCACGATGATGGTAATCGTGCCGTTCTCAACGTCCGAATCGGCTATCGTCAACGGAACGCGCTCGCCGTTCGCGCGAACGCGAATAATTACGAATTGACCGGCCTTGCGCTTTTGCGCTATCTTCGGCGCTACGATTCTAAACATCTTAACGTCGGGACCGATGAACTCCGCATGAGCTATTTGGAACATATCTTTCCTTTTTGTTTTATTCTATTTAATGTAATTTCTACTCTTACCATTTAAAAGGCTTGATTCGTATTTAATCAAATACTGCTTTTCATAGTTTACAAAATTACGAATAAAAGTAGAAATTATAAAGCTTTAACTCGCAGGACCGAACTTGCGTAAACGCCGTATTTATTTCTATATTACAAATTTCGCTTGCTGAAATTATAGAGGACGTTTCAAGTCCCTGGCATTTATTAATTACAATAAAAGGGCCTCTATTCCAACATTATTAAATATTTCTCACACATTTTAAAATCTTTTATGGAACATGCGGAAACCCGACTAATTACAACGACAGGACTACAGGGCTGGAGGAAGATAATTAGCTTTTTGGGCCCGGCTTACCTGGTAAGCGTGGGCTATATGGACCCGGGCAACTGGGCGACCGATATTGCCGCGGGCAGTAAATACGGATACTCGCTGCTTTGGGTTATAGTGTTATCTAATATAACGGCTATACTCGTTCAAAGCCATAGCGCGCGGCTCGGTATAGTTACGGGCAAGGACATAGCCCAGTTCAGCCGCAGCTATTACTCCAAGAGCCTGAATTTTGTTTACTGGGTATTCGCCGAGATAGCTATCGCCGCTACCGATCTTGCGGAGATACTGGGCATGGCGATCGGGCTTAAGCTTCTCGTTGGATTAAATATGCTCGTTGGCGTCAGCCTTTCGCTCTTCGACACGTTTATCATAATGTTCCTCGTCAGGCGCGGCATACGGTCTATGGAAGCGATTATCATTGGATTAATCAGCATAATTGGCGTCGCCTTCGTTCTCGAGCTCTTATTTTCTAAGCCCGACCTGGCGCAAGCTGCCCGCGGTATTGTTCCGTTCTTCCCCCAGGGCGAAGCGCTTTACATCGCGATAGGCATTATCGGGGCGACAGTAATGCCGCATAACCTCTATCTGCACTCCTCGCTTGTTCAGACCCGGAAATTCAATCGCGACAACGACGGGAAATCAAAAGCGATAAAATACAACTTCCTGGATACGGTAATCGCGCTCAATCTCGCTCTTTTCGTAAACGCCGCCATTTTGATACTTGCAGCCTCCACTTTCTTCGCGACAGGGCGATTTGAAGTGGCCGACATAATGGACGCTCATAAACTCCTGGCGCCTATCCTCGGCGTGACGCTCGCGCCGACTCTATTCGCTATAGCCCTTATCGCATCGGGGCAGAGCTCGACCCTGACGGGCACTCTAACGGGGCAGATCATAATGGAGGGTTATCTCAACTTAAGATTGACTCCCTGGCTTCGTCGGTTAATCACTCGTTTACTGGCGGTAATTCCCGCGTTTCTTACTATACTAATAGCAGGCGAGAGGCAGGCGGGCGCGCTGCTTATTCTCAGCCAGGTAATACTGAGCTTGCAGCTTGGCTACGTGGTCGTGCCGCTCCTTCATTGGGTCTCGTCCAAAAAGATAATGGGCTCCTTCGCCGTCGGAATGAATATACGAATTGTTTCCTGGGCAATTATGCTGCTAATAATATACTTAAACCTGCGCATGGCGCTCGGCTTTATCTTTTCATTTAACCTTAGCTCGAATTATCCCCTCGTCGCTTATTATATAATTTATCCCGCCGTAACGGGAGCGGTTGGATTGTTGCTCTATACGATCCTGGAGCCTTTGATCAGCAACTTCTATTCGAAGGAAATCGGCTCTCCGCACGCGATCGCCAAGGAACTCAAGGTCGAAGCGCCGAAGCCCTTCAGCAGGATCGCTATCGGAGTCGACTTCAGTCCTTCGGATTTAACTTCGATCAACTATGCGCTAAAATTTGGCGCCGAGCATACGGAATACTTCTTAATACATATAGTCGAATCCGCCACGGCGCGCGTGATGATGTCCGAGGTCGAGGACAATGAAACCCGTCGGGACATAGACGCCGTCGAGAATTACGCCGAGGAGTTGAGGAACCAGAATTACCGCGCGACGGCTTATATCGGGTTTGGCCAGGTCGAGATAGCTCTACCCGAAGCCGTCAGGAATGTAAAAGCGGAATTGCTCGTGCTATCCACCCACCACAAGGGCCCGTTGCATCGGTTCTTTAAGGGTTCGATTATCAACAAAGTACAACGGAGCCTTAGGATCCCGATATTTATAGCGAAATAAAAACAGGGATTTACAGCGCCAGCTTATTAATTATATAGGCCGTGAGGAACCCCGCCACGGTGATCAGGCCTGAAAAATAGTGCGCGTACTCGAACGCTTCGGGTATCATAGTTTCTGCGAGCATAGTTAATATGGCCCCTGCGGCTACCGCCGTCGTGGCGGCTACTATTTCCTGGTTTAATCCCGAAAAGACGATATAGCCGAAGAGAGCCGCTATGCCTGAAATAATTGCGATAGACGCCCAGACCGAAAAGATGTACTTAGCGCTTCTGCCGGCGTTCTTCATACCTGCGCTGCTGGAAAGGCTCTCGGGTATATTCGAGAGGAATATTGCGATAACCGTCACGAAGCTGACGGTTTTAGAGCCTATCAAGCTGACGCCGATAGCTATCGATTCGGGAATTCCGTCGAGCAGGGCTCCAACCGCGATGGCAAGCCCGCTGCCGGATTGATCCTCCTCGCTCGCCTGTTGCCGCCCCGAACGCTTACGATGCTTCGCGCCTCTCTTGCCGATGTAGATATTCGCCCCGGTAAATATAACTGAGCCCGCCACGAACCCTATCGCCGTGGAATCGAATCCGCCAATTTTGTAGGCTTCTTCCATGAGGTTAAAAGAAAGGGCGGAGATAAGGACTCCGCTGCCGAACGCCATGACGGCTGCCACCAAACGCTGGGGGACTTTCGCGAAATATCCAATCAAGGCCCCTAGCACAAGGGCCGATCCTGAAACGAATCCCCAAAATCCCGCAAGTAATTCATTAGGCATAACAATAGCTCCGATGCCGATAGTTGGAAATACCGCTAAAACTCAACTAAATAGACGCTTTATCCCGCCTGTAGTCTATAATTAGGGATATTTTTTTCATCGCTTTCATATTATTATTCATTTTATTAATTTCAGTAAAATCATTATTAACAAGGAATAAAACAATTGAAGAAAATAATGCTCTTACTGACATTTTTAGTTCTCTATAACGCTAAGGCCGGCACGGTTCATCTCGGCAAAAACAATAGCTTCGCGAACATACAAGCTGCCGCGGCGACAATTAAACCAGGCGACACGGTTTTCCTGCACTCGGGACTTTACGAGGGCTACCAGATTATTTCCAGGCTAAAAGGGACGCCAGAGGCTCCAATATTGATCACGAGATACTTTAGCGACGACATCGAAATACGCGGCGGGTGGCAATTCGTCAGCTGCGAGCACATTAAATTCTTAAATCTTAATTTCCAGGCGAACGAACAGTACCCGGGAAGGCTAATAAACGTGGACAACGGCGGAAGCTGCGAGACTCGTTCACGATTTATCGTTTTCGACTCCTGCAGCTTCTCCGGCGTTACCGATACCAAGGCGATCTGCGCACTCAAATTTGGAGGCGTAGACGATTTCGAAGTGCGTAACTGCTCCTTTACGGACAACCCGGGCTGCGATGCGATGGATTTCAACGTATGCCATCGAGGGCTAATTTCGAACAATCAAATTCTCGATTGCCTTTCGGGGGGACATATTAAAGGAGGCTCCTCGGGCATAACGATGGAGCGCAATCTCTTTTTCAACGCCGCAGGCGACGGCTGGGTCGCTTTCGAGCTGGGCGGCGACACGGGCGATCAGTTTTACTGTCCCGGCGACGACTTCGAGGTAAAAGATCTAAATTTCTACTCCAATATTGTCGCCGGGGGTTATCGGGGGCTGGCTCTCTCCTCGGCGCGCGATTGCCGGGTAATAAACAATACCTTTTATGATTGCGGGCAGGCTACCTTTAGGCTACTTACCACCAGCCATAAATTTCCCGCGCTCGCCGGAAACGTAATAGAAAACAACCTCTTCGCTTTCGGCGACGCAAAATACTTCAACGGCAGCCCCCAACCTGCGAACGCGGCGAAATTCGATAGGAATATATATTACGGACTAAAAGACAAGAACTTCGCAGGCCCCTATTGGGACTCCCCGGCGCTCGATAGCGTGAAGGAATCCAACCCAATGGTATACGGCTCCGAAACGCCGATGTTCGGCTATCCGGACGCTATTATTTACGCTCTCGCCTCCGGCAGCCCGGCGTTAGGCGCCGGCAAGCCGCAGGAGGAGCCCCGTTTTGACTTTCTCGGCAGGGCCTTCTCCCAATCGACGCGCTCGATAGGAGCGATCGAGTTCCTTCCGCTCGGTACGAAGGACGCCGCTGGGCGAAGCTGCAAAGTAATTTACGCCCCGGAGAACAAGCAAATAACCGTTTGGGCGGCCGAAGCCGGCGAAAGCCAAACGGTTATAGTGTACGACATATTAGGAAACTCGGTATGCTCGCGCGATTTCCGCGGGGCTTTCTTATCGATCGACGCATCCGCCCTCGCCAGCGGGGCTTATTTCGTAATAGTTCGCTCCGGGAAAGGCGAGTCATGCTCGAAAGGTATTCTCGTAGAGTAGATTTAACTTCCCAAAATGCTTCCCGCGCCGGCGTAGCGTTCGCGATAGTAGTATTGATCCAACGACTCGCGGACGACTCCCCGGCTCGAGGAGGCGTGGATCAGGTCCCCGTCCCCGGCGTAAATGCCTACGTGGGTAATCGCGCCGCCCTTGCTAAAGAAGATCAGGTCGCCCGGCTTACAATCGTCTAAGTCCACGCGTCGCGTATGCAGGAACTGCTGGTGCGCCGTACGGGGAAGCGTAATGCCGGCGGCGGCGGAATAGACCTGCTTCGTAAAGCCGGAGCAATCCACCCCGTCCTTCGTATTGCCGCCCCAGACGTAGGGCGCGCCGAGCCATTTCTCGGCTTCCCTGATTATCTTCTTGCGCTCCGCAGTAGTTATAAGCGGCTTTGGAGATTTCTTCTTCACGTCGACCGGCTTGGAGGGCTTCCCGTGCGCAACGGGCGACGTTGAACCGCCTCTTCCTCCGTGGGGCGCGTCCTCGGCGAACCGCACCGCGCTTTGGCAGCCGGCTAGCGTCGCAATGGCGAGCGCCATTAGGATTATTTTAAGCGATTGGTATCTATCGGGCATAAAAAAAGCTCTATCGATTTAATTAATTTTAGTATTAATATCGATAGAGCAAAAAAAATGCCAGTTGGGAGGGCCTAATTGTTCTTGCCTATGGCAGATTTCAGGAAGGCCGAAAACGAGAGAGAATCCGAGGGTCCGAAGCCCGGCTTAGCGGCGGCGCTGGCCAAGGCGGGGCGGGGCGCTTTTTTCGCGGGAAGCGCTCGTTCCGCGAGTTGCGCTTTTTGCTCGTCGGTAAGGTCGGCGAGAGCGGTAATGCCTTTATCCGAAACTCCGATCAAAACGGTTTTCGAGCCGGCTTCGACGACGTAGAGTTTATTCTTGGCCTGGAGATCGAGCTTGCCGACTATCTTTAGCCCGACGAAATTCGAACCCGCGCCGCGGCTTCTCATCTGTCGCTTAAGCAGGTAAAGTATCGCCGCAAGAGCGGCGACAGAACCGGCAAGCGTAAGGAATGCTTTAATTAATGACGCGTCCATGCGTTGTTCTCCGAATAATTTAATTATTATCTGCGCAAACCGCGGATCCTGTCGGCCGGATCTATTAGGGTAGTCACGCGGATACCGAAGTGCTTATCTATCACGACGACCTCGCCTTCGGCTACTTTTTTACCGTTTATCAGCACGTCGACCGGCTCGCTGACGAGCTTATCGAATTCAATAACTGAGCCGCGGCCGAGGCGCAAAATTTCGCGTATAAGCATGTTCGTACGGCCGAGTTCGATCGAGACCGGCAATTGCAAGTCGTAGAGCAATTCAAGCTTCGGATCAATCGCGTTCGCCGGGTCTATACCGGTCGGGCGCGGACCGTCCTCAAATCGCTCGTCCGGGTCGTCGGCGACGTCTAAGCCTCCGCCCTGTATCAAAGCGTCGATTTCTTCTTGGGTCATTGTCATAATTAATCCTTTTCTTTATAGCTTAAATCCTGATCGACCAAGTCTTCTTCGTTGAGCATATGGGTAACGCGAACGGCTTTCTTGCCGTCTACGCTGCCCGGCCTGCCGGCAATTTTTCGCTTCCCGGCCACTATGATCTCGATTTCCTGGTTTATTTTTGTTTTCAATCGAATTATATCGCCGATCTTTAGGTCGTATATGTCCGCAACGGTCAGCGAAGTCTTCCCGAGCTCGGCAATGACGGGCAGGTACGTCGTGGACATCTGCGTGTTGAGTATCTGCATATTCTCGCGCGTGCGCCTTGGGGACTGCTTTATCGCGGAGGTAGTTACCTGCTGGCGATTAAGCTTGGCGAGAACTTCCTCGAGAGCGAACGTCGGGAAGCAAAGGTTCATTAGAAAAGTGTGCACGCCCACGTTGACGTCGAAGGATATAACGACGACAATTTCCGAGGAAGGGGCCACCTGCACGAAGTCGGCTTCCATTTCAAGCCGGGAGTACTTAAAGTTCAATTCCGCGATAGAACGCCAGGCGTTGCGCAAATCGTTAAAGCAATGCTCGATTATTCCGCGGATAACGGCCTGCTCGATCGGAGTTATCGAGCGGCTCTTCGCCTTGTTCTCGGCCGAGCCCCCGAGCAGTCTTTCGACTACGGTCAAGGCTAGCTCAGGATTAATCTCGAGAATCCCCGAACCGTCCGTGCCGTCTATATCGAATACGTAAAGGCAGCTTGGATTCGAGACCGATAGTATGAACTCGGAGTAAAAGAGCTGGTCGACGCTAGTAACGGAGATCGAAACCACGGTTTGAAGCTTAGAGACCAGGTAGTAGCCGAAGATTTCGGCGAAATTCTCATGTATTGATTGAAGCGTCCTTACTTGGTTCTTCGATATACGGTTCGGGCGGCGGAAGTCGTAATTGGAGATTTCTCCTTTTAAAAGCTTTCCGCTCAGCACGTCGTCGACGTCTACCCTGCCGCTTGTCATTTCGCTAAGCAGGTTGTCTATTTCATTCTGAGAGAGTACGTCTGCCATATTCGCGCGTCCTTGCTGTGTAATTTATAATTTGCCTATGGCTTTTAAAATCAATTATATTAAATGCTATTGAATGATAAACTCTAATAAATTCACTCTCGCCAAAGCGAGCTCGTAGCGGCGGAATGCCGGGCGGAGCTTGTCGAGAAATATTTTTTCGAGCTGCCCGCGGTTCTGCTGAAGCTCGGCCTCCGTATAGCTTGCGAGCGTATTGTTCATAGAGCTTTTTATAGCCGCTTCCACCTTTTTCATGATGGGATTCTCAAGGTTTAATTTGCCTTCTTTATCGGCTAATTTCTGAAGATGCTCGTTCTCGGCGTCCAATATCTTAAATTCGAGCGCAAGATTGACTACAACGAATTGGGTAGAGGAGCCCTTAGGATTCGTAGTGATCCTACCCGTTTCGTAGTAGATCGCTCCCTCCATATTGTCTAAGGAGAGTTCCTTTACGGCTCTCTGCTCCTCGGATTCCCGTTGGCGCGACAGCTCGTCGACGGCTTTCTTCTTTATCTCGGCCCGTTCCGCGGCGGTCAGTTCCACCGTGCCTGCGGAAGCCGCAGGGAAGAGCTTGGTCGCCAGGAAGTAGCCAAATATAATCGTAGCTAAAATTAAAACGAGCGCGCCGATGCCTCCGCCAATTATCAGGGGCAGGGAAAGCGCGACGGGCTTTTTTTCCTTCGCCGGTTTCGAGGGCATCTCAGGTTGTTGTTTGTCTTTTGTTTCCATGTTTCGGGGACGTTACTCTTAGTAGATGATTAATTGAAATATCGGTTCAATCCCGGAAATATTAAATACGCTTGCCTTACGCTTTCGCCGAGCTACAAGCTACGGCGTCGCAAAATCATGCCAAATTAGGATTGAAGCTATATTTGCAAATTTAGCAATAAATCGAACAAATCAAAGATACAATTTCAAGCGCTTGGCGAATATTCGCCTCCGCCGGATTGAGCAATATTAGTACAATTTTATCAATTTTATGAATTTCGAATTCCTTCCGGCGGTTAGCTTTGCGAACCATACTCCCTGGGGAAGTCCTTCGAGGGAGAAGAGCCCTTTGCCCGCCGCGAGGGGGACCTGCGCGGATATCCGGCGCGAGCCCTCCGAGGAGTATACTTCGATAGCAACGTTCGAATAACGCTCAGCGGCGCTTATGGTCAATTCCTCGCCGCGAAGCTCCGCCGCGAGCTCGGACGCCTCGGCGTCATCGAGCGAAAGGAAGGCCGGGGCTATATCAAAAACGTATCCGGAGCCGCTTATGGCTTTGGCTTCGAGCGTAAGCGCGCGGGGCGCGGGAGTTTCGCTCGAGCCGGGCTTTTTCCTGAGAGCGAGCCGCGTAAGCGTCCCGGCGCGCTTAGCGCAATAAAGTCCGTCTTCTTCGCCGGCGACTACGTAGAGCTCGCCCCGGGCGGCGTCGAGCTTATAATCTAATTTTCCGGAGGAGCCGAAGAAGAGGTCGCCCCGGGCGACGCCGACTATCTCGTAATTTTCAAGAATTTCCGATACGTCGAGCCGCGCGGCAACTCCCAAAAAGTTTTGATCGGAGGAAATTTCGATAGGCAAATACATATCCGCCCCCAGCAGGGAACCGTCATTATGATCGACTTCTTTGGAACGTACTATTGAGGCGGGTTTCCACGATTTCTTCATGTTATATACGACTACCAGCATATCGCTCATCGTAACTTCGCCGTTGCCGTCGCAGTCCGCGTATGTGGCGGCGGGATCGTCCCAGGCGAGAGCTTTTTGAGCAATGAAGTTGAGGCTTGGCGAGCGGCGTCGGTAAGCGCGCATCTGCGGAGCGCTCTCCCCGGAGCCGAGGTAAAGCATTATCTGCGACCAATCGAGGTGATTAGTCTCGCCGTCGTTATCGGCGTCGCCGGGCCATACGTCCACAAACCCGTTAATATTATATGAAACTGGCTCCGCGGCCAGGTCTATTACGCCCGCGGAGGTTGCGGCTACCGGACGCGTAAAGCGGAAATCCGCTTTCGTATTGTGCTCGGCCCAAGCCGCCACGTTGAAGTCCAGGTGAATCACCATCGGGTCGATCCAGCCGAGGCTGTCGGCCTGCGAGCTGTCGGGCAGCGGCGCCCCGCTTCCGACGCCGACTATCAGCACGGCCTCGCCTGTCGCGGCGTCGCGGGTTTCCAATGCATAGGCCTCGGATTTTTGGCCGAGCTTGCTCTTAGCTTCGTCGGAAAGAGTCCAGCCGGCGAAAGATATATATTCCGTCGGGGCATAGCGGAGCTCGAAGAAAACGCCGTTAGCGCCGCGTACGTCGCGCGCGAGAACGTCGACGCCGAAGTTGCGCGTAGCGGTAACCGAGCCGCTATAGCGCGGGGCGATGTCCGTTCTGCGCAGTTCGAGCGATTGGCCGGCGGCCGGCGCGGCGGCCAGGGCCAGCAAAACTGCCGCTTTGTATATTGATTTCAGCAAAGTCTACCTCCCAAGCGCTTATTTGTTGCGCTAGTTAAATTACGGCGCCCCAGGAGAAAAAACTATTCGGACGGCCGCCGCAATCGCTAACTTGCAATAGGCGTGCCAAATCCGTTATTTCCTGAATAATTGAGCGATTGATTCTACGTGGTGCGTTTGCGGGAACATATCCACGGGCATAACTTTCCCCACGTCGTATTTTTCGGCTAATATTGCGCAATCGCGCGCCTGGGTGGCCGGATTGCAGCTTACGTAGGTTATGCGCGGCGGGGCCGCTTCCAGGAGAGTTCGCGTTAGGTTCTCGTGCATGCCGGCGCGCGGGGGGTCGATTATAACGACGTCGGGAGCGGGCAGGGATCGGAGCAGTTCGGGCATTTGCTTGTCGTGGAGGTCGGCGCGGTGGAATTCCGCGTTGGTTATCGAATTTCTTTGAGCGTTTAAACGCGCGTCCGCTATAGAGCTTTCGGAGAGCTCCACGCCAAACGCCCGCGAAACGGCGCGGGATGCGGGAAGCGTTATCGAGCCAGCGCCGCAGTATAGGTCCCAAAGCGTTTCGCCCGGCGCGAGGTCTGAGAATTCAATTATTTTCCCTACAAAGGGATCGAGCTGTCGGCTGTTCGTCTGGAAAAAGGAGAACGGCGAGATTTGGAAATCGACGCCCAATATTTTCTCTATGATTATTTCTTCGCCCTTTAAGAGCTTTAGGTAACCTACGGCAACGGGCGAAACCGTGTCGTTCGTCGCCAGGAAGATCGACTTAGCCTCGGGGAATTGTTCGGCGAAGCCGCCTGCCAGCCACTCAATAAATTCGTCCTCTTCGGGCAGGCGCGGGCTTTGCGCTATCAACGCGACCATAAACTCGGAGTAATTCGAGCCGGAGCGGATTAATAGGTTTCTCAAGAAGCCGGTATGCTCGCGGCTGTGGTAGGCGGAAAGTCCAAGCTCTAACGCTTTTTGCCTGACGGAGCGAAGTATTTCGTTGGCGCGTTCGGGATGAAGGAGGCAGTAATTTAGGTCCAACACCTTATCGAACCTGCCCGGGACGTGCAGCCCCAGCGCAAAGTCGCGGTTGAAATCCTCGCCGGAAGCGATCTCGTCGGAAGTCAGCCAGCGCTGCGCGGAGAAGGAAAATTCCATCTTATTGCGATACCCGTATTCGAGAGCCGAGCCCATCGCCGGGAGCAATTCCGCGACGGGTATTTTCGCTATGCGTTCGAAGGAATCGCCAACCTGCTTGCGTTTCCACTCGAGCTGGGCGGCGTACGCGAGCGATTGCCAGGAGCAGCCTCCGCAAACCCCGAAGTAGCCGCAGGGCGGTTCGACTCTCGATTCGCCCAGCTTAAGAACTTCAATAAGGCGAGCCTCGGCAAATTTTGATTTCTCGCGCGTTATTTCAGCGATAATCGTATCGCCGGGAACGGCGTATTTAACGAAATGGGCCTTTCCGTTCGGTTTGGCTATGCCGACTCCCTCCGCGCCGATGGATTCAATCTCGAGCTCGACGCGCATGCCTTTTCTTTTCTTTGACATCTATTTAATTAACCTTTTGTTCTGAATTGCTGTACGTTTATTTCATATCTGCGGATTTTATTATGCAGGGTCTCGCGGCTGACGCCGAGCAGGGCGGCGCTCTTGCTAACGTTGCCGTTGCATACCTTTAGCGTTTGCTCGATCTTCTGCTTATCGGTCATAGCAAGGTCTTCCTTAAGCGTGCGGTTCGTCGAGAGTCGCAGCTCCGGGGCCTCGATCTCCTCGATTACGGGCGAGCTCATCAGGACTCTTTGTATATCGGGCGGCTCTATGTTCTCCCGTTGAGTAGTTTGCAGCGTTACCTTTAGCACGCTGGCGAGCTCGCGTACGTTGCCCTTCCAGTTCTGTTCTTGTATGAACTCCACGGCGCGGGCGGAAAAGAATTTCGAGTCGGCAAACTCCATATTATGCCGGCCGAGGTAGAATTCGACTATGTCGGGAATGTCCTCCTTGCGTTCGCGAAGCGGCGGCAAGTAAATTTCGCATTCCCGGAGCCTGTGGTAGAGTTGCTCGCGGAACTTTCCGCTACGCATGCCCTCGAGCAAGTCCTTATCGGTGGCGGAGATAAATCGGATATCCACGTCCTCGGACTGCACGGAGCCTACGCGGCGCACGATCTTCTCTTCAATCGGGATAAACAGGCTCGACTGCAATTCGGGGAGCAAGTCCCCTATCTCGTCTAAGAAGATAGAGCCTTTGTTAGCTTCGTGGAAAAGTCCTTTTTTCGTGTCGTGCGCGCCGGAGAAGGAGCCTTTATTATGCCCGAAGAGTTCGCTTTGGAATAGCTCCTTGGGTATATTCGGGATATCGACCGTGACGAAGGGGGCTTTCGCGCGGCGGCTGATAGCGTGCAGCGCGCGGGCGACCAGCTTTTTGCCCGTGCCCGTCTCGCCCGTTATCAATACGTTAAGGTCCGTGCGGCCGTAGCGTACGATCGAATCCCCGACGTCTATCATCCGGGCGCCGTGCCCAATTATTCCCTGGGAATGCAGGAATCGGGCGATTTCCCCGGAGGAGCTCTGCGGACCGAGACTGCGCGCGGCGCTGTCAAGGATTTCCTTGATCTTCGCTTTGCTGACGAGGCTTTTTTCGACGAAGTTTAGCGCGCCGAGCTTGGTGGCGCGTACCGCCGTCTCGATCGTTCCCTTGCCGGAAATCATTATGACCGGTATCGAGGGGTAATTCTGCCGGAGAAACTCCAGCACGTCGAGGCCGTCGAGCGTCGCGCCGGGGCCGAATTCAATATCGAGAAAGACGACGTCTATGTGCTTATTCTTCGATTTAATGAAAGCAATGGCGCGTTCCGGCTCGGCGAGCGGGATGCTCGAGTGCCCGAAACTTTCAACGATGTCCGCTACTGTCGAGCAGAAATCGGCGTTATCGTCAATTATCGCGACGTTCATCGCCTTCTCTCTTTCATGTTATTTAATTCCTAATTCGCTTACCGCGGCCTGCAACGAATCGTAGGCCTCGCGGAAGTCCTTGTTTCCCTCCGTCGTATACTTTGGATTCCACACGCCGCGAATGTAGGCGTTATATTCAGGGTTCTCGTATTCGATAAAGTTCGCCTGGTCGGCGGGCACATATAAAGCCTGCGTGGAAAGTATTTTCTGGTTGATCAGGCGCACGAGCGAGCAAAAGCGCGCTTCTTCGAGCTTGCCCAATTTTTCGCGGGTCGGCTCGCCGCTTCCCTTCCTAACGTAGAGATTTATGACGCCTTCGTTCGTTAGCTCGTAGCCGGCCGTAGTTTGGGAGGTCTCGTTTAAATCGCCCCAGCGTATCCTGAACTTCTCGGAATTCTTCGGCATACACTCCGGCAATTTGCCCGAGCATCCCGCCAGCATGGCGAGAGCGATCAATATAGTAAATACTTTCATTTATTTACCTCGTAAAGGGTTTTTCGTATACTTTATTGTCCAGGAAATATTGGATCCTTTCGAGGCATTCCTCTTTTCCCAGGACTTCCATCGTTTCGAACATACCCGCGCCGACGGATTTCCCGGTTATCATAATTCTCAGGGGATGGATCGCGTCGCCGAGCTTCGCCCCGGCTTCTTCCGCGCGGGCTTTCGTGGCGTCGTGCAGCGAGTCGTGGGTCCATTCGTCTAAAGTCTTAAATTTTTCAATAAGCGGCTCTATCAGCGTAAGCGTATCTTCCTTCCAACGCTTACGGATGTACTCCTCTTCGTATTGAGTCGGCTTGCCGAACATATAGGAGCCGAACCCGGGAATATCGCGGACGAACGTGACGCGTTCGAGCAGCAATATTACGACTTTTTTGAGATACTCCATATCGAACGAGGGCATTCCATTTTCGTTCAATAGATTAGCGAGGTCCCCCGCTAATCTTTCCGGGGGCGTCGAACGAAGGTACTGCGCGTTCATCCAGTCGAGCTTCTTTACGTCGAAGACGGCCCCGCTCTTATTGACTTTTTCCAGCGTAAATGTTTCTATGAGCTCTTCCATCGAGAATATCTCGCGGTCGCTCGTAGGGTTCCAGCCCAGCAGGGCGATGAAATTGACAAACGCTTCGCGCAGGTAACCTTTAGCTCGGAAGTCCTCGACGGCGACGTCGCCTTGGCGCTTGGAGAGCTTCGCTTTATTTTGATTCAAGAGCAGCGGCAGGTGCGCGAACTGCGGCGTCTCCCAACCGAAGGCTTCGTAAAGCAATACGTGCTTCGGGGTCGAGGGGAGCCATTCCTCGCCGCGGATGACGTGGGTGATCTTCATTAAATGGTCGTCGACTACGTTCGCCAGGTGGTAAGTCGGGAAGCCGTCGCTTTTAAGCAGTATCTGGTCGTCCACGTCCTTGCCCTGCACGACGACCTCGCCGCGGATGACGTCGCGGAACCTAACGACTGCGGTAGCGGGGACTTTCAGGCGCACGACGTATTCGGCGCCTTCCTCGACGAGTCGCTTCGCTTCGTCGAGCCCGAGCGTATATTGATTTCTCATTACGGTGCGGTCGTACTTTGGCGCGATGCCCGCCTTTTGCTGGCGTTCGCGCATGGCGTCGAGTTCCTCGGCCGTGTCGAAGGCGTAGTAAGCCGCCCCGTTTTCGAGCAGTCGCTTGCCGTAATCTTTATAGAGGTGGAATCGCTCCGATTGCACGTACGGGCCGAAGGCGCCGCCGACGTGCGGACCTTCGTCGAAAGTAATGCCTGCCCAGGTAAGCCCTTCAATTAGGTTTTCCTGTGCGTTTTCAACGAACCGCGTGCGGTCGGTGTCCTCGATTCTTAAAATGCACTTCCCGCCATGATGGCGTGCAAACAGGTAATTATAAAGCGCCGTGCGCAACCCGCCGACATGCAAATAGCCAGTCGGCGAAGGAGCAAATCTAACTCTAACGTCCATTATTTTCGTCTCGCTTGAGAAGTATCCGAATTAATCGGTTATTAAAAAACTTATCCATTTAAACTAAAAAGTTCGCAAAACAATCATTTTGCGAACTTTAAAAATACGAAAAAAGCGCTACTAATAAAAGGGTTAATCTTTTACGATCTCCACGAACTTGTAGCCGGCGGTCTCCACGGCGTTTTTGAGCAATTCTTCCTTCGCGTCGCCGCTAACGACTGCTTCGCCCTCTTTATGATCGACTTCGGCAAAGCGGACGCCGGGCGTATTTTCAAGCGCTTTCTTTACTTTGGCCGCGCAGTGCGGGCAGTTCATGCCATCTATCTTTACCTTTTGCATTAATTCTTCAGTCATCTTTAAACCTTATAGAGTTTTGAAAAGCATATGTCATTATATTAGAAGAAGGTTTCGGGAAATTATTTTGATATTCCTGAAATAATATTTGGAAATGGCGCCGTAAAAATATTATTTTGTGTTGTTAAAAAAATCATAATTGGAGCAGTCATGTTGAAAATAACGTTTCTGAGCCATTCGTCGTTCGTTTTGGACGACGGCGCGCATACATTGGTCATCGACCCGTTCTTATCGGGGAACCCCAAATCGACGACCAAGCCGAAAGAACTCACGCCGGACTATATAGCGCTTTCGCACGCGCACGGCGATCATCTTGGAGACGCATTCGAATTAGCCGAACGCTCCGGCGCCACAATTATCGCGGTAAACGAATTAGCCATTTACGCTGCAAGCAAAGGATTAGAAGCGGCGCCGATGCATATCGGCGGCGGGCGCAACTTCGACTTCGGTCGCTTGAAGTTTACCATCGCGCACCACGGATCCTCCACCCCCGACGGAAGGTATATGGGCGAGCCGGCCGGCATGGTCATTACTATGGGCGGCAAGACGGTCTACCACACGGGCGACACCGGTCTCTTCCTCGACATGAAGCTCATCGGCGAGCTCAACCCGATAGACGTTATGATGTGCCCCATCGGGGACAACTTCACGATGGACGTTTCCGACGCGGCGAAGGCGGTTGAATTCGTAAATCCGAAGCTGGCCATACCGATGCATTACAATACGTTCCCATTGATAGAAGCCGATCCGCACGCGTTCGCGCAGCTCGTGGCGACTCTCGGCATCCCAACAAAAATTATGGAAGTGGGCGAAACGATTGAAATTTAATCCGTTTCCGAAGCTTGTTCGTTAGGCGCTAATTCATTTTAATATAATCAAGGTATTTCTACATGAACAAATTAGTTAACCTCGGAGCGCTCGCTTTTGCGGCTCTCTTCAGCGTGGGCGCGCTCTTTGCCGGATCGGCCGCGACCGATTACGAGATGAAGACCATAGGCCGGCACTCCGACGAAGTTCTCGGCGTTTTCGTCAACTGGGACAATACGAAGTTCGCAAGTTGCAGCCTGGACGAAACTATTAAGATCTGGTCCCTTCCTTCCGGAAAAGAATTACATACTCTCACAGGGCACATGGGGCAAGTCAACAACATCTCCTTTTCCGGGAACGATAAGCTTTTGGCCTCCGGCAGCGGCGACATGACGGTAAAGATATGGGACGTCGAGAGCGGCAAGCTCGTCAAGACGCTCGCCGGGCATACCGACCAGGTTATCGGCGTTTACTTTAGCCAGGACAAGGAGAGCTCGCTCGTCGCTTCGACAAGCTTCGACAAGACGGTAAAGCTCTGGGACGTCAAGCTCGGCACGGAAATTAAGACGTTGCGCGGCCACACGGAGCCGACCAACAACGTAGCCTACAGCTACGACGGCAAGTACCTCGCCTCCTGCAGCGACGATAAGACAATTAAAATCTGGTCGACGGACCTGACTTCGAAAGACCCGATCATCACGCTAACCGGCCACCCGGCGCCCGTGCTTACCGTACTCTTCAGCTTCGACAGCCAGCTCCTGGCCTCGAGCGACCAGGCCGGCAACATCTATATCTGGTCGACCGAGGACTGGACGCTCCAACGCAAGATAAAGGCGCATAACGAGCTCGTGCAGGACATATCATTCGCCGAGGACAACCGCCGCCTCGTTTCCGCTTCGCTCGATAAGACGGTTAAGCTTTGGGACGTTCCCACCGGACGCGAATTAATGAGTTTCGATACAGGCGTGGAAGTTTGGTCTGTGGATCTCGTCAGCGACGCCAGCATTATCACGCTAGGCTGCGCCGACGGCACGGTTAGACTTCTAACAAAAAAAGAAGAAGCGACGAAACCCGCTGCTACGAAAAAAACCAAGAAAAGCAAGAAATAAGGAAGGAAAAATAAAGATATGAAAAAGCAGTTAAAAATCGCGCTTCTCGCGCTGTTGTTCGTCGCCTCAGCTTACGATTCCAACGCCCAGGCGCGCTCGAAAGTTGTTGTCTCCCTTACCGGCAGCGTTATAGACAAAGTTACTCGCAAGCCGCTCGGGGTGAATCTTGAAATGTACGATAAGGACAACAAGAAAGTAAACCGCGCGAAAAGCAACTCCGTCGACGGGTACTATTTCTTTACCGGTCTTCGCCCGGGCGAAAAGTACTTCGTTAGGATCGCGGACCTGGAATACCTCAAGGAAAATATTGAAATCAACGTGCCTAACACTGAAAAGTACATAGAATACTCGCACGACTTCATGATAACGCCCAAGAAGGCCGGCCTGAGAATAAAGATGCCGGTGCCGCCGTTCGAGCTAAATAAGTCGAAGCTTCGCCAGGGATCGGACGGTATTCTCGCCGAAATAATCGCGGCCCTAAAGCTTAACCCCACCGTTAAGTTTAAGATAGTCACCTACCCGGACAACAACGACGACGCGACGAAGAACGCGACGATTTCCGAGGAGCGCGGCGCGGCCCTGCGAGATTACTTCGTTTCCCAGGGGATCGATATTTCGAGGATCATCCTCTCGAGCAACGACAAGGTCGATCCCGATTCACCTCCACCTGCGCAAAAAGCGGCTAAAGGGAAGCGGTACGTCGGCCCGACTTATATCGAGCTCGCTTCGTAATTTTTTCCTTTAATTGATTAATTTAGAATCCGCGGCCTCGTCAAAAGAGAAATTCTTTCGCGCGCCGCGGATTTTTTTATTTCCAAATGCACACGAAGCCGGATAAATTCAGGTAGAAACAGAGATGAAAATAGCTTTAGCGCAGCTTGGCAGGATCGGCGACATGATACTGCTCACGGCCGGGCTCCCGGCGATCAAGCGGATCCGCCCCGAGCCGGGGATACATATCGTTGCAAGCCGGCATAACGCGGCGGCGCTTAAGGGGAACCCGAACGTAGACCGGGTAATCGTTTACGATAAGTCTCCGACCGGATTTGTTTCGTTCGTACGCAAGCTTCGCCGCGAGCGTTACGACTTTTGGATCGATCCGAAGGATCATTTCTCCCGCGAGAGCAACTTGCTGGCAAGGCTTGCCCGGGCGAATTATAAGATCGGTCGGGACGGGCGTCCGAAATCCGAATGGGGACGGGCTTCGCGAGGGCTTCGGAATCCATTCGATTACGTCGTCCCAAGCGACGTCGCAAACCGCGAGTTGCACTACGTCGAGCGGCTCTCCAACGCGCTCGCCCCGCTCGGTATAGACCTAAAGCCCGAGCGCGACCGCCCGAGGCTCTACCCCTCGCAGGATTCTTTACTATTCGCGGAGAACTTTCTTTCGGGAAGGGGCGGCAAGGCAGTTTACGTTAACATATCCGCATCCAGCGCCTCAAGGATGCTCCCGGGCCGAACATGGATCGAGGCCTTGGGGTCGGCGAAGGGCGATTGTTTCTACGCTATCGGCGCAATGCCGCGGGACGCCGCAGTCGCGTTGGAAATAGCTTCGGCGCTCGGCGCCGGGCGCGCCGCCGTTTACCCCGCAAGGGGGCTTGAGGACGTTATAGCGATCGTATCGAGGTGCGCCGCTATCGTAACTCCCGACACGGCTCCCGTGCATATAGCCTCCGCCTTCGACGTGCCGACCCTCGCCGTCTTTTTTGCGCACGCGGCCAACCTTAGTAAGTTTCGACCGCTCGCTCCGGGCAGCAGGGTTATTATAGACGAGAACGCCACGAATACGGGGCTTGCGCTCCCGCCCGATAAGCTTGCCTTGGAGATTAATCAACTAAAATTGAAAGTTACAAGGTAGGTCTTTTTAAGATAGTATCATCGGGCGTCTAATTCAAACTCCAAAACGATAGGCGTATTCCCGACGCCATGCGCGGAGGCTGCGCGAACGCGTATTTTCGGCGCAATCGCTTCGAGCGCTTTCTTTATCGCTCCCGTTTCGGCCTTAGAGCCGCCGCTAACGTTAGCGCGAGCAGGCGCGGAGTCCAGCGCGGCGAGTACGGACGCAAGGTACCGAGCTACTTCCTGGTCGGTCATTCCCTGCGGGTAAATTTCCAGGCGCGCGCGGAGAGCGCCGTTTCCTAATTCAAACAGCCCGCCCTTCTCGGTCGATCGTCGCGCGTCGAGCGTAATTTCCTCCGTAGCTTCTTCCCCGGAGGCGGTCCTTGCGATCAGCTTTAACGCGATGAACGAGGTCCTCACCAATTTATCCGCGGCGGAGTCGAGGTCAAATAATACGCTTGCGGGTAGGCTCTCGCCCGAAGCGGCATCTATTAAATCGCCCGCGTCCGTGCGAGCCTCAAATCTCCATGCGGAGGCCTCGCCTCCAATTGCTCCCAGGGAAACTTCCAGCTTCGGCGGATTAACGCTCATAGTCCTGGAAGTTCCGACTACGTTCTCCCCAGGCCGCGCGGCCGCTGCAAGCAGGGAATCGCTCCCCTCTTTGACGAACGGCTTAATGAACGGCTTTTCTTGTATCCGGATCTCCGCGGAAAGCGAGGAGGTTTGAATTTCCAGCCTATCTATAGCGCGCGCCGTAACTGGCGCCTCGCGTTCAAGGGCTCTCGTCGACGAATAAATATCCAATCCGCCCTGGCTTCCGGGACGGTTGGACGCAAAGTAAGCCAGGGTATCCCCGGCAAAGACCAGGTCGCTCTCGTCGAACGCCGTGTTGAGGCCTTCGGCAAGCCTCGGCCTTCCCCACGAGTTGCCTTCGCGAATGGAGTAATATATATCGAAAGCTCCCGGCCCCTCGAACCCGTCCGAGGCGAAAAAGAGAGTGTCCTCGCCAAGCAGGAAGGGAGTTATCTCGCTACCCTCCGAGTTGAGCTCGTCGAGGGCTATAAGCGCGCCCCAGCTGCCGTTCGGCTGCCGAACCGCCGTCCATAGGTCGGTATCCTTACCCCTGGAGGCGCGGTTCGTAACAAAAATTGCGAAGCGCCTGGAGGGCGAAAAAGTTACCTGGGAGCAGAAGAACGCTCCCCCGAGACTATCGGCCGGGTAGGGTTCCGTCCACTTAGATTTTACTTTCTTCGTTTTAAATATATTCTGGTAAGATCTGTCGGGGTAAAGCATAAACGAAGTAAGGTAGGCTTCCGATTCGCCGGTAAAAACTATATATGAGCGGTTCTTCCCGGGTTCGTTGAGCGCGCCGCGAACGAGCTTTGGCGCGCCGCCTTCCTTAGGCGAATACGCATAGAATTGCGAAGCGCCCGTAGCGGTTGAATTAAAGTAAAGCAGTCCCTCATAGGCGTTCCAGGAAGGGGCGAAATCGTCGTTCGGGCCGTTCATCGCACGGGCGTTCTCCGGCTCGGTCCAACGAAACGCTTGAGCCTGCGACGCGTTAGGATCGACTAAGGCGGAAATAATTGATATGGTTAAAATTAAAAATAATGCGCGCATGTTTCAACGAGTGACAACTAAAATTGTTACAAATTAAATCCTATATAGTAATTTTGCAACATTAAATAATATCTTTGACAAAAAATCCAAAATAAATGATAAAACTGGCAGATCTGATACGCTTAAATAAACCCGTCGCGCTCGCTTCGCAATCTCCGCGACGAAAGAAGCTTTTGGAACAAATCGGCCTGGAGTTCGAAGTCTTGCCCTCGGGCGTGCACGAAGCTCCGTACGACGGCGGCGAAACGCAT
This sequence comes from Chloroflexota bacterium, assembly GCA_050260015.1. Lineage (GTDB taxonomy): Bacteria > Bacteroidota > Ignavibacteria > Kapaibacteriales > UBA2268 > JBLNBN01. The sequence goes on along the minus strand of JBLNBN010000039.1, from coordinate 3,736 downwards.
GCCGATTACGCCATGCGGCTCGCGCTCGAAAAGGCGCGCGAAATTTCCCTTCGCAAGCCGAGCCATATTATCATTGGCGCGGACACTATCGTTTTACTGAACGGCGAGCTGCTCGGCAAGCCCGAACACGAAACCGAAGCGCGCGAAATGCTCGGCAAGCTCTCCGGGAAAACGCATACCGTCATCACCGGGATTGCCGTTATCGACGACGGCGTGGAAACGACCGATTACCGCGAGACTCTCGTCACGTTCCGCGAGCTAACCGCGGAGGAAATAAAGCTCTACGTCGCAGGGGGAAGCCCCATGGACAAAGCCGGCGCTTACGGCATCCAGGACGACTTCGGAGCCGTCTTCGTAAACCGGATCGAGGGATGCTACTATAATATAGTGGGGCTTCCGCTCGAAGCGCTGTACGCGCGGCTGGCTAAGCTCTCCGAGGCTCGCGCGCAATGAAACGAAAAACGCGCGAATCGATTTATACTTTGAACATGCTGGCGCCCTGGATCGTCACTTTTTCGGTCTTCTGGCTTTACCCGCTAATTTACGCCGGCTACCTGAGCCTGACGAAATACGGCTCGCTCTCGGGCGAAGCTACTTTTATCGGGTTCAAGAACTATATTAACCTGATGAGCGACTCCGCGTTTTGGAACGCGCTAAAGGTGACTTCCATTTTTACGATTGGGACGGTGCCTATAACTACCGCCGTCGCGCTCGCGCTGGCGGCGCTATTGGACAGCTCTACTACAAAGTTCAAGGATTTCTTCCGGGCTTCGTACTTTACGCCTTCGGTTACGTCGATAGTCGTCATCGCGCTAATATTTACGAACCTATACGCTCGCGAGGGCTACGTCAATTTGATCCTTAAAACTCTCGGCTTCGCAGGCTCCGAGCGCGGGTTCCTGCTCGAGACCGGCACGGCCCTTCCCTCGATAATGGCGATGGACGTCTGGATGTCGGCGGGTTACTATATGGCGCTATTTCTTGCGGGCATGCAGACTATCCCGCGAACGCTCTACGATTCGGCGAGCCTGGCCGGGGCGAACGCCTGGCAGCGTTTCTTCCGCATAACGCTTCCGATGCTAAAGCCTACGCTGCTGTTCGTGCTTGTTATCAACACGATAAAGAGCTTCCAGATCTTCGTCGAGGTATTCGTTATGACGAAGGGCGGGCCGCTCGGCTCCACTACGACCCTCGTTTACTACGTCTTCGTAAACGCTTTTGAAAAAACGGACATGATTGGTTACGCTTCGGCGGCGGCATGGGTTCTATTCATTATTTTGCTCGTTCTTTCGTTTATCCAAATTAAACTACTGAACGTCAGTTCGAGATAACAAATGACTTGGTATTATATTTCCGCAATGGCCGCGGCTTACTTCGCGGGCGCTATCCCAACGGGGGTATGGCTTGTGCGACGCTCGGCCGGGATCGATTTAATGTCTTCCGGGACGGGCAGTTCCGGGGCGCGCAACAGTTACGACGTCACCGGGAAGCTCTGGATCTCGCTGGTCGTCTTCTTAGTCGATTTCCTTAAGGGCGTCCTGGCCGTCGGATTCGCGCGATGGCTAACGTATGAGAACTTTACGGTCGCCGCGCTTGCGGCCGTTTTCGTCGTGCTCGGGCACAACTTCAATCCATTCCTGAAATTCCGCGGCGGGCGCGGACTTTCCCCCGCGGCCGGGGCATTGGCGACCATAAGCGTTTTTCCCGTCGGGCTTTGGCTCCTAATGTGGGTTACGGGCTGGTACGTGATCAAGAAAAACGTGCATGTGGCGAACGTAACTGCCCTCGCGACGTCCCCGCTACTGCTCTTCAGCGCGCCCGATAAAATTATTTATCTCACCCAAACGATGTCGTTTAAGGATATGATGGGCTTTCGCTGGCTTTATGCGACTATATGCTTTGTTGCCCTTATAAAACATATCGACCCTTTATTAAAACTATTAAAAGAAAAAAAGCCCGTAGAAGCGAAATAGACCTGTTTATTAAAAGGCACGGCAGTATTGCGCGCGGGGTCGTTTTGCAGTGTCTTAAATAATTGTTAAATTACCATACTAATAAAATTAGTCGCACCTATGGATAATAAAACACCTAAAATGCCGGCGCAGGCCGAGAAAAAATTTAACGAAGAAGGCAAAATTGCCAAAAAGTACTACGAAGCCGAATTGGCGAGGCTGCACATGGAGCTCGTCAAGCTGCAGTATTGGGTGAAGGCCAAAGGCTTGCGCATAGTCGTTTTATTCGAAGGTCGCGACGCGGCCGGCAAGGGCGGCTTGATTAAGACTATCCACGAGCCGCTAAATCCCAGGGGCGCGCGGGTGGTGGCGCTCGATAAGCCGAACGACCGCGAACGAACCCAGTGGTACTTCCAGCGCTACGTAGAAAAGCTCCCCTCTGCGGGCGAGATAGTAATATTCGACCGCAGCTGGTACAACCGGGCCGGGGTCGAGCGAGTAATGGGTTACTGCACGGAAGAAGAATACGAAGAATTTTTACGCTCCTGCCCTCTCTTCGAGCAAATGCTCGTCCGGAGCGGCATTATATTACTTAAGTACTGGATCAGCGTTAGCGAAGGAGAACAGGAGGAGAGATTCCTAGAGCGAGCGCGTAACCCTCTAAAGCGTTGGAAGCTCTCGCCGATTGACATAGCCTCATGGCAGAAATGGGACGATTATTCCCGGGCGAAGGACGAAATGTTCCGCTATACGGACACGCGTCAATCCCCCTGGTTCTGCGTATTAAGCGACGACAAGAGGAAAGCGCGGCTCAATTGCATAGCGCATCTGCTCTCCTCGATACCTTACGAAGACGTAACGCCTCCGCTAATCGAACTGCCTCCAAGGAAGAAAGACCAAACCTATATGCGTCCGCCGCTCGAGGAAGTGAATTGGATCCCGGAAATTTATTAAAATTTTGTCGCGCATTAAGATTGATAAATCGAGCGAAAGCTCTTTGCGCAAGCGTTCAAGATGAATATAAAATTCAAAAAATACAGATATATAGAGGGTATAGCCGAACCCGAGCCAATCGAACCGGAAAAAGGTATCGACCCCGCTTTAAATAGTACCGAAAGGAGCCCAAGCTGCGCGGAGACGCCGAGCCGGGCAGACTTCCCTGCCGGGGGGCGCATCCAATATTATCCTTCGGTCCTCCCGGACCCGGAGCCAAGGGGAGGAAGCGGCGGAAATCCCAGTAGATTCCGAGCGGGCGTAGTCGGCATTGGCGCCTCGGCGGGCGGGCTGGAAGCTCTCGAAAGCTTTTTCAAATTCGTCGGCGGGGACACTGGGCTCGCTTTCGTCGTCATTCATCGCCTCGCCTCCGATTACAAGAATTTATTGATTGACCTTTTCGCCAAGCATGCGCGCATGCCTGCAATAGTAGCGACCGAAGGGCTCGAAGCGGAGCCGAATACGATTTACTTGTCGCCGCCGTCGCGGATAATGACTATTAGGGACGGCAGGTTCCGGCTGGAGGATGATAACGAACCCTTGCAGCAAGAGTTCCCCGTCGACGAGTTCTTCCGCGCGCTCGCCGACGATTACGGCGAACGCGCGATTGGAGTAATTCTTTCGGGAACGGGCGAAGACGGCGCCGCAGGCTGCCGCGCTATTAAAGGCGCCGGCGGAGTAATTTTCGTTCAGGACTCGACAAGCTCGAAATTCGACGCTATGCCGCGTAGCGTTATCTCAGCCGGCGCTGCGGATTTTATTATGACGCCGGCAAAAATGGGCGCCCAGTT
>JBLNBN010000038.1:0-13597 GCA_050260015.1 Chloroflexota bacterium | reverse complement strand
TCATCAAATTCTTTCTTAAATTTGTAAGATTGCGACAGTTTATGTTGCAGGTTAGTTTTCTTTAGAAGGGAAGATTATGACGCAAGACGTGCAAAACTTAAGGGCCGAACTCGAAGAGGCGCTGAAAAATATAAATTCGCAGGAAGAGCTCGAGAGCTTCCGCTTAAAGTACTTGGTTAAGAAGGGAGCCGTGCAGGCCCTCTTCGACAGGCTTAAGGAAGCTCCGCCGGCGGAAAAACCGATACTCGGAAAGGACTTGAATATATTGCGCAAGTTCGCCGAAGGCGCCTACGCCGAGCTGAAAGAGAAATTCGAGGCCTCGGAAGCCACTTCGCCGACGATAGACCTGACGCTGCCCGGACGCAAACATTTCGAGGGGAGCCTCCATCCCGTCATGCAGACGCTCGACAAGATGGTCGATATCTTCCGCGAGATGGGTTTCGTCGTCGCGGAAGGCCCCGACGTCGAGGACGGCTACCACAACTTCGACGCGCTCAACTTCCCGCCGGACCACCCCGCGCGCGATATGCAGGACACCTTCTTTATTAAGCAGGGCGACGAGACCTTGCTGCGCACGCATACCTCTCCCGTGCAGGTTCGCGTAATGCAGGCGATGAAGCCGCCGATACGCGCCATAATGCCCGGCCGCGTCTACCGCAACGAAGCGATAAGCGCCCGCGCGCTCGCCGAGTTCCACCAGATAGAGGGACTCTATATAGATAAGAACGTATCCTTCGCCGAGCTAAAAGCGACGATCATCCGCTTCGCCAAGAAGATGTACGGCGAGGATTCGAAATTCCGCTTCCGCCCGTCCTTCTTCCCGTTCACGGAGCCGAGCGCGGAAGTCGATATCAGCTGCTACCTCTGCGGCGGCAAGGGCTGCCGTATATGCAAGTACCAGGGCTGGCTCGAGATCGCTGGCTGCGGCATGGTCCATCCGAACGTGCTTCGCGAGGGAGGCATCGACCCGGAAGTCTATAGCGGCTTCGCTTTCGGCTTCGGCATCGAGCGCGTTACGCTGCTCACAACGGGCATACCGGACATCCGTATGCTCTACGAGAACGACGTCCGCGTTTTAAAGCAATTCTAAGTTTTTTGGATTTGGAAAAAGGGGAACTCCGCTCTGTATCAGGGCGGAGTTTTTTGTTTATTATTTATCATTGATAAGGCGCACCGCATGAATCAATGCTTGCGAATGACGCACTAAGAGCTTGTAAATTCACAAAATGGTTCCTTCCCCCCTGGGGGAATAACTTTGTTGATTAAATAAGGTATGATACTGGTAAAATAACTTAAGGCTAAAATTTGGAATATTAGAATTATGTATCAAATGTAAATTCATGAAATTAACTTTTGGGAATAACGAACTAAACTTTTGGTAATTGAAGGCTTGGTCCTCTCCCCGCCGGGGAGAGTTAGAGAGGGGGTGTAATTCTATATCCTTTTTCCATGTTTTGGATGAACTCCCTTAGCTTTTGCTCCGCTAAGTTCCCATTCCCTAATACTTCTTCATCAGTTATACGGAATACCTTCATACCAAGAGACGTGTAATATGCGTCCTTCTCCCGGTCTTTTGCCTGCGCCTCGCTAGAATTATGCGATATGCCGTCAACCTCTATAAGCAGATCCAATTCCTTGCAGTAAAAATCAGCAATATATTGTCCGATCGGCTTTTGTCGGTAAAAACCGTACCCGAACATTTGTTTCTTTCTTATAAAGCCCCAAACGATCCGTTCCGCCCGCGTGGAATGATTGCGCAAATAACGCGCATTTTCGTTTAAGTTACTGTCGTAACGAGGAATCATTTCCATATCCTTTTTTGTGGTATTCGATTATATAAGTATTCTATTTTAAAGGATATTAACAATAACCCCCACTCTAACTCTCCCCACAGGGGAGAGAACCAAGCCATGATATATCAAGCGCTTGTTCGTCATTTCCCTAAAGATCACACATTTTAGGAAATATTTTCGAATTCCATGCCTCTAATGCGATAACCAAATAAAAAAAGGCGCCCTCCTTTCGAAGGCCGCCCTTTTTTGTCTTACTCAGTTGGATCTATGTATAGGGATTTATTTGTTTACGATCACTTTCGTAACGACTTCCTCGCCGAGTTCGGTCTTTAGCGCGAGCAGGTAAACCCCGTTCTCGACGCCGCGGATATTCGTCTGCATTATTTGCTTGCCGGCCTTCATCGGCGTGGGCTGCGCGAGCGTCGCTATGTAATTTCCGTCGATCGAGTAGAGCTCGGCGCGCACGGTTTCGTTTGCCGCGAGATTGAATTCGACGTTGAGCGCGCCGGAGCTAACGGGTTGCGGGTACGCCTTTACGTCCTTTATGTTGGCCGATCCCGCGCGGCAGATGTCGAGGTAGGATTTCACGCCTTCGAGACGATCGCAGGCCTCTTGCGGAGCGATGGATCCCTCTCCGACTAAATCCGCTATCTCCAATTCCTTCATTAGCGGTTCGCGGTAGCGTTCGGGCAGCTTCTCGACGAATTTCTTATCGACTACGTACCAGAGGTCGGCGTCGGCATAGAGCATTTTCGAGCTGTCGGTTGTCGTGCGGTCTCCCAACTTAATTCTAATTGGTACTATCTTAATTCCCGACTTGCTGAGGAACGCGGCCACGTCGCCCATCGGTATATCTTTCGTTCCAACTAGATCGGGCGAGTTCCCGTTCAGGTACGAAATCGTGTAGCGCTTCATTCCAAAGGAGCCGTCTGTATGCTGTACTGCGTCGCTAACCGAAGTGGCGACCATGAACGGGGCGCAGGAGTTTTCGACGTCTATCATTATTCTGTCAGCGTTCGGGAAGGTTCGCGTCATGCCGTCCTTGCGCAGCGACAGTTTATCCCATTCGCGCCACGCCTTGCCTTCCTCCATCGTTTCGTCGAAAATCAGGCTGCGCATTTCTATCGTATTGCTGCCGCCCAATTCCGGGGAGAGCACTTTAAACGTATTGTGGTCTATCATTATGTCTAATGAGTTCGAATCTATCTTTATGTCGATGTTTTTGTTTATCATCTCCAGGGCTTGTCTTATTACTTCGTCGAGCGAATCGAGACTCATATCCTCGCCCAAATTGGGATTTGCGCTGTCAGCCATTCTTAATGACTTTTTCAACTCCTCCACATTAAAGTGAATTTGCGAATTCCTTAGGATCGAATCAGGAAGAAGCGAGAAATTCTTCCTGCTTTTCAACTCTTTGCGAAGCTCTTCTCCCAATATTTTGAGGTCATTGGTGAACTTTTTCATCTCCTCGGACAAATTCGCGTCCGAATCCGGCATATTGAAAGTTGCCGCCCCTTCGGTCGTATCGACGTTTATTCTTAAAGTAGTTATCGCGTTCTCCGGCTTCCAGTCCGGCGGAAGCGTAGAGTCAATCTTAACCGGCTGGCGAGAGTTGTTTTCAAATAGCTGAAAGCGAGGTTGCCTTTCCACTAAACGCGGATTCATAGTCGGCGGAAGGTCCTTTTTCTTCAGCGGTAGTATATCCAGAGGATATTTATACGTGTCTCCCTCCCTAAATATATCCAGGGCCTTGAGTTCTTCTTCGGTTAGCTCGAGCGCGGCTATCCCGGCAATCGTTTTCGTAACAGTTATGTTTGTCGTCGCCGAAGCGGATGCGCTCGCAGAGCCTGTGCTGGAGGGGTGGGGCGTATTGGCGGCGACGTCGTCGATCTTCGCCTGCGGAAACTCCGCGGATTTATCTTTGGTTTCGGAATCGAGCAGGGAATATGCTCTCGTCCCATTTTCGTCCAACTGATGCTTTTGCAGTTGGTTATTGGGCGTATCTTTTTGATTCGAGAGCTTCGAGGCCGCGACCGGATCGAATATTTCTTTATCCGGGAGTCTTGGTTGTTCGGGGCTCTGCTGCGGGTTTGTCAGCAGCAAAAGAGCGGTAAGAGAAATAATACCGGAAATCATAATTAATGCTCCTTTAGGAATTTTTGATATGAAAGAGGTTGAATCCATACCCGACTGCGCAGGCCCTTCCAGCATTGTCAGGAGCTCCTCGTCCGAGAAGGGAACTTCGGGTATAGGTTCGTTTTTTGCTAATTCAATTATTTCGTCAAGCTTTTTCATTTTAGTTCTCCATTCCGATTCTGATTGGGAAAAGTTCGCTCTTGGGTTCGTCTTCGCGTAGTATCTCGCGGAGCTTGTCCTTGCCTCGCTTTAGTCGCATCTTCAACGCGCCGGGCGTTATGTTGAGTATCTCGCATACTTCCTTTTGCGAGAAGCCTACGATTTCGAAGAGCATAATGCACTGCCTCTGTTCCTCCGGCAGCAGCTTCATAGCCGCGTAGAGCGTTTCGACGTCCGCCGCCGAATCGGCTTCGCGCGGGTCCCGTGCGTCGAATCCGGCCATGTCCTCGATGGAGACGAAGCGCGAATTCTTGACTTGGTCCTGCTTGTGCAGCCTCCAGGCCGTCGTAAACAGGTAGCTCAGGAAGGCCGCGCGGCTCCGTACGGATTCGAACTTTCCGTAGACCCTTTCAATCGTGCTCTGGAACAGGTCCTTCGCCGATTGGCTGTTTCGCTCCAGGCTCATGCAGTACCTCCAAAAGTTCTGCTTAACCGGCGAAAAGAGCTTCATAAATTCGTCTTGCTTAGACATTTTTCCCTATCGTTTTGTGACCCTCATTAGTAAGAGCGATCAATTCGAAAAAGGTAACTGCAATAGAATTTTGCGTCAAAATAATTTATCTTCCTAAAGGCATAAATCCGATTGCCGACAAGTTAAAAATTGTTAACCGCCGGAACGACTTACCGCCAAACTCAAAATAACCAATATTTTCTTAACTTTGTAATAATCAAACTGAATAAACTGTAAATTATGATAACGTTAAACGTAAATATCGATCACATCGCCACCGTACGAAACGCCCGCGGAGGCAAGGAACCCGACCCCGTAGCGGCCGCGATAGTCGCCGAGCTGGCCGGGGCGTCGGGCATTGTCGCCCACCTCCGCGAGGACCGGCGCCACATAAACGACCGCGACCTGCGCATGCTGCGCGAAGTCGTTCAAACTAAATTAGATCTCGAAATGGCCGCCAACGAAGAAATTATCGGCATAGCCCTTGAAACGCTGCCCGACCTCGTAACCATCGTTCCCGAAAAGAGACAGGAACTCACTACCGAGGGCGGGCTAGACGTCGCCGCCGTCCAGGGTTCGATAAAGGAACTTTGCTACAAGATGCACGAGAAGGGTATAGAGGTTTCGCTCTTCGTCGAGCCGGACGAACGCCAGATAGCCGCTTCCAAAGCCTGCGGCGCGGATATGGTCGAGCTCCACACCGGGGCCTACGCAAACGCCCGCGGCAAGGCGGAATTAGATCTGCATTTCTCGAAGATTGCCCGAGGCGCTGAATTCGCGGCGCAGCATGGACTAAAAGTTGCCGCTGGGCACGGGCTGAACTATATGAATACGAAGCCGGTTTGCTCGATTTACGAGATAGGGGAGCTCTCCATAGGCCACTCCGTGATCGCGCGCGCGCAATTCGTCGGGCTGGACAGGGCCGTTCGTGAAATGATCGAACTAATTAATACCTGCGTCGCCCATTCCAGAATCGAGGACTAAAGTATGTGCGGCATAACGGGATTAGTCGATTTTAACTCCGACAAGCAAACGGCCGAGAACTACCTGAGGCCGATGACGGATGTGATTCATCACCGCGGCCCAGACTCCCACGGCCGCTTTACTAGCGAGCGCGGGGATTGCGGGCTGGGGTTCTGCCGACTTGCTATTATCGATCTTAGTCCCGCTGGCAATCAGCCCATGCGCACGGCCGACGGAAGATATACTATAGTCTTCAACGGCGAGATATACAACCATACGTCCATCCGCGAGGAACTGATAAAGCTCGGCTATGAATACCATTCCAAAACCGACACCGAGACGATACTAAACGGCTACATAGAATGGGGAGAAAAGATACTCGATAAGCTGCTCGGCATGTGGTCCTTCGCTTTATGGGACGAGCGAAAGAAAGAACTCTTCGCCGCGCGCGACCGCATCGGTATCAAACCGTTTTATTACCATTACGAGGGCGGGCGGTTTATCTTCGGCTCCGAGATAAAGTCGATACTAAAGCACCCTTCGGTTTCGGCAAAAATGAATTTCGCCGAACTGCCCAATTATTTGAATTATGGCATGTCCAGCCGCGCGGCCACTCTCTTCGAGGGCGTTAAGAAAATGCCGGCAGGCTCCTACTTAAGGCTAAATTCGAACGGCGACTTAAAGATCAAGAGCTTCTGGAGCCCGATAAATCCCGAACTCGACAACTCCCAATTAACTGAGAAGGAAATATTCGAACGCATCCTAACCCTGCTCCGGCAATCCATTAAGGATCGCATGATGAGCGACGTGCCCTTCGGCGTATTTCTCTCCGGCGGAATAGATTCCAGCGTCAACGTAGCGCTAATGAGCGAGCTGATGACCCGCCCCGTCGATACGTTTACAGTAGGATTCAAGGAACTTGAGAAGTATAATGAATTAGAATACGCGCGCAAGATAGCCAATCTCTTTAAAACGAATCACAAAGAGATACTTATCGAAGAACGCCAGGCGTTCGACGTCCTGGAAACTCTTCCCTGGCACGAGGACGAGCCGAACGCCGACCCCGTCTGCATACCGCTCTATTTCTTAAGCAAGCTAACGCGCGACAGCGGAACGATCGTCGTGCAGGTAGGCGAGGGCAGCGACGAGCAATTCGCCGGCTATAAGTGGATGCTCCGCGACATCAATTTCAATAATAAATACTTCAAGAAATTCTCGGCTCTACCGAAGCCGCTAAGGTCCCTCGCTTACGCGGGGGCGAAGCCTATTATTTCAGCGAGCGGACAGCACCTCGCGCTCGATTACTTAAGGCGCGGCGCGCGCGGCGAGCAACTATATTGGAGCGGCGTCTCGATTATACCGCCGGCCGCGCAGAGCAAGCTGTTAGGCAGAAATTATCATCATCTATTAGGCATACCTGCCGCCTACGCGGAAGAGATACATGCGGAAGCGCTCGCCCAAAAGCCTGATGCGGACTTCCTGCAGAGAATTCTATATATTGAATTAAAACAGCGACTCGCCGAACTTCTACTTATGCGCGTCGACAAAATGACTATGGCCCATTCCATCGAGGCTCGCGTACCGTTCCTCGACCACCGCTTCGTCGAGTTCACTATGTCGCTCTCCGAGCGGCAAAAGCTGCCCGACGGCAAGACTCCGAAATATCTATTGAAAAAAGCCGTCGAGGGATTGTTGCCGGACGAGATCATTTACAGGAAAAAGATGGGCTTCGCGGCGCCTGTTAAGGAATGGCTGCGCGCGCAGTGGAAAGACTACGCCTACGACGCTATAACGAGCTCCGTACTAACGAAGAGCGGCGTATTGGAACAAAGCTATATCAATTACCTATTCGAACGCCACGCCGCCGGAAAGAACAATTACGGCAACGAGATATATTCGCTTTTAATGCTTGCGCTCTGGCACAAGAATTATTTCTAAACGACGGAGGCAAGCTATGGCCGACAATCCTGCAATTCAGCTTACGATGCCCGTAGGCTACGAGGAAAAAGATTTAATACGAAAGCTCCCGGGCAAATACGCCCGCGAGGGGATGCGCCATGTAATAGTCTCCAAAAGCCTGGACGCGCGCAATAAGCCGCAGCTAAAGTGGGTCCTCCGCATCGAATTCGTTCCCCAGGATTATAAGTTCCCCCCGCACGAGTCGCTCGTCGAAAAAGCCTCGCGCCCCGTTACCGCTACCGTCGTTGGCTCAGGCCCCGCCGGGTTCTTCGCGGCGTACTATCTTCAGCTCGCCGGGTTGAAGGTCAGGCTAATCGAGCAGGGCAAGCAAGTCGAGCCCCGCGCAAAAGATATTTACAAATTTGAAAGCGCCGGGGAATTCACCCCGAACGGCAATTACTCCTTCGGCGAGGGCGGAGCGGGCACGTTTTCCGACGGGAAATTGACCTCCCGGACCAAGAATATCGACGCTGAGCGCGAGTTCTTCTTCCGAGCCTACCTTGACTGCGGCGCGCCGGAAGAAATTGCATATCTCAATCTCCCTCATGTCGGCAGCGACAACCTCCGAAAGATTGCGACCCTCCTTCGCGAACGCTTTATCGCGGCTGGCGGCGAAATTCTTTTCGAAACGAAGCTAATTGACTTAAAGCGCGCAGACGGGAAGGTCGCGGGATTCGAGACTACCGCCGGACTTATTGAATCTGATTATTATATTATCGCATCCGGTCACTCCGATTATTCCACGTTCCGCATGCTTATTGATTCGGGAATTACCTTCGACGTAAAGCCCTTCGCGATCGGCTCGCGGGTTGAGCATCCCCAGCCGTTTATCAATAAGGCGCGTTGGGGACGTGAAAAGATTGAGGGTTTAAAGGCCGCGGATTATAAGCTTGCGCAAAGCCTCGGGGAGCGGGGCTCGGTATACTCTTTCTGCATGTGCCCGGGCGGCAAGGTCGTGCAGGCCGCTCCTCGCGAGGGCGTTTGCGTCGTTAACGGCATGAGCTACTATCAACGCAATTCGCCTTACGCCAATTCGGCGATAGTCGCCTCTCTTAACCTAAACGATTTCCTTGGTAAAGAAGTCGGCGCCGCAGAAGCCCTGGACTGGCTGGAGGCGCTCGAAAATAGATTCTGGAGCTACCGCGGTTCCTTTATTGCTCCCGCCGCTCGCCTCGCCGATTTCGTCGAAGGGAAGCCATCCTCCTATATTCCCAAAAACACGTATAGCCACGGCGTCGAAAGCGCAGACTTCCGGGATTTCTTCCCAAAAAGAATCCTGAATACGTTGCGCGAAGGATTAAAAGCTTTTGATAAGAATATTCGCGGCTTCGTCCACGAGGGCGTACTGATCGGGCTCGAGAGCAAAACAAGCAGCCCCGTTCGCGCGCGGCGCTCCGAAAGCGGTACTGCAGCAGGCTTCGATAATTTATATATTGTCGGGGAAGGTTCGGGCTACAGCGGCGGCATCGTAAGCTCGGCGGCCGACGGTATACGCGCGGCAAAGAACCTTATCGCGAGGCTCTAAAGGCGGCGAGAGCTTTTTCGACTCTCACTTTTAGCGGCGCGTTTACTAATCGTAATTCGCGCCTCTTATAACCTGATTTAAATAACGCGTAATTCAGCAACGAAAGTATCGGAGCCATATGCATCCACATTCCGCTCGTTACTATTTGGTTGGAAGTGATGAAGTTCGTCTGAAAAAGTATTACTACAATGTAAATTATTACCCCGACGACCCTTTTCTCCCTTTTGTCTATAGGTAACCTTGAATTGCCCTTCTCTGTGTACTTATAAGTAAAGTAAAACAAAGAAAGAAAGAAAGCAGTAAAAGCTATAGTTCCCAATATACCAGTTTCCGCCAATAAGGAGGCAATTCCAATATCCGGAAATTTTATGTCGTTGCCCGGGAATAAATAAAAGCAGCCTAAGCCAAAACCGGTAATCGGACTTGATAGCCATATTTGAATTCCCACCCATCCGGAATGAGCTCGCGTAAAAAAGGATTCCCCGCCAATAGACGAGTTATTCCCGCCTTGAATTATTCCAGCGATTCTATCGTAGAATAATTCCAGCACGCTTATGTTATAATACGGATAAACAATCCTATCGGCGACGACAATTATCGCGGCTCCGATTATAAACCAAAAGATTATCGGCTTGAGCGCCTTATGCAATCGGCTCATAATTGCGACAAACAGAACTAACGCTAGCCCCATTAGCCCTGTTAATGAGAATGTAAGGAATAAAGTTATAATGCACAGTATTAGTATTGTCCAGTTCAAATTCGAGCTCTTAAATATAAATCCATTGCCCTGGAACTTGGGCATCAACATAATAAAGAAAATAGTTACATTATGAGCGGCAAGCGCTGACGGTTCCGAAAAGAAGGAAGTCGCCCGGTAGAAATTTCCAAATTTTAAGCTCAGCTGCCCTAATTCAGTTGCTTGTTCGCCAGAATGCCTGGAAATCAGGGATACGTTGCTGAAAGTTATCCACGCGAAGGGTAAGTCATAAATCCTTGCAAATATTTGATATATTGCAAAGGAATTTACCACTATGGAAATCAAGAGCCAAGTTTTGAATACTCGCTCCCAAGTTATGGGTTTAATTGGATAAATCCCGCAGATAAGCGCGAAGGCGGAAATGTAAGTTAAATGCGCAAACGTCTTGTGGAACTGGATTATCATTGGAGCCGACGTCTGTATCAATGGATTTAACGAGGAAAGCGCGGCTGCAAATAAAAACGCTCCCAGTAGCATTATCGGCGGGGAAGCGCTGAATTGCAAACGCTCGCCGTCCCACACAGTCTTTTTTAAGAATCCAAGTATAAATACTCCGCGGAGCAGGAAACTTATCGTTATTCCCATTGTGCTCAAAGCGAATACCTGGAACGCGTCAAAGTACGCGGTTAAAAATATCAGGACGACGAGCGCTTGCATAGTGTCGTTTGTTATTAGGTGAAATTATATAAGACCAAGATTATGTTTCTCGGTTAGTTTTTCGAGCATGTCCCGCGTCATCGCCTCTAGGTCAAAGCTCGGGGCCCAACCCCATTCAGCGCGCGCCGCCGAATCGTCTATCGACCACGGCCAGCTGTCCGCGATAGCCTGACGGAAGTCCGGAGCGTACGAGATCTCGAAGTCCGGCATGTATTTCCTTATCGCTTCCGAAAGTTCGCGCGGAGTAAAGCTCATTGCCGCGACGTTAAAGTCGCTGTGATGTTTCAAATTAGCGAAATCAGCTTCGGCAAGATCGATTGTAGCCTTGATGCAATCCGGCATGTACATCATCGGGAGCTTCGTGTTCTCCGTCAGGAAGCAGCTGTATTTGTGTCGCTTGACCGCTTCGTAGAATATTTCTACCGCGTAGTCGGTCGTGCCGCCGCCCGGAAGCGTCTCGTTCGAGATTATGCCAGGATAGCGAAGTCCGCGGCAATCCAATTTGTACTTATGTACGTAGTAATCGCAGAGCCGTTCGCCGGCGACTTTCGTCGCGCCGTACATCGAGGTCGGCTTCAGCACGCTGTCCTGCGGCACGTTCTCTTTCGGTATGCCTTCGCCCCATACTGCCATCGAGCTGGGTATGATTATGCGGTTCAAGCCCATTTCAACGCCTAAGTTCAATATGTTCAGCGAACCGTTGATGTTGACGTTCCAGCAGAGCGCGGGGTCTTTTTCGCCGACGCCGGAGAGGATCGCAGCTAAGTGGAATACGGAGTCGATATCGTAGCGTTTGAGCATCGCTTTGATTGCGTCCTTGTCCAATACGTTCAACGACTCGAACGGACCGCTCGTCGCGATCTTTTCCGGAGCCGCGCTGCGCAGGTCGGTTGCGATGACGTTTTCCGCGCCGTAGCGGCGACGAAGCTCGAGCGTTAGTTCGCTGCCTATCTGGCCGATCGCGCCCGTTACTAATATGCGTTTCATTCTATTCATTTTTAAAGCGCTTTGTTTTGTATTGTAAAACAGATTTTTTTTATTTAAAGGGCCGGGTGCTATTCCTCGGCTTTAACTTCTATTATTATATTCTTAAACGACCGCCTGATCTCCACTGCAGCTATCACTATCCCTACCAGCAAGAAGCCCATTCCCACCAGGAATACTATCATCGGGAGCATCTGCGAGAAATACGATGGCGCGAAGAGATTAACGGCAATAGAAAGCGATGCGACTATATCGAATATTACGCTCACGATTATTAGAGTAAGCGAATTCTTCAGCATAGAGCCGCGCGAAATGAAGTCCTTCAACTGAAGCTCTATCGAGCGGAGCCGGACGACGTCCATGTATTCCAGGTCCGTTATTGCCGAGGAACTTTCCGTATGCAGTATCTTGCGCCGCTCCTCGTTTAGCGAGCGAATGCGTAAAGTAATAGTCAGGTAGCGGTTAATTAAAGCAAGAAAGATAAGCCCGCAGGCGGAAATCATTACCGCAGGAGCCAAAATTGTCTTAATAAGTTCAATCGAAGAAAGTTCGTTCATCCTTAGTCCAAATTTAACTTACAAATATAAGAAAAAGCTAAATGAATAAGGAAAAAGAGTTGATTTATCGAAAAAGAATGAAAATAGGAACGATATTAGCCGGTTTGCTGGCTATAACTCATAAAAATATCGCGCAATCTTCTGAATATAAAAGACCTGGTCATTCCGAGCGCAGCGAGGAAGAATCCAAAGGAACTTTTGAATGAGTAAATGGCGCTTTGCATAAACAAATTCAATTCTTCTTAACCCCGGAGGGGTTATAGCTTTGTAACGCGAAGCGCACTCCATCCCCCTCCCTTCTTATCTACGGCGAAGCCGCAGGATGCGTTCTGGAAGACCCTTTCCGTAAGCTGCGCTTCGCTTGCTTACGGTTACGAATAATGCCGTCCCTGCGGGACTGGAGATCAAAATCATCCCGTTATTTCTAATTTCAAAATGCCCGTCGTGGGGTTCGGCGCGACGGTAATTTTGTTTTCCGCGCCGAGGGCCGCCTCGACCTCGGTGGAGTCGTTTGGTAGGCCGCGCTTCATGAGGACCATGGTATAGGACCTCTCAATCCTATTTCCGTTTAAATCGTATTCATACTGAACTCCCAGAACGGGCAGTGGAGGGGGATTTTGGGCTTTGCCTTCATGCGAAAGGAATATAACAGTTATTAATATGATTATTAGAATATCAAATATAAGCTTTTTAGTTTTCATAAACTATTCTCCTAAATATGCAATTATGCGTTATGCTTTTCAGTTTTACATTATTTTATGTTAAACGAATCAAAAGCATTGTTATGTTCGTGATAATAAATCTTATACAACTACAAATTCTGATATTCGACAATCAGTAACGAGTCATCTTTTAATAATATTCTTATAACTTCTCCTAGCTTAGGATCTAATCGATCATAGAACGTTTTTCCCTTTTGAGAAAACGCTGATTCAGTAGTTTTAGACCAATCTATGTCTAAACCATAAGCAAATTTTGGTATAGCTAAAGAATCGTATTCTATAAAAAAAGGTTTAGCTCTTATCTCACTATCCAGTTTTCGGTAGTCGCTACGAGAAATAATAATTTCGTGCGATTCAAAATAATCACCTATCGCTGAGATAATGGTGGTATCCTTAACTTTATAATTATATACAGAGGATAACTTTGCTCTTTTCAGACAATCCTCGATGGTTGGCGCAGGAGTTGATGCAATAATGGTAAATAAAAATATTAGACCGATGAACATAATAAATCCTGCTATAAAGGATAATATTCTAACATTTTTTTTCTTCATTGGATTTTACTTCAATTATTATTTTGGAATAGTTATTATGTTATTATAAAAATGCACTGGAAAACCATACATCCCGAATTTTTCTCCTTTAATCCAAGAATGGAGTTCTTTATTAATAAATCTATTGTGCGAGTTTTAGCTCTGTGGGTTCTCCGGGTCCGTAATGTAGTTGTCCGGGCTTAGGAAACACCCTACCTGCGGGTCGTAGAGCCTCGCGTTCATGTTTATCAAATTAAACTGCCGGATATGCTCGTGCCCGGTGAAGCCGCGCGCCTGCGGCGCGCCTCCGCCGGAAACCTCCGAAACCGATTCAAAGAACT
>JBLNBN010000037.1:0-11738 GCA_050260015.1 Chloroflexota bacterium | reverse complement strand
TTTCTTTTTCCGTTCGCCTCTTCCAAAGCTGAAAAACTTTTCTAAAGAACTTTTTCCGTTTTGCGTCTCGCAAAGGGTCTCAAAATTACGAAGCTTTTTCCAAACTTCCAAATCTTTTTTTCCGGCGGCTCGCTTTTTTTTTCTTCCCGATTTCCGCCTGACCGCTCCCAGGGCCGCTAAAAGAACTTTTTCATCTTGCGCGTTGCAAGGAGATTCAAAGATAAGGAGAGTTTTCCGAACCGCAAAATATTAAGCCCGAAAAATCTTAATTATTTTTCGGGCCGATACGATTATGAAGTGAACCGAGTATTCTTATCTTTTTATTAAATGGTAGCTTACCCGGTTTAAAGTTAATTTATAATTTTTACGTCGCTTTTTTAGCTTAATCGATATTTAGGGGGGAATCCTCCGGTTTTGGCTTTTCCTTTCCCGTTTTCACCATTGAAATAATAGTAGAAACCGCTAATATCAGGACAATAATGACAAGCGAGACGACTGTGTTTAACTTATAAAAGTCCGCTATTACCATTTTAGTACCCACGAACATCAATATAACAGCTAACCCGGTGGACAGGTATTTAAACCGGTTTATGATGTCCGCCAGAGCGAAGTAAAGCGAACGCAGGCCAAGTATCGCGAATATATTCGACGTATAGACTATAAACTGGTCCTGCGTTATGGCCAAAATTGCCGGGATACTGTCCACTGCGAATACCAGGTCGGTGAATTCTATTAATATTAAAGCAATAAAAAGCGGTGTAGCGTATTTCCTGCCGTTTTCCCGGACAAAGAACTTGTCGCCCCTATAGGATTCGGTAACCGGGTAGATCTTTCGAAAGAGCTTCACGACGGGATTTTTTTCAGGCTCGATCTTCTTATCCTTCTCAGTAATCATCTTTATGCCGGTATAGACCAGGACGCCTCCGAACAAGTAAATGGTCCAATGGAACTTTTCAAGAAGAGCTACGCCGGCAAATATGAAGGCCGCGCGCAAGACGATCGCCCCGATAATACCCCAAAAGAGGACCTTATGCTGCAGGCGGGACGGGACGTGGAAATAGCCGAACAGCAGCGCAATAACGAATATATTGTCTATGCTAAGCGATTTCTCGATTAAATAGCCGGTCAGGTACTCAATGGCTTTTTGCTCGCCGAACTGCGCCCAGATAATGCCATTGAAGATAAACGATAGAATAATCCAGACCAGGGACCAAACCAATGCCTCCCGAACGCGGATTTCATGCGGGTTCTTATGAAAGACGCCAAGGTCGAGGGCGAGCATTATAATGACGAATATATTAAAGAATAACCAAAAGTACGCGCTTACTTCCATAGGAGCTCCATTATTTAACAAAATCCGTATAATTGCAAACGGCGGAAGCGTATGAATATTGAAGAGATAATAATTTCTACGAGATCTGTAAATTTATTTATTAACAGAGCTAACTTTTTATTAAATTGCGAAGCAGAGCATTAATTAACCATAATTTCTTCAATTTTGAGGCGGGTATGAGCAAATCAAAAGTATTTTGGACGGGCCTGGCAAGCTTTCTGCCGTTGATACTGGTAATTGTTATGCTGTTTTTCATGATCAATTACATTTCAGACATTATAACTCTTTCCTCGCAAGCGGAAATTAGCGGCGGAAGCGAACCGCCGGAATTCATTCTCGCATGGGTAAAGAACTTTATGTATTTATCCATAATCCTTACGGTTATCAGCATTGCTTCGCTGATTTACTTCATCTACGACGTATTTCACAACAAGCACGTCGAGCAGAGATACCAGGTGGCTTGGTTGCTTGTAATCCTCTTAGCGAGCGTTGTCGGCTTTCCGATTTACTGGTTTATGAACATATTCAAGTACAGGAACGAGCCTGAAGTTATTTAACTATGTTATGGAGCCGCGTTTAATTAAGAAAATGCGGCTCCCTTCTTATCTGCGGCGTCAAGTTATTTATTAACCGAATTAAAAACCATTATCGAAGGCATTTTATGAATTCTAAAAAGCTATGGCTCACCGGTATAGCGAGCTTTCTCCCGATCATTACCCTACCCGTCTCGTTCTCTATTCTTATTCTGTTGGCCGTACTGGACGGGACGCCCCCGCAGGATTATTCCGAACAAAACGGCGGCGTCGCTCTCTTTGCCACAATGATTATGTTTTTTTCTATAATCATAATAGCGGGATGCGTGCATGCAGTAAAGATTTACTTTATATACGATACTTTCAACAGCCCGTATGTAAAAAAGAATAATCGCGTGCTATGGCTCGTGTTGCTATCATTACTAGCCATTTTCGTCAGCCCGTTTTATTGGTATATGAATTTATTTAAGCATAGAAACGATGAACGGGAAAACGAAGCAATAGAATTAGAGCAACCAATTTAAGTCACGGCGACGCATATCGACGGCGGCTTAACGGTTCAACGATCTAATAGCCGCCGTTTAACGGCATCGCCGAGCCGACCAAAACTTAAAGGCCGCCTGAGTCATAATGTATTGAATATTATAAGCGGTTGGCGAAGTCCCGGTTATAGTACCTCTGAAAATTAACTGCATTTTTCCCTCCTATTTGATTCCAAACCGTCAAAACTCTTTTTCCGCTTTTTTCTTTGTCTATTTTACATTAACTTTGGATATTGAAATAAAAGCGTTTGTTGATATTTTCGTTTAGAAGGTAAATTTTTCGGAAATAAGATGAAAAGAATTGGCATCTTTACAAGCGGCGGGGATGCGCCGGGCATGAACGCGTTTATTCGCGCGGCGGTCCGTGCGGGCCTTCAGCGCGGCGTAGAAGTTTACGGCATTATGAACGGTTATTCCGGCATGATAGAGGGCGAGATAATGAAGCTCACCCGGAAGGACACGGCTAACATAATCGGACGGGGCGGCACAATACTTAAAACGAGCCGTTCCAAAGAATTTACTATGCCCGGGGGGCGGGCCGCGGCCGCCGAAAGGCTTAAAGAAGCCGGCATCGAGGGACTTATTGCGTGCGGAGGCGACGGAACGTTCCGCGGCGCGCACGCCCTCTACGAAGAGCACCACATACCAGTCGTGGGAGTCGCCGGCACTATAGACAACGACATTTGGGGCACGAATTACACGATCGGATACGACACGGCGATAAACACCGCGGCGTCGGCCATCGACAGGATCCGCGATACGGCGGATTCCCATGGGCGCGTATTCCTATGCGAAGTAATGGGGCGCCATGCGGGCTTTATCGCTATGGACGTCGGCGTCTCATGCGGCGCGGAATTTATAGCTATCCCGGAAATCGTAACTAATTTGGACCTGCTTTACCAAAGAATATTGCGGCAGGGCAAGAGCCGCCGAAATGTGATCATCATAGGCGAGGGCGACGAAGTGGGCGGCGCGCTCATTATCGCCGAATTGCTTAAGGAAAAGTACGATATTGAGGCGAAGGTATCTATTTTAGGGCACGTCCAGCGCGGCGGCAGCCCAACCGTTCGCGACAGGGTGCTCGCAAGCCATCTGGGGTTGGCCTCGGTCGACGCGCTGCTTGCCGGCCAGACCGACGTAATGATCGGGCGAAACAACCATGACATTACGTACACTCCCTTCGTGGACACCTGGACTAAGCAGAAGCCTATATGGAATTACTTAATAGAACTCGCAGACGTGCTCGCTTAGACCGAGCCGGATTAGTTTACTTAATTATTTTGACTTGCTAATGAAAAAAATCGCCCTTTTTGAAAACACCGATAGCGCCGAAGCGATTCACTGGGCGCAGGAAGCGGCTCGCGCGCTCATTTCGCACGACACCGAAATTTTCGCGCGCCCGGAGCTCGTCGAATCCTTTTCGCCCGACCTGCGCGCTTCCGTGCACGCGGTCCATCCTTTCGAATTCGATAAATACGTTGACGTCGTAATCTCCTTTGGCGGCGACGGCACCATGCTTTCCATAGCGCGGTTGCTTATCTCCACGGGCATTCCTATCATGGGGGTCAACGTTGGCAAGTTGGGATTCCTGGCGGAGTTCTCTACAAAAAACATAGAAAAAGCGATGAAGGACCTGCTCGACGGCAATTACAGGGTTGTCGACAGGGCGGCGCTGCAAACAACTTTAAACGGCGCGACGCATTACGCGCTAAACGACTTCGTGATCGAGAAGAAAGGCTCCTCGCGGATGATCACCGTGCAAGCTTACGCCAACGATCACTATATCGGCGATTACCGCGCGGACGGTCTAATAGTGACGACCCCGACCGGCGCCACGGCTTATTCGCTCTCCTGCGGCGGGCCGCTAATCGCCCCCTCGACCTCCGTGCTCTGCATTACCCCGGTTGCGCCGCATACCCTAACGCTTCGGCCGCTCGTCGTACCGGACACGGCGGAAATTAAATTAAAAGTATACTCCCCCACCGGCGAAGTTATTTTAGTCGCCGACGGGCAAACGGAAAGCACGCTGAATAATTTGGACAGCATAATTATTAAGATAGCCCCGTATAGAATTAAATTAATAAAACCCCAGACAAGCTCCTACTATGACCTATTGAGGACCAAGTTGCTCTGGGCGGCTAACTCTTTTGACAAGAAACCCTGCGAGAACGATGACACAGCGCAGTAAAACAATTTTAAAATGGACATTAAGCGCCGCGATAGTCGTCGGATCGCTTTATTATGCAACAAGAAATCTCGATTTCATCAAACTCTGGGAAGCCCTGCGCGG
The DNA here is from genome assembly GCA_050260015.1 of Chloroflexota bacterium. Classification (GTDB taxonomy): domain Bacteria; phylum Bacteroidota; class Ignavibacteria; order Kapaibacteriales; family UBA2268; genus JBLNBN01. The sequence continues at coordinate 7,040 of JBLNBN010000037.1, read as the reverse complement.
CGCCAATTATGTGCCCGCCCTACTTACCATCCCCGTAATGCTGCTATCGCATTGGTTCCGCGCCGAGCGTTGGAAGACTATGCTCAAGCCTATATGTAAAGCGGATTCCGTATGGAATATGTTCTCCGCGGTTATGGTAGGCTATGCGTTTAACAATATTACTCCCCGCGGCGGCGAATTCGTTCGCCCATGGGTTTACTCCAAACGCGAGCACGTTTCCTACTCGAGCGTATTCGCTACGATCATCGTCGAACGAATTATCGATATGATCTCGCTCGGCATTCTGCTCGGCTTTGGAATTTACTTTATGAGCTCGAAGGTGGTCGACATGATGCCTACGGAAATCGATCCTAATAAATTGCTCTTCGTCGTAGCCCTGTTCTTTATAGCTATGATTTCCAGCTTCTACCCGCCGTTTGTGCGGTTCTGCCTCCGGACTTTCGTAAAACCCATTTCTGGAAAGCTCTACGATCGGCTCTCGCAGATCTTTGAAAAGTTCCGCCACGGGTTCGAGATTATCCGTACGCCGAGCCAATACGTCCGCCTGGCGTTAGAATCCGCAATAATTTGGTTCCTCTACGCGTTGCCGCTCTATATTATGTTCTACTGCTTCGACTTCCACGTCGCGCATCAAATGGGCATGGCCGACGCATTTATGCTCCTTATAGTAACAGGCATCGGCGTCACGATAGCCCCTACTCCCGGAGCGATCGGGGTTTACCACAGCATCGTAGTTATTTACCTTACTAAGCTTTATAACGTCGACGCGAACACTGCGTTCGCTTATGCGACCGTAGCTCACGGCATGAGCTTCCTCGTACAGGTAATCTTCGGCGGGCTGTTCTTTATCCGCGAAAGAATAACTAAAATACCCGACCATGTTAAAATGGCTCTCGAGGAAAACGAACTCAATGCCCCGATCGTCCACGGCAAATAACTAATCTGTCCCGTACAAAAGAAAAAGCTCCGCCTGATAAAGCGGAGCTTTTTTTTGAATATCCAAAGCGGATTTAGTCGGTTTTATGCAAACCGTACATATAATTGTCGCTTACGTCCATAATTACTACTTTTATCTTTATGTCCTGCCTGGGCGGTACTGCGCCGAACGGCAGGGAGGAACGGTAGTCGACGTCAAGATAATTGTCCGAGTACGAGTACCACATCTCTTCCGAATAAGTCAGCGTATCGCCGGAGCGGAAGACAGTCGTAAACGGAAGAATTTCCCAGGCGTTATTCGAGTTTAGAATGTAGCAGGTAACCGTTCCATAATCGACAATGTCGGGGGTGATTTCGGTCATCATGTGCCTCTGGTACCAATGCCCCGCTTCTTGGGTCTGGCTCCAATTATTCGCATAGAGAGTTATATAATTAACGTCGTAGTAGACGTTGTCGCCCGGGTTAACGGGATCGTTATCTGAATAGAAGCAACTCGTAAGCGAAGCGCTAAGTAATGCCGCGATAAGTAGAATTTTCAGTTTCATTTTATTTCCGTTTTTCAAATATTGACTTTATCGATTAAACGGATAAAGCGATGGAAAGGTTTCAATATTCCCAGGAAAGATTTCAATTTTCGCTTGCTTTATATTAATTCCATAGTTAAGTTACTGGATATTTACGCCGCCTTTGAATTGTATATTTAGAATAATTCAGGGTAAAGTTATGAGATGCGCCATTGTTCCGGCTCTATTAATTCTCTCCTCGCTTCTTGCGTACGGGAAGGACCTCATTATTCTTAAAAGCGGCGAAAGAGTCCTCTGCCAAATATACAAGGAGGACAGCTTGTATTTCTATATTGCCCTTATCGCTAATAAAAAAGATTATTTCGAAACGGGTATCGCAAAAAGCGACATCAATTATTATTATACGGATTACACGGGGAAAGTCGCATTAACGGCGCCTGACTCCGAATACATCCAAAGAAGTTATACTGAGTATCGGGAAGCAAGGCGAACGCAGGATTCGATAGAAAGATTACGAATTCCCGTTTATAACTCTACCACTTTTGGATTAGGCAACGGCGGATCGTTATTGGGGATGGATTTTGAGAGCGCGGCTCCTAATCATATAGGCGTGCAAGCGGGAGCAGGACTGATAGGATTTGATTTCGGCGTCAATATTCATTTTATGCCGGACGTAAGAAGTAATTATATCAGCCTACAGCTTTGGCATGTAGGCGCGCCGGGATTATTTAGTCTCATTTTAGCGTCTTATACGTACGGCATAAGGACCGATCAAGGTTTTTCATTCCAGGCAGGCCTTATTTCTCCCATTTTCGCGTACTCTAATTCATCCAAAAAATATAGCGGCGGCTCCGCGTCCTTTTCCTTTCGGGTTTTCCCCATAATAACAATTGGATATTATTACGCTGAATAAGAGCATCGAGTTTTTGATTTTTAGGCTCGCCCTATCTACTTCCAGCGGCGTAGCCGCGGAGAGACGACCGGGATGAGATCATTTTTTTCAAAAATATGAAGCCGCCGGCTTAAAGAAAGCGGCCATCCCCTCATGCAAGGGATGGCCGCTCTTTATAAATATTACGCTATTTAACTACAATGGGAAATATACTCCAACGGAAAATGTAAGTAATAATGGCGCGGCATCAGCTTCGCCTTCTACGACCGTAGTGCCCAGGCCAAATTGGCACGTAAATAACTCGTCGGCTCTATAGACATAACCTACCGACAACGCGCCAAGCTGGAACATATCGCCAATGCCGATATTCCAATACTGTATGCTTATGCAGGGACTCTTGATCGTAGGTCTGAAATGGATATTCAACGCCACGTCGAACCCGATAAATCCTGCACCTATCTGCCCGCCGATATTATCCGAAAGAGCGAACTCGAAATCCCCGCCTATCAAAGATGAACCCTGCAGAAGTCCGACCGTTAATATAGTTTTTGGTTTTTCGAAAATAGGGGCCGCGCCGATGCCGTAATTGGGTTGCGCGTTTGCGTCCGGCGTAGAGGTTACCACGGGTTGGTTGGGAGTTGCGTCGCGCTCGAACTCTTTAATATCGCTTTTATTAATAACCATCGATCTCGGCGGCTGGCCCTGCTTGGTTATAATTACATAAAGGCTCGTGCTGTCTTCCTTTTCGATGATGCAGCGAAGCCGCTCGCCGCTCGTTTTAATCACAATGTCTTCCGCGTTTGCGAACGCCGCGCCAAGTATGAACGCCGCGACCAGGAGTAATGTTTTCATAGAAATTTACCGTTAGTTTATAAAATCAATTGATTTACCGCCATATAAGTCTATACTATTCCTTGATAAAAGCGGCGACCGCATGGCCGCAGCGAACGAAATACGCCCCTGGGGAAAGCTTCAGCAAATCTATCCTGTTTAGAAGCGAATCCGCCTTTTTAACTAATACCGGCTTCCCGTACATATCGTAAATATATATATTTGTACCGACTGCTTCGCTTGGAACAGCCGCGTTAACGTATTCCGAGGTTGGGTTGGGATAAATTTGAACGGAGAAGCGATCCCGTGCGGGCTCGACTACGTCCTTTTCAATTAGGTAGGATATCGCCGCGCGGTACATGCCGCCGCCGGCCGTGCCGATAAAGACGCGGGAGTCGTTCGCTGCGAGCGATTTTATGGTAAGATCCTCCAATCCGTCGTTCACGGCGACCCAGCTGTCGCCGAAGTCCTTCGAGACGTAGATGCCATGCAGCTCGGTCGCCGCTATGAGCAGGTTTCCCGCATAAACGAATGAATTAATCCTCGAGGCGGGCAGGCCGGCGGACTTATTTGTCCAAGCGACGCCCCTATCGGTAGTGAGGTAAAAGCCGTCCGCCGCCGAAGCGACTAAGCTGCTCCCAATTGTATAGATGGAATAAATATTCTTGTTCGTGGCCCCAGCGTTTATATCCGCCCAACTCTCGCCCAAATCGGAGGTGGCGAACGCTCCTTCGCTCGTGCCTGCGTAAAGGTTTTCCCCGTCGAATGCCAGGCTATTAACTTCGCTGGGCGGCAAACCCGCGTTTTTCTTAGCCCAGCTCATGCCGCCGTCGGAGGTGAGAAATACTCCCTTGTATTTAGCGCCTGCGAACGCATAACCATTCGCTACCGCGATAGAATTGATCGATTTGTCATCGATACCGGAGTTCCGTTGCGTCCAGCTCTCGCCTTTGTCCGTGGAGGCATAAATACCCCGCTCTGCGGCGCCAGCATAAACGTTATCGCCCTCGGCCGCTATGCAGCTGACGTTGCTCCAGGGCAGGGAATCAATTTTGCTCGTCCAGTCGTCGCCGCTATTCGTGGAAAGATACAGCCCGCCGTACCAGGCACCGGCGTAAACCCTTTCGCCCTGGGCGGCGACGCAATTGATTTCCGCGTCTATCAGTCCATTCTTTCTATGCTGCCAGGTATCCCCGTTGTCGGGCGAGATAAATACGCCGTCTAATGTTCCGGCAATTATTTCGCCGCCGTTAATTGTAAGATTTAACGCCGCTATTTTGCTGTTCTTTTGCGACCAGGCAGCGCCGGTGTCCGTCGAGACAAATATCCCATTGGCCCTCGTGCCGGCAAAGATCCTTTCGCCATTCACGGCGACCGACCATACCTCGGGATTTTCGAGCCCCAGGTCGCGTTTAGTCCAATTTGCCCCGTTATCGGTAGAGATGAATACGCCTTCCGCCGCGGCGACAATTACCCGGTCTCCGTCCGTAGTCACGTCGTCGGGGCTGTAGTTATCGGGAAGCCACGGCGAAACGGCCGACCAGCTTTCCGGGTTATCGGACCAGCTGAAAACGCCGGAATCTGTCCAGGCGTATAGCTTTCCCTGGTATATGAAGATCGCCCGCGCGCTCGTGTCGGTTAGCCCGTTATTCTTTTGCGTCCAGCTCATGCCGTTATCGGCGGAGACAAAAACGCCGTTGAACGTGCCTGCGAAAATTTTCCCGTTATAAGCCTCAAGGTCCAATATAGTTCTTGCCGCGGAGGGAAGTAAGGTATGCGTCCAGCTTGCGCCGTCGTCGGTCGAGGTGTAAATGCCGTCGATAAAGGCGCCGGCTATAATATTTCCGCCGCCGACAGTTAGAGCCGTTGCGGAGGAACCTTCGATTTTTAGTTTAAGGCGGCTCCAGTTTGCGCCGTTATCGGTCGACTTGAATACGCCGCCGTCCCTCGTTCCCGCGTAGAGATCGCCGCCCTTGGCCGCGACGTCGTAAACCACGGCCCCCGTCAGGCCGACGTTGCAGGGTTCCCATTGTGAAAAAGCGAACTGGTAAATTAAAAATAAAAATAAGAGAGCCATCTTTTTCATTACTATTTCCTACTTATTATTTTGCGCGGGACAATGGAAACATGTAAGGTTTTCAAATTTAGCTCTTTTTTTCGCTTAATCCAAGGAATATTTTATAGTGAGAGACACCTGCCGAACGAAGTAATGATCGCAACGCCGGGATCAGTCGCATTTTTCCTGTCCGACTTTCCCGTCAGGCTACCGACAGAATTAATTGGGGCTACGCCAGCCAGGAAGTACCTCTACCATGGGATGTAAGCTCCTAATGATATATAAACAGGACCAAGAACTGATCCTGCAGATGATTCCTTTGAGATACTATATCCATAGATTGGGATACGATAACCTATTTGCCCGGTAAACCAATTATGGGATCTATAAATGAAGGTAGGCACGATAGATATTCCCCTGCTAAAATAGAACCACTCGTAGTGAGCCTGGAGGCTGAGGCATGAGCTTCGGATTGTTGGCGAGAAATGGATATCCACTCCCGCGTCGGCGCTGATAATTCCAAAGCCGGCGTGAGCGCCTAAATAGTCGCATAACTTAAATTCCAGGTCGGCCCCGGCTATTAGGCTTGATCCCTGCAAAAGCCCCATCGACAATATGCAATCCGGATCGTCTACCCGCTTATTTTCTATCTTTGGAGCTTCAAGAAGTTCGGATTCATTATAGTCATATGCAAAAAATTCGATATCGCTCCTGTTTATGGTACTTCGCGTCGGATTGCCGCCTTCTCTCAACACCATTACGGTAACCGAAGCGCTGTCGACGCTGTCGATCTTGCCGAATATCCGTTCGCCGCTCTTTTTCTGCACTATGTCGCGCGAATACGCAACAGATGAAGTAAGCGATATTAATGCGATTAATAGAATTGTTCTCATAATAGCCTTCTTTAATATAATTAGTTGCCTGCCAATAAAAACAACGCTTATACCGACAGCCCCGAAAGGCTGCGCGAAAACTAGTTATAGCGGGATATACCATCCCAGGGACAAAACGGCTATGCCAAATATATCCCCTGCATTAACTTTATAGTTCTTCATGCCAAGATATTCGACGTAGGGGCATACGCCTACCTGGAAGGTAAATCCATTGTCCCTGCGATATATATAAGATACGCCAAACCCTCTGTACATATCCAACTGATATCGGGCCAGCAGGCTGAAGCACGAGCTTCTAATTGATTTATCCAAATGAATATTCAGAGCGACGTCCGCGCTAAACAATCCCAGGCCTGCCTGCAGCCCTACATAATCCATTAGGGCTAACTCCGCGTCGACGCCTATTATTCCGCCGGCCTGGAATACGCCTGCCGTTATCAGGATGGTTGGGTCCTTCTTTATTATGGTAACTTGTTCGCCGCTCGAATCATACTTAATATAGTCGTAGGAAAAGTATTCAATATCGGATTTGGGTATGTTTCTTTCCCATTTTTTATCGTCAGTACCTGATAAATTTACGACCAGTTCAAGACTGTCTTCCTTTGTGATCTTGCACTGGATTTTCTTGCCATTACTTAGCGCTACTAAATCCGGAGCGCGCTTGCTTAATTCTTCCTTTTCCTTAGCGGTTAGCTCGCCCCAGGGATGCTTCCACGGGTCGTGCTCAGTCGTGTCGCTTTGGGCGGCGGCGAGGAGGGGGAGAGAAAAAGCCATAAAAAACAACAAAACTAAAAGGTTTCTACTCGTATTTTGAAGTACCTCTACCATGGGATATATGCTCCTACTGATAAATAAACAGGACCAAGATATGAAGCAATATTTGACTCGTTCGCACTATAATATACGTT
>JBLNBN010000036.1:0-67897 GCA_050260015.1 Chloroflexota bacterium | reverse complement strand
TATAAATCAGGTTAATCAAAGGTTCAGACAATTTGGATTCCTCGCTGCGCTTCGGAATGACAGGTCCATATATTTCAAGCGCTTGCGCGCATTTTCGAAATCTTAATCATAAAAATCATATAAATCTGCTTAATCAAAGGTTCAGACAATTTAGATGCCCGCCTGCGCGGGCATGACTAAATACTGGTTTTCCAAGCGCTTGCGCGTCAATTTAGAATAAAATGCCTGCGGCGCGCTGATAAATGATCAATGATCCCTATTAAATGAAAAAACCCCGCGGTTGGCCGCAGGGTTTCTTAAGAAGTTGAATCAACAGGAAATTAGCTTACTTGTTTTCCCATTTAACGTTTAGGTTGCGGGCCGCGAGCGCGTCGTTCAGGCGGCGGACGTAGGTCGTGCGCGGGGCGCCGGTCACCAATTCGGGTTCGGTGGCGGCTTCGTGAGCTATCTTATTAAGAGTTTCAGCGAATTCGCGCAAGCTCTCGATAGTTTCCGTCTCGGTCGGCTCTACGAGCATGGCTTCGTGTACGATTAACGGGAAGTAGATCGTCGGGGCGTGGTAGCCGTAGTCGAGCAATCTCTTCGCGATGTCCTTCGTAGTGACGCCCTGCTTCTTCTGTCGGTCGCCGCTCATAACGAATTCGTGCATGCACTGCTCGTCGTAGGGGAACTCGAAGTTCTTTTTGACGATCGATTTAATATAGTTCGCGTTCAGGATAGCGTTTTCGCTGGCTTCGCGGAGCCCTTTGCCGCTAAGCATACGAAGGTACGTGTACGCGCGAACGAGCACGCCGAAGTTCCCGAAGAAGGAGTGCATCTTGCCGATTGACTTCTCGCACTTGTATTTTAAGTGGTAGTAGTCCTCGCCGACCTTTTCGATCTGCGGAACGGGCAAATACGGAACTAGCTTTTCGCCGACGCAAACGGGACCGGAGCCGGGGCCGCCGCCGCCGTGGGGCGTCGAGAACGTCTTATGCAGGTTAATATGCATAACGTCGAACCCGAGGTCGCCCGGGCGAACGATGCCCATCAGGGCGTTAAGGTTCGCGCCGTCCATGTACATCAAGCCGCCGCAACCGTGGATCAGCTTTTCGATTTCCTGTATCTGGATCTCGAAAACGCCGAGCGTATTGGGGTTGGTGATCATGATGCCGGCGACTTCGTCGTTGCACTTCGAGCGGAGGTCCTCTATATCGATGCGTCCCTGCTCGTTGGACTTAACGCCGACGATCTGGAAGCCGCCGATAGCCGCGGACGCGGGGTTAGTGCCGTGCGCGGAGTCGGGGATTAAAATTTTGGTGCGCTTCGTATCGCCGCGGTCGAGGTGATAAGCGCGGATCATCAATATACCGGTCAATTCGCCCTGCGAGCCAGCCGAGGGTTGGAGCGTAACGCCCTTCATCCCGACGACTTCCTTTAGCCCCTCGCCCAATTCGTACATTAGCTTGAGAGCTCCCTGTACGTTCTCCTCGGCGCTTCCGGGATGCAATTCAGCAAACCCTGGGAGCGAAGCGATTTTTTCATTAACCTTCGGATTGTACTTCATGGTGCAGGAGCCGAGCGGGTAGAGCCCTTCCTCGATAGAATAGTTCAGGTGGGAGAGCCTGATAAAGTGGCGAGAGATCTCGTTTTCGCTTACTTCAGGCAGCTCGGCTTTATTCTTACGAAGCAGTTCTTCAGGTATTAATTGATTGGCCGGCGCGCTTTCGACGTCTAATTTCGGGAGCGTATAGCCGCGTCTGCCGGCGCGTGATTTTTCAAAAATAAGTTGTTCCATGCTCATTCGTTATTTGTTTGTTGTTTGAAAATCGGCGATTGCAATGCTTCTTTAGCGGCTAATTGCTCCGCTTGCTTCTTGCTTTTGCCTTCGCCCTGCCCTAAAAGTTCATCGAGGACAAAGACGCCGACCAGAAATTTTTTATCGTGGTCCGGTCCGGATTCCTGCAGGACGACGTAGCGCGGGGCGGGTTTTCCAAGGGCCTGGACCTTTTCAAGTAGACTCGATTTAAAGTTTGTATCGGTCATGACGGACTTATCGAGCAGCATAGGGATAAGCGTCGAGAATATGAATAGACGAGCCGCTTCCAGCCCCGAATCGAGGTAAATAGCCGCGATAATGGCTTCGAGCGCGTCCGCGAGTATGGAGTCGTGACCTTCGCGAAGCGATTTGTTCGCCGAGAAGCTCATCATTAAGTAATGATCGAGCTCGAGCCGGCGGGCGGCCATGGAGAGCGCGTTCTTATTGACGAGCCAGGAGCGCATCTTTGTCAGCTCACCCTCGGGCACGTTTTGGTGATTCTCGAAAAGGTACTCGCCGACGATCATACCAAGGATGGCGTCGCCAAGAAATTCCAATCGTTCATTGGACTTTACTTCGCTTTTCGAGAGCACTTGCAGATAGGAACGATGCAAAAGCGCCTGCTCGAAGAGTTCGGGGCGCTTTATCTTAACGCTCAAATCGTGTTCGAGCCTATCGCGAACTTCATCAGTTAAAAATCCAACCACCGGAAAGTTCCCTTTGTGGTTGGATCTAACTTTAAGTATAGACCGAATGAGATCGGATCTAAATAAACCGTCATATATTTGTCGAAGTATAAATTTCACTTCTTGAATTGCTCAAAATCGAGATGAAACCGATTGCAAATATAAGAAAAAAACGCAATTATTCCGAGTACGCTTTAAAACAAAGCGTGGCGTTATGTCCGCCAAACCCGAAAGTATTGCTCAAAGCGGCCTGAATATTCCGTTTTTCGGGTTTATTCGGGACGTAATTTAAATCGCAATCGGCATCGGGATTTCGATAATTAATCGTCGGCGGAGCGATCTGCTCTTTGATAGCCAAAGCGGTAACGACGGCCTCGACCGCGCCAGCCGCGCCGAGCAGGTGCCCGGTCATGGATTTCGTGGAGCTGACGGCCATCTTGTAGGCATGGTCGCCAAAAACGGTCTTGATCGCAGCGCTTTCATTTCTATCGTTGAAAGGCGTGGAAGTGCCGTGCGCGTTTATGTAATCGATGTCCGTTAACGCGATTCCCGCGTCCTCGACCGCCAATTGCATTGAACGCACCGCGCCTTCGCCTCCCGGAGCGGGCTGGGTAATGTGGAACGCGTCGTCGGTTAGCCCGAAGCCCGCAATTTCCGCATATATCTTAGCGCCGCGGTTCTTCGCGTGCTCTTCAGTTTCAAGAACCAGTATAGCCGAGCCTTCGCCCATAACGAATCCGTCGCGTTCCGCGTCGAACGGGCGCGACGCGGTTTCGGGCGAATCGTTTCTGGTCGAGAGGGCCTTTAAGGCGTTGAACCCGCCTACGCCCATTGGGCAGACGACTGCCTCGGAACCTCCGGCAAGCATCATATCGGCGTCGCCGCGCTGCAGAAGCATTACTGCGTCCGCAATTGAATGCGACGAAGTCGCGCATGCCGAAACTGTCGCGTAGTTCGGTCCCTTCAAGCCCCAACGAATAGCGATGTGCCCTGCGGCGATGTCGCTGATAAGCATTGGAACGAAGAAGGGCGAAATACGATCGGGATTGCCGCCGCGGTCGTAGAGATTTTGCTGCTGGTGGTGGTAAGTCCACATGCCGCCGATTCCGCTGCCGACTATTACGCCGACCCGGTTCTTATCGATCTTTTCAAAATCTAACCCCGCGTCCTCCACGGCCATTGTAGCCGAGGATATCGCAAGCTGAGTAAAGATATCCATGCGCTGGGCTTCTTTGCGGTTTAAGTGAAGCGCCGGGTCGTAACCCTTTACTTCGCATGCGAACTTAGTGTCGAAATTCGTCGTGTCGAATCTCGTTATAGGCGCGCCGCCGCTTTTGCCCTCGAGCATGGAGTTCCATGTCTCGGCTAATGTATTGCCAATGGGAGTAATCGCTCCCATGCCCGTTATTACAATTTTAGGAAAGTTGTACTTAGGCATATTCCCCTGCCAAATTAGTAAATTATTGCTGTTTGGATTTCAAGAAGTCGACGACTGCTCCAACGGTTTGGATCTTTTCAGCGTCGTTATCATCGATTTGCAGGCCGAATTCTTTTTCGAATTCCATGATGAGCTCGACCGTATCGAGAGAATCTGCGCCCAGGTCCTTCGTGAAGGAAGCGGTTTCAGTTACTTGCGATTCTTCGACGCCAAGTTTCTTAACGATGATTTCGGTTACTTTTTGTTTAATGCTGTCCATTTTATACCTCTAATACTATAGGTTATTAAAAAATTATATGTTTTATTCGTGATTCTAAATTCTATTCTTAATTACATTACCAATCCGCCGTCGACGTGCAGTACCTGCCCGGTAACGTAAGCCGCGTCGGGCGATGCGAAGAACGCAACGACGCTCGCTATGTCTTCCGGCTCTGCATGCCGTTTTAGCGGGATATTAACTAAAAAGGCGGCTCTCTGCTCGTCGGTTAATTTGTCCGTCATCGGAGTGCGAACGTAACCCGGAGCAACGCAATTTACTAAAATATTTCTTGACGCCAATTCTTTTGCGATAGATTTTGTAAAGCCCGCGAGCCCGGCTTTCGACGCAGAGTAATTCGCCTGGCCTGCGTTGCCCATCGAGCCCACTATCGACCCTATGTTTACGATCCTGCCGGAGCGTTGGCTCATCATCTGGCGCGAAAATACTTTCGTGCAGATAAAAGCGCCTTTCAGGTTTGTGTCGAGCACGGCGTCCCAATCCTGCTCGGTCATTCTCATTAGGAGAGTGTCGCGAGTGACGCCCGCGTTATTCACCAGGACGTCAACTCGTCCGGCTTTCGCCATAACGGCGTCGAAGGCGGATTGAATGGAGTCAAGGCTCGTAACGTCGGCTTGGATCAGCTGAACGCGGGAGTTCATTTCGGCGCTGTCGACGAATTTTTCGCCTTCGTCGGGAAGCTTAAAGTCGAGAATAAAGAGGTTTGCGCCCTCTTCAAGGAATCTCATTGCAATGGCTTTTCCGATGCCGCGCGAACCGCCCGTAACTACGACGATTTTATCTTGAAATCTTTTATTCATTTTAAAATACCTTATTCGGGTTAAACAATTAGGTTATTGCGGCAATTCGCTAGCCTTGTCGACGCCGAGCGCTTCCGCGCCTTCGAGCGTACGCTTTACGAGTCCCTGCAGCACGGAGCCTGCGCCGATTTCGATAAACTTGCCGAAACCGTCCGCCTGCATGCGGCGCAGCGATTGAGTCCAACGCACGGGAGACGTTAATTGCGCGATCAATGCATTCTTAATTTCTTCAGCTTGTGTTAACGGCGCAGCCGTTACGTTCGCGTAAACGGGAACTTTAGCTTCAGTAAATTGAGTAGCCGCGATAGCGCGCTCTAATTCTTCCTTTGCGGGCTGCATAAGCGGGGAGTGAAACGCTCCGCTTACGACGAGCTCTTTAGTCATACGCGCGCCGGCTTCCTTGAAGGCTCCGACGTTCGCGCGTAAAAAGTCGCGGCTTCCCGAAACCACTACCTGGCCGGGGGAGTTAAAATTAGCCGCTACGACGACGCCTTCGCCGCGCGAAGTAAGCTCTTTGCAGACCTCCTCGACCTTATCGTCGTCTAAATTAATTACCGCGAACATAGTTCCCGGTTCGTTTTCGCCGGCTTTGAACATAAGCTCGCCGCGCAACGAAACTAATTTGAGAGCGTCCTCGAAGGAGATCGCTCCCGCCGCGTAGATAGCGGCGTATTCCCCAACGGAATGCCCGGCAACGCCGTCAAATTCCGTTTTTCCGCGGAGTTCGTCGGCGATTAAAGCCGAATGAAGAAAGAGAGCGGGCTGAGTGTAGCGAGTCTCCTTCAACGTTTCAAGCGGGCCCTCGAACGCGATTTTGGTAATCCCGTAGCCGAGTATCTCGTCCGCTCGCTTTAGTTTTTGCGCTATTCCAGGGCGCAGCTCCGCCAGGTCTTTCATCATCCCGACGTATTGCGAGCCTTGCCCGGAGCAAAGTAAAGCAGTTTTCATTAAATACTCCGATTGTTTATTTGTTTTGGTGCCACTTGAGGTACACAGATCCCCAAGTAAATCCGGCGCCGAAGCTTGCGAGAATCAAGTTGTCCCCGTCGCCGAATTTTCCGGCATCGAGCCATTCCGAGAGGCAAATCGGAATCGTCGCCGCGGTGGTGTTTCCGTAGCGGTCTATGTTGACCATTACTTTGTCCATCGCCAGCCCCATACGGTTGGCCGTTGCGGAAATGATGCGTAAATTAGCCTGGTGCGGCACAAGCCATGCAACGTCGTCTGAGCCGAGATTATTCTTTTCCATAATCTCCGCCGAGACGTCGGCCATGCCCTTTACCGCGGCTTTAAATACGTTCTGACCGTCCTGGTAAATATAGTGTTCTTTATTGTTTACAGTTTCAATGCTGGCCGGCTTAAAGCTGCCGCCAGCGACCTGGTTGAGGTATTGCCCGCCTAAGCCGTCTATACGCAGGATATGGTCCAGCATGCCCTTGGACGGATCGTCGGACTGCTCGATAATGCATACTCCCGCGCCGTCGCCGAAGAGAATTGCCTGGCTGCGGTCCTGGAAGTTTACTATCGTGCTCATCTTATCGGCGCCGCAGAGCAATACTTTTTTAACTGCGCCGGACTCGACGAGCTTGCAGGCGTTGACGAGCGAAAAGATAAATCCCGAGCAAGCTGCGGACATATCGAATCCCCAGGCGTTCTTTAGCCCAAGCTTATGCTGAACGACCGCCGCCGTGCAGGGGAACATGTGGTCCGGGGTCACGGTCGCGACTATAACGCAATCGATCTCGTCCTTGGATATACCGCGTTTTTCAATTGCCCTTTCAGCAGCCGGAACGATTAAATCGCTGGTTGCGCCGTTCTTGGCAAATCTTCTTTCATAGATGCCCGTGCGGGCGACTATCCATTCGTTCGATGTGTCAAGGTATTTTTCGAAGTATTCGTTTGTATAGACATCTTCGGGTAAATAATGCGCAATGGATGTTATAGTAGCCGACATAATCTGTATTATTTATTTTTTTTCGTTATTTGAATAATTACCGGGATTGAGAGCCTGCTCAATCTTACCGTTGATATTTTTCTCTATCTGCTCGGCGGCGCGCAGCAGCATATTGGATATCGCTAACGGGGTCGACTTCCCATGGCCTATTATCACTACCCCGTTGACCCCTAATAGCGGCACTCCGCCGTATTCCTGGTAGTCGAAACCTTTTAGGATCTTCTTCATTACGGGCAGGGCCAGCGCGACCATTAGTTTATTTTTTATGCCTTTCGAGGCGAAGTCTTTAAATTTTGTTTTTAGCAAGCCCAGGAAGCTCTCGGCGAACTTGAGTATGACGTTGCCGACAAAGCCGTCGCATATTACTACGTCGAATTCCCCTGAGAAGATATCCCGGCCTTCCATATTCCCGGCAAAATTAAGGTCGCTCGCGGACAGAAGCTCGTGCGCTTCGCGTACCGCGGCGTTGCCCTTCGTCGGCTCCTCGCCGATATTTAGCAGCCCGACGCGGGGACTTTTAAGGCCCATTATATGCTCGGAGTAAATCGCTCCCATGACTCCGTATTCGTAAAGGAATCGCGGCTTGGAGTCCACGTTGGCTCCAACGTCCAGCACCAAAGTCGGTCTCGAAGTTTGCGTCGGGAAAAACGACCCGATAGTGGGCCGCGAGACGTTGCGGATCCGGCCGAGCAAAATAGTTCCAAGAGCCATAGTGGCCCCGGTATTGCCAGCGCTGACCGTAGCGTCGCAATCGCCCTTGCGCTGCGATTCGAGCGAGCGGTAGAGCGAGGAATCTTTCTTTGTTTTATATATCTCGGTAGGGTCGTCATGCATAGTGACGACTTCGTCGGAGTGGACTATCGAGTATTTTAGGTTGTTCGAGCCGGCCTTTGCCAGCGCCGCCCGAATCTTCTTTTCGTCGCCATAGAAGACAATCTCAATATTCGCGTTTTTCGAGAGCTTCTCGTACGCGAGGACGGCGCCTTCAACTTCGTTTTTCGGAGCAAAGTCGCCGCCCATGGCGTCTAAAGCGATCTTAATTGTCTTGTTTGCGTTTACTTCCATTTCTTTGATAGACTCTCGGCTGAATTAGTGCAACTCCGCTCGGCTAAAGGGGCCGAGATTAATCTACTTCGATTACCTTTCGCCCGTTGTAATAACCGCATTCGGGGCATGCCGCATGGGCCATTTTAGCTGCGTTGCACTGCGGGCAGACCATGGTTTGGGAAGGAACGGCCTTGTAGTGAGTGCGTCTTTTGTCTCTTCTGGATTTCGAGAACCTACGATTAGGATTAGGCATTTTAAAAAATCCTCAATTTATTAGTTTAGTTTAACATTTTTTAGTTTTTTCCATCGTTCGTCGGCCATCTCTTCGGCGGCCTTTTCGTTTTCCGCCGCGATGTCCGGGTAAAGCTCGCGGAACTCTTTGTCGCGCAGCTTTGGCGAAATGCGCTTCATTGGCAGCCTGACCGCCAATTGCTCCCTTACTTCGTCGCTTATGTCAATATATTGATCGTCTTCGTGGATGACGTGAGCTTCCGCTTCGGCTTCCGGGCTTTCCATTCTCATTGTGTAGAGATTAGTGTCCGCTAGGTAAGCTAGCTTGATCGGAGCTTCGATTTTCTCCTCGTAGCTTTCAAGCGATATGTCGCATACGAGGCGCGCCATGCAGCTTGCCGTCGCGTCTATCGAATACCTCTTGCCGATTTTTCTAAGAACCCCTTTAATTTCAATATCTCCGAAAAATTCTTCGAATATTCCGTCGATTTCCGAAGCAGGCGCTTTTAGGTCAATTTCCTGACTCCCGTCTTTTATCCCGTGAATCCTGATTTGTATCATTTTGCGCCTCCGCAATTAATATATCTTACAAAGTTAAGAAATATTCTTTAATATTTCAAACCGGCCGGCGCTTGCGGAAAATAAAAAACCCCGCATCCAATGCGCGGGGTTTTTTATTTTTTAGACGTTTAGCCGTATCTGCGAGCAATTAAGCTCATCTCTATTTGCAGTTTAATCCTTCAAGATTCTTTCTTGCGTTCGAATTTTTAGGGTCGAGCTGTAGTACCTTGCGGTAGTTGCGGCATGCCGCATCCGTGTCGCCGGAGCCCTGCGCGCCAACCGCCCAATAGAGGTAAGCGTAGGGGCTTTCCGGGGCGATAGAAGCCCACTGGGAAGCGAGCTTGCTCAGTTCGGCGTATTTTTTCTGCTCAAGCTTCATGCTAGCCAATTTTGCGTAAGCCTGGGTAAGAGGCCCCTGGTTCATAGCCGGGTTCGCGGCGCCGGCCGCGATTACCTTTTGGAATTGCTCCTCGGCTTTGTCGTTTTGCTTAAGCTGCGCGAACGCGTCGCCCAAGTAAACGCCGGAGTAAAGGAACGAAGGGTCCAACTCCTGCGCGCGGGCTAAGTTTACTATAGCGGAGTCGGTCTTGTTATTGAACAGGTACGACGTGCCGATCATATAATATACTTTCCCGTTTAGCGAATCCGAACATTTGCCCGTGGTTAATCTCTTATTCAGCATTGCGACCGCGTCGTCGTAACGCTTGAGCGTAACGTATTGGGAGCCCAGGATGTACATTAGCTGGCAGTTGTTTTCGGGGTCCTTATTGACGACTTCGGACCAGATTTCTAACGCTCTTGCAGTGTCGCCGCCCTGGAACGCGGTCTGACCGTATATTCTTAGGTCAGTCGGGTCGAGAGCGCCGTTAGCGCGCAGATTGGCGAACGCCGCGTTGGCCTTGTCGTATTGCTTATTATTCGCATAGCAGCGCGCCAGGAGCAGGTTGGCTTTCGCCGAAACCGTGTCTATTTCGCGCGCGACGATCTCAAGCTGCGGAGCGGCCGAATCGCAAAGTCCCAATTCATAGAGGGATTGAGCGAGCCACCACCTGCCGATCGAGCCGCTGGGGCGTTGGCGGAGGAATTCGTAGAGAGAGCTTGCCGCGTCCTGGTATTTTTTTGCCAGGAAGAGTATCTTGCCCTGCTCGAACCAAGCCTTTGCGTTCTTGGGGTCCTGCTGCGTAATTTTATTCCATGACTGCAGCGAGCGCGTAAACAGCTCGTTTGCAAGGTCGGGATCGGATTCAGTATTGCCAAGGTACCAGTAGGCAGTGGCAAGCTTCTGACGCGCTTCAAGCAGGTTCTCGTCGCGTTGAAGCGCTTCCTCGTAGTTCTGTCTCGCCAATTCGTAAACTCTCGAAGCGAAGTAGTAATCGCCGTAGGCGACGAACGCGGCGGGGCTCTTCTTGTCGAGCTCGAGCGCGCGGTTAATAGCGATCTCCGCGTTAACGAGCGAATCTGCCGCAATATATGCCTGGGAAAGCGCCAGGTAGTTGGCCGCTTCTTTTTCCTTTTCCTTTATCGCGCGCCTGATTTGTTTAACCGCTTCAGTGTGATTGCCTTTTGCGGAGTATGCGAGACCGAGTTTGCGTAAGCCTTCAGTTTCTTCGTCGTCGATGTCGACGGCCTTCTTATAAGCGGAAATAGCCTCGTCGGGCTTTCCCAATTCCATATAAATGTCGCCTGCGAGGATATGCAGGTCAAAATCCTTAGGCTTTTCCGCAAGGGCCGCGGGCACGTTGGCCGCCGCCGCCTCGTAGTCCTTCTCTTCCAATGCTTTCTTTACCCTATCGACGGCCGACTCGGCAAATAAAGAAAGCGCAGCCGCAAAAAATGCAATTGCAATCAACGATTTGAATTTCATCTTATTCCTCTGGTATTAACTTAATTTTCGCGTAAGCGGGAACTATCCCCAATTCTTTAAAATATTTTTGTACTTTCGCTTCCTTGCCTAAATAAGTGGCGAACCAAAACGGTAGGTTCTTCCTGTCCTCAAGCAAGTACGCATAGTAAGGAACTATGTAAGGGTAAAGTCTCTGCACCATGTAAGCCTGGTGCACCGGCTTCGGATTGACGTATTTTTTCGCCGAATCAATAAAGCCTATTGGGATAAGCCTGATGTCGAGATTTCTTATTACTTGCGACAGGTACCCGATCCCAATCGCGTTTGGAGTTTTTGATACGTATTTTACGACGGAATCCACCGTCGAGAACATCTTAATCGGTTTTTCCAACTTCAATCCGCGGAGGGCCATCTTGTTGAAATTTGCCCATACGGAGGAGTTTTGGTCGAGCGTAACGAATTCGGGAGCTACGGCCAGCTTGGGATTTAAGTCCTCGGGTTTTGAGTTCCTGTTCCCAAAGTACGAACGGATCTTTTCAGCGTTCAGCGTATCGATTGGCAGCGCGGGATTGTTGAAAAAGACGAGCGCATCCTCGGCAATCAGGATCCTCTGGAACGGTTTTACCTTAAACACACTCATGAGCGAATCCTCGTCCTTTAAGTAATCGCGAGCGACTATTATGGCGCGCGCGTTGCCGGAAAGGAGCATGGACATCGCTTTTCTAGCGGTCGTCTTCTCCGTCGTCAGGTCTACGTTCTCGTAGAAGGCGCGGTACCAGCCGAAGCAGGTGTCGAGCTGCGGATAAATGGCTTCGTCGACGTATGCGTCGAGCTTCCCGGAATTCATTGCTTCGAATTCGTCGGCCGGGGCGTTTTTGTCGCCCTTGGGGCAACCCGTTAGCGCGAGCGATACCGCGAGCGCGGCGATTGCGAGACTAATTCTCTTTGTCATAGCGATCTTCCTTTTCTCTTCGTTTTCTACCTGTTCTATATGCAATTAGACGATATAGGCCAAAAAGTATCATTACTACGCCAAGAACTTTCCTCATATATGGATCCGAATTTGGCGGCGCTATAAAGTCCGCCAAAAAGGCGACACCTAACGCAATGATAATTATTTTTATACAGTAGTTAAGAATAAGCAAGATCATACTTTTGCCGTTATAGCGCTTGCGCGCATTCGCGCTCGACGCCGGGTTTATTAATTATTATACGTAAAATACAATAGAAAGTTCTATCGGTCAATTTTATATATCTACAAATTTACGGAATATTCCATTAATAATATTACGCTTAATTCGCATTTACAGGGGCTTTATAGCTTGCCGGCTCCAAAGCCGCAATTAATATTCAGACACGGAAATCAAACTATAAGTTACAGGCGGGGGGCGCACTTTTATGCGTCTAAAATGCAAACAACGCTCCGCCGGAAATCGCCGGGGTAATTAATTGCTTCCCCCGTCCTGCGCGGCGAGGCAGTCCCCGCCACACAAAAAAAGAGCGCGTTATGAGCGCGCTCCTTCGCTTAGAATGTATGTTAAATCAGTGAAGACTAAATTTGATAGGGATATAGATCCAGCAAGCGACCGTATGCCCGTTCTGGATAGCGGGCGGAATATGCCCGTAATCCTTGATTGCCTGGATAGCTGCCGCGTCCAAAAGCATATTGTCGCTCTCGGCTACCTTAACTCTCTTCAGCGAGCCGTTGGCGCCTATGAGCGCGCTCAAAAGGACATCCCCTTCGACGCCTGCCTTACGAGCCAATTCAGGGTATTTTACAAAAGATTTCAATTTTTCAAGGTCCAGGGCCGGTTCCTTTTCTACGTTTTGGTATTCGCCCTCCGGGGGTAGCTCCTCGTCCTGCTCCTTATGTGGGATAATAGCGACGGGGGAACTCGTTTTGATCGAGGGATCCATAGATACCTTATCGTCGACGCCGCCGGGCGTGCCTGTCGAGCTGGCGCGACCCATTTGGCCGAGATCCGCGAAGTTTGGAGCGTCCTTGGAGATTAATTCGTCCAGAACCGGGATCGGGTTTGCCGCTATTTCCTCTATCCCCATACCCTTAGTAACGATTGGCGGCGGCGTTATGCCGTCGTAATGAACCGTTTCCGGGGGAGGGAGTATTTCGGAAATAATTATTGGCGCATGGGCTGCATGTCGGATCTTTGGAGATTGAATTTTCTCCTTGCCGGTCAATCCCCAGCAGAGTAGGAAGAAAAGGGCTATCGCCGTGGTAGTAACCCCGAACCCGCTGAGCGTGTTCGTTTTCATTTGCCTCTTGATCTCAACTGCGCCGTAGCCGGATACGCGGATTTGAAGAATGCTGACGGAGATTTGAGTCGATTTCATAACTATAGCCCTTTATGTTTTAGGTGGCATCGCCCTTTCGGGCGATAAATTCATCTATTTAAGCTATATCTTTTTTAATCCCAAGCCGCTTGCGTTTTTTAGCTTTGATAAGAACTCGAATTTTAGCGATAGCGGCTATAATCATTTTCCCTTCTTAACTTTCAGACACGGCGAGCGAAAGTTTGGTTACAGGAAAAAACATTTTTTTTTCGCAGGAACAGGAATAAATTGGCGTGGAGAGCGACACCGCAGCGGAGAGGAGGAAATAGAGGGAGACGCGTTTTTTACCAATATGTAATCCCTTCGGAGTTAAGTAAATAATTCCATAAAGTCCCGAAGAGACGGCATTATTCGTAACCGTATACAAGCGCAGCTTACGGAAGACCATGCCTTACATCCTATCTAAAACGGCGTAGCCGTTAAACGTCAGTAGCACACAGGATATTGAAATAAGCGAATAACGGCGTAGCCGTTGAACCAAGCATACTGTTGAAAAGAGGATATTAAATCATGACCCTCATCCTAACCTTCTCCGAGGAGAAGGAACCGATTCGTTTGTTTTTAAGCGTTTGCGCGTCATTTCCCTGATACGCAATCCTTCTAATCCGTTTAATCCGACCAATCCCGGTTCAGACGACTGGATTCCCGATCGGGTCGGGAATGACGAGTTCAGTTGTTTTCCGAGCTCTTACGCGTAATAACCAAGCAAATGCGCCTGCGCCGCGACTGATAAATGATCAATGATAAATGTTAAATGAAGGAGGGGTTTCCCTTCAGGCGGGAGCGCAGGGAGCGCGCCCGCCCATGGGAGTAGTTGTTAGCGCAATCTAAACTTGATAGGAATTGAAACCCAGCAAGTAATAGGTTGACCGTTCTGAATTGCGGGCGGTATCGAGCCATATTCTTTAATAGCTTTGATTGCCGCTTCGTTTAGCAATTCATTATCGCTGCTCTCGATGAGAGAGCGCAGCACTTTGCCGTTAGCGCCTACGAGCACGCGAAGGACAACCTGGCCCTCGACTCCTGCTCTACGAGCGAGGTCGGGGTAGACTATCTTCGCCTGCAGCTTACCGAGGTCGACTGCCGGCTCTTTCTCGACGGGGATGAACTCGTCGGGTTCGGGCAGTTGCTCGCGGGTCTCGATCTTAACGTCGGCGGGTTTCTCCGTGAAGTCAATATTCGAGGAGAAGCCGCCCATATCTAAACCGTTGCCGCCTTCAGCCGAAGCGCGGGACTGCACGTCGATAGTGGCAAAGTCCTGCATATCGGCGGTAATCTGCGCGTCGGGCACCGGCACAGGCGTTCCCGCGCGCGCCGCGGGACCAGTATTGACCATCTCGGCGGGCGGAGGAGCTAAGATTTCCTCCTGAGAAGCCTCGTCTTCCTGCTGAAGATCTTCAATCTTGATCTTCGTAATAGGAGCGAGCTTCTTGCCCAACGCTCTTGATTCCGAGTATCGATCGATGACAAAGTAGAGCAGGAAAAGCAAGACAAATATCGAAGTGGTTATTATAAACCCGCGATACGTATTTTTCTTGATTATACTCTTTATCTCTACCGCGCCATAACCGGAAACTCTTTGCTCGAGCGCTACGACGGTCGCTTGATTAGTTGCCATGATTATAGCCCCTGAATTTTTGCGTTTTCTTCGTCCAAAATTGGAGCGATTGTAAATCTTCTTTCTCTTTTCTTAGGTTTGCCGTCAGGTCCCATTTGTTTCGCGACTTGGTCCGTAATAGCTTCTTCAGCTAAATTCAACTCGTCCAGGATCGAAACGACTAATCCGTACGGCGCATCTCCCGCAGTCTTAAGCGCCGTTATGAGGCGGTTCGGGTCCTGCAAACGAAGGTGCTGACGAATTGTTTCTTTGCGAAGGTCTTTCAATTCGACCTTAGTCGGAGCGTCCGTTCCGATGGCGGTAAAAATAACGCCGTCGCCGCGGACGAAAATTTGAAAGAGCTCGCTTTGACGCACTTCGACCTGGGCCGTAATTTCCGGGGGTATGGACATTTCCATAACCTGCGGAGCGGCCATAGTAGTCGTAAACATAAAGAACGTGAGCAGCAAGAACGTAATGTCAACCAGCGGAGTCATGTCGAGCGTAAACCCGACTCTTTTTTTCTTTTTCCGCTTTCCGGCTTTTCCTCTTTTAACGCGCCCTCCTGTTGAAAGAGCGCCACCGCCACCGGCCATTTTATTCTCCTGTTCTAATTATTATTTAGACGCATTAAATTAAATATTAGTTACATTGCGAAAAGGCTTGAGTTACGCCTTTTTATCGGTAACGAAATTAAACACGGTCGCGCGATTCTTACGCAAAACGTCCATCGCGTCCTGCACCCATTTGAATCTGAGCTTCTTATCGGCGTCGATTGCGAATTTCGTTTCAGGCCGCACTAACCTGGTATACCGGACGAGTTCGTTGAGCACTTCAAGAGGAACCTGCAACTGAGCTTCGCCCTTCATCGCGGCCGGCACGGCGTCGACTTCCGCCCACACCTTTTGCCTGTCGGTCTCGTTAATTACTGCGTAATGGTAGAGCGTGTCGAACGTCGTCGAATCGATCGCTATCTTTATTATAGCCAGATCCTTTTCCGGAACCTTCGACGTGTCCGCCGATACTTTCGGTCGCTCTATCGTGAACTTCTGCTCGCTCTCGGCTTCCGTCTTAAACTTTGCAGTAAACATGAAGAAGGTCAGCAGCAAGAACGTGATGTCGACCAAAGGCGTCATGTCTATGACAAAGCCCACTCTTTTTTTCTTTACTTTCGGCACAGAAGGCCTCCTTCTGCTTGTTGATAAAAATTATTTCTTAACTCTGATCGTAAAGATCTGAGTGATGTTAAGGATCGCTTCGTCAATCATGTATACGAAATTGTCAACTTTCGTAGTAAAGAAGTTAAAGAACACGATCGAAAGGATAGCGCCAATAAGACCGCCGGCGGTGTTGTAGAGCGCCTCGGAGATACCGATTGAGAGCTGAACCGCCGAAACGGTGCCCGAAACTGCTAACGCCTGGAAGGCGCGGATCATACCGAGGGTCGTACCAAGAAGACCAACCATCGTCGAGATCGAAGCGACCGTCGAGAGGATAACGAGGTTCTTCTCTAAGAGCGGAGTCTCGAGGTTCATTGCCTCGTCGATTGCGCGCTGTACTTCGGCGATCTTCTTCTCGCCCGGGAATTCCGGATCGTTCTCGATTTCTTTAAACCTGAGTATTGCGGAGCGCAACACGTTTGCGATCGAGCCGCGTTGCTTGTCGCATTCCGCTAATGCCGCGTTGAGGTCCCCGGCTTCGAGAAGCCCGGTAACTTTCTTAATGAAGGCGTCGGGTTTGCCTTTGCCTTGAGCGCGTTTGATCGTGAAGGAACGCTCGACGACGAACGTAAGTGAAATGAGGATGAAGGAGAGCAAAAGGCCTACGAGAGGTCCGCCAGTGTAGATTGTGCCTAAAACGTTGCCCGCTTTTGGCTCGTGTTTGGTTGCCGGATCGTTGAAGTTGTTCTGATTTCCTAATATTGCGTAATAAACAAAGTACGCTACTGCCAATGCAAGCACTATTACTATTGCATTGAATAAGTTTTTCATCTTAAACCTCGGTGTTTAAACAAAAATGAATTTATAAAAATTTCTTAGCTTCTTCCAATGTAGGAGCCATATTAAATACGTTCGTCAGCTTCGTTATAACAAAAATCTTATAAAGCGTTTCGCTGACTTCGCAAATTACTATTTTTCCGTCTCTTTTAACAAAGTTGGCATGCGCTGAAATTAATACTCCAAGCGCGGTTGAGTTCAAATAGGTGACCTCGGCGAGATCGACTATTAGTTTGTTCTTTTTCTGCTCGGCGACGCTTTGCAGCATCTTGCGCAGCTCGTCTGTCTCCTCGCCGCCAATAAACTGCCCTTTCAATTTAATAATTGTTCCGGCGTTTTCTTCAATCATGCTTATCTGAGACATTTTAAAACCCTTTTGAGTTACAGATGTTATTAATTTTTTTTCGGTGTAGCCATGCAAAAATACTATGATAAATTTCTTTCGTCAAAGTTTTTTTACTGCTTCGTCTAAATTTTCCAAAACCTCAGCGCGGAAGCTAATGCCCGGGATAGCTGCCGACGACGAATCTATCCTTCCTGGCAAAGTCCAGCTTCGCTACGGCTTCCATTCCTGCATTTATAAATAAATCAATAATTTGCCCGGATTGCCCCAAACCGTTCTCAACGAAAAAACGCCCGTTTTCTTTTAATAATTCGGGAAAAATCACAGCGAATCGTCTATAAAACTTCAAACCGTCGCCCTCGTCCGTCAGAGCCTGCCTCGGCTCGTATTTTTTTACCTCGGGTTCGGTTTCCTCGAAATCCTTTACTGGGATGTAAGGCGGGTTGGAAATAATTATGTCGTATTTATTACGACGCGATGAGTCTACGAAATCGGCGGAGAGCGCGTCGGCGACCGTGGCCGTATAATTCCCTAATCCGAGCGAGCGGGCGTTCTCGAGCGCGAGCTCCACGGCTTGCGGGCTAAGATCGACCGCTTCGAAGGAGCTTTCGGGGAACTTTTTTGCCAGAGAGAGGGCGATGCATCCCGTTCCGGCGCCAATGTCCAACGCCATAACGGAACCGCCCATTTCCTGGATAGATTTAGCGGCCAGTTCGGCGAGTTCCTCCGTCTCCGGGCGCGGTATCAGCGCGGCCGGGGTTAGCTTCAGATCTACGCCGTAGAAGTGCGTGCGCCCGAGTATGTATTGCAGCGGTACGCGCTTTGCCCGGCGTTTTAGCATGTCCCGCAAGGCGTCTATTTCCCTCTCGGTAAGCGGCTTTTCGAACGCTAAATATAGCTCCAGCCTGGAAAGCTTCAGCGTCTCGCAGAGCATGAGCTCCACGTTTAAGCGCGGGGATTCTATCGACTTCGCCGACAAAAATTCAATTCCGCGCTCAATGACGTCAATTATCCGCATAACTCCTTGCGCTTACGCCGCCTCCGCCGCCTCGCCGCAATTCTAAACGAATTGCGACAAAAGCGACAGCAACGCCATTCTGATGAAAACACCGTGCGTGACCTGCGTTTCAATAAGGCAATTCGGGTACGAGCTCACACGGTAGTCAAGCTCGATGCCGTAATTAACCGGGCCGGGGTGCATGAGAGCCATTTCCGGCTTGCGGGAGAATCTCTCGAGCGAGATGCCGTAGTACTTATTGAACTCGGAAATCGAAGGCAATATCCCGCTCTGCATACGTTCGCGTTGCAGGCGAAGCACCAGGAGCACGTCGCTCCACTCGATCGCTTCGTCGACAGTGTTATGAATTTTCGTGTCCCAAATGTTAATGTGCCTGGGCAAAAGAGTTCCAGGGCTGAGCAGGGCAACCTCCGCGCCAAGCGTGCGAAGAACGCTTATGTTGGAGCGGGCCACGCGGCTGTGAAGTATGTCCCCGACGATCGTCACCTTCAGTCCCTCGACCTTGCCGAAGTGACGCTTCAGCGTGAAAGCGTCGAGCAACGCCTGCGTGGGATGCTCGTGCTTGCCGTCGCCGGCGTTTAGCACCACGCCGGGCGTGTTTGCCTGAAGAAATTTCGGCACGCCGCTATTGACGTGGCGCACGACGTACATTTGCACGTTCATCGCTTCGATCGTACGGAGCGTGTCGATGAGCGATTCGCCCTTGGTAAGGCTGCTTGTGGAGCTTGCAAATGAGAGTGTGTCGGCGGAAAGTCTTTTTGCGGCGAGTTCGAAGGAGAGTTTGGTTCGCGTTGAAGCTTCAAAGAAAGCAAGCGCGACGGTAATGCCTTTTAGGTCTGTGAATTTTTCGCCTCTTTTCGAGTTCTCCATGAAAAATTCAGCTTTATTGAAGATTAATTCAATATCCCCCGGCGTTAAGTCGTCGGCTTGTATTAAATAGGGCTTCGAAAGCCCAAGGGTCTCGGTATTTGTCATTTTTTAATTTGTCTTATTCGAACAAATAAATCTCACAAAAATACGAAAAAAGCCGTTCATTTCGAACGGCTTTTTTGATTTGCGTCGTGAAGATTATTTTTTCGCTTTAGCGGGAGCGGCTTTTTTGGCTTTGGCCGCGGGGGCCGCCGGTTTTGCCGCTTTTGCTGCAGGCTTGCCGTTTGTTTTCTCGGCTTTGCCTTTTTTGCTGTCGGGCTTATTCATTACCATGTCGGCAAGCATCTTGCCGGGACGGAAACGAGCTACTCTTCTTGCGGGTATAGTCAAAGGCTCGCCTGTGCGCGGATTCTTTCCAGTTCTTTCCTTGCGATCAGTTACTTCGAAGGAACCGAATCCGATAAGCGTGATTTTACCGCCTGTGGAAAGTTCGCGGCTGATAGCGTCGATGGTCGCTCTAACGGCTTTCTCCGCGTCTACTTTGCTTAAGTTTGCCGTTTCGGCTACTGCTGTGATTAGTTCGGTTTTGTTGAGAGCCATACTCTACTCCAAAAATTGTTGAGGAAAAAGTTAAAAAGGAACTTTTACAATTATTTTGATTTTATCTGAACCTACGAACATTCGTTCGGCGTTTATCAGTTTCTTACAAGCGTTTACGCCTTGCGTGAAGCCACATTCATAAATTATAAAAAAAATGTTTATCAAGCAAAACTTTTTTTCACTATGAAACATTTTTTTCAAAAATTATTATTAAGGTCAGCGAAAAAGATAAAGCCACAGAAAAGGAATTACGCGGTAAGCCATTGCGAATAATAGAATTGCGAAAGATGTGAATAACGCCGCCAACGCGTCGTCCGCGATCACCCAAAACGGCCCTTTTTTTGAATTTGCCCAGCCGATTGGGCCCGGTTTTAATATGTCCAATGCACGAAAAATCGCAAATCCCAAAACGAGCCACAGCGGGTGATTGTAGATAAGCGGGTTTAGTAGGATAATTATTATCCCGGCGACCTCGTCGATGACTATTTCCGAGGCGTCGTCGCCCGCTGAAAGCTCCACGAATCGGATTGAACGGGGCGAGGCTACAAGGATGAAAACGAGCAGCGTTGCGAGAACGTAAAAACGAATTTCTTCGGGAAGGAAGACCAGGGACATAGCCGCGGCGCTCCCGACCGTGCCCGGGGCGCGCGGGGCAAATCCAACCCCGAATAAGGTCGCCAGCGCGTTCTGACGGTTTAATCTTGCCAATCCTTTCATCGCGCCTTCAGTTTGGCCGGGATTACGGCGAATAAGTACTCTAAAAGGGTCCATACGCTCAACGCCGTTAAGGCGGCCATGGCGTAGTAAGTGAAGGCGGAGTAGACGAGCTCATGAAGAGTGTCGGAGTCTAGCGCGGAGACGCCGGAGCCACTAATAGCCATCAACGTGAGGACGTAGGAAATAAAGCTCATCTGGAGGAATGTTTTAGTTTTCGCGCCGCGCGAGGTCTTCATTTTGATATCGTACTTTTCAGCGTACACGCGTAGGAATGTCGTCCCGAAATCGCGTAAAATTACGATCGAAACCATCCACCACGGGATGACGCTCAAAAAGGCGAACCCAATAAAGGCGGCCGTAGTCAGGAACTTATCGGCCAATGGATCTATAAAAGTTCCCCACCGGGAAACTACGCCGTACCTCCGCGCCACCCACCCGTCGAAATAATCCGTAACGGCGCCGACGACGAAAAGGGCGGCCGCTAAGAGCTTGTTCTCCTCGCGCTCCGAAACGAGGAGCGCGAAGAAAACAGGCGATATCGCTACGCGCAGGGCGCTTATTATATTTGGTAAGTAAGATATCATGGCGCGAGTCGCGGCTTTATTTAGTCGCGTTGGTTATCGTCTCCGCCTTTTGAATTATCGTCAGGAACGATTCCGCCGCGAGAGACGCTCCGCCGATTAGCCCGCCGTCCACGTCGGGAAGCGAGAGAAGTTCGGAGGCGTTGCCGGCGTTCATACTGCCGCCGTAGAGAATTCTTAAAGCGGAACCGGGATAGAGCGAGAGAATAAACTTCCTTATAAAATAATGCGCTTCCTGGGCTTGCTCGGTCGTCGCAGAGACTCCCGTCCCGATCGCCCAAACGGGTTCGTAGGCTATCGTTATTTGTTCCATGGACTCGATGGAGTCCAGCCCCACCTTAAGTTGGCGTTCTATGACCTCGAATGTGGCCCCGGCGCGGCGTTCGTCGAGCGTCTCGCCGATGCAGAATATAACGCGAAGCCCGGCTGCGAGCGCGGATTTTATTTTATTATTAACGGTTAAGTCGGTCTCGGAAAAGTATGCGCGTCGCTCGGAGTGGCCTATGATTACGTATTCCGCCCCTGCCGCCTTGATCATCTCGGCGGAAACTTCGCCCGTGAAGGCGCCTTTCGTCTCCCAGAAGCAATTCTGGGCCCCGACTTTAATTCCCGATCCGCTAAGCTCGGTCAATACGGCGGGAATCGAAATAAACGGAGGGCATACGGCTACGTCCGTCGTCTGGTTAGTAAGCGAATTGCGAAGGTCGCGGGCTAATCCCATCGCCTCCGGCGGGGTCATATTCATTTTCCAATTGCCCGCTATCATAAATTTCTTCATTATTTTGTTCCTGTCTGAATTCCTTGAATTCCACTAACTTTTAGTATTTTATAGTTCTTCAAATGCAGATCGGATTCGAATCCGTAGCCCGTTAGTCTCTCGTAGGGAGTTGTAATGACTACGTAACGGTCCGAATGCAATTTTTCAGTAGAGTTATTCCAATTTAAAACTTCCGTCTCGAGCCGCGTGCCCGTGCTGTCGTCGACTACGACGACGTTCCCGCTGGCGCGCATATTCTTCGTATTATCGTCGACGAGCACGTTCTCGCTAGTCATCTGGCTGGCTTTTTTGCCGGTAGTCTTCGACATAAAGTCTACGACTACGCCCCCGGTGAGCCGCGTCTCACGTTTTTTCTCGTATATCATACCCAGCTTGGACCGCAAAACGGCTTTAGTAAAGCCGGAGTCGGCGAAGATCACCTCGATGTTATTCCCCACGTGCTCGGCCGCCTGCGGAGTATATGTCGAATCGATATTCCCCGATTTACCATTGGAACCGTCGTCGCAGGCCGAAAGGCAGAGCGAGCAGACAGCGGCGATATAAAGCGCTTTACGGATTGACATCGCTTCGTTTAACTAAGTTGACGATTTCTAATATTCGATCTATGAACTCCGCGGCGCGGGATAGGTTCAGCTGCGTAGCCGCGTCGCTTTTCGCGCGCGCCGGGTCCGGATGCGTCTCGAAGAAAATCCCGTCGACGCCGACCGCCGCGGCCGCGCGCGCTAAAGGAAACACGAACTCTCCGCGTCCGCCGGACTGCTCGCCAAGCGAAGGTTGCTGCACGCTGTGCGTCGCGTCGTAGATCACTGGGTAGCCGGAGCCGCGCATTATCGGCAGGCTCCTGAAATCGACCACGAGATCGTGGTAGCCGAAGAACGTGCCGCGCTCGGTTAGCATTATATTTGAATTGCCCGTTATTTCCACTTTTTTAGCAGCCTTGAGCATGTCCTCCGGAGCCATAAATTGCCCTTTCTTGATATTAACCGCCTTACCGGTCCTGCCGGCGGCTTGAAGTATATCAGTTTGACGGCATAGGAAGGCCGGTATTTGAAGGCAATCGACGTACTCCTGCGCAAGGTAGGCCTCGTCGGCCGAATGGATATCGGTCAACGTTCGGATGGAAAATTCCTCGCCGACGCGCGCCAGCGTATCCAAAGCCTTTTCGTCGCCCATGCCGCTAAACGAGGAGGCCGCGCTGCGGTTCGCCTTGCGGTAGCTTGACTTAAAGAAGAAATCCACTTCGCGCCCCGCTATCGCTTTCGTTAGCGCGGCTGCCGTCTCGCGTAATATTTCGTAAGATTCAATTAAGCATGGCCCGGCGATGATTGTAAACTTGCGGTCGATATTATTCATGATTATATTTGATTTTTGTTAAATTTCCAATTTGCATATTTCGTAATTACAAATTTAGCTTTTCGACATTTAACATTGGCAATTATTTTATTGCTACGATTACTTTTGAATTGCCCGTAAACGGCTATGCTAAGCGGCATTATCTTTTTTATTGCCTGATTTAAATAATTTTATTTAATTTTAGACGCAGCAAAATTGCGCAATCCAAAAGCGCAAATTCCGAATATTAGACAACTATATAAAACAAATGACAATCGACGCCTTACTGACCCCGAATAATTCCGAACCGGAGGACATTTACGAGGGCGCGCTCCTCGTGATGATAGACGTTTTGCGCGCAAGCACGACTATTTGCGCCGCGCTTGAAGCGGGAGCCCGCGAAGTGATACCGACGGCCGCGCTCGAGCGCGCCGTGCAAATTTACGGCGCTCTATCCCCGGAAAGGCGTTTTTTGGGCGGAGAACGCGACGGGATTAAGCCCTCGGGCTTCGACGCGGGAAATTCTCCGCTTGAGTATACTCCCGACGCCGTCGCAGGCAGAACCGTGATACTTTCCACGACCAACGGCGCGCCGCTCTTCCTTAGGTATAAGTTTGCCGCCGCGCGCATAGTAGGCTCGTTCGTCAATTTCGACGCCGTAATGGCGTTCCTGCGGGAACGGATAGAGAGCGGGGCCGATCGCGTCGCATTTTTCTGCGCCGGCTCGAACGGGCGGTTTAGCTACGAGGACGCGCTTTGCGCCGGGGCCTTCATCGACGAGCTTTCAATCGAGTATCCGGACGCTAGCTTCGGCGACGCAGCCGCAGCCGCCAGGAATCTTTTCGCGCTGCATGCCCCCGGGCTAAAAAGTTACTTAAAGACAAGAGAACACGCTCAAAAGTTGATCAGGTTAGGCTTCGAGCAGGATATCGACGTCGCGCTTGACTTTAATAGATTCCCAGTAACGCCGTTTATCGAAGGCGCTTCGATAAAACGTGCTAAAAATTTAGCGGAGATTGGATAAATGGATATAAACACCGACGGAGTAAGCATAAAAAGGGTGAAAGCGCCTAAGAAATCTACGCCAAATCCCAATCCTCATATTGATGAGCCGCCGAAAAACGAAGAGACGCCCCTCCCTGGCGCCTTTACCAGGAAAGCGTTCGGCGCGTTATTCATCGCGTTCGGGGCGTTGCTCCTAATTGCCCTGCTCTCCTACTCGCGTTACGATTCCGACAATCTGCAGGTTGGGTTCGGCGAATTTATTCGGCTTATTGGCGGCGGGGACGACCCGGAAGCTAAAGCCGCGACAGCCGTTAACTGGCTTGGCCTTTTAGGGGCGGGTATTTCCTACGCAATTTATCATTATTCCTTCGGGTATATATCTATCCTACTGCCGGGAATCGTGCTCGCATGGGGCCGTTCAATATACAAAACGGGCGAGGTAAGCGACAAAAGCATTTTGAACGCGATTAAATTAATCGCGTTTATGATAATTTTTTCCGCGTTCGTAGGCGCGTTCTACGACGTCAGCTGGGCTCCGGATCTTTCCGACGAAGCCGCCGGCAAAGTAGGATTATTCCTTGGTGGCTCGCTCGCTAAGCCGATCGGAGGAATTTTAGCCGCTTCTTTCTACCTGGGCGCATCCTTCGCTTTCCTGGTTTACGCTTTTAGAATAAAGATCACCCGGCTTCCCCGACAGGCAATGAAGCTCTACCGGTCCTTAAACCAAAAATCCAGGGAAACGATAGCGCAAACCCAGCATACTCTCTCGGACGCCCTTGCGGACGCTTCTGAAAAGATAAAGAATTTTGGAAAAGAAGATGAGGAGGAGAACGCTCCTCTCGTGGAGGAGTTCGACGACGAGGAATATGACGTCGAGGAGGATTCCGCATACGACGCTATAGCCGAAGGCCCGGCGCCCGCCCCGGAAGAAACATTAAGACCCGTCGCCATGACGCAACCCAAGCTCGTGGTTGAGAAGCGTGCAATCGAACCAGCGCCGCCGCCCGAGCCTATTAAGATTATTACCCCGGACAAGAAGAAGAGCAATACTTTAATTAATCCTACGGCGCCGCCCTCCGCGGACGCCGCCTCCGCTACCCCGAGCGTTACATTGCGCCGCGCCGCGCCGACGGAGCCGGAAGTTTTCTCCAGCTTCGACGCGAAATATGCCCCGCAGGAGGCGCCGCCGCCCGAGCCCGAAACTCCAAGACAAAACGCCCCTAAAATAACTATAACAGGCGCCGCCGCTTCAGCAGCAGGGACGGCAATTTCCGCCGCATCTTCAGCGACAATCGCCGCAGCTGCGACTGCGGCTACCATTGCGCCCGTCCCGCCCGTTGTGCCAATGAAAACGGCCCGGGACGTTATCCAAGTCGATAAAATCGCTTCAATAGTCGATCGCGAAACGGCTCCCTCCCGAGGAGTGGCGCAGCAAGACGTTCAAGCTGCCGGCAAGCCGCTGCGCGTTACGGTCAACGAAACCGACGGACCCGTAGTTTTACTTAAGTCGCCCATTAGCGTAGCGTTGCTCGACGAAAAGATAAGATATACCGCGCCCAGGCTGGATATCCTCACTCCAGGCGAAAGCTCGGCGGAGATAAACGAGGACGAGCTCAAGATGAACGCGCGTATACTGCAGGAAAAGCTTGAAACCTTTAAGATATATATCGAGGATCTGGCGGTTACGCCAGGCCCCGTAGTTACGCAATATGAATTCGTTCCGGCCGCCGGCATTAAGATCAGCAGAATAGAAAGCCTCGCGGACGATTTGAAAATGGCTTTGAAGGCTAAAGGTATTCGCATCCTTGCCCCCGTGCCCGGCAAAGGCACCGTCGGGATCGAGATCCCGAACTCCAAACGCTCGCTCGTAAGGTTCAGCGAAATAGTCCGCTCGAAGCAATTCGCCGAAACGAAAATGACTCTACCGCTTGCGCTCGGCAAGACGATCTCCGGGGAGATATACATAGTCGACCTCGCGGAAATGCCCCACCTCCTGATAGCCGGCGCGACGGGATCCGGCAAGAGCGTCGGAATAAATACCATCGTCGCTTCCCTGCTTTACAAGAAGAAGCCGAACGAACTCAAATTCGTTATGGTGGACCCCAAGAAAGTTGAGCTTTCGCAGTTCGCACACCTTCGGAATCACTTCCTCGCCAAATCGCCCGACCTGGAAGACCTGATCATTACTAACCCGAAGGACGCCGTAGTCGCGCTTCGGGCCGTAGTCGCGGAAATGGAATTGCGCTACGATATCCTGGCGAGCGTGGGCCAAAAGAAGATAAAGGATTACAACGAGAAAGTCCGCAAGGGCGCATTCGCTAACGACTCCAAAATGCTCCACCGGGAAATGCCGTATATAGTTGTCGTGATTGACGAGTTGGCGGACCTCATGCTAACCGCCGGCAAAGACATAGAGGAGCCGATAACGCGGCTTGCCCAGATGGCGCGAGCGGTGGGCATCCACGTGATAATCGCGACGCAGCGCCCGTCGGTGGACGTTATTACTGGCCTCATCAAGGCCAACTTCCCCGCGCGCATCGCCTACGCCGTGGCGACGAAGATCGACTCCAGGACGATTCTCGACCAGCAGGGCGCCGATCAATTATTAGGCTACGGGGACATGCTCTGCATGCCTCCCGGGCTTGCCGCCCCCGAGCGCATCCAAAACGCGTTTATCACGGGCGACGAGATCGAGGGCATTTGCGAATTTATCGGCAAGCAGGCGGGCTACTCCCTGCCCTACCTATTGCCGGAGACCGAGGAAGAGGAAGCGCCGAAGGGCGAAATGAGCTCCTCCGACCGCGACCCGCTCTTCGAGGACGCCGCACGATTAGTTATTTCCAGCCAGATGGCGTCGGTCTCGATGTTCCAGCGCCGGTTGCGGCTGGGCTACTCCCGCGCCGCCCGCGTCATGGACGAGCTCTACGACGCCGGAGTCGTCGGCCCCGCCGACGGCAGCAAGCCCCGCGCCGTATTAATGGACAGCGAATCGGAGCTTGAGGCGATATTGTAAAAATCAAGGGGCGGCCCTACGACCGCCCCTTCTCTTTTCTATATCTTCACAAACTTCTCCACTCTATCCCCAATCCTAAGGAAATAAGTCCCCGCGGGAAGCCGCGAGACGTCTATCCGACCGCCGGTAAAGCGTCCCGACAGCGCTACGCCGCCGAGTAAGTTAGTTACAGTATATTCCGCACCCGGGCCGGTATAGACTTTTATTGTAATAAAATCAGTTGCGGGATTTGGGGTTATTTCTAATCCAATCGCGGTCGGCGTTTCGTAGGGAGTTGAAATCAAGTCCTCCAGTTTCGCCCTGTAAATCGCATGGATATCCCCGCCAGCCATGCTAAACTTAGATCCGTAGCAGTATATATAGTCGCCGATTTGAATAAAGTCGCTCCATTGCGCCATAGACTCCGTATCAAGCCCATCGTTGATTGGCTTCCAGGTCACGCCTTTATCCGGCGATAAGAAAACCCCGTAACCCGATAAAGAGACTATTACATAGTCGCCTACTATTTTTAGAGCCCAAAAACTTAAGATATTGAGATTAGGATCAATTGGTTTCGTTTTAATCCAATTCTGGGCGTGATTTGGCCCATAATATAGATCAGGACCATAGGCTATATACGCTTCGTCGCCGTCCGCATCGTATGTCGGCCATGGATCTGCCTCAACCTCCACGCCAGTTTCCCGTTTGCTCCAATGCGCCCCGTCGTCCGAGGAGAAATAGATTCTATCGCCGGTCATTGCGTATAGACTGCCGTCCTCAAATTTGAGGTCGAGAAGCGGTTTTTCGGACGCATCCAATCCATTGTTCCTAAGTTCCCACGTAACGCCGTTATCGGAGGAAATTCTCGCGCCGTCCGACCTGTGGCCGGTATAAATTTTTCCGGGCCCAAATGCGACAATATCTACCAACCAATTGCCCGTCCATACGTCCATTACGTTACTCCAGCTAGCGCCGCGGTCCGTCGAAATGAACCCGTTAGTCGGCGTCTTTATGAATAGCTTTCCGTCGCCGGCAAATACGCTCTTTATCGTATCGCCAATAAATCCCGAGCGCCGCCAGCTCTCGCCTCGATCCGTCGAGTAATAAAGCGCGTCCAAATAGGTAGTATACCCAGCTTTCGGCTCGCATGCGGCGAATAAAGTATCCCCTATGGACGCCAGGCCTACTACCGATCCATAATTAAGCGCCCCGTAACGCTTGCTCCAGCTTACCAGCTCGTCTTCGGAAACGTAAATTTCATTTCCCAGGTTCGCATATATTACATTATTCCCGAATTTTAGGTCGCTTATAGTAAAATGTTCAGCCGGCAGCCCGGTTATGCTGGTAGCCCAGCTCTCTCCCAGGTCGGTTGAAATATAAAGCCTGTTATTTGCGTTTACGATTAAGCTTTCGGAGTAATCGTTAAATTTAGAATCATCTGTGGCGTTAAAGGGATCCGCGTTCCTGGCTGTCCACGTCGCGCCAAGGTCGGTCGACATAAACAACTGCGCCTTTGGACCGTCGAGTGACTGCTTGTATGAAGCTAAGAAAAGTTTTTCCTTAACAATCGCAAATTTCCTGGGAGTAAATTTTCCCGGCGTCTGAACGCTTATAGATTGCCATGTTCGGCCCGAATCAACCGAAAGCAAAAGCGATGAATAAGTGTTTAAATTCTTAAGACTGAACAGAAGCTTACCGACAGATTTAATGTTCCGGATCAAAACTGGAAACGCCCCCAGGTCCTCCCAGGTATCGCCAAGATCGGTCGTTCTGAACGCGCCCTGGTCGGTCGCGGCTATTATATAGCCGCCGACGACGAGGAATTCTCCAAACTTGGCGTATTTTAACGGCGATTTTGAGTTTAATCGAACCCAATTCATACCGCCGTCGGAGGAGACAAACATACCGCCATTCGTACCGTAAACCGTCGCAATCGCTTTGTCCCCGATAAATTGAACGCTTATCGCCCGGTCGCCGACGGGAAATCCGTTAGGTGCGGAGTTCCAGGTTTTACCAAGATCCGTCGACGCGGCGAATCGCCATGCTCCCGCCTTCCAGTGCGCGTAGATATTGTTCCCGGAGATATAACCGCTCAGGTTCATTGTGTCCAGCCCTTCGACTTTCAATTCAGTCCAGCTATTCCCTTTATCGACGCTAAGCTTCAGGACGTAATTAGCTCCCCCGGAGGAAGTAGCGGCTATTAGAATTTTGTCGCCGTCCATCGAGAGAAGTCTACACGGAGAATCGTTCTTCCAGGTAGTTTTTTCCCAATCCATTGCGCCTGCGGAATAAATTACAAGCAATGCAAGCAGTAAAATAAGTCTTTTCACTTAAACGGCTCCAAATTAGTTTTTTAATAATTGTAATACCGACTTCCTATATAAACAGATGAAATGCCGTTTTGTAACACTAAGATTTTGAAATATTTTTAGTTTTTTTGGAAAAAGAGAAATGTCTCTGCAGGAGGGGTCATTAATTCAACCCCGCAAGGGTAAGACCTTAATAACCATAAGTAAGCGAAGCGCAGCTTACGTAGTATAGCCCATTCTACATAATTTCTCGCGGCTTCGCCGCAGGGAGGAGGCGGGGCGGACCTTGCCACTGACATAGAGCCGCTGCGCGTTTTGTAAGATTTGCGCTCTTTATAAATTTATTGCGTCGAAAAACTATTTATTAATACGCTAATAATTACGCCGTAGGCGTTGTACATCTGTAACCGACGCTTTGAGGCCTATGCGCTACGCCGTAGGCGTAGTACAAGAAACGAGACAGCCGTCATCCGTCCATTGAGTAATGAGGCGAAGTCTTTTATGGAATCTCGAAAATAACGGACTTCTTTTATTATCCTGAGCTTATTTTCCACCGGATAACGTATATGATGGGCTTGTTAATTGGTCATTGTTATTTGTTGATGGTCCACAACCCCCTCTCTAACTCTCCCCAATGCGGCGAGGACCAAGTCATCAATTCCCAAGCGCTTAGCGCATTATTAACCATTAATATTTATTCCCATTTATCCACGTCTCGGCGACGTTGTTTATGCCGAAGTGGTAAAAGAATTCGGTATAGTGCGGCATATTGGCGACGATGAAGTTGGCGCGCTTTCCGGGCTCCAGGCTGCCAAACTCGTTCGACTTCCCGAGCGCGTACGCGCCGTTTATCGTGGCGGCGTTAATGGCTTCCTCGGCCGTCATGCGCATATTGATTACGGCGAGCGAGAGGATGGTTTGCATATTCTCGGTAAAGCAGGAGCCGGGATTGCAGTCCGTCGCGAGCGCGACGATGTTATTGTTCTGGATGAGTTCCTTCGCGGGAGCGTAGGGCATTCGAATAAAGTACGCCGTGCCCGGAAGGAGAGTCGCGCAAGTACCGGAAGCGCGCATGGCGTCCATACCGCGCTGCGAGACGAAGAGGAGATGGTCCGCTGACGTAGCCCCGGCGCGCGCCGCCATTTCAGCGGCCTCGACGTTGGCAAGCTCGTCGCAGTGGCACTTTATCTTAAATCCCAATTTCCTGGCGGCATCGAAAAGCCGCTCGCCCTGCGCGGGAGTGTAATATCCCTCGTCGACGAATGCGTCGCAGAACTCCGCGAGCTTTTCCTCGGCGACGCGCGGCAGCATTTCGTTGATTATTATATCAAGATATTCCTCGCGCCTGTCGGCGTATTCAGGCGGGAAGTCGTGGGCGCCCATAAAGGTGGAAGTTACGCTTATTCCCAACTCTTTAGCTATTATCTTATTGGCTTTCAATTGATTTAGTTCAGCTTCGAGGCTCAAGCCGTAACCGCTCTTG
This sequence comes from Chloroflexota bacterium, assembly GCA_050260015.1. Taxonomy (GTDB): domain Bacteria; phylum Bacteroidota; class Ignavibacteria; order Kapaibacteriales; family UBA2268; genus JBLNBN01. The sequence continues at coordinate 37,288 of JBLNBN010000036.1, read as the reverse complement.
GATTCGATCGAGGTCGTGCCGTGGCGCATTGCGTTGCCAGCAAGCTTTAAGCCGTTCTCGGCGAGTTGCTGAACGTTCGCGTTGCGGGTGGCGGCCATGGTGTGGAGTATTCCCCCGCCCTCCTGCGCGATTTCCTTATAGGTCGCTCCGCGCAGACGCCTGCCAAATTCGTTAGCGCGGTTGCCGGCGAATACGATATGCATGTGCGAATCGACGAAGCCCGGCATAACTGTCTTACCGCGACCGAAGATAATACTGTTGATCTCCCAATCGCTCGCGTTGATAACGCGTTCGCAGTCCTCAGTCTTGCCAACCCATCGTATTTTCTCGTCGAAGACCATCGCGCCGTCGCGAATTTCGCCTACGTCGCCCATCGATACGCCGACCTTAAACGGCTTGCCTTCGTTGTTTACCGTAACGAGGCTGTCAATATTTCTAAATAGAGTCGCCAATTTTACGCCTTTAATTAATTCGATAAGACTAAAGCCACTTGGTCATGCCGGAGTATTTCAGTTTTTCCACGCACTTCTTTACTTCCTGCACCCTGTCCTTGGGGCAAATGAGCACCGCGTCGTCCGTGGCGACGACGACGAACCCTTCCAGGCCAAGCGCCGCGACGAGCATCTTATTATCCGTCGCATTTATTACAATTGAATTAGTAACGTCGACGAGCGAGGTGCAGCCCGTTACGATGTTCTCGTTCTCGTCCTTAATGCGCACCCTTTCGAGCGAATCCCATGCGCCAATGTCGTCCCAGGTAAAGATAGCGCGGGCGACGACCGTGTTATTGGACCGCTCCATTAAACCATAATCAATGGATATATCGGGGAAGTCCTCAAAATATGCGGCAATTTCCGCGGGGATATCTTCCAGGGAATGAGTTTTGCCTATAAGAGCGTCGCGCATACTGGCGATCTTTTCCCCTACCTCCGGCAAATGCCTTATCATCGCCGCTTCGAACGTATCGAGACGCCAGAAGAACATACCGCTGTTCCAGAGGAAGTTCCCGGCTTTAACGAATTGCTCGGCAAGCTCGAGCGAGGGCTTTTCGCGGAACTGCACCACAGGCTTTATCTGCACGCCCATATTATTCTTTTCGAAGACGTCCTGCACCTCTATGTAGCCGTAACCTGTTTCAGGCCTTGCCGGGACGATGCCTATAGTGCCAAGGTAGGGCGTGTTCTCCACGAAGTTAAGCGCGGAATCAACCGTCGAGAGGAACGAGCGGACGGGCATAATGCGCTGGTCGGCCGTCAGTACGGCCATAGATATTTCCGACGGCGGGAGATCCTCGTAGCGAGCCTCCACGAACGCGGCAGCCAAGGCAAGGCAAGGCGCCGTGTTTCGCTTGCGGGGCTCGGCGACGATATTCTCGGAGGGCAAGCAAGTCAACGCCTCCCTGAGAGGCTCGACGAGCAGGTCTCCGGTAATGATGTATATATCCTCTGGGGCGATTAATTCGCGAATCCTATCGATGGCCTCTTCGATCATCGACTTATCATCGCTGCTAAGATTTAATAACTGTTTAGGCTTTTTTCTGCGGCTGAGCGGCCAGAACCTTTCGCCCGAGCCTCCGGCCATGATGACGGCGCAACGTTTCATGCTACTACCCAATTCATTTTGCTATAATTATGCAAAATTAGTCAATATTTTCAATAGTTAATATTTTTTTAAAGCGCATCGGTTAAGTCGTTATCATTCATCGCCTTGCGTCAACAAAAACGCTTTGATGAACTCGTCTATATCGCCGTCCATTACGGCCTGTATATCCGTGCGCTTGGTTTCCGTACGATGATCGTTGACCATAGTATAAGGTTGGAAGACGTAGGATCGAATTTGGCTGCCCCACTCTATCTTCAGCTTTTTTCCTTCTATTGCAGCCTTGGCCGCTTCTTCCTCTTCCCTTCTCTTTTGATAGAGGCGGGACTTAAGCATCTTCATTGCGCGCTCGCGGTTCTGAAGCTGAGAGCGTTCCTCCTGGCAGGAAACGACTATGCCGCTGGGTATGTGCCGCAACCTAACGGCCGTCTCGACCTTATTGACGTTCTGCCCGCCCTTGCCGCCGCTACGGAATGTGTCCATCTCGACGTCAACCGGGTTTATCTCTATTTCAACGTCGTCATCGACCTCGGGATAAACGTAAACGGAGGCGAAGGAAGTGTGCCTCCGCGCGTTGGAGTCGAACGGGGAAATGCGCACAAGGCGGTGCACTCCCGATTCCCCTTTTAAATATCCGTAGGCGTTCTTCCCGGCGATCTCGAGCGTGCAGCTCTTTATGCCGGCGCCGTCGCCCTCGAGCTCGTCTAAAAGATATACTTTATAGCTATGGCGTTCGCCCCATCGAGTGTACATACGCATAAGCATCTCGGCCCAATCCTGCGCTTCCGTGCCTCCGGCTCCCGCGTGAATCGTAAGAAGAGCCGTGCGCTCGTCGTCCTTGCCCGAGAGCAGGTTGCGTATCTCCATCTCCTCGAGCGTCTTCTCCGCGGCTTCAAGCTCGGAGACTATTTCGCCCTCGAGCGATTCGTCCTCGGCTTCGACGGCGAGCGAGAGCATCGCTTCGGCGTCGGCGACCTTTTCCGATAGGGCGACGTACCCGGAAAGCCACTCCTTGCGCTCCGAGATCTCGCGCATTACCTTTTGGGCCGCCTGCGCGTCGTTCCAAAATTCCTCGCCGTGCGAAAGCGCTTCGCGCTCGGAAATCTCCTCTCTTAATTTGTCGACGTCAAAGGTACCTCCGGAGCTTGTCGGCTCTGTCGGCTATTTCCTTCATTTTTTCTTTTTGGGGTTCGAACATTTCTTCTTTTGTTTATAATATCGAATAAAAATAAACTGCGATAAGGCAGTCGTTGAATGACGGTCGAAATATCGTTTAACTCGCCATAAATAGAAAATGGCAGCGCGCTTAAAGACGAAGCGCCCTGCCATTTCGATATATGCGAAGTTATTTTCTAACTTTGGCGATGAAGTCCTCGACTTCGGGAATACCGCCCTGGAGCACGAGGTAACCGTTGCTCGGCTCGCGGTCGGTTATCTCTCCGGCGACGGGCGTAAGCATGATTCTCTTTACTTCGTTGAGGTCGTCGGTCTGTCCCAAAGCCCAGCAGAGCTTCATGTAGGCGACTTCGGGAAGCATGTTCGCCGTCGGTACGACGCCCAGTTCCATCATATCGCGGCCCGTGTCGTAGACGTACATCTGGACGTAGCCCCAGAGCGTCTGCACGGTCATGTAAACGGCGACGCCCTTCTCCTGCGCGCGCTTGAGCGCGGGGTAGAGCGGCTTGTTTACGTGGCCGAGGCCCGTTCCGGCGATAACGATGCCGCGGTAGCCGTTGTCGATCATCGAGTCGATCATGTCCGGCTGCATGTTGGGGTAATAGTAAACGATGCCGACCTTCTCCTCGAAGTAAGGCATTAATTTGAACTCTCTATCCTTGCGGCGGCGATTGTAGTCCTCGCGCAAGGGCTTGATCCTGTTCTTATTAACAGTCGCTATCGGTATGTCCCCGATCGTACGGAACGTCGAGCGGTAGCTCGAGTGCATCTTGCGAACGCGGGTTCCGCGGTGCAGCAGGCCGTATTCGTCGGACGTAGGGCCGAACATACAGACCATTACCTCGGCGATGTCGCTCTCGGCGGCCGTCTTAACGCTATGAATCAAGTTCAACGCGGCGTCGGAGGAGGGCCTGTCGCTGGAACGCTGCGAACCTACCATTACTATCGGGACGGGAGAATTCTGCACCATGAACGAAAGTATAGCGGCTGTATGGTGCATAGTGTCGGTGCCATGGCCTATTACGATGCCCTGCACGCCCTGCTCGATCTCGCGGGCAATGCCCTTAGCGCAACCGATCCACTGCTCGGGCCCCATGTTCTCGCTGAATACGCCGTAGAGCTTTTCCGTTTCGAGATTGCAGTAGTCCGCAAGCTCGGGAACGGAGCCGTAGAGCTCGCCCGGGGAGAAAGCGGGTATAACCGCGCCCGTGCGGTAGTCCAGGCGGGAAGCGATCGTGCCGCCCGTACCGAATAGCTTAACGCGCGGCTTGTTGGGAGTGTACGGAAATTCCTTTTCGGGAATTTTGTAATGAGCTTCCTTCCGGCCATGGATTAATACATTTTGTATTTTATCGTAGCGAATGCCTACGTTGTAGCCCGTGCGGAGCTTGAGCACGACGTGCAACGAGTCCGCGGTTTCCGAGCGTGGCAGAATAATTCCGACGAATGTAGTCTCCGGGGTAACTATTTCTACGTCGCTCCAGATCATCGCGTCGAATTTTTGCAGCGTTTCGAGGGCTTCGCCGCGGTAGCCTTTATAATTTTCATTTGCGCTCATGTTATATAACCTCCTTGCCGGCGAACTTGCTCAGCATTTCGGAGACTGCTTCGGCGTCGGCTCTGCCGCGAACTTCCGCCATCATCATTCCCATAGCCAGGCTAATATACTTTTCCGGGTAGTTTAATTCAAATTGTTCCATTTCTTCGATCGTCGAGTTGGCGATCATCTGAAGCTGAGCTTCGTCGAGCCTCGTAGGAAGCATTTCCGGGGTGAATACGCCCGTCTCGGCGACGTCCTTCATCACGTAAAGTATCGCGTCCTTGGGCAGCTTGCCGTCGACGTAAGCTTTGAAGATGTCGTACATAACTTCGGAAGTCAATGCGTCCGTGTCGATCCAATCGCGGCGCAATCTCTTAATAAATTGGACTAAAACGACCGCCGCAAGCTTAGGCGAGACGCCGAGCTCGTCTACGACTTGATCGAATAGGTTTGCGTATTGCGAAATTGCGAGCGGGGCGATAGTGTCGGCGGGAATGCCTAACTTATAGTAACGGGCTTCGCGAGTAAAGATGCTCTCCGGGAGCCCAACGCGTAAAGCAGCCAGCCGCTCCTCCGTGATCTTTTTCGGGGGAAGGTCCGTATCGGGATACATTCTCTCCGGGCCGGGAAGGATTCTCTCGAAGCCGTTCGTGCCGTCGCGGAGCGCCTGGCGGGTCTCGCTGGGGACGCCGATCGTGGCTTCCTTTGCGCGGATGATAATTTCTTTTGCTCCGGTCTCGGCGTCTGTAGCGTCGCCCCATACGAGTACGACCGTGTCGTTTTCGGTGGCGCCGACCGTCTTTTTAAGTTGTCTCCACTCGTTCGAGGAAATGGATTCGCTCGGGCTGTCGGAGTGAATTATGTTCGGCAGCGTCGTAAGGCATGCGATAACGCGTACGCGATCGGAGATCTCGCGGCTAAAGTAGGTGTCCGTCTGGGTTTGCCAGCGGAGAAGGCCTTTGTAACCGCGGAGTATAACGCAATTGACAGTCTTGCCTTTAGCTATCGCGTCGTGTATCGGTTGGAAGCGAGTCTTGCGGAGCGTTTTCGTCACTTCAACGAAGTTTGCTTCAAAAGTGTTCTCGGTGATGCCGCGGCGTTCGAGCTCTTCCTTCAGTCCCAGGAGGTTCCATTGGCGCATGGCTTCGTTGTACGTAAGCAGGGGGATCATAGGTATGCGCGGCACGCCTTTTATCTCAATGCGGGTTCCGCCTGTTACGGAGACGTTGACGTCCTCGCGGGCGGCGCCCATGCCTGTCCTGACTTTGCCGGTGGAGCGAACCATACGTCGGAGTAAATTGTTTACTTCGGCGACCTCTTGCGGGGTGCGCATTTCCGGGGACGTTACGGTCTCTACGAGCGGCATGCCGAGCCTATCGGTAAGGTAGACGCGGTTATGGCCAATGTCGCTGGCTTCGCGGCAGGAGTCTTCTTCGATGGACATTTGAATAATGTTGATCTCGCGGTCCTTGTACGGGAGCTTGCCCCCGACGGAGAAGATAGCGGTGCGCTGGAAGCCGGTCGGGATCGAGCCGTCTAAGTATTGCTTGCGCGCGATGTGGAGCTCGTCGACTATATTTGAGTCGAACACCATTGCAAGCGTCAAAGCGGCGTCGAGCGCTTCGTCGTTTATTTCGAACGGAGGCGTGTCGTCCATCTCGTAGGTGCAGACCGTATCGTAATGGATGCGGTAGATGATGTTCTTCTTCGTCTTAAATTCCATTAATGCCGTACCGTCGTATTCCCCTAACTCGGAGAGCGTGGGACGCATATGGCGCAATATTTCAGCGTTGTATTCTGTGTTGTTAAAATGGCCGGCAGGGCAGCGGCAAAATAGCTTCCGACGGGTCAAAAGCTGCTGGTGAACCTCCAGGCCCGATTTAAAGCCGACAGCCGCGTAGTCTTCGGCGGTCATTTCTTCAAACGGTTTAAAAACAAATCGTGACATAAATAGCCTTTGGTGGAAATTGTATTTTTATTGCAATAGTTTCTATGTTTTTCTTCAATTATAGAATTTCAAAAATAAGAAAAAAAAAGGGAACTTTCATAAAGAGAGTCCCTTTCCTTTAATAATTATGTTTAGGAAAATCAGATATTTAAAAACTATTTAACCATGCCTCGAAGAACGGATCGTATACCCGGCGGGCGGGCTCGGCAAGTATTAATTCTTTATCCTCTAATGTTTTTAGCGTTTTAGCTACGCTGCTCGCCGCGCCTAATTCGTATTTTGACAGGAAATCCGAAGCAAGCGGCTCGGCGACCAAACCTTCGGCGGCTATCGCACGTAATACTCTTAGTTGATGTTTTGTTATCAGCCCGGCTATTTGCTCGTAAACGTAATTCAATTCAAGCAGCGAGTAGCGAAAGGTCTCGGCAACGACCGCGCGATCGATTTTCTTCTTAGGCTGCGAGTATAATCTATTGCAGATGTACTGCACGTAATACGTGGCGCCGCGCGTTAATTCGAATATTAACTCTATCCCCTCCTCGTCGATCGTTTTTTTGCCGATCGCCATATTCTCGCGAATAAATTTCTCGTACTCGCCGCGGTCGATAGGCCCCAAATGCATTATCTCCGCGCTCTGGAAAAATACGCCCTTGGGATCGGCGAACATCTCGCTTAACATAGTCCGCTTGCTGCCGGAAAATACGAAAGTCGCGTTTGGCGTTTGCGCGATCATCGGCCTGAGCGCCGCGATTATTTCTTTTGAACCGATGCTCTCAATCTGTTGAAACTCGTCGAAACAAATAATAAACGATTTATCTTTACTCCTGATATACTCAAATATCTTTTCGAGCGAATTAAGTTCGTCGCGTCGCTCCCCTATTCCAAGCTCGAACGTCGGCTGACCGGTTAACGCGTCGAAGCCCATCTTAACGTTTAAGCTCGAAAAGAAATTGGCTAATTTTTTCAGAGTCGTACTATTGACTTTCTCGGTCTTGGCGAAAACGGAACCGCCAAAATACTCTGCAAAAGCTTTAATGGACTTGATTTTCATTATGTCCATATATACGAAAACTACGTCTTTGCGCTTCTTTTCCAGCTCGCCGAACGCATGCCAGAGAAGGACCGTTTTTCCCAGACGGCGGTTGGAAATTAGCGTAATATTTCGTTGATTTGCTCTCGCTTCGAGTAATTTTTGCGTTTCTATCGCTCTATCGCAAAAGAATTCAGGGCCAAAATAGCCAGATAATTGAAACCTATTAAACGATTCTTGCATAAATACGCCATTTACATTACACTTTTAGTGTAACACGATTAGTGTAATACAATTAGTGTAACATAAGACGATTTATTCAATAAAAAAACCCGCTCTTTCAAAAAAGCGGGTTTTATTATTCTTTATCAAGCCGTACGGATTAATTAAACTTAAATCCGCGGCTAGGGTCGTCGCGGTCGGCGCCTTCGATCTTTATATTGCCATATTGCGCTTCGTACTTCGAGATGTTCTCGCCTAGGGCGCGCAGCAGCAGCTTCGCGTGTTGCGGCGTCATAATTATTCTCGCATGCACCCTCGCCTTCGGCACCCCGGGCATTACGCGCGTGAAGTCGACGACGAATTCGGCGGGCGAATGCGATATAATCGCCAGATTTGAGTAAATCCCTTCCGCTTCCTTCTCGCCCAGTTCTATATTGAGCGATTGGGGCTTGTTGTTGGGTTTTTCTTCGTTCATTTTATTATTGTCCTAATTTTTCTTTTACTTTGTTAAGCTTTTCCGTTTCCTTCAACGCCGAAAAAACTTTTACCATGGTTATGTAGTAACTCGGTTCATCGGCGGCTGAAATAGTAGGCTCCAATGCTTCGAGTTCATTCGCAATCTTGCGCATATCGTCCTTTCGGTCGAGTACGAGGTAGATGTTAAAGAGTTCGGTAAGTACTGTCAGGTCGTTCTTGAACCTGTCGGATTCGCGGGAACGCGTAAAGTATTCGGCCGATTTAATAAGGAAGGGGAAGTATTCGCCCGTGTTCCCGGTATAGGTTTTATCGGCCGTCATCTTATCGGCCTGCCTGCCTTGAATTACGCTCGCCTTGTTCTTGTAAGCCGAGGCCACGTTGCGCAGCACGAAGTCGAAGTTAGGATCTATCGCTAGCGCTTTTTCATAATAAGTGATCGCCTGGTCGAAGTCCTGGCTGCTCATCAGGATGTCGGCATACTGCGCGAGGTAGAATTTATTGTCCGGGTTCTTATTAATCAATGCCTGAACGGAGCGAAGAGCTTCGTCGCGCTTGCCCGTTTCGTTGTAGATAGCGACCATGAAGGAGTTAACTTCAGTGTTCGCCGGCTGCAGATCTGCAATTTGGCGCAAGTAAGTAAGGGCCTCGTCGTATTGCTTGTGCTCGTAGTTGTACGTCGCGAGCTCGGCCATTGGACGAACGTCGAACGATAAAAATGCGGAACGTTCATCGATAAGCCATTTGGGATTGGGATTGTATCGCCAACCGCGAATGTAGAAGCTTTGCTTGCCGCGCTCCCTGCTGGAGAAGACGAAGAGGTCCTTCCCGTCGATAACGTAATAATCGGTAATCGCGCTATCGCCGTTAGGGCGTGGAGCGCCGAGGGTTCGCTTTGCCGCTCCTAATTTATTTATCATTTGCTCGCGATCCATATCGAGATAGATGCCGAGCTTAGCGCCCGCTTGAGCCGCTTCTTTGTAGACAAGAGCCGCTTTGCGGTATTCGTTCATCGTGCTTAAGGTGTCGCCCTTCTCATTATATACAAGGGCTTTAAAGTAATAAAAGTCGGCCATTTCAGGGCGAATCATGGAGCCGACGTCGAAAAGCTCGATCGCTTTCTCAAGCGCCTGCGGATTCTTCGTTTTAGCGAAGGCTTCATAGGCCTGCAGCCCGCCGTTATACGCCTCTACCCAAAGTTCGTATTTCATTCTCTGGGGTTCTTCGGCCAGCTTAGGATCAGTAATAACTTCTTCGGCTTTGTTTAACGCCTTAGCGGCTTCGGCAAATTGCCCCGTATTCTTGTAAGCTTGCGCAAGGAGGATATAGACTTCCTGGCTCTTTGGATTTTTTTCAATTTCTTTTAAAGAGTATTCGATCGCTTTAGGATAATCGCGGTTTTGCATAGCGACTTTAGCGGTTGTAAGTTCGCGCGAAGCGCATTGGAAGCTTTGCATCATTATCGCGCCGGCGAATAGAGCGATAATCGTCATCAAAAACCTGTTCACAGTTTTCTCCGGAGTGTTTAATACTATACAATTTTTATAAATCATACAAAAATATGGAAAATATTACTCAAAACAAATTAGCGAACTTGCGCTTTTGCATAAAATAAGATTTAATTAAAAATTTACGACATAGAAATAAAAAAAGCCGACCTAAAAGCGCTTAAAACTCAGATATGGGTTCATTTACGGGACCTGTACAGGTTCAGGTCGAGCAAATATCCCGCTCTTCGTTTATTAACGATTTTGGGTCGGCTATTATCGAAATAACTTCTACGGTCTACGGTTAACGAATTCGATATTGGTTTCGTTAAGTTTAACGATATAGTAATGCGCAGATGATTCGCGCGAATTGACCGCTAAGTAATAATTTGCGCCGGGCTGCTCAAAAGCCAGGCTTTGTAGTTTCTCGACTGCAGCTTGAAAAATTTTAGTTGAATCGACGAAGAGAAACGCTCGCTTATTAGCCGAGAGCGGCGACTGCTCGAGCGAATATGCGTAAAACGTGTCTTCCGTCGAAGATCTTTGCTCTTTGGAAGCAAAGTATTCCAACTTAACTTGAGGATTGCCCATCGCGCCGATTGCCTTGGCGGCTGCGAGCGACAAATCCACGACCTTCCGTTTAGTGAACGGTCCCCGGTCATTTATCCTGACCAGGATCGCTCTGTCCGAATTGATATTAGTTACCTTGACTATAGAACCAAACGGTAGCGAACGATGCGCCGCCGAATAGATCTCCTTGTCGTATAACTCTCCATTTGCCGTGCGACGTCTATGAAAATAGTTCGCATAGTAGGAAGCCTTGCCGGTAATCTTGGAAGTATTATAATTGACTTCGGCCTTGTCAAGGGCCTGCGTCAATAGCTGCGGAGCTGACTGTCGAGTAACCGGTTTCCTGTTCTCGCTTATTTCGGGCTCGTCGCCCTGCGCGATTACAAGAAACTGAAAGGCAAGCATCACGACGGGATTTAGAAAAATAAAAAGTAAAACCCAGAGATGCTTACGCAGGAGTTTGTTACTGAGCATAGGAGCCTTGCTCCTCTGATTATGAAACAAAATTCGCCTTCCGCTTGGTAGGCTAAGTTGTGTATAATCTCCTTCTGATTTGTTTGTGAAATTAGTTATAGCTCCGTTATCTTGGTTGTTTAATTTTCAAAGAACGTAAAATTCTAAAGTCTAAAATACGGATTATTTTTTAACTTATTTCATTAAATAAAAAAGCTAAGCAACTGAATATATATCAATTGCTTAGCCTATCCTCGGGCGAACATTTGGTGAATTTTTAATAATTAATCAAAATGATTAGCTGATTACGTCAGATAATTACTGTTAATTATCAAGAATTAATCATTTTTTCATTTATATTTAGTCAAACCTTATTTTCAGATAAATCGCCTTAGTCGCCCTATTTTACAAAGGAATAGGACGATCGCGGTAATTTTAAAATTTGTAGCGTTCCAATTGGAAGGTTTCGCCTAAATACAGTCGGCGCACTTCTTCGTTGGCCGCAATTTCCTGTGCTGAGCCGGAAATGTAGATATTTCCGTCGATCAAAATATAAGCTCGATCCGTAATTGAAAGCGTTTCGTGAACATTATGGTCGGTTATTAATACTCCGATTCCTTTGTCCTTTAGCTCGTAGACCATTTTCATGATGTCCTCCACCGCTATCGGATCGATCCCCGCAAACGGCTCGTCCAAAAGAATAAACTTTGGATTCGAGGCGAGCGTCCTGGCGATCTCGCAGCGCCGCCGCTCCCCGCCCGAGAGCATGTAGCCCTTGCTCTTCCGGATGTGCGTTATATGGAAGTCCTCCAGGAGCTGCTCGAGACGCTCCTTCCGCTGCGCGCGCGTCATCGGCTGCAGTTGCAGGATCGCGCGGATGTTGTTTTCCACGGTCATCTTTCTAAATATCGAAGCTTCCTGGGGCAGGTAGCTGATCCCAAGTCGTGATCGCCTGTACATAGGCTTGCCGGTTATGTCTGCGCCGTCCAGCAGCACGCTGCCGCGATTGGGCTTAATCATCCCAACTATCATATAGAAAGTGGTCGTCTTCCCGGCGCCGTTCGGCCCCAAAAGTCCGACGACCTCCCCTTGCTTGACGTCGAGCGTAACGCCCTTTACGACTGTTCTCTGCTTGTATTTCTTTATCAGCTCGGTGGAGCTGAGCACGCTTGTGTTATTTTCCAATTTGATTCCGTTTTGTATTCGGAGAAAAAGTCTTCTCTTAGTTTATAACGTCTTACCTGGTTTTTGTCGGCGGGGGCGCCAGCGTAACGGTGAATGTTTTTTCCGAGCCGTCCCGCGAAACTACAAATTTAAGCTTTTGCCCGGTAACAGCGTCGCCAATTGCCACTAAATAATCCTGGCCGCGAACAATTTTACTCCCGTCGATGGATTCGATTATATCGCCGGGCTCCAATCCCGCCTCGTCCGCCGGGGAATTGCGCTGTATCGAGTAGATCACTACGCCGCGCGCGTCCTCGCTAAGCTTAAGATATCTCGCCAATTGCTCGTCTATTTCGCGCACTTCCATACCCGTATAGTAATTGCGATCGATTCCCTTTTGGCCCTTTATCTTGTCAAGTATGTCCCGCACCCTGTTTATAGGGATGGCGAAGCCGATCCCTATCGAGCCCGCGCCCTGCTGGCTCTGCGAGGTCGAGAAGATCACCGTGTTCATTCCTATAACGTCGCCCGCGGAGTTGACGAGCGGCCCGCCGGAATTGCCGCTACTGATGGCCGCGTCGGTCTGGATCATCCGTTTATAAACCCGGTTATATGGTTCGTCCTCGTGGACGAAGTCTATATCTTTGTTGGATATAACTCCCACCGTGACCGTCGGCTTCGCGTTTATATCGAAAAGTCCGAACGGGTTGCCGAACGCGATAGCCCACTCCCCTATTATTACATTGTCCGAATTGGAAAGTTTCAGGTACGGTAAATTTTTCCCTTCGATCTTTAAAAGAGCGACGTCCGCCACCTGGTCGGCGCCGACGATCGAAGCCGGATACTCCTTGCCGTCGGTCATCGTGACGATTACCTTCGTTGCGTTGCCGGCTACGTGGTGATTCGTTAGTATATAGCCGTCGGGGGAAATTAAAAAGCCCGAACCGAGAGCCTTTACTTCGTATTTTTGCATCCGCGGTTGCGAACGCTCGCCGAAGAAACGGCGGAAGAACGGGTCGTCCTGGAAAAACTCGCCCCACGGGTCGCGGTAAACTACCTGGCGCGTCTCGGTTACGTTAATGCCGACGATCGCCGGGCTGCACTTCTGTACTGCGTTCGTTATCGCGTTCTGCCTGTCCTTTGTGATCTCGTTGTTCAGAGAGTAATTAATGCCCTTTGCTAATTCAGAGTCCTGGGGCTTGTCCTGGCCTCTGCATCCAATAAATGATAGCGAAGTAAAAACGAGCAAAAAAATTAATTTTGCTTTCATAACGTCCCTTTTTAGTAAATAATTCAGTTATGGAAAAAAGAATTATACAATTTTTTCGAGTTAATTCGAATATATGAAATAAAGACGGATACGGGTTTTTTACGTTTTGATTTACAAAAAATTTTAAGAAGAAAAATGATAGTCGATATAGCTCTGCCGGTCCCTATAAACAAGAATTTTTCATACAATGTCCCGGAGCGGCTCGCTACCGGAACTCTCGTCGGGCGCCGCGCCGTCGTCCCCTTCGGACGGCGCACGATGACCGGCATGGTTGTCGGCCTCGCAACAGACGTGGAAGATCTTTCAAAGTTGAAAGACGTAGAGGAATTTCTCGACGAGGAGCCCGTATTTACCGAAGCGATGATGAAATTCACTAAGTGGATGAGCGACTACTACCACTCCAGCTGGGGCGAAGCCATCCGCGCCGCCATCCCGCAGGGCTTCACGACCGAAAGCTATATCGAGGTCCGTTTGGCGCCGAACGTCGGCAACGAGCAGATAGCCGAACTCATGCTGCGCGCTCCGAAAATGGGCGCATTGCTTCAAACGCTCGCTAAAAAGCCCGGCTTTTATTCGATAAAGACGCTCGAAAAGAAATTTAACTCCGCCTCGGTCGCCGCGCAGATCGAAAAGCTCCGCCAGAAGGGGTTGATCGAACTGCAGGAAGCCATGCGCCAGCCTACGAAACCGCTCTACAGGCGCTCGCTTAAAATGCCAAACGAATTGATTAACGACGAAGCGAAGCTCAAAACGACGTTCGATAGATTGGATAAAACCGCCCCCAAGCAGTCCGCGCTGCTCGGCTACGTCTTTATGAAGCAGACCAACGAGGGGACGGCGCCGCTCGCCCCGACCGCAATTAAAGAAAGCCATAGCTCGCAAGCGGCCGCTACCGCCCTTATCGCGCAAGGACTCCTGGAAGTAGAAATGGTCGAGGTCGATCGAAACGAGCAGAAAAAACCTAAGGAAACGCTCGCCCGACGGGACGAACGCCAAATGACGCTCAACCCCGAGCAGCAAGCAGCCTTCGAAGAAGTCCGCGCCTCGGTCGAATCAGGCGAGTTTCAGCCCTATTTATTACACGGCATTACGGGCAGCGGAAAGACTCTCGTCTACCTGCGCGCTATCGAACGCGCTATCGAGCTCGGCAAGACCGCTATCGTTATCGTACCCGAAATTTCGCTTACGCCCCAATTATTGGATAGGTTCGTGCAGTTCTTCCCCGGCATAGTTTCGATGATGCACAGCCGGATGTCCGCCGGCGAACGATTCGACTCCTGGAACAACGTTCGTACTGGCCGCAGTAAGATAGTAATCGGGGCGCGCTCCGCTATCTTCGCGCCTCTCGAAAACGTAGGATTAATTATAGTAGACGAGGAGCACGAGCAGTCCTTCAAGCAGGAGAGCCCGGCCCCGCGCTACCAGGGGCGCGATTGCGCGCTCGTCCGCGGGAAGATGGAGAACGCCACGGTCGTGCTCGGCTCCGCGACGCCCTCGCTCGAGAGCATGTACAACGCTAAAAGAGGTAGATTCAAGCTGCTGGAGATTAAGTCGCGCGCGGACAACGCCGTGCTGCCTACGCTGCGCGTCGTCGACGTGCTGCAGTCCATGAAAACCGGCCAGCTCCACGGCGCGTTTACCAAAACGCTTTTGGAGGCGATCGTCGAGCGGGCGAATAATAAGCAGGGAGTGATTATTTTCCAGAACCGCCGCGGATTTTCTTCGTTCCTCTTCTGCCCCGACTGCGGATATATCCCGCTCTGCAACAACTGCGACGTCTCGCTCACTTACCATAAGCGCGAGGACCTTTTGAATTGCCACTACTGCGGTTACTCGACTTTGCCGTCTAAGTCCTGCCCCGTTTGCGGCTACCCGGAGCTCGAGCAGTACGGCACAGGCACGCAAAAGATAGAGGACGATCTGAAGAAGTTTCTCACTGACATGGGTACGGACGTAAATATTGCGAGGATGGATCTCGACACGACGTCGACAAAGGACGCGCACAGGCGCATGCTCCAAAAGTTCGCGAAGGGAGATATCGATATATTAATAGGAACGCAGATGGTGACGAAGGGGTTGGACTTCGAGAACGTCACCCTCGTCGGCGTTATCAACGCGGATCTGTCGCTCTTTATGCCGGACTTCCGCTCGACGGAGCGCACATATCAATTAATAACGCAGGTGGCGGGCCGCGCGGGACGCTCGGCTTTCCAGGAGAGCGAAGTTATTATTCAAACGTACCACCCCGAGCATATCGCCATTAAGAGCATTATCGGGCATCCTTTCGAATATTTCTTCGACTGGGAATTAAACAACCGGAAGTACGCGAAGTATCCGCCGTACTCCCGGTTCTGTAAAATTGAATTCCAGGCGCGCACCGAGCAGGAAGCCATAGAGCACGCGCGGGAGTTCGCGCGGCTTTTGCCGCAGGACAACCCCGCGATGATAATACTCGGGCCGACCGCGCCGACCCTTTCGCGGTTGCGCTCCATCTACCGGCAGGTAATTCTGATTAAGAATATCAAGTCGCTCGATCCCCGCGGAAGCATACTCCACGGCTCTATCCGCCGCGCGCAGGAGATCTATAGCCGCAAGTTCTCCTCCATACGCGTCAAAGTAATTGTCGATATAGACGCCTACTCGAGCATATAGGGAGCTTAATGCGCGTGGTCGTGTCCATGCCCATGGTCGTGACCGCAACTGTGCCCGCCGCCGTGGTTATGGCCGCAGGCGTGTTCGGGCGTCATTTCGTACAAAACTACGCTATCGACGTTATGTATAAAATCCCAAACTTTAAGTTCCTGGTCCGTGCGGAATACCCTAATACCCTGCGAATTGAGCAACGAGAGGGCGCGCTGCCCCATGCCGCCCACTACGACGATATCCACGTCGTTATCCAGCAGGAACTGGACCGGGTGGCATTGCCCGTGCTCGTGCTCGGCGTTGGCGTTGGCTATTTCCTTAACTGATTGATCGGTCGTATCGACTATCGCGAACGCCGGCGCGCTCCCGAAGTGCCCGTAAACTACGGATTCCAGGCCTTTCGCTTCTTCCGTTGGAATGCATATCTTCATAATTAATCTTCTCAACTATTAGATAATATTATTATCAAAATTACGAATATTTGTCTATATTCAGCATATCAAATCATGGTCAACGCGCAAACGCCTAAAATCAGCAAGCTCTGTCACCCAGAGCGCAGCGAAGGGTCCAAAGAACATATACAAAAAAACCGTGTCCGCATCGTCGCACAAACGCCGATTTTACAGGTCTTAGTCATTCCCGACCCGATCGGGAATCTATTCCCCGTTTCGCCCCGCAGGGGCTCAATCATCCATAACCGTATGCAAGCGAAGCGCAGCTTACGGAAAAGCCCTCCCAAAATCCTCTCCTAACCGCGCAGCGGTTAAACGACTGTAGCGGAGGCCGCCCGCTCTCTTCATTATAGCGCGGCGGAGGCGCGCGGGAAGCCGCTCGACGAAAGTATTATGAAATTATGAAGGGAAATCGGGAATTTTAGTTAAAAAAGGGTTTGGAGGTTAATGGAATAATAAGTAAGTTAATAAGTAAGAGATAATAGCTTTTGTGTAAAAGGTGATAGAATATGGAAGACTGGGAAAAACTACTAAATGAATTAGTTAATGAATCGGAAAGTGCTACTTTAGATTTTAAAGAAGAACAATATAAATTTATAAAAGCATCTGATGAAGTTAAAAGTGAATTGTTGAAAGACATACTGGCTTTCGCAAATGCTTTTCGCCGTAATGAAGCTTACATATTAATAGGTTTTAAAGATGGTAAGGGAAATAGAGCTGAAACAGTAGGAATATATGAAAACTTAGATGATGCTAATTTGCAGCAGTTTGTCAACTCTAAAATCAATAAACCCTTAGAATTTTCATACCATCAAATAACCTTTGAAGGTAAGAAAATTGGTGTAATTAAAATTCCAATTCAAGACCGCGGCTTTTATTTAACCAAGAAATTTGGAAGTTTAGAAAAGACTATGATACCGTTGCGGAAAGGCTCTTCTACTGGCTATGCTTCAAATGAAGAATTTGAACAAATGATAAAATGGAATCATAGTAGAAATATATCTAAACCTAATTTAGAAATCCAATTCGACCAAGGTGAAAATGTTCTAGTTATTAATGTTGAAAGATTTAATAAAATGAGTGAGGAGGATGTAGAAAACAAATTTTTTGAATTTAAGAAAAAGTATCCTAAGTTATTGATTCATGAAGATTACAAGCATCAAAATAAGTCCGAAAGTAAAGAAAAAGATGATAAACTCGATACAAAGATTCAACCGTCTCTAAATCCTGTTTTTAAGGGAGTTAATGCATCAGCATTATCCGCTGCCGCCGAACTATTTTCATCCATACACCCCAAATTAACAAATTTAGCTTTATATAATTCGTTGCATTATGGAACTAATGAACAGAGAAATGAATATAATCAATATCTTGATAAGCAATATGATAAATATTATAAATATTTGGCAAAGTTACAAAAGTATGTTAATCATCAAATCGGTATTTATGAGGTTAACATAATCATACATAACACTGGTAATGAATCGGCGCATGATATAGATATTGAATTACAATTTCCAAATGAGTTTGAAGTTTATTTAAATAAACCTTATTATCGTGAACCCGTAGCACCAAATAAACCACTTAAATATAGGAATATGTTAGGTTTACCCTATGGAATAATGGATCATTTAGATGATCCGTTTTTCGATATTTTATATCCACCTTATGAGGCTAAGGCAGAAAGTGCTCAAATAGATTTAAAGATAGATAAAATTAAACATCATTCAAAAGAAAATTTGGACACGATCTTTATTTATTATAAAAATTTTGATTCAATTAAGGATTTTAAAATTGATTATAAAATAAATGCAGATAATCTTAAGGAAATCATTACTGGTTCTTTAGCTGTCAATTTTATAAAAGAAATCTAAATCGAATTCAATTTTATTTGCATACTATATAAGATGAAGTACGGTATCTACTTATTATATAGATATATTATTTCTCCTGCGTTGGAATGCAGTAAAAACGCTCCGCGTTTGCAAGCGATTGAAGAGACTCTCAATAAGTAGCATCGTTCCAACGCTCCTGCGTTGGAATGCAGTAAAAACGCTCCGCGTTTATCGAATCTGAAAGCTGTAGTATATAAGGTTCTGCAGCTGAAAATGGTATGAACGCAGAGCGTTCGGTATTCATTCCCACGCGGAGCATGGGAACGAGAAATATGATGCATCGTTCCAACGTTCCTGCGTTGGAATGCAGTATAAACGCTCCGCGTTTATTGAAACGCGAAGCAGTAGTATCTAAGGCGCTGCCGCTGGAAAAGGAATGAACGCAGAGCGTTCGGTATTCATTCCCACGCGGAGCATGGGAACGAGAAATATGATGCATCGTTCCAACGTTCCTGCGTTGGAATGCTGTATAAACGCTCCGCGTTTGCAAGCGATTGAATAGATTCACAAAACGTATTTCTTCAATTTCTTACCTAAGGAGAAATTATGGGCAGAAGCCGTTACAAAATATTCAATAACGATTTTCCATATTTTCTCACCATCACTACAGTCGAATGGATGCCTTTGTTTGCCAATAAGAATCTTACGCAGATTGTGATTGATTCCCTTAATTTCCTTGTTCAAAATAATAGGATTGAATTGTATGGCTACGTTATACTGGAAAATCATTTACACTTAATTGCTATCTCTGAGAATTTAACCAAAGAAATTGCAAACTTCAAATCATATTCCGCAAGAAAGATAATTGAGTTTCTATCAGAGCTTCATTATAATGAGCTTTTGAAGAAACTAAAGTTCTACAAATTGTCGACAAGATCCGATCGGCTATATCAGGTCTGGCAAGAAGGAAATCATCCCGAACAAATTCTAAGCCTCGAGATGATGAGAGAAAAGCTGGATTATATCCATAACAATCCACTTCGAAGAGGATATGTTGACGATCCTTTGCATTGGGTTTATTCAAGCGCCAGGAATTATAACGGATGCCAAGGGATCATTGACATTAATATGGATTGGATGTAAAAGCAAAAATAGAATGAACGCAGAGCGTTCGGTATTCATTCCCACGCGGAGCATGGGAACGAGGAAGATGAATCATCGTTCCAACGCTCCTGCGTTGCAATGCAGTTAAAAACGCTCCGCGTTTATTGAATTTCGAAGCTGAAGTATCTAAGATTCTGCCGCTGGAAATGGAATGAACGCGATGCGTTCGGTATTCATTCCCACGAGGAGCATGGGAACGAAGAATATGAATCATCGTTCCAACGCTCCTGCGTTGGAATGCAGTATAAACGCTCCGCGTTTATCGAATCTGAAAGCTGTAGTATATAAGGTTCTGCAGCTGAAAATGGTATGAACGCAGAGCGTTCGGTATTCATTCCCACGCGGAGCATGGGAACGAGAGGGAAAATTCCTTATTTTTGCCGCATGAAAGTACGATTCTATAACTTGGGGTGCAAGGTTAACTTCGCCGAGACCAGCGCGATGCGCGAGGAGTTCTCCGCCGTCGGCTATAGCGAGGCCGCCGCGGAAGAGCAGGCCGACGTCGTCGTTATCAATACCTGCACCGTAACCTCCCGTGCCGACGCCGACTGCCGGAAGGTCATCCGGCGCGCCCGCCGGGAAAATCCCGACGCGTACCTGGCCGTTATGGGCTGCTACGCGCAGCTGCGCGCGGACGAAATACAGGAAATTGATGGCGTCGACGGGATATTCGGCGCGCAGGATAAATTCTCGATATTAACCTCCATCCGGGACTTCCGGCGCCGCCCCGCCCCCGACCTCTTCGTCGGGGCCGACATCGCCCGCGACTTCCACGGCGCCGCCTCCGCCGAGAGCGATTCGCGCG
Organism: Chloroflexota bacterium; assembly: GCA_050260015.1. Lineage (GTDB taxonomy): Bacteria > Bacteroidota > Ignavibacteria > Kapaibacteriales > UBA2268 > JBLNBN01. The sequence goes on along the minus strand of JBLNBN010000036.1, from coordinate 17,456 downwards.
CCCGCGCCGTGCTGAAGATACAGGACGGCTGCGACTATAAGTGCTCCTACTGCGCTATCCCGGCCGCGCGCGGCGGCTCGCGTTCCATGCCGTTCGAGGAGATCCTTCCCGCCGCGCGCAAGCTCCGCGAAGCCGGCTACAGGGAGATTATACTCACCGGCATTAATTTGGGCGAATACGACGACGGCGGGAAGAAATTCGGGGACGCGCTCGCCGCCCTCGCCGGCGCGGACTTCGACATGCGCTACCGCATATCCTCCATCGAGCCGAATTTAATAACGGGTAATATTCTCAGGCTCGCCGCGGAAAGCCCGCGCGTCTGCAGGCACTTCCATATCCCGCTGCAAAGCGGATCGAATAAAATATTGCGACTGATGCGCCGGCGGTACAACGCCGAATTCTTCGCCGAAAAGATAGTCAAGATAAAGGACGCCTGCCCGGACTGCGCGATAGGCGTCGACGTGATAACGGGCTTTCCCGGCGAAGGCGAGCCCGAGTTCCGCGAGACGTACGAACTGCTCGCCGGGCTCCCGGTAAGCTACCTGCACGTCTTTTCGTACTCCGAGCGCAGCGGCACGCCCGCCGCGTCCATGCCCGAGCGAGTCCCGCCCGCGGAGCGCAAGCGCAGGACGCTCGAATTGCGCGCGCTCAGCAAGTCGAAGCTGGAGGAATTCTATAGGTCGCAGGTCGGCAAGCGGCTTTGGGCAGTCCCCGAGCGCTACGAGGAGAGCTCCGGGCTCTGGACCGGCCACACGGACAACTACGTGGACGTCCGCTTCCCCGAGAGCGCGGACTTCCGCGAGGGCCTCGTGGAGTTGCTGCTCGAGCGGGTCGCCAGAGGGAAGGGATACGGAAGGACAGTCAATTAACAATTAACAAATATCAATTAACAGGAAATTATGCACTAAGCGGTAATAATTGCAGGACTTAGTCATTCTAGCGAAGGCGAGAATCCAAAGGCTATTATAATTAACTGGCGCGGTGGAAGTTTTTTCCATGGAAATAATGCAGTAAGCGCTTGATAACAGAAGAATTTACCGCTCGGAGCATAACTTAGCATCGCCGTTTACTTATAGAGTTGTGAAGACAAAACTATTCTTAACCCCGGCGGGGTTACAGCTTAGTAACTCGAAGCGCTCATTCCCCGTCCCCCTTACATCCCGCGGCAGAGGATGTAGTTTGGGTCATGCATGCTATAGACATGCGAATCCTTCGGATTCGTCGAGGGGCGTAGTTTTGTCAGTATTTCTGGGTTATTCGAAGCGTTTTTTGTTATTCAAATATTCTATGGACTCTTCCTCGCTGGCGCTCGTCTGAGTGACAGATACTTTTATACCAAGCGCTTGCGCGTCATTTCTCAAATGCGATCCTGATAATCCGTTTAATCCTGTAAATCCTGGTTCTGACAATAACTAATTGGCGACCATAATTTAACCGCTAATATTAGGACAAAGCCCAGGCTCTGATTTCAGCTCTTTATTATAACTTGCGCGCAGTGCGGAGGAACAAGAATCCGGAAAAAGCGAACATGAGAGCAAAAAATCCGGTCAATACAAGAGGCTTTACTATATCAATCCTAGCCCCTATCGAATATATTTCCTGCTGCCATATGATAAATGCGATGAAAGGAACTACTATTATGGTTGCCGCAGTAATGAACATCGCCTTAGCCGTGCGAAGAGGCCGAAGGCGCGAGATAATGGTCGCCGCAAGGCCTACCGCGAGCGCAGCCAGGTACAGCTGGTTGGCGGGGTTGTTTTCGCCGCCTATTATGCCGACGGCCCCGTTTATCCATACCATGAGGAATACCGCGGCCAGAGCTATGCCCACGGCGAAGCGGTATGTCATTAGCTTGTATTTTCGTATAATCAGTTCAAAGGACAGGCCGGCTCCGAAAATTAAAACGCCGGCAAAAATAAAGTCGAAAAGACTCCAGCCAAGTTTTTCCGGCCCGCTTCCGGGATCTATTATTAAGACATTAAAAAGCTTTATTGACAACGGGATCGAAAGTAAAACCGCCGTAATGAGCGCGACGCGTATGATGCTTTTCTTCATAACGTTCCCAATTTATGTTGATAAAGATTATTATTATAAAATTTCATCGTTTTTATATTCAAGCAAGTCGCCAGGCTGGCAATCCAAAGCTTTGCATATAGCTTCAAGCGTCGAAAGCCGGATTGCGCGGGCTTTACCGTTTTTCAAAATGGAAATATTGGCCATCGTAATTCCAACCTTTTCCGCCAGCTCGGTAACGCTCATCTTTCTCTTAGCCAGCAACACGTCAATGTTTACAATTATTGGCATATATTAAACCGTCAATTCGTTTTCTGTTTTTAAATCCAGAGCTTCCCTTAGAAGTCTCTGCAGCACGGCCGCGAAAGTAGCTACGGCCAGCGAAGCCAAAACGATAACCAGCCCCATAACGACAACTCCCGGCGCATCGTCATTTTCCGCCACTACAAAGATATACGGCATAGCTGCTCCGAACAGGGCGCTGATGATAATGGCGCAAATCTTTATATTCTTTAAAGCTTCGACTGATAGTTCGGAAAACGCATTGTTCTTATCAATATACCCGAGGAGTTTCATGGTCTGGTATAAAGCGAAGAAAAATGGCAACGCAGTCACATACATACCGATAAAGATCGGTCCGTAGCCCGATGTACCGGATTCCCTGATGCCGACGGGCAGGGCAAAAATACAGACAGCCAGGACTGCCAGCCCGATCAAGCTTACAACTGCCTTTAAAAATGTTGTTGACCCTTGTTTCATATTTACAATCTAAAATTGAACAAAAACAAAATTACAAAATATTTTATTGATTATCAATAAATATATAACGTACAACAACAAATTTTTATTGTTTTATTGGCTACCTAGTGGGCGGGAAACACGGATGCGCGCTGTTTCTATAAGCATTCAAATCCCCCGGAGTCGACGAAGGCGGTTTGATGGAGTTTTTGCGAGTCGATATATGCAGTTTTTCTTTCGCAAATATTCTATAGACCCTTCGCTGCGCTCTGGGTGACAAATTCTTCCGTTTACAAGCCTTAGCTCTTCATCCGTTAAAACTCAATCCTGTCAATCCGCTTAATCCCATAAATCCCGTTTCAGTCTTAAGAATTTCCCATTAACCATTAATAATTAATAATTAACTGTTGATCATTGCTAAACATTTCGTATTTTTGCATGTTACGTGCGTTTAAATATTAATTTCACAATATATAATGCGCCGTTTTGAATCAATTTCACGATTATTAAATTTTTTCCTACACATAATTAATTAATACTATGAACGAGACAACTAATTTGAGAATTTTGGACACCACCTCGAACCCCGCGCCGCTCGGCCTGCTTGGCTTCGGGCTCACGACCGTGCTGCTGAACCTCGCCAATGCAGGGATTATCCCCCTGACGAGCGTGATTATGGGCATGGGCGTCTTCGTGGGCGGCATCGCGCAGATCTTTGCCGGCGTTCAGGAGTGGAAAAAGAATAATACCTTTGGCGCGGTCGCCTTTACGGCCTACGGCGCCTTTTGGATCACTCTCGTCGCAATATGGGTAATGCCGAAGATGGGCGTGGCCGAGCCGGCGGACGCAATTTCGATGGGCTGGTTTCTCTCCGTATGGGGGCTTTTCTCGCTCGGTATGTTTATCGGGACGTTCAAGCTAAACCGCGCTCTTCAGTTCGTCTTTGGAACTCTCGTGCTGCTCTTCGCGCTGCTCGCCGTCGCCGACTTCACCGGCGACCATTCGATTAAGACGCTCGCCGGGTACGAAGGCATCGTCTGCGGACTCGCCGCGCTCTATACCTGCCTCGCTCAAATCATCAACGAGCTCTGGGGCAAGACGCTTCTGCCGCTAGGCGCTAAATAATTGATTGGATCGTTTTCACGCTCCGCGTTTGTTTCATATCTTTCAACGCGGAGCTTGGGAACGACAAAAAATGAGCTACCTTCCCTCCTCAACCAATTCTTTCAAGGCCTTCAGTACTGGGTTCTCCTCTCCCTGTGCCTCCTCCTGCTCGGCGCCGGGCCTGTCGTCCTCCTGGATTATGCTTAGCCGTACCGCGCCCTCCACCTCTTCGAGCTCGTAGCTCATTATGAAGTAATTCTCCGGCTTATCCTCAAGCCCGGGCATAGGAGCAAAGAGAGAGTATCTTATAAGCTTTTTGGGAATATTCTCTATGACCTTGCCCCACTGCTCGAATACGACGCCGTTCCACTCGGCTATAAAGCGAATCTCTCCGCCTACGCTCCAATCCGTGATCAAATCGCTGCCGTACTGCCATATCTTTACGTACTCCGGTTTCGTAAGCGCGTCCCATACCTTTTCGAGCGGAGCGTCGAGACTCAATCTAGAAATATTTATTGCCATTCGGATTCTCCTTGAGATATTGATCCATTTTAAATATGTCAAATTAAGTATATTTTATAAATCACGAATTCCTTTTCATATCCTTCTTGTAATTCTTCAGTATCTTGCCAAAGGCTTTATCTCTTTTACGCCTCTCGGCAACGCTCGTTTCGAAGTAAGCCCTTTCGCGCTCGAGCTTTATATAGTTCTCGTAGGCCTCCTCGTCGAGTTCTCCCTTCCCGAGAGATTCCAGCACGGCGCAGCCCGCTTCCGACGTATGCGTGCAATCGACGAACCGGCAATTGTGCGCAAGCTCGGCAATGCTGTCGAAAACGGCTTCCAGCCCTTCCCCCGAATCGCTAACTCCAACCTCCCTCATCCCGGGATTATCTATGATTATACCGCCGTTCTCGAGTACGATTAACTCCCGGTGGCTAGTAACGTGCCTGCCTTTATTCGTGCTTTTGCTTATCTCGTCGGTTTTCATTACCGATTTGCCCGAGAGGTTATTCATAAGGGTGGACTTCCCTACGCCCGACGAGCCCAATAAGCAATACGTCTTCCCGCGTTCGATAATGGATTCCACGGCGGAAATGCTTGCCGGGTCCTCGGAGCTAATGGGAATAATTGGAACCTCGCCGTGGCGCGCCTTTACTTTGTCAATCAGTTCGCTTAGAATAGCATGATCGATTAAGTCGATCTTGCTTAAAATTATTATGGGCTTAACCTTCGAGGAATAGCAAATTGCGAGATACCTTTCGAGCCTGTTGACATTGAAATCGCGGTCGACGGCCTGGACAAGAAAAGCGTAATCGATATTCGCCGCTATGATTTGCACCTCGCCGAACTGCCCCACCGCCTGCCGTTCGATGACGGAAGACCTTGGAAGTATCTTATGAATAATGGCGAAATCGTCGTCGTAAGGCATAAAGGCCACCCAATCGCCGACGGCGGGATAATCCTCCCGGCCGCTGGCGGAGAATCGCATATTGCCAGTAATTTCCGCTTCGCGTTCCCCAGCGGCGGATCGAACGATATATCGCTCTTTGTGCTCGGCGGCGATTCTACCTATTTCGTAATCGTCCAATCCGTTTTCTTTTTTGTATTTCTCTAAGCGGGAATTGTACCCCAAGGCTTCTAATGTCATTTTCTATAATTATCAATTGTGAAAAATTTCTTTAGGCCAATATTATAGATTTTATCAAAAACAAATCATATTAAATTTCTTATGATTTGTTTACTAATTTAAGCAAATATCTTGCGCGTTGTAATAATTCAATGGCGATTTTTGATTGAAAGGCAAAAAAGCCGACCTGGGCCGGCTTTTTTGCGTATTCAATATGCATGCTGGATCAATAATGATACCCGATTACCCACAGCGGCGCTCTTTCGATATTCTTTTCGGCGACGACCAGCATCTCGAAGTCGTCCGTAGTCAGCTTATCGTTCCTCGAGAAGGCGCCCAGCCGCGCGCCTAATATATCGATTTTGTGGTACCCAAGCGTTTTCAGCAGCCAGGTTATCTCGCTTGGCACGTAATATCTTTCATTGCACTCGAGCGTCTTCGTTATTCCGGAATCGTCGATAATCTCGGTTATGTTGTGGTCGCGGAACGTCAATAGATCAAACGTGTTGTCGCGGTACGTTACGTTCCCGTTCTCAACTCCAGCGGCGGTGAACTCCTCGATGGAGTGATACAGCGGGAATAGGCCGTTAAGCGTAGTAAAGATTAATTTCCCCTGTTCGGTAAGCGCTTTTGTAACGTTCTTAAGAATCTCGAAATTCATTTCGTCGGTTTCCATCAGAGGGAATCCCCCTTCGCAAAGCATTATCGCAGCGTCGAAGGCGTTGTGGAAAGGCAATTTCCTGGCGTCTTCCTTTATGAAGTCGATTTCGAGGCCCGCGTCGCTGGCCTTTTCCCTGGCTCTTTCAAGCATTGAATCGGAGAGATCGATTCCCGTAACGGAGTAGCCGCGTTTCGTTAGTTCGATGGAATGCCTGCCCGTTCCGCAGCCGACGTCTAATATTGACAAATTCTTGTCATATTGGAGTTCGCGCTCAATGAAATCACATTCGCCGATCGTACCCTGGGTAAAGCTTTCGTTGTCGTACTTTTGCCCGTAACTCTCAAAGAGAGCTTCATACCACTGTTTCATTCAATCCCCCGTTAATGAAATTAACGAAATACCTATCTATCGTATTTAGTAAATATTCGGGGTTCTTCTGGAATATTACATATCGTAAGCTTGCTTAAGCTTCTCAATATCCAACTTTTTCATCTTTAATAAGGCGTTCATTACGTTTTGTCCTTTCACGGGATCGGCCATGAGCTCTTCCAGCGCAGTTGGAACAACTTGCCAGCAGAGACCGTATTTATCTCTTAACCATCCGCATTCGATCTCCTGGCCGCCGTCGGCAGTTAATTTATCCCAGTAGGAGTCAATTTCCTCCTGCGTCCCGCAATTAATAACGAACGAAACGGCTTCAGTAAATTTAAATTCCGGTCCGCCGTTCAATCCCATAAACTTTGCGCCGTTTAGCTCGAAATTAACCACTACCGGCGTCTCGTTGAGGATTTTTGAATTTGGAAAAACAGAGCAATAGAATTCCGCGGCTTCCTTAGCGTTGCCGTCAAACCATAAGCAAGGATAAATCTTATTCATCAATCTCTCCTATTAAAAAGAATTTAACCATTTGTAACTCGATATAAACTTTATTTTATTGGAGAAAATCAATATGCGAGCTGTCGTTATTTTATTAACGTAAAATCATTTAGACGGTAATCCGTAAATATTGTAAGACTATAAGTTTTACCAATGAAGAGAATACAAATGAAAGCAGCGGACGAAGACTTCGTAATGCATAACGGCGTTAGAATACCCAAGATCGGGTTCGGCACATGGCAAATATCCAACGGCAAGGATGCTTACGACGCCGTTTCATTCGCCCTGCAGAGCGGATACAGGCATATAGATACCGCTTTCGCCTATAGAAACGAGGAGAGCGTTGGGCGCGCGGTAAGGGATTCCGGGATCGAGCGGGAAAACATCTTTATTACGTCAAAATTGCCGGCTGAGATTAAGTCCTACGACGAAGTTCTCAAGCATTTCGACCAGACGATGAAGAATTTAGGTATGGAACGCCTCGATCTTTATCTGATCCATGCGCCATGGCCGTGGACGCAGATCGGCTCGGACCACACCGAGGGCAATATTAAGGTATGGAAAGCATTCGAAGAGATTTATAAAAGCGGACGCTGCCGCTCCATCGGGGTATCCAACTTTGTAATAAGGGATTTGAAAGCGATACTCGACAATGGCGAAATTGTTCCCATGGCAAACCAGATTAAATACTTTATCGGCCATACCCAGGAAGAAGTTACCGACTTTTGCAGGGAGCGCAATATACTCGTGGAGGGATACTCCCCGCTCGCCACCGGAGCCATACTCGGCAATCCCACAGTCGAAAAGATCGCTAAGAAATACGACGTCTCGCTTCCGCAGATATGTATTCGCTATGTATTGCAGAGGGACGTGCTGCCGCTGCCTAAATCAACCCATAAAGAGCGCATACTCCAAAACATAGACGTCGATTTCGAGATAATCGAAGAGGATATGAATTACTTAAAAGGATTAAAGGAATTAGTTAAGACGAGGTGGTAAACTAACTAAGGTAGTTGACAAAAGGGAGATTTCCAGGTAGAAGTCTCCCTTTTGTTTTTATCTTATTCATGGGCTTCTTTATGGCCGCAGCCGCCTTCGAGATGCTTGTTGTGCATTTCTTCGGCTTCCCCTTCTGCTAAATGGAAGAATTGCACGTATGCTTCGACGAATTCCCTGCCGGCTTTCACGTCGTTCACGTCGAAATTTTTCAGCTTCATTACTTTGTTGAATCTCTTTTTTATCTCGGCCTTTTTGCTTTGGGGAGTATACCTTTCGAGCGGTTTTAAATTGCCCTCCTCGATGGATCTGTCGGCGGCAAGTATCTTCTCGTCGATAGGAGCGCCGGCGGGCTTAACCCCGGTAAATGCGACGCCTTCGCCGCTCCTATGGATTCTAACCAAAGTCTCGAAGAAATTACGGTCCGCTAATCGCATTGCCTCGGGGCTGAGATTTCTTACCTTCATAGTTAAATCATACGCTTCCTTCAGTTCCTTTTCGTCGGCTGCGGGAACCCATTTCAAAACGTAATTTACGTTGTTGTTCTCCAAGGCCAAGCGAGCGTCCTTAATTACGGGGCCGTCCTCGGTGTCGCAGTGCGCGTACGTTATGCCATAATTCCCAATCACCGCCGCAAGTAGAGCTACGATCGCCAATACTGTCTTCATCATTTCAAAACTCCAAAAATAATTACACAGTTTAATCAGACTTATTAGTCTTATTCTATTGACGATAGTAATTCCTAATAATTTTTAGATTAAGAGGCATTAATTTATTATTTACTTTTTCTTCTTTCCTGGCTCTTTTTGCTCATTTTGGCTGTATTTTTATCGTCTTTAGTCGACTCCGGCTCCTCGCCCAGGTAGAGCTTACGCAGAAACATATCGGAGTGGGAGTAATACTTGTTGAATACTCTTATATAGTGATCGATATCGTCGGGAGAATCGCTGGAACTGCTCGAAGTTATCTTTCCCGAACAAACGTTCTCCCCGTTTTTATCGAAGAAATAATAATCAACAAAGAGCTCCCTGTCGCCGGACGCCCCAAACATACTAACGTTTATCGTGTTTACTGCGACCGTGCCGACGACGACGCCGTCGACCTTAAGATAGTCGCAAATTTTCCTGACCTGGGATTGCACTGCGTCGATATTATCGATATCGAACGGTTCCTGCGGATGCGATGATTTCGAAAGATCAAAGAAGTTATAGGCGTAAACGGGCAGGCTTAATTTGGGAAAATCCTCGTTATCCAGGGCTGGCGAAAACGTTAGAATCCCGGCATTTTTAAGATCCTCTTTGGTTATTTTCTGGAAAAGGCTATTTCCGTATTGAACGTTGGCCTTCGAATATTCGGACAGCATTTTCCCAAAATAAGTAACCATGCTATCGCAGCTTTTATCGTGGAAAGACGCTACGTCGCCGTAGATATCATTAAAGTTACCTTTATAAATGCCGGCGTCGATCAGAGGAAATGTCGGGGCGTCGGGCGGGGAAATTAGGATCTCGATAACGGCGACGTTTTGCCACTTCTTTACCTTATCGGCGTCGCCATATACCTTAATGCCAAAAGTGTCGCACGCCGTCAAGATTGGCAGCAACATGAACAGAAAAATTAAATACTTGCGCATCGTACGATTTCCTTAATCTATGGGTATTGAAAAAGTAATTATCGGGACGGATCTTGCCGACAGAGCCGGTGGAAAGGTATTTTGAGGATTGGATTTATCGCTTATAAAAAGAGTTCCCGTCTGAAAAACCGTCTTTGTATCGTCGATCAGGGCCCCCACTATAAGCCCGACGCCCGCGCCTACAGCCGCGCATATGAGGAACGCCTCGCCTTTTGGGTAATTGCCGTATTGATCGTGAAAACCAAGAGGCAATATCAGTCCGCCTAAGCCCCCAAGCAACATTCCTTCAAAAGCGAAGCTCCCCTTCTTTACATTAATCAGCGATACGTCCGCCAGGTCGAAACTTTGCCTTTTACCGGATTTCCTGTCGGTAAATTCGACATGGTCATTATAAATTGCGATGTCCCTTGCGGTTATTTTCTGGTATTCAAAGGTCATTATCTTGCCCTTGGAGTATTCCTTGATTAAACGGCTTTCCTTTTGCGGGTTCCGCTCGATAACGTCCTGGGCGGAAGCGGAAAAAAGGCCCGTAAGCGCTAAAAAGCAAAATAATAAAACAAATCGCTTATTCATAATTTCTCCTTATGATTATAGTAAATTTACACAATCGTAGGATAATTTACAATAAAATATAATCGATGATTAATCTTTTTGCCGGTCTTCCATAAAGAATACCCCTGGCTCAATCCTGGCTATCGTACTTTTCTCCTTGCCCATATCCCTAATAATTGCTATTTTAGACAAAAATAATGGGTAAAGAATGAAAATAGCTTACTTCGTAATTTTAGCATTAATACTTATTACTCCAAAGCTCCTGTGCAATGGCGACACCTCCGAAATTCTTAAGAGTAATGCTATAAAAACCCCTTCCGGCAAGGCGGAGGACGGGTTTATTCATTTCGTAAACGGAACGAAATACCGCGCGGCGGAAATCGAGGTATACGACAACTATGTAGCTTTCCTGAATGTCGATTCAAACAAATACCAAACAATATCCAATAAGTACTTCGTTAAGGTCGAAGACATACGGGGCTCATATTGGGGAACCGGCTTGTTAATCGGCAGAATACTCGGAGCAACAAGCATATTCCCGATATACGGGCTTAATATACCTCGGCAAACTCTTATAAGATTAACTATCCCGTTAGATTTAAAATTGAATATATCTGCGGCGTTAGGATGTAGAAATAATGCACAGTATAAATAACCATATTTTTTTGTTTCAAATATAGAACTTTCAGATTTTGTTCTTAAGTTAACTGTATTTAACAACTTTTACTTAGTTCTATATTTTTGCAACTGTTAGCAAAGCATTTAGTTTGATTTATAAAAAACAGGGAATAATACAATATGATTAAGTATAATATAAAAGTTAGCGGAAACACAGAAATTTATATTGCATGTTATGAGTCAATTATACATGAATTTAATTTAAGTAATATCACTGATAAAGAAGATATCGAAATAATCCTTACAAGTGATTTTGATTCTGAAATCAATGAAATAAACAAAGAATGGAATCTGGAAGAAGAATATACTAAAGAGAAAGAGTATAGCGCCTATGCTAAAACAATATCAAATCTCGGAAATAATAAGCATAAAATTCTGCTGAACTTGATCTCCCTATTAGACAAGCAAATTCTAGTATTTCAAATCCTAACTATAAGAAGATCATATTTTTTACCTCCATCTCTTGTTGATTCAAAGTATTTTAATATTAGTCATTTGGAAGATCTATACAATTATCTTATTATGGAAAGTATCTGTACATTCTTTAAATGGAAATGTATGGAATCTAAAGGTTTTAAAAATGTACAAGACAAAGAAAATAGAATTACTTTAGAAGAATTTCAACGAAAAATAAAAATTATACATAATAAATATCAAGAAGATGCTAATATATCCAACTTTAGAGATAATATTGTTAGACAATTAATTAGCTTTATTTATTTATGTCTTAAAGATTACTATTATGGTACTAAATTTAGTCTTTATGGTAATTTCAAAGAACCGGTTTTAAATATTATTAAGTTTTTAGAAAATCTATACTTACATATAAACTTAAACAATAGCTACAGTAATTTCGATAAAATTGAGTTTATAAATTCAATAAATAAAATTCTAAATATATGTTTTATTGAATTTACTCAGGTGCCAGATGAAATCAATAAGGGTATTTACGTTAATATCTTAAAGAACCCAAAATACTTATTCAAAGATGATTTACTGGATACACAAAATTGTTTTGTTGCATTTGTTGATATTCTTGGATTTACTAATTATATTAATGATTACGATAACGATCCCATGTCTAATATATTAAAGACACTTAGTAATGCTTTAGAAGAATCAATTGAAACATCTATCCAGAATTTTGAACGTATATTCACTCCCGAATCATTAAAAACTTGGGGGTTTCAGAGTGATGCATTAACAGATGTCAAAGGTTTGCTTCAATATAGAATGTTTTCAGATTGTTTTACTTTTGCCTTACCCTTTTTCAACAATGATAAAGATTATATAATTCAATTAACACTGCTAACTTACATATTAAGGCTCTTTCAATACAAAATGTTAGTAAATGGATTTCTAATTAGGGGAGGATTATCTTATGGTTCATTTTATGCTGATAAAAATATGCTTTTTTCGGGTGGATTAGTTCGAGCTTATAATTTAGAAAAATTTGCATCTAAAGTAGGAGTCCCGCGCATAATAATAGATAACGATATAATTCGCGATATAAAAATAAAATTGGAAACCACTCCGATTTTAATGGAAATTTTGGGCCTTAAGATATCGTTTGTAAAAGATGATTCATTAGATCCTAATTATTTTATAAATCCATTTGGACTCGAAAAAAGCCATGAGATAAATATAAAAGACTTTGTATTACAAATCAAAGACATATATGAACTTTACTTTTCCGATAGATCAGATCAAAATTATCTTATTGGCCCACTAACTAAGGTTTTTTCAAGTTCAATATTTAACGATTTTTCACAACCTCTTGAGTCACCTTTCAAAAACTTTTTTGATAAAAGCGTGGATACAAATAAACGTGTTTTAGATACCTTACAAGATAATATCCAAAAATTTTCTATAGAATTATTGCAGGTTAAAACAGATGATTTAAACAAAAGAGAAGTATTAGAAAAAATACTTTTAAAGTATCAATGGACTATTGATTTATACAGTTGGGAGTATTTAAATGAAATCCATAATTTTAAGTATTTTAATCTAGAAAATGATTACGGTACTTAGTGGGTCCAAAAGATTAAAATTCTGGATTCCTATTTATACCTCCACCACAAACCCCAGGTCGACTTCGTCCGCGGGTCGGCAGCCGCGAACGCCCCAATTCTCCCGCGGCTGCTCGTTGATTATGATCAGTATTTGCTTTCTATCGAAAAGCCCGTCGCATTCGAGCCTTTGACCTATCGCGCTGAATAGATTTCTCTTCGTCTCCTTCGTCCTGCCTGAAAACATAGAGATCTCGATAATAACTTCGTACGGCGGCTTGGTTTCGAAGAGTTCCGCATCGTGCTCTATTACGCGGATATTCCTGTCTTTCTCCGGCAGCCGGAGCGTTTCGACTACGCAGTCCATTACGGCGTTCTTCAGCTTAATTAGGAAGTTCTTGTCTCTCCCGCTCTTCAATTCAATTTTAGTTGACGGCATATTCTCACCAATGTCTTTTATACATAGAACAAATATCCAAATTTAATTTGCGCTGGCTACTCTTCGTTTAAATTTGTACGCGTACTAATCCTAACCTCCACATTCAAATAAATTGAATCATTTTTTAAGAATCAAATTGTCTTCCTGCGCAGTTGGGTTTTAACGTCTACACCCAAGCGATCCGCAATCCAGATCTTTGTAATATTGCAATGCACGACTCAACAAATATATACAAAATTTCATTTTTTTCTTACATAGAAAAAGGATTATCTTGCTTTTCGAATACTTTTTCGGTATTTTAGCGCAGAAGGTTATCCAATCCTAATTGATGCATGATTTTACCAGGAGCTTTAGTTTACTGTTCAATGAATAAATTTGCAAGGAGCCGTCGTCATGAAGAAGTTTATCATAGCGCTTGCCCTAATTAGACTTTTTAGTATTGATGCTTATTCTATGCAACTTTATTACTTACGACCTATTGGAGGAGACATTAACCTGCACGTGGGATATCCATTTTACTCTACTCAAATTGCGGAAAATCACTTCCTGAAAAGCTTAAACATTCAAGATGATAATCTCAACATACATACAAAAGAATCTTATAGTTCTAAACCTTACTATCAATTAGAAGGTATTTGCAGACTAAATTGGTATAACTTTACTGGGCTTGGACTAAAAGGCAACTATACTTATTCAACCACGAGTATCGAGGGGACTAAAATAACTAAAAATGGGGTTGAGTACTATAAAGCAAGCCAATTCATTAGTTGTGAACAGTATGGAACCTTTGTGGAATTTACTCCAATTAAGTGGAAAAACAATCCTTTTCTATATCTATTAGGTGGTATTGGATATCAACACAGCTATCGTTTATTCAAAGAAACATATTCGCCCGATACGCAGATAGAACGTAAGCGACAAGAATCAGTAGTCTACGATTGTATTTATCTTGAGCCGGGAGCTAGAGTTTACTGGTGGACAAGCATATATTTAAGCTTAGCGGCAAATTTATCTTATAATGTAGGGTTAGGAAGCAGCGCTAAAATGAGTTGGAACGGACTACGTACTGGTTTAGAATTAAATATACTTCTTTTTGATAGAGTCGAGGATCATAGTTATGATGACTGTATTGAAGAATAGCTAAAACATCATAATAATCTCGAACCGAATTCCGCCATATACTCAATATACAAAGATGGACGATGCAATAATAGTTTGCCCTTCGAAGTACTCAGTGCGCGGCCCGTCATTCCGCGCTCAAAACAAGGAATATATATTCCAGGCATGGATTTCCGCCAGCCGCGGAAATGACTAATCCTTGCATCCCTTACCGCTTTTTCCCTCCAAAACTAATCATTAACCATTAACAATTAACAATTATCCTACCGCCACTTGAACATCTTAAGCCCGATAGAGAAGAAAAAGACCCCGATTACAAAAAGAACGCCTATAGGGAATGCAGTCCTGGCTAACCCCGCGCCCTCGATAAATACCGCCCGAACGGCGTCCGCAAGGATCGTTAAGGGCAGGAGCTTAATAAAGGCTACGGCCCAATCCGGGAAGTTCTGGTAGCTGAAGAATATTCCGGAGAGTATCATCATGGGCGTAGTTACGGCGTTGATAAATCCGTTGGCCACTTCCGTGCTGGAGGTTCGCGAAGCCATAAAGACCGATATGCCCTGGAAGGCCATATTGCTCGTAATGAAGAGAAGCGCCAACGCGAGCAGGCTGCCCTGGATCGACACTCCAAAGAAGAAATATGCAAATACGAAGAGCAGCGTCGCCTCGATTAAGTTCATAGTCGAGCGCACGGCCATCAATGACATCAGGTAATGCGATTTCTTCATCGGGGTAGCCACCATCCGCCGCAAAAGCTTTTTTGATCGCTTGTCTATAATGCCGTACGTTAGCCCCCATACGGAGGACATCATAACGCCCATAGCCATTAGCCCCGGCACGAGGAAATCCACGTAGCGGGTGCCCGCAAGGGTCATGGGCTCGATGTTCTCCCTGTCGGCTCCCGTTTCTACGGGCGCGCGATTCAACGCCTTGCTCAAGTTTAAATAAGTTAGCTGCGCCTCTGAATTCATCGGGTCGAACCTGTACTTCAACCCGTCGCCCTTGTCCTCTATTATTAAGCTGATCTCTCCCCGTTTAAGCGAAACGACGGCTGAATCCCAGCTCGTCTTACTGAATATATAGGACGCGTCGCCGAGCTTTTCGCTCCTTACTGAATAGACGTAATCGGTTGCCCCCGCGCCGGTCCCTATCTTTTTAGTCCTGTCGGTTAAGAAATTACTGAACGAGGAGTCAGCGCGGGCGCCGTCGGAAACGACGGCTATATGCCGAACCGCTTCACCCTTCGAAGTAAACGCGAGCCCCAGGCCGAGCGTTAAAAGAATTGGGAAAACGATACCCCAGAAGAGCACTTCCGGCAGGCGAAGTATTTCCAAAGTATGCGCGTAGAGCAGCGCCGTAAGCTGTTTCCATTTGATTATCCTACTCACTGAGCCGCCTCCCCGTCATCGACGTGAAAAGGTCGTCGAGCGTGCGCCGCCTGCTCTCGAAGCTACTGAGCGAAAGCTTATTGTCATTTAAGAATTTCAGGAAATTCGGGAGGTCCGTTTGAAGGTCCTTAACCACGAATATCCCCCGCCTACCACTTTCGCGCCATTCGACGTCGAAGCTCTTTTCTATCAACGCGGCTTTTTCGTTTGAAGGGGCGTCGCCGTTAAGCGAAAATTCGATAATATTCTCTCCCCAATCCAGTATTAGATCGCTCAGCGTACCTTCCTTAAGTATTTTTCCATGGTCGATTATTACTATATAGTCGCAGAGTCTCTCGGCTTCGTCCATGTAATGCGTGGTAAGTACCAACGAAGTCTTTGAACGCTCTTTTAGATCGAGTAAAATGGACCATATCTCCCTGCGGGCGTTCGGATCAAGCCCCGTAGTAGGTTCGTCGAGAAGTAATATCGCGGGATTATTGAGCAAAGCGATGCCGAGCGCGAGCTTTTGACGCTGCCCACCGGAGAGATTTACGGTATAATCCTTACGCTTTTCTTCAAGATTGATCAAACCGATAACTTCCTCGACGCGGCTTTTATCAAGATCGTAGAAGACAGCGAAGAGGCTTAGTATCTCCTCGACCGTCAGCTTATCGACGAAGCGTGTTTCCTGCAGCGAAAGCCCGATCATCTTATGTAGCTCGTCCTCGGCGCCCTTCCATTTCTTACCCATAATACGTATTTCGCCGCGGTCGGGCTTTTGTATGCCCTCGATCATTTCCACGAGGGTCGTCTTGCCTGCGCCGTTGGGCCCGAGCAGCGCGACGAATTCCCCGCGCTTAATTGTCAGGTTAACGCCGCGAACGGCCTCCACCGATTTAAAGGATTTATAAACGTCCCGGGCCTCCACTACTATTTCGCCGGCTTGCGCCCCATTCGCATTCTTCATTTTCAGCATCTGTCGCAAAATTCAAAAGAAATGAAAACGAATGAACGGGAGATAAATTTATTTGGGAGTAATGTTGAATGCTAAATGAAGCGGGCGGACACATGGGTCCGCCCCTACTAATTTACTCCACCACTACCGTCGTGGAACCTATCGACGAGCCGCATTTAAGAATTAATACGTACGCGCCGGGAGGGAGCTTGCCGGGCTTCCAGAGCAGGCGGCCTTGGCCCTCGCCGCCGGGCGTAAGGAGGAAGTCTGAGCCCACGCGCGAGCCGCGCACGTCGTATGCGGCGAGAGTCATCTTTTCCGCAATGGCTTTTTCGTCCATCGTTACGTTGAATTCGTACTCGCCGGCCGGGGAGTTTGCCTGCGGCCCGGAGAGCGAGATTTCTTTTAGCTTATCTCTCTGCGGGCGGTCTGCTATGGACGTGTTCCCTTTGGGCTTGGCGAGAAAGTACTGATCGCTCTTCATTAGCGAATCATACGCGTTAAAAACCAACAACGAATCGCCGCTCATGGCCGGCTTAAAGACCGGTCCAAAGCGATTAATGCTTAATTCCTTCCATTCCGGCTCGGCTGAGTTAATATCGCTGTACAAGAACTTGAACTCCATGCCGCCGCCGCCAATATTGTAATACTGCACATAGCATTTATTATCGATTAGTATTGGTTTAAAA
>JBLNBN010000035.1:0-47726 GCA_050260015.1 Chloroflexota bacterium | reverse complement strand
TCAAAAATATAAAGGAAGGCGAGCGGGTAGAGATATACGACCTTCTCGGCCAAATTGTTCTCTCAGCCAACCCGGAAGAGCGCATAGATATTTCCGGCTTTACAAACGGCCTCTATTACGTGCGCGTAGGCGATTTTATAGAGAAGATAATAAAGGTGAAGTAGATAAACCATAGTCCTCCCTTCGACGGTGCACGCCCCCCAAACTAAAAAAAACGCCCCCGCGGATTTCCACGGGGGCGCTTTTATTTTTGAAATAACGGTTTTTTCGAAACCGAATTTTCGCTAATTTAGTCGAAGTAGTAGTTGAGCGTCAGCTTGCTGTAGGTCGGGAGTATGCTGAGCCCGGCCTCCGTGCTGATCTTGGTCGGAACGTCCTGGTCGAGTTCGGGATTGTAGTACTCGCTGTCGTATTCCGCGTCGTAGCTCGCGTGGAAGTAGCGCAGGCCAAATTCGCCGCCGAGGCTGAAGTTGTTGTCGAAATAATACTCAATTCCGAAGCCGAGCGAGCCGCCTATCAGGCTGAGATTCTCGAGCGCGTCCTTAACTTCCTTGGAATCCTTGCCGTTGTAGGATGCGGAGGCGCTCAGGAACGGCTTGGAGACGTTGAGGTTGGCGTAGGCCTTTATCTTATTGGATTCAAGGAAGAAGAACTTCGCGCCGATTGTCGGGACGAATATGCTGGCGGAGGCTTCACCTTTGTCGGAATAAGTTACGGCATTGTCCTGGTCGTAATCCCATTCAGTGCCGGAAACCGTAAGATTTCCGCTGACGCTCATGAAGTCCAGGCCGACGTAGGGAACGAAAGCCCCGACCCGATAGCCGAATTGCGCGCCGTTGAGCGTCATACCGGGGGAGACGCTAAAGGTGAACTGGGAGAAAGCGGAGGAGACGCCGATAATAGTTAATACGAAGGCCAAAACAAAAGCTTTTTTCATAGATCAACCTCAGTAAGTAAAAAAAATATATTTAAGAGATTCTTCGAGCCGCATTAATTCTAAAACTAAATTTACTAAGATTACGGTATCAATTCCAAAAAAGATTCCGCTCGGGGCAAAGAAATTTCGAAAATAATTAATAAAAAAATTGGACGTAGCAAATGCTTGCCCTAATCGACTGCAATAACTTTTACGCTTCGTGCGAACGCGTCTTCAACCCCTCGCTGCGGGGGAAGCCTATCGTCGTGCTCTCGAACAACGACGGCTGCGTCGTCGCGCGCTCCAACGAAGCGAAGGCGATAGGCATTAAGATGGGCGAGCCGATATTCAAGGCGAAAAGTCTCGTGGAGCGGCACGGCGTCTACGTCTTTTCCTCGAACTACGCGCTCTACGGGGACATGAGCCGGCGCGTGCACCAGATGCTCGCCGAATTTACCCCGGAAATAGAGATTTACTCGATCGACGAGGCGTTCCTCAACTTTGAAAACGTCCGCTTTATAGAGAACGATTTGCTGCAGTCCGACCCCGTAGCCTACGGGCGAATGATCAGGAAGAAGATACTAAAATCGACCGGCATCCCGGTCAGCGTGGGCATCGCCCCGAGCAAGACGCTGGCGAAGCTCGCCAACAACCGCGCAAAGAAAGTTCCCGCGAACGACGGCGTTTGCGCGCTCGACACGCCCGAAAAAATAATGGCCGCGCTGAAGCAGGTCCCGATCGAGGATGTCTGGGGCGTGGGCCGGCAGTACGGGAAGATGCTGCGAGCGTATTCGATTTCCACCGCGTACGACTTAGCGACCGCCCCCGACGCGTTCGTGCGGCAGCGAATGTCCGTGATAGGCCTGCGCACCAAGCGCGAGCTATTGGGCGAACCCTGCCTCCCGATGGAGCTCTTCGCGCATAAGAAGCAGAGCATCTGCACCTCGCGCTCCTTCGGGGAGATGCAGACGGAGTACGACCAACTTCGCGAGGCGGTGACGACGTTCGCGGGGAAGTGCTCCTATAAACTGAGGAAGCAATCTACGGAATGCAACCTGATCACGATATTTATTCATACCAATATGCACCGACCGGAACTGGGCGTATACTCCAATTCGGAGACGCTGCGGCTGCCCGAGGCCACTAACTCCGAGTTCGAGCTGGCGCGCGCGGCGGAAGCGGCGCTGAAGAGGATATTCCGGGAGGGATACTATTATAAAAAAGCCGGCGCGATCGTCAGCGGGATAGTCCCGGAAACTCCGCGCCAGCTGGCTATATTCGGCTCGGCGAACCGCGATAAGGAGATCGCCGCCTCCAAGGCGATGGACGAGATAAACGACCGCTTCGGGCGGGAATCCATCAAGCTCGCCGCGCAGGGCGTGCGCCGCCGCTGGAAGCTGCGGCAGGAGCAGCTCTCCAAGCATTTCACCACGCGCTGGGACCACATCCTCGAGATCAACTGCTCGGAGAAGAGTTCCAAATAAACTATATGTCGGGGATGACGCGTAAATACATGTAAATAGGATGACTTGTCACTCAGAGCGAAGCGAAGAGTCCATAATCATTCATCATCCAACATTTATCAGTCGTGCCGCGGGCATTTTGCTATGAATAACGCATAAGCGCTTGGTAATATACGGAATCCGTCATTCCCGACCCGATCGGGAATCCAAAGGACATTCTAAATACAAATAGGCATTTAATAACGCGCAAATACTGATATATCATCGCTTTCGACGAATCCGCAGGATTCGCATATTTTTAGCGTAATATTACCCCAAAATATTCTTCCCGCGGCTTCGCCCCAGAGAGGTAATGGGGAGGGAGCAGGCGCTTCGCGTTACAAAACTGTAACCCCTCCGGGGTTAAGAATAATTATTAATTATCAATGGTTAATTGTTAATTAAAGCCTAAAAGGCCTTTTGAATACAAGCGGTTATGCGTCAATTCCACAAATTCAATCCTTTATATCTTGATAATCTTGGTTCAGAAATCATGGACTCTTCCTCGCTTCGCTCGTCTGAGTGACAAACCGTTCTATTTCCTCATATTTAGCGCGCCATTTTCAAGTATGAAATCCTGTTAATCAGTATAATCAGATTAATCCAGGTTCAGACGATATGGACTCTTCCTCGCTTCGCTCGTCTGAGCGACGAACTTTTCTATTTCCAATCGCCTGTTAGAATGTTACTTATTCTCCCTGCGCAGGCGTCCAGGAGTCGATCTTGCTCTCCGAGCCCTTATTGTTTACGCACGTAACCGCGTAGAAGCAGCGTTCGTCCTTCGGCGCGGCCGCGTCGAGGTAGAAATTCGCCGCGCTTGGAAGCTCCGTTAGCAGCGTCGGCGCGCCCTTTGAAAGCAGGCGATAGACGCGGTAATTCTTAATCCCGGACTGCCGTGTTACGTTCCAGTTCAGCGCCACCCCGTTCTCCGCGCGCGCCGCCACAAGGCTTTGAATTGCCATCGGCGGGAACGCAGGCATGTAAGCCGTCGCAGCCCCGCTTAGCTCGCTCGCTTTCCCGGTTATGCCGATGGAGCTAACGGTATACATGTAATTCGAGCCTTCGATGACATCCCCGTCCTCGTAGTAATTCGTTTCCGGGTCGGTTATGGTCGCGATAACGGCCAGGTCGGTCGAATCCTCGCCGTCCTTTTTCAGCAGGCGGCGGTAGAGCTTGTAGCCCGCCACGGAGTAATTCTGCGCGTCGGGCGTTTCCCATTGGATAAGTATTTTCCCGTCGCGGGGGAGAGCCGCGATCGAGAGCGGCGCCGAGATGGGATAGCTTTCGCCGGCTACGACGACGGTCGCGTCGGGGGAGAATTCGCTGACGTCGTAGCTGGTATTAACGGATTTAACGGCGTAGGTAAGAACGGGGGAGTTCGCCCCGGCGAGCGAATCCGTATAGCTTACTTGTGCGCTGTCGGTGAGTATTATATCGGTAATTTGGATAAGGGAATCGCCGCCCATGTTGGAGGAGCGGAAGAGGTAGTAACCTCGCGTATCGGGGCTGGGCTTGCTCCAGTTGAGCGTTACGCCGTTGTTCGCAGCCTTCGCTTCGAGGTAGGCCGGCGCGACGGCTTTTCTATTGGCGGTAAGCATGGCGTTGACGCGCGGACTCGGGGCGCCGCGTCCGTACGCGCCGTTTATTACGATGTAGTAAAAATATGTTTCTATCGGGTTGACGGCAAAGTCCTTGAAGGAAGTGTCCGTCGGGAGCGCGCTCGCGAGGAAGACGTAGCCGCTGTCGTAGTTGGGGCTTTTGTATATATCGACGCTACGCAGGAACGGCGGCGGATCGAGCCTCCAGGTTATCTCGACGGCGTTCTCCTCCGGCAGCGGGCGGCTGCGGATTGCCTGGACGTAGCTCTCCGACTTGTCGATCATGTTGGTCGTCAGGACCGTGTCCGAGTTCTCCCCGGCGTTCCCGTACATGTCGTAGGGCGTAGCGAAGTACCTGTAAATGGCCTTCCGCTGGACCGTCGGATCGATAGCGACGTAAAACACGCTGTCGCGGCGAGTCATAAAGCCCGCCTCCGGGGATATGTCCTCGAAATCCGACTGCAGGTAGTTCTGCCGGAACAGGCGAACGGAATGAATATCTTTACCATGCGCGAGGAAGCGTAGGTGCATCCTGCTCTCTTCCGTGCTTAAATAAATATTCTTCAGGCCGATCTCGGGCTTGCGCGGCGCGAATAATACGGGCGCGGCGGATTTTTCCTCCGTTCGACCGTCCGCGTTACTCACGATTATTTTATACGAATAAGATTCACCGCGCTTTACGTCCGGGTCGTAGAACGCCGTGCCAAGCGCGAGCCTGAAGCTCGGCAGCGTGCCGTAGAGCGGGATAGAATCCGTATTGCCCGTTCGCTCGATAAAATTCCATATCGTCGCCCTGTTGGCTTCCGCGGGAATTTCCCAGTATGGATTTATGGAATTGAATTTTATCAAATCCTCGTAGAATGTTCGCCTGGTCGATTCAAATTTGAGAAATGCGACGCTCTTCCAGTCGCCGCCGGGGCCCGATCTTTGAACCTCGTAGGTAAAACCCCGCGGGATTTCTTTTCCGCAAAAGACAAAAATACCGCCCGGGCCTGCTGCGGCGTATGGGAACTCCTGCGCGGACAGCCCGGAGCCGGTTATTACTATGATTATTAAGGTCAATATTAGCTTTTTCATATCGCTTTCCTTTATTGCGGTAATGTGCTGGAGCATGCCGGCGCGGCGCAGGAGCCTGTGCCGAGCGACGCGTTAAACCCGGTAGAAGAGTTCGCGGTTATATCGGCTTTTAAACTTATAAACGTTCCGCCGAACGAGAATATCTCTCCTTCGCAGCCCACGAGAGTGGGAATTTCCTGCTTAATGGAGCCGTTGATGTTCAGGCTGGCGCATGCGCCGAGTTCAAACGCGGAGCCTATTATCTTCGCTTCTCCCTTAACGACGCCCTCGGCGCCCGCTTCGAGCGAGGTGCACGTTATCGAGCTCATCGTCAAATTGCAGAGCGCGTACATCATTAGCGAAACGCCGCCGCTGCGCGGCTCGGCGAGATTTACCCATGCCGAGGCTTCGAACCCGGCCTCGGTTTTGAGCGAGGCCGAAGCTATAACTACGTCGATGCTCGCTTCATAATTAAAGAACGGTATCGCTTTCCGACCCGTCAGGAAAATGCCTTTAAATTCGGTCTTGTTTTCTATATCGCAGGGCAAGCCTTTCCCGATGGAGAAGCTGAGTACTTTTTCGCGGGCCGACTGCGGCACGCCTCCCGGTATGCCGGCGTTATAGCTCCCGACGAGTATGCCGACGCTGAACGGGCCCATCGGCTGCACCGAGCCTTCGCCCGCCGCTACGAAATAAAATCCATGGGGATCGACGTTTATTTCCGCGGCGCCCGCTATTGTCGCCGCCCCTAATTGCTTTTTCTCTATCGTTAGCGACCCGAGGAAGCGTTTGTTCGGCAAGTCGAATAGCATCTGCATCTCGCCGAACCCGGGAATATTGATCCCGCTTATTTTAATCTGTTGCCCGCTTACGTCCGGGTCGAGACTAATATCGCCGTAGACGACGAAGTTTAGCGGCTCGGAGCCAAACCCTTTGGCCGCGAATTCGCCCGTCGGCGTGAGCTTTAGCTTTAGGTTCTTCCAGTCTTTATTCGCGACGGCCATGTCGGACTTATCGATGATGAATTTGCCCGCTTCCGCTCCCGAGCCGAGAGTTAAGTACTGCGTCCCGACCGTCTCGTCGCGGTATATCTTAATAGTCGCAACGCCGCCGGAAACGGCCTTTTCAAGTATTACCCTTATCGGCTCGAGCTTGCCGGGCTCCTCGACCGATCCGTAGAATTTCAGGTTGTTTTGAACGATAACCTGCTTGTCCGTATTTGCAATCGATTTAAACTTAACGTAGCCCGGCGCCTCGAAATTAATATTCGTCGGCAAATATTGATCGACGACGGTCGAGCCGGACCTTGAGAACGCGAGCTTGCAGGTGATGCCCTGCGGCACGCGCGGTATGTCGAAGTCAATCAGCCCGTCGACGTAGAACTTATCCTGGTAGGACTGGATAGTCAGCGGCTTAAAGTTCCCGACGCCCCGGTAGGGGAGCCGTTCGCTGGCCGGGTCGAAGCTGATTATAGTCTCTCCGTTCGAGAGCAGGCTCACCGCCTGGAACGTAAGCTTCTTGCCGTTGAACGCGTCGATTCCTTCGACCTGCGCGGCGGGACTCCCGACCAGGATCAATTTATAGTGCGGTTTCAAATCCATTCCCACTTTCGGGTCGAGCCCGAATTGCGCGTTCTTGGAGTTTGGCACCTTGAGCGTCGCCACGTTCCCGCCAAGGGGGAGATTGTCGAGCTGCGGCTTGGCCATATAGAGGAAGTCGTGCCTTAAGTTAAATTCGCCGATCGGGATGTCGAGCGCCTTAGTATGAATAACCGCGTCGGTCGTCGCCAGGCCGCCCAGCGAGGGGCTTACGCTGCAATTTCTCGCCTCGAGCGTCCATTCCTCCAGCTTGATCTCCACTTTCGCTATATTCGTCGAGGAGTAAAGGCTGTCGGCGGTCAGGTGCACCTGCGGAAGTTCTAATTCGATCTTCTTAACTGAGGCGGGATTTTGCGGGTCCAACCGTATGTCCGACCAGGCTTTCGGCTTCAGGTAGATGTGACCGGCAGATGATATGTAGTTGTTCTTTCGCTCGGATTTCGCGGAGAACTCCAGGAACTTAAACGAGAGCGGCCCGCCGCCCGCGCTCGAGAGGTAGTACGTGGAGCCCTGCTCGGCGGCGAGCTGCCGATACAAATGATTTTTAGTGGTGTCTATGTTGGCGCGGAATGAGGTGATTCCTTTTGGATTGTCCATGACATTGGTAAACGTGTTCCCGCCGCCTGAGCTCTCGCCGTTGGAAGCCTGCAGGTAGAATTGATCGTCCTCGAATCTAAAATAGCTCCCTGGGAAGTTGAAGGAATTGTCTACTATGCGGGCGTTCGAGTGGATATAGCCGGATATCTCGCTCTCGCGGGAGAGCTCCAGCGTGTTTTCCTCCCAGGCGAAGAAGTTAACCGCCTCCAGCTTAACGTTATAGTTGTATAGCCCATGCTCGGTCGCCTGGAATTGAGGCTTCGGGGCGCTTTTTGTACCCGTTAGCCTAACCTTTAGCGATACTGCGTCCAGCGGGGCATTTCCGCCCGGCGCGTCGACCTGTAGGTATGGCCTGCCCCTGGAGTCTTTGATAGTGGGTATCGTTTTTACCGCTACGTTGGAAAAACCCACATATTGCGCGGCGTCGATTAGCTCGAAGGCGCCGGCCGCGGAGGACAGGTCGAGAGCCCCGCTTATCTTGAATTTATCCGGCGCGAGCGAATCAACCTTATGCACCTTTACGTCGAAGCCGTAGAGCTTTGTAATATTGGCCGCGTCGAATGAACGCAGGTCGAAATTGACCTCGTAAGTTTTGTTCTTATCGAATCCAAACGTTACTTTTTTGCTCTCGCCGAGCGCGTTGGAAAAGTCCTGCGAGCCCGCTTTGGCGTCGCCGGCGACGCATTTTACGTAGGCTCTTGGTATGTGCGCTTGCGTTTGCGGACCGCCCGGCTCGTAGTAGAACGGGCGAATGCCGCGAAGGGTATAGCCCCCGGCCGAGCTCGTCTTAACGGAATTTACCTGGTTTCCTTCCGCGTCGACTACGTATATTTCGGCGTCCTTCGCAAGGTATCCGTTTATTCGCACGATTCCGGCTATCGTATATCCCTTGTCGATATCTATTCGATAATCTACTTCGCCTTTGGATTCTTCGTTGGTCAGCTCCATCGATATTGGTATATAGCTGCTGCCGGGCGGGGGAGTCACCTTTACCCAGAAGTTCTTCAGGGACGCGTTCTTAAAGTTGAAGCTCGCTATTCCGCCGCCGTTCGTAGCTTGCTCGTTGTCGAGTATTCTTACCTTAGCGCCGGCGACAAGGTGATTATCATTGTCGACGAGCGTGATGCGGATGCGATGGCGCCGCTCCTTGACTATAATCTTTCCCAGGTTCAGGTTTGGGTTCGCGTCGGTTAAGCCGGTTATTTTAATCGTGTCGTTAAAGTAGCGCAGATCCTTGGGAATAATAAATAAAGTATCGGCGTATCCGGTTGGGACAGCTACGGAGAACATGCCCAGCCAGCCGGAAGAGCTCATCTTCCCGTGGGAGGAGCGAACGTAGGAGTCGACTATCTCGTCGTTTTCATTGACGATATAGCCGTAGACCTTGCCCTTGGGCTGCATTAATATTTGCGGGAAGTGGATTTGCTGTCCCATCCGAAGCGTGACGCCGTCGGGCTTCGGCGGGATAAAACCGTCCGAGATATTATTATAGCGCGTCGTGTCCTTGCTGAGCATTATTCCCATAAAGGAATTAACGGCCCCGGAGACCATCTTCGCCGAGTAGGGCGCATAGCCGCCGGCGATTGTTTGTACCCGGTAATAGATCGGCGCGGACATGCCCAGGAAGCTGAGATCGATCGGCAAGTCCTTAAATACGAAGTAGCCGCTCTGATTTTTTTCCGAGACGAACCGCACTCCGTTTGAAGCTATGGTCATATCATTCTTATCCAGGCCGGACCACAAAAAGACAACGCCTCCCTCGACTGCCCGCATGGGGTTGGAAGCGTCGAGTACGCGGCCGGAGATAATCGGTTTTTTGGGGTACATATACGCGTTGATATGTATAGTAGTAGGCACGTAATCGCCCGTGTAATAGATCTGCCCATTGACCTCGTCGATTACTTTCCGCGCTTCGCCGCGATTGAATTCCTCCTCCGTGTTCAGGTTAATTTGCGGAACGCCGTTCAAAGAGCCGCCGCCTTCCGTCCATGGCGGTATCTGCTTGCTCACGTTGCGCTTCCCGCTATTGAAAGCGGTATTGAACGGCTGCGCGCTGGGATAGTAGTAATATCCCGCTTCGTAGGAGTTCTCGCCGACCGTGTCGCTCGTAGCCGTAAAGATATTTACGTACTGCGCCGAGCCGGACATCTGGTGATAAAATAAACCGTTGAAGTTCGCCCCGATCGTACTTTGGACATATTTATAGTCCGAGGGCGGAAGCGAATTACCCGACTGCGCTATTTTGATTTTCGCCCCGTAAACGACTCCCCCGGGCTCGCTCTGGGTAGTTTCGCTCGGGTCCTTGCGCGCGGTTATCTGCAGCGTATATGTGCGGTAGAGAGCCGTCAACGCGCCGACGTTTACCGAGTCGAGAGGCTGGGCGATAATGTCCTTATCGGGATTGAGATATTTATACCTGTCGCCGGAGACGATTACCCTGAGCGTCCTATGGAAGTATCCGCTGATGTTCGCTATCGTCTTGAACTCGATCGGCCCGGTTCCAAATTCGCTCTTGCCCTGCCAGCCGCCGAGCGAATCGACATGGGCGAAGTTCTTGAACGAGAAGCGCCCCTGGCCGTCCGTCGTGGCAGTGGCGAGAACCTGGTCCTTATCGGGGAACGAGGCTTTTAGAGTATTATCAATAGTATTTAGATTACCGAAATCCTGCCCGGTAACGGCGGAATTGCTCTTCTCCCACATCGCGCGGCGAATGTGATAGTAGTCGAGCATAGTCGTGTCGCCGGCGCCGTTCTCGACGTAATAAGTTACGACGAGCGCGACGCTTTTGCCCGCCAGAGGCTGTACGTTCGCCGTTGGGTTCGTGGGATCTTTTATGAGCAATTGACCGGATACGCTCGCCGTGGGCGGATCGGGGGAAATGATCGTAGCTTTCTTGTCTACCTTGAAATTTGTATTCCCGTTCATCAGGACGACAAAATTATAAATAAACGGATCCGGCGTGAAGCGCTGCGAGTAGAACATGAAGTTGCTTGGATAAGTAACTTCCTTTCCGTCCTTTACGGCTTTTTGAGTTAGGCTCAAGGTATACTTATCCTCGTTCGTCCAGTTAACGACGAGCTTATCGAACGTTACGACTGTACGCGTCTTGCCGTCGGGGCCGACTTCCTCGGAGACAACGCCTTTTGCGACTTGCTTTATTTGATACGTTTCCGTTATAGGATCGCCAAGCTTAACGTCTCCCTCGTAATATGGGATATAGTCTTTTCGACCAATGCGAATAAGCTCCGCCTCTACTCCCTTGGGATTCAGATCTTTATAATTGCCCGTCTTGTAGCCTTTGTCGACTATAATTTTAAGAGTATAGCTAAAGACCCGCGTAGAGAGCTTCCCCACGTTAATTGAGTCGGAATTGAGCTCGATTCTTTTTCTGATCGGTTCGAAGTAGGAGTTGTTTAATTCTAATTGATAGTATTCGTAGAAATTGCCCGTCGCGTAAAGCCCCGCGCCGGTTTTTCCTTCCGTTTTATTCGCCTGCGACCGAAGTACCTTCCCCGGGCCGACTAAGCCCCCGTTCTCGCCCGAATAAACCGTCGCTTTGAACGAGCCGTCGGCGGCTACCGGCGCGTCGACGAATTGAGCTCCAGGGGCGACGCCCGGAACGGAGCTTGGATCGACGCTGTCGGCGAGGATATTTCCCGTTATAGTATCCTTCAACAGCAAAAGCCTGCGCAACTTCGCCGTGCCGTTCATGATCGGGTATTCGTCTACGTGATTCTGGAAAGTATAGACCAGGTTCCCGCGGATCTCGTAGGGGGCCTTGCCTGCGTATAACGTTGTGTCGGCCGTAATGCGGAACCTGAACGTGCATTCCGTAGACTCCGCGATTTTTTTCATTCCCGCGTCATAGGCTTCGACGCGGACTTTGTAGCGTTCGCCGCTCTTGAAATAGAGCTCGGCTTCGCTCTTCGGCGCGGAAACGAACGCGAAACGGTATGCGTCGCTCTCCGTATTATTGTCGCCGCTCAGCTTTACGGATTCCATCGTCGTTACCGGCGCGCCGGAGTAATTTGAAAAAATGGCTTTGTAGCGTACGTATTGATCGGGCTTTAAAGACTTTGAGAGATTTTTCCAAAGGATGTAGAAATCGCGCCCGTTGTTTACTGCGACGAGCGGCAGCCCGTCGGACTTATCGAACGCGCCGTCCTGGCCGCCCTTTTTAGGGAACGATTTGCCGCCGGGAATTTTAAGCTCGAAGCCGTCTACGGAAGCGCCGGAACCCGAGCAGTCGGGGTTTACTATCTCTATTTTGCCCTCGCCTAAGCCCGAGCCCGAGGAAACGTCGCCGCCGCCTTCCTGTTCGGAGTCCGTCAAGGGATTGCCAATAACGTAGGTGAATTTCCAGGATTCGCTCTTGCCTTTATTTCTAAAAGGAATTCTATTGGCCGGGTCGTAGGCGACCACGCGCCAAGCGTACGTTCTCCCGTTAATGAAATTAGGATCGTTAGGCAGCGCGATATAATTCGTGGTTGTCATTTCCTTTTGGAAATAGAAATTCGTCGCCGCGTCCATTACCTGGTTTGGATTTGCCGCCGGGTTCGGCATTTCGACAATCTGCAATCTATATCGAGAGCCGACGGGAGCGGAAGTCGATCCAATCCATGAGAATAGTATAGAATTTGCCGAGGAGGCGACCTTAACGGTATCGCCGTTAAACGGTTCGATAAGTATCGGCGGCTCGGGATAGGCTACGGTGAAGTTCGCGCACCCGAAAGGCGATTCCGCGGAAAGCGCGGCGCCGGTTTCGTAGTCGTACGCGCGGAAGCATAGCTCGTAATTCCCCTCGGGAAGCAGCGCTATTCTCAAGAGCGTATTTCGGTCTATGCCGGTTACGTCCACTACTTTCGCCGTGAAGTAGGTTTGCAGCGTAGTCCCAATAAGGGTTTTCGTTGCGCCCGGCGTCCCGGCGGCGTCAAGCGTCAACGGGGTTGATAGGTTCCTTCCGGGGCTGGTTTTTATCGAGATGCCGTTGTCGCCGACTATGCTCGCTTCCAGCCTTATGCGCCGGCTGACCGCGTCGTTATTCCGAACGATGAGCATAGTGTTGTTCTTACCTTCGAAATAGTCCGAATAATACGGAGAATAAGGCGGCGGGATCTGCGTGATTATGTCGACGGCGTTTTGCGCGAAAGCCCCGCTAAAGCACAGCAAAAAGGCCAGGAGCGCCTTGCGAAGCGAAGGGGTACACAAATTATTCATAGCGCTTTCTCCGATATTTTTTCTTTATTTAGCGTTGAAATTATAAATATAGCCGAAATTCACTCTCATTTCGGAAAAGTCCTGCCCGCCGGGCGCGTCCGTGGCTGAATTAACAAAATTGCCGTCGATGCGCAGGGCATGCGCGTCCCACAGCTTAACCGTGGAGTTCAAATTGATCGTAAGCGCGCCGCCCGCGTTTTTTCCCTCGTAGAATTGCGCCTGGTAACCCGCCGAGCCGCCCAGGGAATAATCTCCCCAATTGCGAGAGGCCTGCAGTATCGGTCCGACGAAAGACGTCGCGTGCCCCGCGAGCTCGGAAAGAGTATAATTTATCGTCCCGCCGTACGCGAATCCGGCGCCGGCCGCGCGTTGATAGCCGAACGTAACATTGTAGGTCCTCGTTTCCGATTGAGCGGCAGTAAAGGAATTCAAGTCCTGCAGAGCCTGCCAGCTGACGACGCCCGTCCAAACGTTCATTATGCTGTCGCGCGAGCTGGAGTACCTTCCTGCGAAGTTTACGCTATGATTGACGCGCGCCACCTTGAGACTATCGATTACGGGGTTCAGCCCGCGCGTCTGCGTAATGCCGTAGCTCGAGTAGCGGGCGCTTGCTCCCCATACCGGCATGTTGTAGGACGCGTCGAAGGAACCGATAACGCGTTGCGACTCGAATCTCTTCGTATTTAATAAGTTGTCGCGTTGCAGGCCTATGGAGCCGCCGAGCCTTACCCTGTTTTTAAGAATTGATACCCACGGGGCGATCGTATAGTTCTCTACGTCGGACTCCGAATAGTACATTCCCATGGTTTTATAGTCGGGCTCTATGCGCTTGTAGCCGAGCTTTGCGCCGTAGGTAGAGGCGCGATAGTTTAACCCGGCCTGGAACGCCGTCGTAAGCTGCGAGCTCGTTCGGACCGGTAGAAAGTCTTTTATAAATTTTAACGCCTCGACATTAAAGCTGTCGTTAAGCAGCTTCGAACGCGAATCGATCGTGTAAAGGCTCGCGGCGCCTTCCCATTCGAAGCTGAGCTTGTTCCAAATATCAAATCTGCCGGTTAGGCCGAAAGCGGTATTCTCGCCTGGGCTGACGGCGTTTTGCAGCGTGTCGGGGATTGAATTTTTATAATCGCGAGCCTGGAAGAAGATCAAATCGACGAAATTATTCGACGAACCATAACCGAGCTTAACGCCGTAGCCGAATCGATCGTAGGAGGGCGAGATCAAAGCCGCGTCGTCGCCGCGAACCGCCTTTAGGAATCTACCGTAGAGAGCGGTAAAGCGCAGCTTGCCGGGATTTAGTTCGAGCGCGGCGCCGAGGAAAGAATGCCCCGAAAGGGTATATGGGGAGAATTGCATCGAACGCCAGCCGGCGTGGAGCGTTATCCATTTGTATTGGGGGCTGACGCCGAACTGGTTGAACGGCTGGGCGTAGCTGCGGTTTTGCTCGCTGATGGTCGCGCTGAACGGCATGGCGATGCCGTAGACCATAAAGGTAGCGTTCCCGACGAGCGAATAGTCGAACGGCCGGTAGCGCGAGGGCGCGCCCTTCATAGAGTAATAATTGAGATTCAGCCCTATAGAGCCGTCGGCCGTAAACGCCGGCGCGGAACCGATGTTCTCAAGATTTTGCGCGAACAAATGCGCGGTCGCAAAGAGAAAAGCCGCCAGGATAATTCCCGCATGCATCCCGCTGCGAATTGTTTTTAGCGGTTTCATTGTTTACAACCAAATTTGTAATTTAAATTCCCCGATAGCTCCTCGCTTTGCCGCTCTTATCGGCAAAAGAAATAGAAGTAAATACGATGATGAAACACGCTTAAATATTCATTTTATTTAGCTGGGCCTAAACAAATAACGCTTGGTCTTTATTGGGATCTACAAGCCCTGCTTAGTCCTAAACGCGGATTCCATCCGCTCGTTCGAGTAACCGTTGTTGATGACTATAATTACGTCCCCTAAGCGGATCATTTCTTCGTCCGAGGGAAGTTTCTTTAAGTTGTAAACCCCGTCCTCGAGCTTGCTCAGCCCGATCAGCGCGGAATTATACTTATTCTTAATATCGAAAAATGCTTCGCCGTATGTTTTATTTAAATAGGGGTTGCCCTCCACGACGGTAAATTCCTGGATGTCGTAGTCGTCGGCGTTCCCGGCTTCGGCGCTGTCGAGCAGATCGGTCGTGTAGAGCGCGACGTTGGGTTCGAATATAAAGCTCGCGATCAGCTTCGAAGTAATCTCGTTCTTAGACAGGCAGTAGGTGACGCCCGCGCTGATGAACGTATTCTTTAAGTTTCCTTCGTCGAGCGTAACAAGGAACTTCAGGTCGGGATGAATGGCGCGTATATTTATTAAATAAACAAGCTTTTCCGTGTCCGTCGCAAGATTCACAAAAATGACTTTTGAATCTTTAATGTTTATCTTGCTGAAGGTTTCGTAATTATTTAGATTGGAAAAGAGAGCGAAGAAGCTCCCCGAGGATTTTTCCTGCTCGAACGCGTCCTCCAGCAGGTCTATGTCTTCCTTCCTGTCGGTTACGACGGCTACTTTGTTGCCGGACTTAAACAGCTGCTCGGTAATCATCTTAGCGAAACTGTCCCAACCGATGATAATTACGTGATTGACGAAGTCCCGGGAAGCGCCATAATGCCCCATTCTTTTCTTCTCCCTGTATTGTTGAAATAGATCGGCGATTTTACCTACCGCTATAGATAGGAGGAATACGCTAAGCAAAATAAATATCGATCCGATGAACTTCCCGGCCAGCGTTACGGGGAGCACGTCCCCGTAGCCAAGGGTAGTCAGAGTCACGAACGCGTACCAGAAGGCGTCGCCGAAGTTTAGCACCGTCGTACCGCTCGCGCCGCGTTCCACTTCCACAAGCAGCAAAAGTATTGAGCAGTAGAGCGCGAAAGTAGTTAATAATATTAACGCCAATCGTAATCGTCGTTTCGCTTTCTTTCCGTGCTGATCTGACTTTTTGCTCATGCTTTATCGTTGAAATGTACTCAATAATAAAGGTAAAATACATATAATATAGTAGAAAACAAAGATTGTTCCATAAAATATTTATTGCCGTTTAGCGGATTTATTTGTTATTTTTGGAAATATTAAACGCGCTGTCACATAAGTAGGTATTAATTATTTTATGAATGATTTCATTAAGCATCTAATAGTTAAACGTTGCCAAAATATATTAAGAAATCTTCTGAAGAAAAAGGACAAAGGCGTATTAGTATACGTCGGCGCCCACCGAGGAAGCGGCTTGGATCGTATCGCTTTCGAATACGAAAAATGCTTCGTTTTTGAAGCCAATCCTGAATTAATACCGCTGCTTAAGAAAAAGTATTCCATATTCCACCAAATCGAGATAGTTCACGGCGCCGTTACCAGCTTCGACGGGACCATCACGCTAAACGTCAGCAGCGCAGGCGGCTCTTCGTCTTCGCTTGGTAAGTTTAAAGGCGATTGGCCCAACGCCAGCCGACATTTGGTCGAAATGGTTAAGGAAGTCGCCGTCCCGGCTATAAATTTGAATAATTATATCGCTTCGAAGGGTGTCGATCGAATAGATACTTACGTAAGCGATATCCAGGGTATGGACCTGGAAGTACTGAAGACATTAAAAAAGCTGATAGACGAGAAGAGAATAGGCACGATCATTTCCGAAACGGCCAAGGACGAACGCGGGAATATCTACGAAGGCCTTCCGGACAACAGCGAAAGCGGGTTCAAAGCGCTGCTCGGGGAGAATTATTACCTGGCCGCCAAGGGCTGGAGCTTCCTGAAGGAAGGAGTCTTCCAGGAAGTTCCCGAGGATTGGTGGGAAATGGATTGTATGTGGAAGCTCAAGAAGTAAGCGTTCCATTGCTCAAAGTAAATTGAAAAAGACTAAAAGAAAAGAGACCGCCCAATTCCGGGCGGTCTCTTTAAGTATAAAGATAATAAATATCTTAATTATTTTACTCTAGCCAACAATTCAGTTACGAAGTCTTTGATCTTCGGAGCGGAGATTTCAGCTAATTCATAGTTGACGCGCGTGTTAGGCTGGTCGATCTTGATAAATCTGCCGAGGTTGATCGGGGTGCCGATAACTACGGAGTCGCATTCTACCTTAGCGATAGTCGCTTCGAGATCCTTCATCTGCTGGTCGCCGTAGCCCATAGCGGGGAGGAGAACGCCGATTTCAGGATATTTAACGAAGGTTTCGGTGATCTTGCCTACGGTGTAGGGGCGGGGATCTACGAATTCGGAAGCGCCGTAGCGCTGAGCCGCGACCATGCCTGCGCCGAGGTCCATCTCGCCGTGAGTAAGCGTGGGGCCGTCTTCGATAACGAGAACGCGTTTGTTCTTGATCAAAGAAGGATCGTCAACGATCAAAGTCGAAGCTGCGAGGATAACTTGCGCTGTCGGGTTGTAAGCGCGGACGTTGTCCAATACCATCTGCATGTCTTCCGGGTAAGCGGAGTCGACTTTGTTGACTACTACTACGTCGGCCATGCGGAGGTTAACTTCGCCGGGATAGTAAGCGATTTCGTGACCCGGGCGGAGCGGATCTACGACTACGATGTTGAGGTCGGGCTTGTAGAACGGCAAATCGTTATTGCCGCCGTCCCAAACTACTACGTCGGCTTCTTTTTCAGCTTCGCGGAGGATAGCTTCGTAGTCGACGCCGGAGTAAATTACGGAACCCATAGCTATATGGGGCTCGTACTCTTCCATTTCTTCGATCGTGCATTTGTGCTTAGCGAGATCTTCGATCGTTGCGAAGCGCTGAACTTTCTGAGCTTCGAGATCGCCGTAAGGCATGGGGTGGCGAACGGAAACTACTTTCTTGCCCGCTGCGATGAGCTGGCGAACTACTTCGCGGGTGGTCTGGCTCTTGCCGCAACCTGTGCGAACTGCGCAAACGGAGATAACGGGCTTAGTCGATTTGATCATGGTCGGGAAGCCGCCCATCATCGAGAACTTAGCGCCGGCCGCCATAACGCGGCTGCCGATGTGCATTACCGTGTCGTACGGAAGGTCGGAATACGAAAGAACGCATTCGTCTACGTTGTGCTTAGCGATAAGGCTTTCGAGCTCGCTTTCGTCGTGGATCGGGATGCCGGCGGGGTAGAGCTTGCCTGCGAGAGCCGCGGGGTATTTACGACCGTCGATGTCCGGGATCTGGGCCGCGGTGAAAGCGACTACGTCATAAAGATCGTTATCGCGATAGATCGTGTTAAAATTGTGAAAGTCACGGCCTGCTGCGCCAATGATCAATACTTTAATTTTCTCTGCCATTTTACTGTTCCTATAATAAAGTAAATACTTAAAATTATTAGTCTAAAGAATTCAATACTTTCTCGAAGCGTTCGATTGCCCAGTCGATCTCTTCCTTCGTAACTACGAGCGGCGGAGCGATGCGGATGATCGTGTCGTGCGTGTCTTTGCAGAGAACGCCTTCGGCCATAAGCTTTTCGCAAACCGGGCGGGCCTTGATGTCGAGGACCAGGCCGATCCAAAGACCGCGGCCGCGAACTAATTGGATGTGCTTGTTCTTAATGGAGCGGAGACGCTCTACGAAGTAAGCGCCCATTTCGAAGGAACGCTCGACGAGCTTTTCCTCTTCCAAAACTTCGAGCGAACGAACTGCGACTGCCGCCGCGAGCGGGTTGCCGCCGAAGGTCGAGCCGTGCTCTCCGGGCTTAATCACGAGCATAACGCTCTTGTCCGCCAATACTGCGGAAACGGGATAGAAGCCGCCCGAAAGCGCCTTGCCGATGATCACCATGTCGGGGCGTACGTTCTCGTAGTAGTGAGCGAAGAGCTTGCCGCTGCGGCCAAGACCGGATTGGATCTCGTCGCAGATGAAGAGTATATTGTTCTCTTTGCAGAGCGTTTCGATGCCCTTCAGGTAGCCGTCGGGAGGAATAACGATTCCGCCTTCGCCCTGGATTGGCTCAACGAGGATAGCCGCGGTATTTTTAGTTATTTTTGATTTTAAGTCTTCGAGATCGCCGTATTTATGCATTGGGAAAGCTTCGGCGCAATAGGGGCCGAAACCTTTGAACGAATCCGGATCGTCGGAGAATCCAACGATGGTGGTCGTTCTGCCATGGAAGTTGCCGTCGGCGACAATGATTTCGGCTTTATTTTCTTCGACGCCCTTAACGTCGTACGCCCAGCGGCGAGCCAATTTAACGGCAGTTTCAACCGCTTCGGCGCCCGAGTTCATCGGCAGAGCCATCTCGTAGCCGGTCATTTCGTGAAGCTTCTTGTAGAAAAGCGGAAGCTTATTGTTGCGGAACGCGCGGCTCGTTAAGGTAACGTGCTTTGCCTGCTCGAGGAAAGCGTCCATAATTTTCGGATGGCAGTGGCCTTGATTTACCGCGGAATAAGCCGCGAGGCAGTCTAAGTAGCGCTTGCCTTCAACGTCGGTCACCCAAACGCCTTCAGCTTCGGCCACCACGACGTCGAGCGGATGGTAATTATGAGCTCCCAGCTCGTTTTCCATCTGGATATAGTCTTGAGTTTTCATTATTTTTCACCTGGTATTTATATTGATTAAATCGCGATAAGACGACATAATAAGCGAAGGCAAGCGGGAAGCTTGCTTAAAAAAGGGGCTATGCCCGGCGATCACACCGGCGCGTCGGTTGTGTAGTGCTTGAACTTTAGGATTTTACCCGCGCGGGAACGGGGTGAGGCAAAGGCTGAGGCAAGCGCGGATTTTAATTGCGCCCTGGAGGAAGTTGAAATATGTTTCAGCTTTTTTCTCATTTTAGCCCTACTTTTAGAATACAAATATATGAAAAGAAAAGGATAAGAAAAAACAAAAGGTTATGTCGATCCGGGGTGTGGAAAACAAAAAAAGGCGGTTTAGAATTAAACCGCCTTTTAAAGCCATAAATCTATTAATTATTTAGCTTTGTGGTCGAAGAGCGACGCTCCGAGGAAGTCGCGATTCATTTTAGCGATAAATCGAACCGAAATTTCCTTCGGGCAAGCCGCTTCGCATTCGTAGATGTTCGTGCAGCCGCCGAAGCCTGCAGCCTCCGCCGCGTCGACCATAGCGAGCGCGCGTTTCAGCTTCTCCGGTTCCCCCTGCGGCAGGTAGGAGAGCTTGCCGAGCATAGCCCCGGTAAAGAGCGAGGCGGAGCCGTTCGGGCATGCCGCGACGCAAGCGCCGCAACCGATGCACGAAGCCGCGTCCATCGAAATGTCGGCGTTGTACTTCGATACGGGCAACGCGTTAGCGTCCTGCGGCGCGCCCGTGCGGACGGATATATATCCGCCGGCGCGCTGGATCATCTCGAAAGCGGTCCTGTCCGTTACGAGATCCTTTAGCACGGGGAAGGCCTTGGCGCGGAACGGCTCGACGTAGATCTCGTCGCCGTCGTCGAACTTGCGCATATGCAATTGGCAAGTAGTAGTCGCTTTTTCGTGCCCGTGCGGGATGCCGTTGATAGCGAGCGAGCATGCGCCGCAAATTCCCTCGCGGCAATCGTGGTCGAACGCTATCGCGTCCCTGCCCTGGTTTATTAAACTCTCGTTGAGCACGTCGAGCATCTCGAGGAACGACATGTCCGGGCTGACGTCGTCGAGCTTGAACGTTTCAAGTCCGCCTTTATCGGCGGCGTTTTTCTGCCGCCATACGTGAAGCGTTATTTTCATTATTTGTAGCTCCTTACGGCAAGTTGCACATTTTCGAATTCGAGCGGTTCGACGTGGCGAACCGGCTTTTTGCCGACGCCCTGGTACTCCCAAGCCGCCACGTGGGCGAAGTTCGCGTCGTCGCGCTTGGCTTCGCCGTCTTCCGTCTGGTATTCAGTGCGGAAGTGCGCGCCGCAGCTCTCCTTGCGCTCGAGAGCGTCGTAAGCCATTACTTCGGCGAACTCGAGGAAGTCCGCCACGCGCGAAGCTTTCTCGAGAGTCACGTTCATGTCTTCGCCAACGCCGGTCACCTTTAAGTTCTTCCAGAATTCCTCGCGTATCTGCGGGATCCTTTCAAGAGCTTTCATTAGCGACGCTTCGTTGCGAGCCATGCCGACGTTGTCCCAAACTACCGCGCCTAATTCGCGGTGGAAGGAGGCCGGCGAGCGTTTGCCGTTTATAGAAAGTAATTTCTTTATCTTATCCGAGGCCTCCGCCTCGGATTTTTTAAATTCCGGGTGTTCGGTCGTTATCTTGGCGAGCTTGCCGCCGTTGTTGGCAAGGAAGTCGGCTATCGTGTAGGGGATAACGAAGTAGCCGTCCGCGAGGCCCTGCATAAGAGCCGACGCGCCGAGCCTGTTCGCGCCGTGGTCGCTGAAGTTGGCTTCGCCCAGGACGTGCAGCCCGGGTATCGTGCTCTGGAGGTTATAGTCGACCCAGAGGCCGCCCATCGTGTAGTGCGACGCCGGGTAGATCATCATCGGCGTCTTGTACGGATCGTCTCCCGTGATGCGTTCGTACATCTCGAATAGATTGCCGTAGCGCTCCTCGATGACGTTCTTGCCCAAACGCTGGATAGCGTCCGCGAAGTCGAGGTAGACGCCGTATCCGGTCGCGCTGACTCCGCGCCCGTCGTCGCAGGCTTCCTTAGCGGCGCGCGAGGAGATGTCGCGCGGCGAGAGGTTCCCGAAGCTCGGGTACTTGCGCTCGAGGTAATAGTCGCGCTCTTCTTCCGGTATATCGTTCGGGGCGCGCTTGTCGTCGCGTTTCTTGGGAACCCATATCCTGCCGTCGTTGCGAAGCGATTCGCTCATTAGCGTCAGCTTAGATTGATGCTCGCCCGAAACGGGGATGCACGTCGGGTGTATCTGCGTATAGCAAGGATTAGCGAAGAGAGCTCCCTTCTTGTAAGCGCGGTAGGCGGCCGTTACGTTGCACGCCTGGGCGTTCGTCGAGAGGAAGAATACGTTTCCGTAGCCGCCGGTGGCCAGGCAAACCGCGTCGGCCCAATGGGACTCGATCTTGCCGGTGACCAGGTCGCGGGTAACGATGCCGCGGCAGTAGCCGTCGATCACGACTATGTCCATCATTTCCTTGCGCGTCTGCATCTTGATCTTGCAGTCGTGGATTTGACGGTTAAGCGCCGAATAAGCGCCCAATAAGAGCTGCTGCCCCGTCTGGCCGCGCGCGTAGAACGTCCTGGAAACCTGGGCGCCGCCGAACGAGCGGTTCGCAAGCAAGCCGCCGTACTCGCGGGCGAAGGGCACGCCCTGCGCCACGCATTGATCGATAATGCTGTTGCTGACCTGGGCTAAGCGGTAAACGTTGGATTCGCGGGCGCGGAAGTCGCCGCCTTTGATTGTATCATAGAAGAGGCGGCGGACGGAGTCGCCGTCGTTCTGGTAGTTCTTGGCCGCGTTGATGCCGCCCTGCGCCGCTATAGAATGCGCGCGCCGGGGGCTGTCGTTGTACGTAAACGCTTCGACGTAATAGCCTAACTCGCCGAAGGAAGCCGCCGCGGACGCTCCCGCAAGGCCGGTTCCGACGACAATGATTTTATACTTGCGTTTATTTGCGGGATTAATTAGCTTCATTTCGAAGCGATGCTTGTCCCATTTGTCCTGTAAGGGACCGCTTGGCGATTTGGAATTTAATATCATACGTCGCCTCCGACGAGTCTTAGTAGAACGGATAGAGGAATAATAGTTAGCAGCGTAGCGATAATAAACCCTAACGCGGAGCTAACCCGGATCATTTTTTTAGTGAAGGTCGGCTCGCTAACGCCTAAAGTTTGAAAGGCCGATTGAGTCGCGTGAGCCAGGTGAAAACCTAATATGATAACGGCTATCATATAAGCGATAGAGATAGCCGGCTCGCGGAATCCAAGTATCATCATCTTATAGACGTCCTTGCGCGGTTGAATAACGTGGGTCGCCCGGGCGCCTTCCGCGCCGGCGGCGTCAAGCTCTTCCACGCCCGCGCCCGCCGGGGCTACGAACGCTTCGCGCTCGTAGTACTCAACGGATTTAAAGTGCTCGGGATTGGTTGCGCCAATCGTAAAGTGCAGTAAGTGGTATACCACGAACGCAAATATCATGATGCCCGTCCATATCATCGTACGCGAGGAGAACTTCGCCTTAAGGTAATTCTTTACGGCATACTTCTGCGGCTTTGCCTGAACGTTGTGCAGCTTAAGCCAAATTGAAGTGATAACGTGAAAGATTAAGGAAAGAAGTAATACGCCGCGCACAATCCATAGTAATTCGCCCGTCGAATGCAGAAAATAGGCGTACGTGTTGATGGAGTCGCGCCCGAGGAATATCTGCAAGTTGCCAAGCGTATGCCCGATTATATACAGTAACAGTACTATGCCCGTCACTGCCATCACCGCTTTGTTGAAAATGGTGGATTTCAGGTAATTAAATCGTGCCATAGAGCCTTGTTGGATATGTGTGTAAAAATGTTATGCGAAAATATTACCGATATTTATTATGCTGTTTCGCCCGGGCAGGCGCCCGGTCAAAGTAAAAATACGAAACATAAGTATAAATTTCAAAGCAAATCTAAAAAAATTGGCTTCAGTCGGGAACTTATAAGGTCGCGATGCGCTCTATGGCAAAAATAAAGTAGGGGCAAAGGCTACGCGCTGGCGCGATTATTTTCTCGATATTAATCGCGCCGGATTTCACGAAATGCCGCTCATAGTTAAATATAATTAAAATATCAATTAATAAACGCTTATTTCTTCATGTAAATTTTAGATTTCGAGTTTACTATATAGCGCAGCTCGAGCATGATTCGCAACGTGGATATTTTAAAATCCAAGCCGCTGTCGCTGATGTTAGTCAAAGGGATCGCGTAGTGGAGCTGGGGGGAAAGCGACCACTCGGAAGTTAGGGGGATGACCAGCCCGATTTGGGGGAATAATTCGACTATGGGCGAATTTAATTCGTGAACGCCGCTCCGGAGGGAATCGTTTAGCAGCTCGTAATGGACATTATAGTCGCCGGGCAGGGTTTCGCTCTTGTCGATGAGCTCGATGCGGTGCTCCAGCTTATGCGAGAGCGGGAAGCCTACGGAAACCCCCGCGCGCATAAAGAGCCACTCGGCGGGCTTGATCTTCACGTATGGGACGAGCGAGAGAACTTTTAAGCTGAAGTCGCCCGTATGGCGAAGCTTCAGGGTGTGTCGGATCTTGCTGCCGTCGATTGCGGATATGCCTTCGACGGGCTCCCAATCGTCGTAAATTGCCTTAAAGCCATAATCGCTGAATAGGCCGAGCGCGCCGATATTGAATACGTCGTTGAGAGTCATTTCATAGGAAGCGCCTACAGTATAACCGA
Source organism: Chloroflexota bacterium (assembly GCA_050260015.1). Taxonomy (GTDB): domain Bacteria; phylum Bacteroidota; class Ignavibacteria; order Kapaibacteriales; family UBA2268; genus JBLNBN01. Next base: position 23,987 of record JBLNBN010000035.1, on the reverse strand, counting down.
ATTTGACGCCGCCGGTAAAGTTGCATGTGTCGCAGTCCGGGACCATTTCGCCTAATTGGTCGTTGCGGCCGATACCGACCAGTCCGCCCAGGAAATTCGGCTCGATTTGTTCAGGAGTTATCGGGCTTTCGTTCTGCGCTAATAGCGAGGAATTAAATAATGAAATAAAGGTTAGAGCCGTTAACGTAATTCTTAACAATATTTTCATAGTCGACACCGTATTATTGGTTTGTACAACGTAATCCACGCAAAAAGCCTTGCGTTACAAATGACACCGAAAAATACTAAATATTTTTCAAATAAAATGAATATATTATAAAAATTATTAAAAAATGGAAAAAGATCCTAAAACGGTTCCCGCCGACGATCAAAACGGCCAAAAGACATACTCCAGGGTTCGCTACGTCGCGGTCAAGCTACTTAGCCGATACGAACGCAGCGATAGCTATATTGACAAGCTGCTCCAGCACGAATTCAGCTTCGGCGATTTCTCGGCGCAGGACCGCGCCCTGCTGACAGAGCTCGTTAACGGGGTTATCCGCCACCGCGGTAAGATCGATTGGGTCTTGAACGGATTCTACAACGGCGACTACCAGAAATGCCTTAATATCATTAAAAACGCTATGAGGATAGGCCTTTACCAGGTCCTGTTCCTAAATAAAATTCCAATACCCGTAGCCATTAACGAATCCGTCGAAATCATTAAGAAAATCCAGGGCGAGCGCATAGCGGGCATCGTCAACGGAGTGCTGCGCAATATTGCCCGCAATATAGACAATATCCGTTACCCCAACCCGAAAGAGGACCTGGTTTATTACTTCTCGGTCATTTACTCCCACCCTAAATGGATGGTAAAGCGTTGGATAGAACGCTACGGCGCCGAGTTCGCCGAACAGCTTCTAATGGCGAACAATCGCCGGCCCTACCTCCCGCTTCGCGTAAATTTGCTGCGCTCGACGCCCGAGGAAATAAAGGGCATATTTAGCGAGCATAACGTAGCCTTTCGAGAACTTCCATTCATACCTGAATCGATAATATTGGACGCTCCCAAATTTGACATAGCGCAGACGGATATATTTAAAACCGGCAAGGTTACCGTACAGGACCCCTCAGCCTCGCTTGCGGCGAAGCTTGCCGCGCCGGCCAAAGGCTCCCGCGTTATCGATCTTTGCGCGGCCCCCGGCGGGAAGGCGTTCTTCCTGGCGGAGCTCTCCGGCGACGAGGGCGAGGTCGTTGCGGTGGATAAGTACGGCTCGAAGTTAAAATTTATTTTCGAGGGAGCGGCTCGCCTCGGGTTAAAGTCTATTACGACGCAGGTGGAGGACGCTCGCAACGTTCTCGCCCGGGAACCGTTCGACCTCGTATTTACCGACGTGCCCTGCTCGGGGCTCGGGACGCTCTCGAAGAAGCCGGACATAAAATGGAAGCGCGAACCCGAGGACATCATGAAAATAGTAATCCTTCAGCGCGAAATTATGGAAACGGCCGCGCGGCTCGTTAAGCCGGGCGGAGTATTTCTTTACTCGACCTGCACGATAGAGCCCGACGAAAACTCCCGCAACGTGGACTGGTTCCTTCAGAATTTCCCTGAATTTGAACTGGACCCGGCGGAGAACCATTTGCCCGCGGAAGTATGCAAGGATGGATTTATGCAGACTTTCCCGAACGTGCACGGCGTCGATGGAGCGTTCGCCGCGCGAATGATTAAGAAAGCTTAGCTGAAGCCCCGGCTCCAATTATTATTAAAATTGCCGAGAATTACTTATATTTGATTTTCGCAAGGATAGCGTTTTCCATCGGCATGAAGTTAAAGGATTACTACGGAATTTTGGGAGTCGACCGAACGGCGTCAAGCGCGGAGATTAAAAAGGCTTACTACGACAAAGCGCGACTCTGCCACCCCGATCTATTCCCCGACTCCGCGGAAGCTAAGCTCGCTTTCGGGGAAATTACCGAGGCATATAAAGTGTTGGGCGACCTGGACAGCCGGCTCGAGTACAGCGCGAAACTCTTCGAGCAGGACGAGCTCTACGACGCGTTGCTTTCAAATCTCAAAAAAATGACCAGAAATAAGAATAAGAACAAATCTACAAAATAAACGCATGACTTCACTTGCGAGGCGCATAAATTTAATTATCCGCGAAAATCCTTACTTTTTTCTGCCGTGCCTGGCGTACTTCGCGCTCGTTGCGATCGCCCTGATTATTTTCCCGAAGGGGACTCTTATACTTTGGTTTGGAAAGCATAATTCGATAGCCGCTGACTATGTCTTTTACTTTGCGACATACATAGGCGACGGCGCTTTCGCGGTTGCGATCGCTCTTTTATTGGCTTTATTCCGCAAGGTACGAATTGGATTAATGTGCTTTGGTATCTACGCGCTCAGCGGGTTGACCGCGCAAGGCCTAAAAAGATTGATCGATCTCCCCAGGCCCAAAGGGTGGTTTGCCGCAGGCTCGGGATTGCATTTCGTCGAGGGCGTCAAAATTTACTCTGCGCATAGCTTCCCCTCGGGGCACTCCGTAACCGCGTTCGCGCTTTTTCTTTTTCTCTCCGTTATTACTAAGGATAAGCGTTGGGGAGCGGTCTTTTTCCTGGTTGCTTATATCGTAGGCCTATCCAGGGTCTACCTGGCTCAGCACTTTTACTCGGACGTGCTGGCCGGCTCCGTCCTCGGATTTGTATTTTCACTCGTCGCATGCGCGGCGTTTAATCCGAACGCGGACTCGGCAAAAATGAATAAACCGCTTATAAAATTGAGAAGTTAAAATTTCGTCGAATCTAAAAATTATCTTGCTTATTAATAAAAAATAAGTTAATTTGCATTGCAGGCAGAACATAAACTCATATCGCAAGCCGCAACGCCTCATACACAACGCTCAAAATCAAACGCCGACAAATCTTATAATATTAAACAATATATTTCAGGTAAATTAAAATCAGATGAGAACAAGTTACAGAAGAGAACCTCAGAACTCCGAGCAAACGGCGCCGGAGCCAGCTGCCGTAATTGACATTGGGGAGCTGAAATCCAAAAAAATTGCCGAATTGACTAACCTGGCGAAGAATTTGGGCATTACCAACTTTGCCGACCTTCGCAAGCAGGAACTTATCGTCAAGATAGTCGAAGCGCAAGCCAACGTACAGCAAAAAGAGCAGCATCTCGAAGGCGTAGTTACCTCGAGCGGCGTGCTGGAAGTCCTGCCCGACGGTTACGGCTTTTTGCGCTCTCCAAATTATAATTACCTGACCTCGCCCGACGATATTTATGTCTCGCCCTCGCAGATAAAACGATTTGCGCTAAGAACGGGCGACTCCATCCATGGGCAAGTCCGACCGCCAAAAGAAGGGGAACGCTTCTTCGCGCTGCTGAAAGTTGAAACTGTAAACTACGTCTCCCCCGAGCAAATGCGCGACCGCACTATCTTCGACAACCTTACGCCATACTATCCTACTGAAAGACTTAAGCTTGAAGTAGCCCCGAGCGAATACTCGATGCGCGTCGTGGATTTGCTCTGCCCCGTCGGCAAAGGCCAGCGCGGTTTGATCGTCTCCCCGCCGAAGTCCGGTAAAACGATCCTCTTGCAGCAGATGGCCAATTCCATTATTAAGAATCATCCCGAAGTAATCCTAATCGTGCTCCTCATAGACGAGCGGCCCGAGGAAGTTACGGACATGCAGCGCAACGTTACCGCTGAAGTAATTGCCTCCACGTTCGACGAACCGCCGGAAAGACACGTTCAAGTGGCCGACATGGCTTTAGAAAAAGCCAAGCGCCTCGTCGAAGCAAAGCATGACGTAGTAATACTTTTGGACTCCTTAACTCGTTTAGCCCGCGCGCACAACACGGTCGTGCCGCACTCCGGGAAGATACTTTCCGGCGGCGTCGACGCCAACGCGCTACATAAGCCAAAGAGATTCTTCGGCGCGGCGCGCAAGGTCGAGGAAGGCGGCTCGCTTACGATTATTGCCACCGCTCTCGTCGAAACCGGCTCGAGAATGGACGAAGTTATCTTCGAGGAATTCAAAGGCACCGGCAACATGGAGCTCGTGCTCTCGCGCGCTCTTTCGGAACGCAGGATATTCCCGGCTATCGACGTAAACCGCTCCGGCACCCGCCGCGAAGAATTGCTCTTCGACCGCGAGGAGCTGAACCGCATCTGGATACTAAGAAAGGTTCTCAGCGAATTGCAGCCCGTCGACGCGATGACGTTCCTTCTAGACAGGATGAAAGGACGCCGCGACAACCGCGAATTCATAGCTTCGATGAATAGTTAGCCCGATTTCGTGCCGGTTTTCAAAAAAATAAATCCGCCCTTCGCAAGCTCTCTCTATTGAGTCGACTTTTGAAGGGCGGATTTTTTATCAATAAGGGAAAATTATCGCTGCGAGCATTCCTCGAGGGCGCCCTGGCAGAGCCAGTTAGCTATAGCCTGGCGGTTATCCCTTTCTATGAGCCGCACCTGGTCCTTCGGATTTTGAATGTTGCCTAATTCAATGTAGGCGGAAATCGGTTGGGTATTGCGCAGCATAAATAGATTTCGCGCCGAGCAAGTGCCCTCGTAGCCGCGTCCCGGTTGGGCGTTGTCGTACTTTTTGCGGATAGTATGCAGGAGCGTTGAGGCGAATTTCCTGCCCGGTTCGTTTCCTGGCTTATGGTAGAAGAATATATCGATACGCTGGTCGTTTACTCGCGAGTCCACGTGGATAACGATCAAACGTTGCCGGCGAGCGCGTTTACGGTTCTTCGAGTAGAGCCTGTTCACGAGCTCGGCGCGCTTTTCGAGCCTTGCGACGTTGTCCGAGCCTATCGCGGTTCCGTCCATGAACACTTCGTTGTCGCTATTGCTTAGGTAGGCGTCGTCGCGCACCCCGTCGCCGGGATCCTGCACTAACATGTAGACAGTCGCGCCGTGCCTCATAAGCTCTTTCGCAAGGCGCAGGGTCACGTCGTAGGCGTATTCGTCCTCGTGCAGCTCATGGCCGTTCTTGTAGCCGACCGCGCCGGGATCCGGACCGCCGTGGCCGGGGTCGAGGTAGTAGACGCAATTATGCAGCTTGTTGTCGATTCGCCCGGGGGAGCCGGAGGAGCCGAAGATAGCGCTCGAAAGCGGCCGTAGGTTCTTGGAGGATACGGGCCCGTCGTCTCGATTCTTCTCCGCGGTTTCCCGGTTGTCCTCTTCATTCTCGCTTTCTTGTTCCTGCGCGGGCTTCTGAGGAATTATCCCGTAGTGGGCAGGAACCCAGATTATTCCGGATTCGCGGTAGGAGGACTTTTGTAAGCCTTTCGATAGCATAAGCTTATTATACTTTTCAATTCGGCGCGCCTCCTCGAGCGTTATTCCCCCGACGCTCTCGCGAATATTTCGCCCATTGTATCTTACGATATAGATCGGAAGCCTATAGAGTTTGCCGATCAATAGACCGTCGCCCTCGGCGAAGCGGGTGTTTATCGTTTTAAATAGCTTAATTGAAGCCGTCGTCGCCGGGATTGAGTACTTATCCAATAAGGTAGTTATGCCTTCGCCGGCTTTTATACGAGCCTCCACCCATTCGGCGTCGGACGGAGCCGCGGCCGCAACGCCGGAGAGCGTTATAAAAAATAAAGTCAATAATAATCGCATCTTCCCCCACGCAAAAATTCCATTAGTCAGTCGAGATTAGTTCAGGCTCGCCAAGTTCCTTAAGGATATTAACGAGCGTATCGAGTTCGCCGGAAACGGCGAAAACGAGATTTTCAGGCGCCATGTAAACGCCCTTTACGCGTTCGATATCCTCGGGCTTTGCCTCGGCGATATCGGAATAAAGTCTATTATAATAATCGTAATCCAGGTTGTGGATCAGCAAGTTATGAATAAAACCGGCAATTTGCATCGGCGTCTCCGTCGAACGGGCGAACGCCCCAAGCATAAACTGCACGGCGCGCCGAGCTTCCTCCTCCGGAATGGGTTCGGCGGCTATCCTACGCATCTCGTCCTTGATCGTCGCTATCGAGTCGACAAGAGAATCCGTGTTTAGATTGCTCGCCACGACGAGGTTGCAAGCGTCCCGACGGCTGTCGAAGTACGAGTGGATGCCGTACGTATAGCCCTTGCGTTCGCGCAACGATTCGTTGAGCCGGCTCATAAAGTATCCCCCAAAGCAAGCGTTGACAACTTGCAACGCCGGGTAGTCGGGGTGATTTATATTTATCGAATTTTTTCCCATCCTCAGGCTGCTCTGCACGGCTTCCGGCTTGTTAATAAGGGCGATCTTCCCGCCTATGAACTTATCCGGGACGGCGACGCGCACAGGGGCGACTGTTTCGCGCCTTCTGCTGAACAGGTCCTCGGCCAGGCGGAGCGTCTCCTCGCGGTTGAAGTTGCCCGCGAGGATTAATTTAATTTTCCCGGTGCGCTTCATCTGCTCGTAGCGCGCAACGCACTGCTCGCGGGTTATTTCCGCGATCGATTCGATCGTCCCGATCCGCGGGTTAGCGTAACCGTGCCCCTTGAATATTGTAGCGTTCAGCGCATACTGCGCCAGGTAGCTCGGGTCCGACCGGTACTGGCGGACGTCCGCGGTAACTTTTATCCGGAGCCGCTCGACTTCCTCGTCGGGCAGGTCGCTCTCCATTGCGCAGCGCGACAGTATCTCGAGAGCTTCCGGCGAATAGCCGGCAAGCGCCGATATAGTCACGTAGGAGTTCTCCCAATTGCACGAAGCCGAGAGGTTCGCGCCGAGCCTGTCGACCTCCTCGCTGAGCTCCATAGCGCCTAGCCCGGCAGCCCCGCGCGTAAGCATTAACGCCGTAAAGGAGGTCAATCCCGGAAGGCTTTCCCCGAGCGAACCGACTGAAAATATTGCCGACGCGATAAAAAGAGGTTGCGTTTTGTCTTCGTATATCGAGACTTCTAAATGCTCGTTTAAGGAAATTTTCTCGATATGAGGAAATTCAAAAAAGAGCTTTCCCTCGGCAATCGGCGGCGCGCTTGGGATTTTTTCCATATTTCTAACTCCGGAATTTGAGTCTAATCCAGTTGCAAGTTAACAACAAAATTTGAAAAAAATAATTTATTTTTCATAAAAAAATATTAATTTAACTGCTCCAAATTTATGAATTCTTCGTAGAGCGAGATCAATTCCTTTAGGACCATAGCCGTAGCCCCCCAGAGCGGCGCGCGCGGGTGTACGTTCCACTGCGGCGTCGGCACGCGTTTTCCCATTATTAACCTTTCCGTATAGGCGAGCAAGTCCGGCTTTAGGAACTCCTTGAGCGGATAAAAGAAAACTGAATCGACCTCCGCTTCGCTGATCTCGAACGGCTGAGGTTTGGCGAAGTAAGCCACAACGGGCGTTATAAGGAAATTCGAAGGGACGACGTAAATAGTCGATAGCCGCCCGAGAAGCTGCGCTTCGTCGCGCCGCCAACCGATTTCCTCCATAGTTTCGCGGAGGGCCGTTTGCTCTGCGGTTTCGCCCTGCTCCGTCCTTCCTCCCGGGAAGGATATCTGCCCGGCGTGGCTCTTCATGTCCGCCGCGCGCAGCGTAAAAAGCAACTCGAGCTCGCCCCCGGGCATTTCCACGAGCGGAACGAGCGTGGCGCTTTCCCTGGCGTTAGCCGGCGGCTTTATGGTTTCGAAATCGAAATCCTCGTACCGGGGAGCCATCGCGCTATGCGCGCGCGAAGCCGGGAGCGGTTCCAATAGTCTTGTTCTTAGATAATTGCAAAAATCCAGCATAAATCCTACCGCAATAAAAACTGCAAAGAAATCCCGACGCCAAGCCCATCGTATGCCTTACCCCCCGGGGAGCGGTCGAAAAACTCCGAAACGCCGCGGGTCGCGTCCGAGGACTGGCGCAGATATTGCGCGTCGATTGAAGCCGACCAACTGGAAGCGAATTTCCACTGCCAGCCAGCGCCTAGCCCGAAGTTATAGATCCTATCGCCGCGCTTTTCACTGCGCTCCCAGCGGATCTCGTTAGTTTTTCCGGAATGGACGTGCGTAAGCTCTATATCCCAAACCGAGCCGCCTACGAGAGCATAGAACCTATTGGTAAGGCCTTTATAAAAATTATATTGCAGTTCAAATCCAAGGTTAAGATTGCGTTCCTTAAACCCGGAGGAGGTGTCCTGCCGAGACGTATTGTCCGAGTTGTCGTAGAAATAGGGGAATCCGGACGCCTTCAACGCCCAGCGCGGGTCGAGCTCCATTGAAAAGACTATCCCGCCGCCGCTCGCGGAGGAGTAGCCGGCGCCTACCCCGTAAGCGGGGTATAGGGATTGGGAGAGTAACTTTTGTTGGCCGATATACGTCAAAAGCAATATAATTATTATCGATATGCGTCGCATTGGAATTTCTGTATTAATCAAAGCTTTATTAGTTTTGTAAAACGATGTTTATTAAACAATAGTATTAATCGAAAAATTAAATGAGCGAATACGCGCCGAACTTTGACGGCATACAATCCGCGCGAAAGACGATCGAACGCTTCGCGCACCGCACCCCGGTAATGACGAACCAGACTATAGATGGTATAACGGGGGCTCGCCTATTCTTTAAATGCGAAAATTTTCAGCGCGTCGGGGCCTTTAAATTCCGTGGAGCGACAAACGCCGTTCAAAGGCTCTCGGCCGGGGTAGTCGCCCGGGGAGTCGCTACTCATTCCTCCGGCAACCACGCGCAGGCGCTCGCTTTGGCCGCTCGGATGCGCGGAGCGCCGGCCTATATCGTTATGCCGAGCAATTCGCCGCAGGTAAAGAAGGACGCCGTGGCCGGCTACGGCGCCGAGATCATTTACTGCGAGCCGACGCTCGTCGCCCGCGAAACTACGCTCGCCGAAGTTCAGTCGCGAACCGGCGCAGCTTTCGTGCATCCCTATAACAATCCCTACGTCATTTGCGGGCAGGGCTCCGCGGCGGCGGAATTGATCGAGGAGACCGGCCAGCTCGATATAGTTATGGCCCCCGTCGGCGGGGGAGGCTTGCTCAGCGGAACTTCTATCGCCACGCGCGCCCTTTTGCCAAACGCGATATGCTACGGAGCGGAGCCGGCCGGCGCCGACGATGCGCGCCGTTCGTTAAAGACGGGGGAACTTGTTCCCTCGGTCAACCCAAAGACGATTGCCGACGGACTTTTAACTTCGCTCGGCGAGCTGACTTTTAAGATAATTACCGAAAACGTCGCCGACATCTTCACCGCCGGCGAATCCTCCATTTTAACCGCTATGCGTTTGATCTGGGAACGTATGAAAATAATCGTCGAGCCAAGCTCCGCCGTGCCGCTCGCCGCGATGCTGGAAAATCCCGATCCGTTCCGCGGTAGGCGAGTCGGCATAATTCTCTCCGGCGGCAACGTCGATTTAAATAGAAAATTTTGGAGCTAAGAAATTGAAATATTATAGATTGGTAATTCTTTGCGCGCTGGCTATGGCAACGCCCTTAGCCGCGCGCTCGGAAAAGATTAAAATCATGCCCGCTGAAGTCCGCGCCGGGAGAAATCTTCCGCCCTCGATGACCAAAAAAATCGACGCCGCATTTTCGCTCGCAGTCTACGAAAGTAAGCTTTACGATATAATTTTTACAGGCGCCCGCGACTCCGCGGCCAACTCGCTTAGAGTTAACTCCGGCAAGAACCCTACTTCCCTGGAAGTTGCGAAGTCCCTGGGGGCAAGTCAAATAGCTTTCGTCAAGGCCGATCGGTTCGTCAATATGATTCGTACGGAAATCGTCCTGGAGCCCACCGTCCCTATGCTCGCTGCGAAACGAGGCGAGGGCTACGCTTTTATTAACTACCGCGAAAAGGCGACGGACCGCGAACTGCTCGATCCGGCCCTTATACTGGCTATGCGGCGCGCGCTAGTAAACGCTTCCGGCGAGGACTCGCTCTACGCCGGGATGCATGCGAGCGGCGTTCCGACTTCGGTCACTAAAGCGCTGGCGGTCGGGGGAATTTCCATTCCAACGCCCGAGGGGAAAAAAAAGAACTGGGAAATCTTCGCAAAGCCCGTTATTATTTCTTATGACGCCGCGGAAACTATTTTCGAGGAGGCGAGCCGCAGCCCGAAGTTCGTGGCGTTCGACCTTGCAACCCGCGACTCCGTCTACGCTACGAACCAGATGTACGGCGTCGAAAACTACATGAAAACAACCGAGAAGGAAATTGAAGCCCTGCGTAGGTTTGGTATCGATTACTTCATAGGCGGCAACGTGGTTCGCCGGCAGGAGGGCGCGACCGTGGAGCTATTCCTCTTTAAGATAGAGCGGGATAAAGTAATCCAGACTTCGAGCGCAAGCGAAACCATCTACAAGGATTCCATAGACGATCTCCGGGCCGCCCTGAAACGATTAACTAAGAAAATACTAAGCAGTTGATTCCTGCAAAAATTGTATTGAAATTAATAAACGCCGGCTTTGGATTCGCTTCTTGGGCCGGCTTTTTTATTCAAGGGGGAATTCCTCCCCGCACCGCTTGCAATGATAGACGTTTTGCTCCACGACCCCAAAAAGCGCCTCTAAAACGGATTTTATAATAGAGAACGCTCCGCCTCTTTTCTTGCGCTGGTTCGAGTAACTCGTATAAAGCTTCGGCGAGCCGCATTTGGGGCATAGCAGTGGTTGGTCGTTCTCGTCGGTGAGCGCGAGATTATTATTTAGAGCCAAAATGCCAATAGCCTTATCTATATCGGACTTGTAAATCTTTAGCTTAATCCCGCCTACGGTAATATTATAAAACATATTAAGCGAGACTATATTTTCATCGAAGAGGAAGCATTCGATACCTTCGCTCTCGAACTGCGTCTTGAGCAAGTGAGCGTCTATCGGGTTGTCGAATGTTTTTATCGTTACGAGTTCCAAGCGCAGTTCCTTGATTTCTTATTAGCGTTACTCTAATCCTCTCGCTTTAATCACCTTAGACGTGGAAAACGATTTAATTCATTTACTAAGCCGGAGTTTTTTCCCAGCATATAGAATGTGCGCAGAGTATTGGCGATTGAAAAAAGTCAATTTAAACAGCGATCGAAGGTTCAATTTACTTTAATTACACAAGTCAATTTAAGAAAAAAAGCAAAACCGACTACGATACAAAACGCCTCGAATCCCGCTTTGAGCAATGCTTCAAAAGAAAAAAAAATAATTTTGTGACGAAACGCATTTTTTTCGCTCTTATAGGTGTCTTGCGCGCGCGCTAGCAAAAAGTTTTAGGAAATTGAATCGATCGGAGGGTTTATGTCCAGGCAATTTACTGTTTCCGCGTTGATCTTATTTACGGCCCTATGCTTTTCGGCGGGCCCGGCTACCGCCCAACCATCCGGCTGGATCGACAAAGGGAATTATAAAGAGCTAAACGCGCATCAAGGGGCTATATTTTCAGCCGCTTACATTGATAGCGGAAAGAAAATCATCACGACGTCCGGCTCCGAGTATAAAATTTGGGATACCAAATCAGGCTTCTTAGTTAAAGAACATAAATACCCTACACAGAAATTTGCATTTATGAACATAACTGATGATACTACCGCAGTTGTAAGTTATGAGATGTCTAATATGCCGGCAGCCTATTATAATGGAGATACTGTTAATGTAGAAATATATGACCTCAATCAAGATAGTCTTATATATAATTTTACAATTACTAGTATTCACACAGAATATTATACTAATCATATCTATTTATATTATTCGCATTCTAATTTTAATAGAAACGAAAATACATTATATTATTCATTATTCTATTACAGAATGTGGGGTACGAGTACTATTTATGCAAAACATTTCGGTAATTTATATAAGATTAAATTGTTGAAAGACTCCGCTTACATGGAGTCCTTAAGCGAATTGCCTTTAAGGGATTTCCAAATCTGTAATAACAATCAGATAATTGCTTTGGCTGATATATTTGAAGTTTCTGGCTCTTCTCATGGTGGCGGATCACATAGTTCATTCGATTATCTTCTTTCGGGACAGAATAATTTACTAAGTCCTGTCCAAATTCATAAAATTGATAATGATAAAGAAGATCCGTTAAGTATTAGAACTTTCAGAGTTCTCCAGAAAAAAAACCGAATTGCGGAATTATTATCAGACAGCAGGGTACTATGGTGGGATCTGAATACACTCAAACTTGTTGGGGGTTCAAAGTTTCCGCATCCCCCGCTCGACTTTCATTTCAGCCTTAGCGAAAATAGAATTATCGCCGGCGCAAGGGACGGATTCTATATTTTCTCTACCCCAAGTATGACCGTGTTGGATTCTATGCCGTTTCCGCTTGGGGATTACGCTTGGAAAATAGCGGTCGCGCCCGATTCAGTCTCGTTCGCCGCAGGCTCCAGCGACGGCTATCTCAGATTATTTAAATCCAACGCTATATTCGGTCCGGACGAAACAGTCGACATACCGGGAACAACCTCCCGGGATTCGCAGATGCTCTTCCCCAACCCGGCGTCGGACTTTATCAATCTGCCGGGACTCGCCGACGCCGTAGATGAAGTATCATTATATTCCGCTATCGGTTGCAAAGTCTACTCCGGCAAACCCGACGGCGGCCGGTTGAACGTTTCTTTCCTACCCCCTGGCATATATTTCCTGGAGCAGGGAAGAAAGTATTATAAATTTATAAAAGTGTAGGACTAAACGCCCGTTAATTGATCATTGATCATTGTTAATTGATTTTTCTCCCCTCCCGCCCTGCCTTGAATCAAAATATCTTCTGGTTTGTATTTGCCTTTATCGCCCACGCCGCATCACCTCCTTTTTTCGCTTTCCTATTTCATTTAAATTTCGTAATTTACACGTTGCAATTTAGCATTCTTTATAATCATTGTCAAGAATTTTTGTAAAATAAATCTATAGAAAAGTTATGTCAGGTCACTCCAAATGGGCTAACATCAAGCATAAAAAAGGTAAAGCCGACGCTAAACGCGGCAAGGTGTTTACTCGTATTTCCAAAGAAATTACCGTAGCCGCCCGCGAGGGCGGAGGCGACGTCGATAGCAACCCCCGCCTTAGGCTTGCCGTTTTGAACGGCAAAGCCGTAAATATGCCAAATGATAACATCACGCGGGCCATCAAGAAAGGCACGGGCGAAATCGAAGGCGCCACCTACGAAGAAATCACCTACGAAGGCTACGCTCCCAACGGGGTCGCCGTCATACTTGAAACGATGACGGACAACAAGAAGCGCACCGTCTCGGAGATCCGCTCCATGTTCGGTAAGCTCGGCGGGAACTTGGGCGAAACGAATTCGGTCGCCTGGAACTTCAACCGTAAAGGCGTAGTTACAATTAAGACATTAGGTAAAAGCGAAGAAGAGCTATTGGACCACGTGCTGGAAAGCGGCGCGGAGGACCTGGAGTACGACGAGGAGAGCTCGCGCATTCTCTGCCCGATGGAGGACTTCGCCCAAATGAACAAGTACTTCATGGAAAACGGCTTCGAGATAGAGGAAGCTAAGCTCGAGTACATCGCCCAGAACACCGTCAAGATCGAAACAGTCGAGGACGCTCGCAAGGTTATGCGATTCATCGACGCCTTCGAGGATCACGACGACGTGCAGAACGTATTCTCCAACGTAGAAATCGACGACGAAATAGCCGAACAGCTCGACTAATGAGAATACTTGGGATCGACCCCGGCTCCGTGGTTTGCGGCTACGGAGTAATAGAGGAAGCCTCGGGGAAATTGCGCATGGTGGAGAGCGGAGTAATCCGCGCGAAGCTCTACGCCGAGGACTTCAACGAAAGACTAAAGGAGATTTATGTGCGCTTGGCGAGCGTCGTCAAGCGCACTAAACCCGACGTAGCGGCGTTCGAATCCCCGTTTTACTCCAAGAACGTCCAATCCCTGATAAAGCTCTCCCACGCCCGCGCCGTAAGCGTGCTTGCGGCTGCTATGGCCGACCTGCCTATTTATGAGTACAGCGCGCGCGAAGTAAAGAAATCGGTGACCGGCAACGGCGCCGCCGCCAAGGAATCCGTCCAGTTCATGACGATAAAAATACTTGGCATCGAGGACGAACGCGAGGCTCTCTACGACGCCTCCGACGCGCTCGCAGTCGCTATCTGCCACTACATGAAAGGCGGCCAAACGACCGCCCCCGCCCCAAAATCCAAATCCAAAAAAGGCAATGCCGCCGACTGGAGCCAATTCATAAAAGACAACCCGGAGAGGGTGAAGTAAAGGATGAAAAGAATAATATTTAGGAAAAAAAATCGTGCTAACTTATAGGAAAACTTCGTAATTTAGTTTTTACAAGAGGGAAACAGATTTCACTAATTCAGCTGAAATAGGATCGGGAATCTATACAATGCCCGATATAGCTAATATCCTGCGGTTACCTAATCAAAAAGTAAATCGTTGGACTAATAACTATTGGGATAATCGTTTCGGCAAGAAATACGACAATCGGTATTCCTGGAAAGTTGAGAATAGTAAGGCCGTGAATTTCCTTACGCTCGTTGAGTTTTATACTTTTATTCAGTTAAGGGACTCGGGCGTAACTGCTACTAAAGCGTTAAAAGCGCACGAAGAATTAGCTGAAATCGAAAATACTTCGTATCCATTTGCCAAAAAGAATATTATAGATAACATTTGTACCGATGGTAAGAGAATTTATTTTAGTTACAATGGAAATATTCTATCGCTTGACGGCTCAAGGCAGTTCAATCTTGATTTTATAAAATATTTCTTTAAAAAGCTTGACTTCGGCGAAAATGATTTAGCTAAACGGTTGTGGCCCTTGGGCAAAGATAGAAATATAGTGTGCGACCCTGCGCGTAGATTTGGGCAACCAGTAATTGACGGAACAAATATATTAGCTGCGACAATTTGCAATTTATATAAATCCGGCGAGAAGGAAGAATTTATCGCTTCCCTCTACGATCTTACTGTTCCTCAAATCAACGACGCGTTGGAGTATTGTGGAAAAAAGAATTAAAATATACATCGACGAAAACCTACCTCCCCAGTTTGCTCAAGCATTTAATATCATTCAATCACATTTGAATAATCAGGAATCTATTCCTATCGACGTCCTTTCAATAAAAGAAGAATTTGGCAAAGGGGCGCTCGACGAAGACTGGATCCCAGTCGTCGGTAAACAAGAGGGAATCGTAATAACTCAGGACTTGAACATTCAACATATTCGCCATCAAAAAGAACTTTACAACAAAAGCAACGTCGGGGTGATTTTCCTGAAAAGTCCTAATAGCGGTCTTACCTTTTGGGAAATGTTTAAACGTCTCGTTAGATTATGGGACGAAATAAAACATACAGTTCGCAAACACAAGCCGCCTTTCGCATTTATCCAACGTAGCAAAGACAAAGGATTAGAGCAATGGTAGTAATCTAACCTAAATTGAAACTACATGATGAGAGGAATTCAGTATATTATCCTGTTAAAACAATAAATATTTTTTAATCACCTTGCTTTATTAGTCTGTTCTATGTAACTTTGCATTAATCTACGGCTTATTTATCATTCTAATATAGTTTAGGAGGAGCCGGAATATGCGTACGATTGCAGCGATCTTGCTTTGCGCGGCCCTCGCCGGGTGCTTCTCCGTCGAGTACGAACGCTTGCGCCAACCCGCCCCGACAAAAATCTCCTACTTCAACGGCCCCGAGGAGCGCTACGCAGACGGCTCGATGAAAAAATGCCGGTTGAATGACACTGCCGCGATCGGCCAATATAAATGCGTCGGCTGGATACATTTCTTCCCTGGCGGCGACATCGACAACTTCGAGACGGCCGCCGGAACACGAATATCCGCACATGAAATAGAGTAATCTTTTTGATAAAATATAAATTATTGGCCGTAGCTCTATGAGCGCGGTCTTTGTTTGTCCCTTTTTATTGGATTATATCGTAAGTTATTATAGAGCATTATACAATTGTGAATTGAATGAAAGATTACTCGAAATACGATAACAATCAACTGATAGCTCTGCTTCGAGAAGAAACTTCCTCCGCTGCGGAAGCGTTTAACGTTATCTATTTCCGGTATTGCGAAGGGTTGAACTCCTACTGTTTATTTATTACTGAAAATCGAATGGAAGCCGAGGATCTTCACCAGGAAACATGGTTAAAATTCCACAGAATCGCTAAATCGGGAAAGCGAGACATTAAACTTCCAGGATACTTGTACACTATCGCCAGGACGGTAAGTATCGATATGTACCGTCTGAAAAAGAATCGTCCAGTTCAATATTCTGAATTATTTGATATAGAGGATATTCCGGATTTTTTAAATCTGCAAACCGATATAATTAATCATGACTTAATTAATACGATAGCGTTAGCGATAAATCAACTGTCCCCAAATAAAAGGGAAGCCTTTGCATTGAAATGGTTTTCGGGATTGAATAATCAGGAAATCGCTCAAATCACAGGCGAAACGTAAGATTGCGTCAAGCATAGATGCGCAAGAGCTATGGACGAAGTATTAAAGATTTTAGAGCCTGTCATCGCGGAAGTTAAGGAGAAAAGCTAACATGGAGAATTCGAAAATCTTTATTGATTTCGTCGAAGGTAATCTTGATTCCGAAGTAGAGCGGGAATTTGCCGGTAAGTTTGCATACGACGCCGATTTCCGAGCTCAATTCAGAGGATTCTTAACCGTTACGGAAACGATAAAAAAGAATACGAAAGCTTTTGCTCCCTCAGGGGCCGCTACTAATCAAATTTTCGCCCAGCTCGGTTATTCTGTTCCTTATGCCGCAACCCAGGTTCCAAGCGCCTCGGTAAAATTTCCGCTCCTTTCGACGCGGTTTTTGTCTTATTTTTTAACCGGAGCCGGCGCCGCAGTTTTAGCGACATTGGGCGTTTTGCTATTCCTAAATCCAAGTATAATTAAGGAACAGGGATCTCCTAAAACCCAAGTTGAGAGCCGATCCGCTTTTCCTTCGGTAAAAAGCGAAGAACTCCCGCAAAAAATTGCTCTTAAATCTGGGAGGAAGGAAGGGGCCGAAATTGCATTGCCTGAAAATGCCGAATCGGCTTCTACAGTACGGCGGCGTTTTACCCCCATTGAAATGATATCAGTAAGCGCCGCACTTACGCCGCCGGCACAGTCGTTGAGAAATCAAAGCTCTCCCCTTGCCGCCTACGTACGTCCTTATTTAATAGGCGAAGATAAAAACTCTCATATTTCATCAACAAAAATTCTTGGGCTTTCCGTTGAAGTCAGGAACTTCGTCAACTGGAACTTCCCGAAAGAGACAATTAATCCGGGTCGTTGGAATAAGTTAAATAATACGAGTATAGCAATTTTATATGACTTATCGAATGATTTATCAGTCGGGGCGGAAGCTCGGCAAGAGACATTTTTCGTTAAATATACTGGCAATGTTGGCGGATTGCGCTACAGATATGAACAGCAGCCTAATTTAACCTCGTTTTCCGCGCTCGGAAGATTGAAGCTCATCGGGGCGGGGGATGTTACCGGCATCGCGCAGGTGTCGCTCGGCGCGAATAAGGTCGGGTACGTCGCCCGGCCTATGGCGGGAATTCAATATAAACCGATAGGAAATTTCTCCGTAGTGTTGGGCATGGAGTATAGCATACTAGCTTTCTACCACCAGGACAAATGGTTCGACGCTTCCAAATTGTCTTTAAATTATGGAATTAACTACAAATTCTAGCGCAGGATAATCCTATGAAGAAATTATACCCATATATATTTATAGCGCTCGCCTTTCTTTTCCTGTCGTCCTGCGAGGACATATTCGATAGCGATCAGAATTATAAAAAAAGCCTTATTGAAGACCCCGGCAAGTACTCGAACGTAATTCAACCCCTCTCGGTAGGATCGTCATGGGAATACGGATTTGCGGCTTACGACGATAAGGGTTCAGCAATCGCCCTCTTTAAAGAGAAACGCTCTTTATTAAAGGATACGGTTATGGAAGGGATTCAGTGGCACACTTTTGATTCGACTGGAAATGTTTGGTTGACAAATGAATCAGACGGCTTGCATTCTAAGTCGGTCCTTGATTCCAATAAGGGAAAAGATTTCCTGATAATCAAATTTCCCGCGAACAAAGGCGACGTCTTCCGAAACTTAGGCTGGACATGGACTGTTATTTCTACTGACACTACAGTAAAAGTAAAAGCGGGAGCGTTTAAATGTTACCGGTACGAAGCGAAGGGCGAAGATAATTCTGTAACTAATGTGTATTATTCTCCTGGCGTAGGTTTTATTAAACAAGAAACTACAATCGATAATGAGATTTCCCATTTATATTATACGACTATAATATCTGAATTAACAAAATATCGTATAAAATAACTATTTATAAAATTTACAAGGTGGACGATGAAAACGCTTTTTTTATCGTTAGCGGCTTTTTTTGCCCTTTTCGAAGCATTACCAGCCCAGGAAGCGAAGCTTATAGGGCTTAGCCGAGGGCATACCACGAAAATCGATGTTTATACATTTACTCCAAACGGGGAGCGCATCTATATTCTAGCGAACGCTGAAATGCAGGTTTGGAACGTAGGAACAAAACAATTAGAGAGAACGTTTCCAATTCAACAAAGCTTTATTAGAATGGAAGTATCCTCGGACGAACGCTATATTATCGGTTCCGAACTTAATTGGGGAGGTCCTGCGGAAATTTACCGGTACAACGCGGAGACCGGTGAAAAGCTGCCTTCAATAAAAACGACGACTACATTACAATATCCGCAGGTTTCAGCGCTGACCTTTCTACAGGGCGGTAAGAAATTTGCGGCATATATTTGGTTGGAAAAGGACATTAACGTCTACAATACGGAGTCGGGCGACCTTGAGTATTCATTCCCCGTTACTCGGAATGGGAAGGAGATCAGAGATCTTGGTTTTGCGCCGGACGGGTCGATTGCTTTTGTCGCCTACTCGGACTCCGCTGTATATTTATATTCGCTGACTAACGGAGAAGTTACGGACACGATAAACGCTGGCTATATGGTTGCGAGCGTCGACGTTTCCGCCGACGGTAAATTTCTAATTACAGGCGGAAGCAGATATGCTACGGAAAAACCTATAAGAGTATTTAGCATAACTTCGGGGGATGAAATAGCAAAGTGGGAAGGAGTCTTCGATTCAAATTATCCCGCAATTTCTTATGACGGAGCTTACGCGGCTTATTCGGGTGACGTAAAAGGCTATTTCTATCTATACGAAACGCTTCATCCAAATATTAAAAGAACTATTAGGATACCAGTAGAAATAAACGGTTTACAGTTCTCTCCGGGTAATAATTATATTGCAGGAAAAGCGACGGACGGAAAACTCTGGCTCTGGAACGCGGAGGATGGAGAAATAATCTCAAGCTTTTCGAATATCGAAGGCGGGAAACATAACGGCTCCGTAAACGGAATCAGCGTCTCGCCCGATAACGCTTGTATCGCTACGATTGGCGACGACTGTTACCTAAAGCTTTGGGATTTGAAGACGGGCGCGCTTAAGAAATCTATGAGCTTCGAAAGCCCCGGCTCGGGTAACTGCGTATCCTATTCCGGAGATAATAAATTCATCGCTGTTGGTATTGGTTCGGATATAGTGAAAATTTCAACCGCGGACTATACTACTATTGGCACAGTCGCGGGGGTTAGCGCGAAGTCTTTTGATTGGCATAAGGATACGACTGCCTATAAAGACGGTCCCAACGACCTGTTGATCGGAGGGAACAAAGGCTTGGCGACGTGCGGAGAATCCGGGGCGAATTACATGGAGGTAGATACTTCCGTATATAATATTAATACGGTCGCCTTTTACAACGACGGAGAAAAAATAATCTCCGGCTCCAGGGATAAGCATGTTCGTATATATCGCGAAGGCGGTATAGGGAGTCAACTCTGGCAATTGGATAAGGACCTGGTCGCGGACGAGGATAATAATTTTTATATGCCCGGCGTAGTGGCCGTTGGCTCTTTGGATAAGCTGGGAAAGTTCTTTAGCGTATGCCACTCTTCGAAGGCTAAGGCGATCTGGATATGGGATGCGCTGGAGTACAAAGTCGTAGCGAAAATTCCCTTTGAAACGGACTTTACGAATTATCCGCTCGGAGGTATGATGGCGGCTATAGCGACCAACGCGCAGGACAAAATAATTACCGGCGACAACGGCGGCATGATTCGCGTCTATGACGTCGAAACCGGAAAAATTCTATGCCGGATTGATACGCTGTCTATGGTTAAATTAGGTAATAACCACCCCGATATTACTTCTCTATCTATCTCGAAAGACGATAAATACCTTGCCGCCGCTTTTTCCGACGGAAGCATTCTGGTTTATGATATTTCCGATTTTATAAAAGGAGTTCCCGAGGGCGTTAGGTCGCACAATTCTCTGGTCGTCTTTCCAAATCCGGCCGAAAACTATCTATACATTAACGCGGAAGCTAACCAATGCGAACCTATTCAAATATATTCGCCTCTCGGGGTAAAAGTAATGGAGAACGGATTCAATAATCGCCTGGATATATCCAATTTGGCGCCCGGGTCGTATTTCATAAAAATTGGGGAGCTTCGCGCCGGCTTCGTAAAAAGATAAAGATGACCTAAAAATAATGGCGTAAGTTTTCCTAATCCATCTATCGGGATCTACTGAGTAGATCCCGATTTTATTTCCCTGGATAATAATATCATAAAAAATATTGCATTCTTTACAAAATATCAGTAACTTTGCTGAAGCTGGATGAATTATTATGGCATTTTTTTAACGATTTATAGGGGGAGGTTAGGAAATGCGATTCTTCCTTATCCTTTTCGTATGCGCGGCCCTCGCCGGGTGCTTCTCCGTCGAGTACGAACTCCTGCGCCAACCCGCCCCGACCAGGATTTCCTACTATAATGGCTCCGAGGAGCGCTACGCGGACGGCTCGATGAAAAAATGCCGGCTGAAGGACACAGCCTCTATCGGTCTCTACAAATGCGTCGGATGGATTCATTTCTTCCCCAACGGCGACGTCGATAACTTCGAGACTGCCGCCCCGGTCAAGTACTCCAGGTACGAGATCCCTCCCAATTCCAGAATTTTCTTCTACGACAACGCTCACGATAAAATAAAAACCGTCTGGTTCCCCGAGGATATAAAGCTCGACGGCATAGAGTGCCAGGGCGGCGAAAAGATATCCGTGGACTTCTACGAGAACGGCTCGCTAAAGGCCTGCTTCCTCTCGCGGAATCAAACGATACAGGGCTTCCCCTGCAAGAGCAGCCTCTTCTCGCCTGTTTATTTCTACCCTGACGGCAGAATAATGCGGTTGACTCTATGCTCGGACGCTATAAGCGGCGCAAATTCTTTCGCAAAAGGCGAAACTCTTGTAGTTACTGAGAGCGGCGTCCCGAGCGTATACAAAAAATAGGAAGAATTCTTATATAATAAAAGGGTGTCTTATGAAGAAGTTATTACTACTCGCCATCTTTATGACTTATCAATTCGCGTATTCCCAGTGGGAATCAATGAACAACGGTTTATATGGCGGGACGGTAAACGCTCTACTTCCGATTGACGGAGCTATTCTGGTTGGAACTTACGGCGGCGTTTATCGTTCCACTGATTATGGAGAAACCTGGTCTTTAACAAACGTTAGCGGCGTGGAAATAAACTCTTTTTGCAAGGATGGGACTCATATTTATGCCGGCGGCTATAAAGCGCTTTATATATCCGAAGATAACGGCGTGAGCTGGGTCGCAATTGATGGCATATCTACTAACATTAATTCGATGGTGGCTGCAGAAGGAGTTGTTTACATAGATTCTCATGAGAATATGCCATACCGATCCACTGATAATGGCAAGACGTGGACTGAAATTACTGTGGACGATACTGGTTTAGGGGTTCAAAAATTCTTCGTTTTTGAAGGATACGTATTTGCAAGTACGTATGTAGGGGTTTATAGAAGCTCTGATAAAGGCGAATCCTGGAGTCGAATGAATTATCAAGAGATTAATTCTTCCTTTTTAAATTTTGCGGCAACATCCAATAATATATTTACGGCAGTTGGACCAAAGTTAATGGTTTCGACCGATTATGGAGAAACATGGAAAGAAAATTTTTCCGAGAAAAAGCATGCCAATATTCAAGCGTTAGCGACCCGCGGAAGAGAAATATATGTGTATACCGCTGAAAGTATGTTTTATTCATTGGACGAAGGAATGAATTGGAGCGAGAAAAAACAAACTTTGCCCGGTTCGGTTAATGAAATGGTATTCGACAATGAAAAACTGTTTGTTGGTACGTTATCCAATGGAATTTTTTTCTCTACGGACTCCGGGGCATCTTGGAGTGAAAGAAATACTGGATTAACAAGTATGGGAATATACAACATTACTACTAACGGCGATGCGAAAGCTTTTATAAGCA
Source organism: Chloroflexota bacterium (assembly GCA_050260015.1). GTDB lineage: Bacteria > Bacteroidota > Ignavibacteria > Kapaibacteriales > UBA2268 > JBLNBN01. The sequence continues at coordinate 1,658 of JBLNBN010000035.1, read as the reverse complement.
ACGATGGAGATATAAGTAACGATGGAAATCGTATCTATTATTCAACTGGAGACAATGTAAATTGGATGCGTTCTGCAATCGATGCAACAGAGTTCAGAACGCTTTACCTCTTTCATAATAAGCTTTACTTAGCTACCTGGAGTTCCGGTATTTTTGTTTCGTCAGATAACGGCGCTACGTGGTACGAAAATAACTCAGGACATGACGGCTCATTAATTTTCGAATTTCGGAGCAATAACGATACGCTTTATGCGGTAGGCACAATGTTATATAAATCTATTGATGGTATACATTGGACAAAACTTGATTTTAGTGAAGGCGCGGTCTCTATATTGCCAATTAACGACAAAATTTATATTTCCACTCGTAAGAATAGGGAAGTATATGTTTCCAGCGATGGAGGACAAAACTGGTTGAAAAAAATGGATGGGATACCTAAAGATTGTGCCGTGATTGCCCTATATAGTCTCGGCTCTCAAATAATCGCTGGAACGGATGATGGATTTTATATTTTACATATTGGCAGCCACAACTGGGAAAAACGTTCTGAAGGATTTACCAACAAGAGAGTTTATATGTTTGAAACAATAGGCAATATTGTTATTGCTGCTTCTCAAGCAGGATTGTTTATGACTAAAGACGAAGGTATAACATGGCAGGATATATCAGGCAATCTACCTGATAGTATTATTGTTTCGATTAAAATACACAGACAATACATATATATCGGAACCAAGAGCAACGGCATCTACCGCGCTAAGCTCTCCGACCTCGGCATCACGAGCGTAAACGATCCTGTCGTTGAAAGTAAAATAAGGCTCTTCCCGAACCCGGCTACTGAATTCCTGACCGTCGAACTGCCCGAAGCAGCCGCTGCCGCGGAAAGAATAACAATCCTCGACCTGCTCGGCGCCGTCGTTTTAGAAACGAGTCTCGACGGTTCGGCCGCGCGGCGCCTGGATATTAGCCGTCTGCCCGCCGGAGCGTATTGCGCCAGGATTGGAAGAATATGCAAATTATTTCTTAAATTATAGAGTATAATTTGCAAATATTAATTCTACGGACTTATATGAAAAAAACGATACTACTTCTTATAGCTATATCCATTCAAACGGCTTTCGCGCAGTGGGAGCCGCTCAATTTCGGCATGTACGGCGGAACGGTAAACGCCCTGCTGACAGTCAACGCCGATATGCTCGCCGGAACGCGCGGGGGAGTTTTCCGCTCCGCTAACCTGGGCGGCAAGTGGACGCCGACCGACCTGCAGGGAGTCGAAATATCGAAGTTCCTCAATACCGGCGTACGGATACTTGCGGCCGCCGATAACGGGCTGTATATTTCGACGAATAGCGGCGTTAATTGGACGCGTTCCGACGCGCTCCCCTATAAGCTTACTTCTTTCGCTATCGGCGGAGGGTACGTCTACGCCGGAACCGAGGGAGAGGGCGTTTTTCGCTCCTCGGACAACGGCGCAAGCTGGACGCAGATCAATGCGGGCATATCCGATAAAAATATTTCTTCTTTGTTCGTATTTGGTCAGAATGTCTTCGCCGGCGCTTGCACGGACTTTTACCTATCCTCGAATAATGGAAACGTTTGGCAGAGAATGGATCTCGGCACGGAGAATTATCTTTGCATTAATGATATTGTAACGCTCG
>JBLNBN010000034.1:0-74975 GCA_050260015.1 Chloroflexota bacterium | reverse complement strand
CTTACTTAGAATTCGGCGGCAATTCTCTTACCGCTATTAAGCTAATCTCCACTATATATAAAAAGTTCGGCGCGGAGCTAAACATACGCGACCTCTTCGAGAACGGCAGCGTCGAAAGCATCGCCGAAATTATCGAAAAGTCCCGGGAAGTACGATTAGAATCGTACCCGCGGGCGGCGTCAAAAGAATTCGACTTGCTCTCCTCGCAGCAAAAAAGGGTGTGGATAGAGTCGCAACTCGACGCGGAATCGATCGCTTATAACATCCCCTCCGCCTATATGCTCGAGGGCGCATTAGATGTCGATTTGCTTGAAAGAGCCCTGAATATTATAATTAATAGATACGAAATTCTTAGAACCGCATTTGTAGAGACAGACGGCGAACCGCGGCAAGCAGTAAATGAAAAAGCGTATTTAAAGATCAATCGTTATAAGTCGGATAATCCCGACGAAATAATAAACAAATTGGCTAAAAAAGCTTTCGATCTCGCCAGGGCGCCGCTCATCGATTGCAGCGTGATAGAGACGGGCGAGCGCCGCTACGTTCTCTTGTTCAATATACACCATCTGATTACGGACGGTTGGTCCTTGCGATTGATGGTTAAGGAACTGAATTATATCTATAAAGCTCTGAAAGCGGAAGAGCCGCTCGCGTTGGAAGAGCCGGAAATCCAATATAGAGACTACGTTTACAATCAAACTCTCTCGCTCGACGGCGCCGAAATGGAAGAATCGAGGAAATACTGGCTCGAAAAGCTCTCCGGCGAGATTGAACCTCTGAATATTCCAACGGATTACGATAGGCCGATGGAGCGAAAATTCACCGGCTCCACATATAGAAAGCTCCTCTCAACGGATGCCGCCGAAGCGCTCGACTTTCTTTCGGAGAAATTTAAAGCGACAAAATTTGCTTTAACGACCTCGTTATTAAATACGCTGCTGGCGTATTATTCGGGGCAGAAAGATATAATCATCGGTACGGTCGCGTCGGGAAGAGCTCATAGCAGCTTGCAAACCCAGCAGGGATTCTTCTCGAATACTATCGCGCTGCGCAACGAAGTAAAGGCCGACGCTCCATTCGCGGAATTGACGGAGCAGGTTAAGTCCTGCATCGTCGAGAGCATGAAGCAACAGGAGTACCCTTTCGAAAAGCTGCTCGAAGAGTTGCATTTGGAAAAAGACCCCGGGCGGAATCCGCTGTTCGATATAATGTTTATATATAGAGACAGGGAGGCGGAGTCTCTCGCGCTCGACGGGGTTAAAGCTGAGGAAATAACGCTCGAGGAAACGGTCAGCAGGCTCGACATGGGAATCGAGTTCGTCGAGAAGCCCGTCGGATATAGCTTAGAGATCAATTATAACGATGCCCTTTACAAGCGGAAGACAATCGAAAGCTTTACGGATCATTTCGAGCGCTTAATTCTATCCGTATTTTCGAATCCGGATAGGCGCGTCGGCGAGTACGAGATATTGAGCGACGCCGAGATACATCGCTTGCTCAATTTGAATTATAATAAGGTCGATTACGATATTCAAACGCCGATCCACGCGCAGTTTTCAGAAATCGCGCGCCGCAATCCCGAAAGTATCGCTATAGTCCATCGAAAAAAAGCCGTTACCTACGGCGAGCTCGATAGGAAATCGGACGATATAGCCGCTTATCTAACTACGGCCTGCAATGTCGGGAAAGGCGACGTCGTTGCGACGCTCATAGATCGCGGCGTCGATTTAATCGCTGCGCTCCTCGGCATTCTCAAAGCGTCCGCTGTCTATATGCCGCTCGACGCCGAGTATCCCGCCGAGAGAATTTCCATGATGCTCGAGGCTTGCAAATGTAAGTTGATCCTCGGAGCGGGGGCCGAAATTACGGGCGCGCCAGTCGTAGATATAAAGAGCGTGCCGCGGGCTGAGAATTATAGAGCGGAGGAATTAGATACACGCGCCGCCGCATACATAATTTTCACCTCGGGCACCACAGGCGCTCCGAAGGGCGCGACTATTAGCCACAGGGGATTTTTAAATTCGATATTAGGTCAAATCGAGCATTATAAGTACTGCGAGAAAGATAGCGCCCTACAATTCGCCTCCCAGACCTTCGACGGCTCGCTCACGGAGATATTCCTCGCCCTGCTCTCGGGCGCGTCGCTCGTAATTGCCGACAGGGAAATTATCGGCGATACGAGCGTATTTACCCAATATTTGTCGGAAAATAAAGTAAATAGGGCGTATATCCCCCCGTCGTATCTAAGCCTGCTGGACAAGAGCGCGCTCAATTTGCAAACTATACTCAGCGCGGGAGAATCCCCCGCAAGCCGGGAGCTTGCCGAGCTTGCGGAGCGGGCGGACGTCTACAACGTTTACGGGCCTACTGAAGCTTCCTGCACGGCTTCTTTCTATAGAGTTTCTCACGCGGATGCCGAAAGAAGGAGAATTCCAATCGGAAAACCCATAGCGAACACAAACCTATTGATAATGAATCCCTCGATGAAGCTGATGCCGCATGGATTCGCCGGCGAGATATGCATTGCCGGCGAGGGCGTAGGGCTCGGTTATATTAATAATTCTTCGGATGAAGTCTTTGGGCATAATCCATACTCGCCCGGACAGCGAATATATAAGTCGGGCGACCTGGGCAGACTTACGGAGGACGGGAATATCGAATTTCTCGGCAGATGCGATAACCAAGTAAAGATTAACGGCTATCGGATCGAGCCGGAGGAAATTGAAATCGCGGCCAACGCATCAAAACGGGTTATGCAGGCGGCCGTCGCTTTAGTCGGCTGCGAAAACGAGCGACGGGAACTCGCGGCGTTCGTCGTCCTAAAAGACGGGGAGAGCGCCCTGGAGTTCGAAACGGAACTAAAGAGCATGCTGCCGCGCTACCTTCTGCCGTCGCGTTTCGAGTATCGCGATAGCTTGCCGCTCACTCCGAACGGTAAGACCGACAAAAGGAAGCTCGTTGCGGAATGCAAATTGCACGCTGACAAGCCGAACAATCAAAAGAGCGCTCCGCATACAGAAACGCAGAAAAGGTTAGCGGATTTAATTAAAGATATTCTCAAAATTGATTCGGTCTACCTCGAGGACAATTTCTTTAAGATCGGCGGGCATAGCCTTGCCGCTATCCAGCTTTTGAGCAGGATAAATAGGGAATTCAATCGCTCGCTGGCGATAGGAGAAATTTTCTCGGCGGCGTCTATAGCCGATCTTGCAGCGAGAATTACAAACGCCTCTCTAAGCGGCGAAACGGAAATTCCTTGCGCTCCCAAATCTGAATATTACGAGCTCTCGCATGCGCAGAAGAGGATATACGTAGTCTCGCAAATGGAGAAGGAGTCGCTCGCTTACAATTCGCCCTCCGTCTATCGCCTAAAAGGCCGATTCAAGCCCGACGTTTTTGAAAAGGCCGTTAACGTATTAGTCAATAGGCACGATTCTTTTAGAACTTCCTTCCGGGAAACTGAAAGGGGCGTAAAGCAGTACGTATTAGAATCATTAATTTTCACTATCCCTATCCTTGATTTCCGCGGCATACCCGAAGCGGAAAAAGCGATAAATGCGGATATAGAAGCTGAAGCGGCAAAGCCGTTCGAGCTCTCAGCGGCTCCTCTCATGAGGATAAAGCTCTATAAGTTTGCCGACGAAGATTATTTCCTGTATATCAACATCCATCACATCATAGCCGACGGTTGGTCGATCGATATTGTGGCGCGGGAGTTGAACGCAATTTACAACGCGCTCGAGCGGGGGAACGAATATACGGAAAGAGTTCCCGAATTGCAGTATAAAGACTTCGCGCTATGGCAATCAAAAAAAATAGCGGAGGGCGAGCTCGATAGCCAAAAGAAATACTGGTTGGAGAAGCTCTCGGGAGAGCTCGCGGCGCTCGATCTGCCAATTAAGAACGCCAGACCCCTATTTAAGACCTACAGAGGCAAAACTTTCAAACAAAGCGTATCGCAGGATACTTATAGGGCATTTGAAAAGTTTACGCGCGACGGTTCGACTTCCATGTTCGCATTTTTTACCGCCGCGCTGAAGTCGCTTCTGCATCGGTATACGAATCAAGAGGATATTATAATCGGCGGCGCAGTGGCGGGCCGGGGAAATCGTTCTTTAGACGGAACTGTAGGATTATTCTCTAATACCGTTGCGCTTCGCGACCAAATAAAATCCGACGATACGTTCGAAGACGTTTTGTATAAGGTAAAAAATACGATACAGGAAAGCCTCGAGAACCAGGATTATCCATTTGACCTGCTCGTAGAGGACTTAGACTTGCCGCGTTCGACCGAGCGCGGCGCCCTGTTCGACATAGCGATCGTATATCAAAACTCCGACGCTTCAACGCTGAGCTTAACCGGGGTAGACTCCGCGCCGTATGCAATAGAGAACGGTATAAGCAAGTTCGAAATGCTGTTCTCGTTTATTGAGGAAAACGGCGGTTTGTCTCTTGAGATTAATTATAATTCCGATATATATTCCGAGGAATTTATTTCAAGGATCCCGGGCCATTTATTCTTATTCGCCGAGCAAGCGGTTAAGGGCGCAGAGAGTAAACAAAAGAATATAGGCCGCTACAGGGCGCTTACTGAAAGTGAAATCGGGGAATATGAAAGATTCAATAACACGGAATATCCCCGCTTCGCTAAAGCCTCGATACCGGATCTGTTCCGTAAAATAGCCCTGGCCAACCCGGCTAATACGGCGATAGAAAGCGATAGATTTAAATGCGATTACGAGCGATTGAATAGGATAACTGATTCAATCGCGCAGTTTATTATCAATAAAGGCATATCGAAGGGCGACGTGGTCGCGCTGCAAACGCGGCGGGACGAGAAATACATTCTCTGCATGCTTGGAATAATGAAGTCCGGCGCAGTCTATTTGCCAATCGACGAGAAGACTCCCGCCGATAGAGTTCGATACATCCTGAGCAACGCATCCGCTAAGCTGTTAATCGCCGGCGACTCGCAAAAAGCAGAAGAGGCAGGCGCGGCGGAAGTCGTTCTAATTGAAGAAATACCCGGGGACTTAACGCTAATAAATTCTCCTGCAATTTCTCCCGACGATATCTCCTATATTATTTATACGTCTGGAACGACGGGCGAGCCCAAGGGCATCCTCGTCAGCAATGTTAATTTAGTTAATACTATACTGCATCAAATCGACGAATTTAAGCTGGACGGAAGCTCAGCCGTGATGCAATTCTATTCGCCGTCGTTCGACGCATCCATGCTCGAGGCGTTTTGTGCGCTGTTCTCCGGCGCTAAGCTTGTTCTCGTCGACGACGAATTAAAGAATACGCCTGCGGAGTTTCTCGATTTTATCAATAAGCATGGAGTTACCCTGGCGTTTTTCCCGCCGTCGTTTTTGTCGGTATTGGATAAATCAAAGCTGTCCGGTCTAAAAACAATACTAACGGGAATGGAGCCCCCCATCCCCGGGGACGCGATTGAACTCTCCGGACATTTAGATTATTATAACATCTACGGTCCGACCGAGACCACCGTCATCTGCGCGTTCCATAAATTCGATCCTTCGGCGGACGCCGGCGGAGCTATTCCAATCGGGAAACCGATGCGCAACTATAAGATATATATTTGCAACGACTATTTAGAGCCGCAGCCCCGGAATATAGTCGGCGAGATCTGCATCGAGGGCATGGGCGTGACCTGCGGCTATATCGGCGACGAGCGGCTGACGAACGAAAAGTATGTCGAACTGCCGTTCTCCGGCAATAGGGTATTCCGCTCTGGCGACCTCGGACGTATAAACGACAACGGCGATATTGTCTTTGTCGGGCGCAAGGATAAGCAAGTAAAAATACGCGGGTTCCGCGTCGAACTCGGCGAAATTAAGATCTCTCTCGAAAATATTCCTGGCATAAGGGAGGCGTACGTCGCCATTGCAGCTAAGGAGGAAGGGAATAACGAACTCGTCGCATACTACTCGACGCTTCGAAAAATTGAGCCTATGGATATAGCTCGCCGCCTCAGGCAGAAACTGCCCGAATATATGATACCCGGCCATATTATTCCAATCGACTCGATTCCAACGACTAATAACGGGAAGGTAGACGCGTCGCAGCTGCCCGATCCGTTCGAATTCTCGGCAAGCGCCGAAGGGATAAAGGAGGCCTCGACGGAGATGGAAAGTAGGCTTGCCAAGCTCTGGAGCGATGCGTTGAATTGTAAAAATGTCGGGGTCAATCAGAATTTCTTTATGCTGGGCGGCGATTCGATAAAAGCTATTCGATTGATCGCGCTCGCGAAGCAAAACGGGTTGGATTTCGACGTTAAAAGTATCTTCCTGTATCCTACCGTCGAGGAACTCGCGCCGCACGTTAAACAGAAAGCTTCTACGATTGACCAGGGCGTCGTTACCGGTACCTTTCCGTTGACGGGAATACAAAGATGGTTTTTCGAGAATCAGGGCAATTCGGTTCGGCATTTCAACCAGGCGTTCCTGCTGAAATCGAAAGGCAAGCTGGATTATGATTATATACGAACCGCATTTGAGGAAATAACCCTTCGGCACGACGCCTTGAGAATGGTCTTCAATGAAAAAGACGGGGAGATCATACAGGAGAATCGCGGCGCCGAATTAAAGCCCGAAGTTTCCTATATCGATCTTTCGCGCGGCGGCGGCGACGTTCAATCCGAAATAAGAACAATCGCCGAGAGAATGCAATGCTCTATGGATATTGAGAACGGCCCGCTAATAAAAGCCGCGCTTTTGCATTGCGGCGAGATAGACAGGCTTCTTATCATAATTCATCACCTGGTGGTAGACGGCGTTTCGTGGAGAATTATCCTTGAAGACTTGAGCTCGGCGTACGAGAATCTCGCTAAAAATGAAACAATAAAACTTCCCGCCAAGACGGATTCCTTCGGCAAGTGGAGCCTTGCGCTGAGGGATTACCTCCGGAGCGATACGTTCGCTCATGCGCTGGATTATTGGAAGCGCCAGGACTTTACGGGCGCGGAAAGAGTTCAAAGCGAAGCGCGATTTGAAAAAAATACGTTCGAGTATAACGAGATCGCGAGCTTTAGCCTGACAGCCCGGCAAACGAGAGATTTACTTCAAAACTCGACCGGTATCAACGAAATAGCGCTCTCGGCGCTTGGCGTCGCGTTTAATAAGACCTTCGGAGTAGAGCGTCTGGCGGTATTGCTCGAAGGGCACGGCAGGGAGGAGGTTGTCAAGAACATAGACGTTAGCAGGACTGTCGGCTGGTTTACGAGCTTTTATCCAATTCTATTGAACGCTTCAAACGGCGGCGCTCCGATTGAAGTATTAGGCAAAACGAAGAAGCTGTTGGCCGCAGTTCCAAATAACGGGTTTGACTATGTATTGATTAAATACCTGCTCGGCGAGGAAAACGCTATTTCAAGCTATGCGCCGCAGGTCAGCTTTAATTATTTAGGGCAATTCAAATCGGATATCGACGGCGGAATATTTGCCGGGAGCGAAGAACACACGGGAGCTTCAGTCTCGGCGAACGCAGAAAGGATTCAAGACTTTATAATTAACGCGATCGTAGAAAGCGATAAATTTGAATTATTCCTATCGTACAACAAGATGAGATTCGCCGGAGCGACGATCCAAAAACTCCTGGAGAATTACGGAACGGCGCTTGTAGAGCTAATCGAATTGAGCGTTAACGGAGGGCGGGACGCGATTACCGCTTCGGACCTCGACGCGGACGTGTTTGGCGACGACGCCGCACTCGACGAGTTTCTCGATTCCCTGTAGTTTGGCGAAACGTAGTGCGATATATGTAGGCAGTGACTAATAAAAAACGGTTATAGATGCGAGAGTTTAGAAAAGAGAATATCAAGAATATCTGCGGAATGACTCCTATGCAGGAGGCCATGATGTATCGTAAATTGGTCGAAGAGGATTCCAACGCCTACTTCGAGCAAATTGCGTTTACTATCATGGGCGATTTGAATATTGATTATTTCCGCCGCGCCTGGAATATTATCGCGTCTCGCCACGACATACTTAGGACCGCTTTCGTCTTTGAAAATACCGCGAAGCCTCTCCAGATCGTTTTGAAAGAAGGGGATCTGGAATTTAATACGTTTGAAAATCAGGCGACGTGCGAGCGGATAGAGGCTTACAAAGAAAGCGATAAACAAAGAGGATTCGACCTAAAGAGCGACCCGTTGATGCGCTTCGCGATATTTAAATTATCAGAGCGCGAGCATAGGATCGTTTGGAGCTTCCATCATATTATAATCGACGGGTGGTGCAACAAAATTCTCTTCGATGAATTTGAACGCATTTATAACGCTTTAACTCGCCATGAATCGATTTCTCTTCCGCCGGCTCCGCAATTTGCAAGCTACGTCAAGTGGCTCGGCGAGCAGACCGGCGAGAAAGCCGCCGATTATTGGAGAGAATATCTGCGGGGTTACGATACGCTCGCGTCTTTCCCCAAAAAGGAGCGAAATAATTCGAATTATCGCCTCGCAAAGAACGCTTTTTCAATACCCATAGCTCAAACGGAAGAGCTCAAGCGGATCGCGGCGGAACTCAGGGTTACCTTACCCACCCTAATTAAAACTATTTGGGGAGTTTTACTCTCCCGCTTTAACGATACGGACGATGTCGCTTTTGGCAGTACGGTGTCCGGCAGGCAGGCGCCCGTTAAAGATATCGAGGGGATAGTCGGTTTGTTTATCAATACGGTTCCGCAGAGAATTAAATACTGCGCCGGGACGAAGTTTTCCGACCTTTTAAGAGAAGTGCAGAAGGAACTGCTTGCGCAGGGAGAGTACGATTATTACTCGCTCGCGGAGATTGAATCCTATACTGCCCTGAAGGAAAACCTATTCAATAATATACTCGTTTTCGAGAATTACCCGGTCGATAGCGCCGCTGAGTCGAGCTCAGGATTGGAGTTTACCGATTTCGAGGACTTCGAGCAGACAGATTACGGAATGTCCGTCTATATCTCTTTCGGCAATACAATCAATTTCTGCGTTAAGTATAACGCTGAAGAGTATTCCAAAGAGACAATCCAACAAATAGAAAACGGAATAAATAGAATTGTCGATCAAGTTTGCAAATGTCCCGATACTCTCGTCGACGATATAGAAGTTTTCTCGCTCGAGCCGTCGCGTGCTATAGAGTTAAAATCTAACGATTCCTACCCAAGTGAAATATCGACAATTCCCGCGCTGTTTAAGAAACAAGTAGGCTTAACTCCCAATAAGGCATGCCTTGTATTCAAAGGGAAAGAATTAACTTACGCGCAATTGGACGGGATGTCCGACTGCATAGCAAATAGAATTCTAAAAGAGATCAGCGTTGGGCGCAATCAAGTAACCGCAATACTATTAAGCAGAAGCATGAATTTGGTCGCGGCGATGCTCGGCGCATTGAAGTCGGGCTGCGCGTACTTGCCGCTATCGCCCGATTACCCCGATTCGCGAATTGAGTATATTCTCAATAAAAGTCGCGCGAAGGTTCTAATTACCGGGAGCGGTTTTATAGAATTGGCGCGGGGGCCCTTCAATGGCTCCATTATCGACGTCGCTTCTATTGATTTTGACGCCGAAGCGTCTGCGCCTGAAGTTGAGATCGACGGGAACGATCCGGCATATTTGCTCTTTACGTCAGGCTCGACAGGGAAACCGAAGGGGATACTAAATAAGCATTCCTCCGTGGCGAGCTTCCTGCCCAATATGTCGCGCGTATTCGGTCTCGACGGCGAAGCGCGGTTTTATGCGATAACTACCCCGACGTTCGACATTTCAATTCTCGAAATACTATGCAACTTGCTGAACGGTACGACGGTAATACTCTCTTCGGACGAAACTGGGACCGACCCCGAAGAGTTTAAAAATGAAATTATCGAGAGCCGAGCCAACGCTATTCAGACTACCCCGTCGCGATTGAGCGCGTTAATAGACGCTATGGGAGTCGGCTTCCTCGGGAATATGAGAACAATTCTGGTCGGCGGGGAGGTCTTTCCCGTGGCGCTTGCCAGGAAGCTTTCCGTTTTAAAGAACGCGAACGTTTTTAACGTATACGGTCCCACGGAAACTACTATCTGGTCGACATGCAAACTGATTGAATCGAATGAGATAACCATCGGCAAGCCGTTGATAGGCGAGCGGATATATATACTTGATAGGCATAAAAGGCCGATGCCGACGGGGGCGATAGGAGAGATTTATATAAGCGGTCCGCAGGCGGCGCTTGGGTATTGGGACGATGAGGAGCTAACTGAGAAAGCATTCTTGAACGATCCGTTCGTCAAGGGAGAGCGAATGTTTAAAACGGGCGATTACGGGCGCGTCAATAATAAGAATGAAATTGAGTTCCTCGGCAGAAAGGACTTCCAGGTAAAAATTCGCGGCTTCCGGATCGAATTGCAGGAAATCGAGAGAGCGCTCGAGCGTTATCCGGATGTGAGTCGCGCCGCGGTCGTCGCCCGAGCGGACGACGGCGGAGAATCTTACCTCGACGCGTTCATGCATACAAGTAGCGATATAGATCCAAATGACGTTCTTCGTTTCCTCTCCAGGGAACTGCCGGAGTATATGATCCCGGCGAATATAATAGCTCTCGGGAGCTTCCCCGTTACGGAAAATGGAAAGATAGATCGCAAAGCTCTTCAATCGCATCGTTCCTCGGCGCAAAACAGTTTCGAACCGCCTACCACCGACATTCAGCGGAAGATACTGGATGTTTGGCGGCAAATACTTGGCGTCGGGGACTACGGCGTAAACGAATCGTTTATCTCGTTGGGCGGGCACAGCCTAAAAGCTGTCCGAATGATCTCCCTTTTTAATAAAGAATTTGGAACTAAGATAACGCTCGGCCAATTCTTTGCCGAACCGAATATAAAGGGACTCGAGAAGTTGCTTGCAAAAGGCGCCGTCGGGCGGGAAGCAGAAATCCCAAAGGCGGAAATAAAAGAATATTACGACCTCTCCCCGTCGCAGAAGGCGCTTTGGACGGTCTGCGCGGATCCCAGCGCAACGGCGGCGTACAATATGCCCTCGGCGTACGCTGTATCCGGGCGGATCGACGTCGAAATTCTCGAGAAGTCAATTAACCAGGTCGTAGCCGCTCATGAAATTCTGAGAACGCGCTTTGCGCTCGTCGACGATCAACCTAAGCAGAGCGTACTCCCGAGTCTGAGCGCGCGAATTGAAATTCTCGACTGCGAGCTGGATAGAATAGACGAGGAGATAGCCCGAAGGTCGCGCAGAGCGTTCAACCTGGAAGCTCCTCCCCTCTTCGAGATAGTTTTATTCCGGGTTAATCCCGATAAGAGTATCTTATTCTTTAATATCCATCATATAATAACGGATGCGCAGTCGCAGGAGATTTTCTTCGAAGAGGTTCGCAAACGCTACGAGGCTATGCTGAGCGGCAACTCCGTCGCGGAAGATAAAAGCGAATTGACTTTCAAAGACTACGCCGAATGGACTTTGCATAAGAATTCAGCTTCGAGCGGCGAAGACAAAAAGTATTGGCTGGAAAAGTTTAAGTCGGCTCCCGCTCCGGCGGAACTACCATTAAAAACTAAACGAAGCTCGATCAGGACCTTCGAGGGACGTATCTGTTCGAACGTAGTCGACGCTAAGCGCATGGAACGCGTAAACGATTTATTGAGAGCTACTGGCATTACTCCATTTTCCTTTTATTCCGGTCTGCTGCAACTTCTATTGCATAAATATACTTCTCAATGCGACATAACTTTGGGAACAGTTTTCAGCGGGAGAGAAAGCCATAGCCTTCAACAAATGATGGGATTCTTTGCCAAGACCGTCGCGATAAGGCAAACGATCGATCCGTCAGAGTCTCTCGAGGGGTTCCTTAAGCGCAATCAAAAAACGATTCACGAGGATTTTTCCCGTCAAAATTATAATTACGACGAGCTACTGAAGAACCTGGCGATACCGCTCGACAGCGGGAGAAATCCGCTGTTCGACTATATGGTAATCTATCAAAAGGACAGATCGGCGTCAAGTTCGCTTGGGGGCGTTCGCGTCGAGGATTATCGAATTGGCTTTGACTTTGCTCGTTTCGATCTATCGTACCATTTTATTGAATCGGACGCTCTGAGAATCGAACTGAACTATAACGCCGAACTTTTCGATTCGGATATAATCGGGACCGTGCTGAGTCATATAAAGCGTTTGATTGAAGAAATTGAAGCCTTACTAAATAAGCGAATAAGGGATATTTCCCTGTATAACGATATATTATCGCTTGAAACTGCAAGCGCGCTGAGGAATACGACGACTTTTGGAGATAGCCTTACTATTCACGAAATGTTCTCTCGGGTCGCCGCTAAGAACGGGGAAGCTCTCGCGCTAATAACCGAAGAAAGGACATGGACCTACGGCGAGCTGGAGGAGGATAGCTCTCGCCTCGCCAATTTATTGGTCGGATTTTATCAAGTAAAGCCGGGCGATAGGATAGGGGTATGTATAGACAGGGGATACGATTGGATAATCTCCCTGCTCGCTATTCTAAAAGCGGGCGCCGTCTACGTCCCTCTCGATCCCAAAAGTCCGCGGGAAAGGAATGAAGAAATATTGAAATCGGCTTCAATCGGTTTCATAATATCTTCCTCCGATGTATACTCGGAAATAGCCCGGCGGGTCGATATTGAATTAGCCGCTACGTGTCCGCCTGAATTGAATAAAGCGTCTACAGATCCAAGATCGCCCGCATATATAATATTTACTTCAGGAAGCACGGGCAAACCCAAAGGCGTCGAGCTATGCCATCGGGGGCTCGTAAGCATGGCTCTATCTCAAATAGATGGATTCGGAATAACGTCGACCGACCGCGTTCTCCAATTCGCGTCGCCCGCTTTTGACGCGTCGCTCTCCGAAGTGTTTATGGCGTTCTTTGCCGGGGCCGCGCTCGCGGTGATCGACGATTCGAAGAAAATCGATCCCGAAGAATTCGAACGCTTTGTAAATAATAATTGCATAAGCGCGGCGACGATACCCCCGGCGTTACAACCCCTTCTCGACGCGGGCAAGCTTGCCTCTCTGAGAGTTGTTATTAGCGCGGGCGAAATTCCCAATAAAGAATTTGCAAAAAGGATTTCTAATACCGCCGCGTTCTTCAATGCATACGGCCCAACGGAAACGTCCGTTTGCGCTTCCTTCCATAGAGTTATACCGGGCGATCTGAAACGAGAAGCCATTCCAATCGGTAAGCCGGTTAGCGATAGTCGAATTTATATTCTGAACGAAAATCTCGAGATCCTCCCAATTGGATTTAGCGGAGAGATATGCATAGCGGGCATAGGGCTTTCGAACGGCTACATAAACGACGAAGCGCAGACCAGGCAAAGATTTCTTTATGTCCCTTCCATAAACGATTTCGTTTACCGCACCGGAGACATAGGGAAAATTGATTCACACGGCAATTTGATCTTTATCGGGCGGAAGGATGACCAATTAAAGATACGCGGATTTAGAGTAGAGCCGGGCGAAATTAAGAAGGCCGCCGAAGAAGCCGAGGGCGTTACCAATTCGGAAATAGTCGTAGTCGATCGGCCCGCCGGGAAAGAGATACGCTGTTACTACATTGGCGATAGCGTCCAGCCGGATGAATTGCTCGGCCGTATGAAAATGAAGTTGCCGGGGTATATGGCGCCGGCCTGCTGCGTTAAATTAGATAAATTCCCGATGACGAGCTCCGGCAAAACGGACGTATCAGCGCTTCGCGCTATAGAACCTGAAAAGGGTAACGGCTTCGCGTCTCCGAAGAGTAAATTAGAAAAAGAAATCTTATCAGTTTTCCGGGACGTCTTAAAGAAAAGCTACATTGAAGTTACGGACAGCTTCTTCGACGTTGGAGGCGATTCAATCGCCGCCGTAATATTATCGAAAAGGATAGGCGAGCGCGTTGAACGCAAGCTCGCGGCTAACGATATATACAGCCTGAAAAGCGCCAGGGAGATCGCCGCTCACATCGAGCGCGAAGGCTTAAGCTCAAGCATAAAGACTTTTAACTATGGCGCCCAAGTAGAGGCGTTCGCGTTCCCATCCGTATTCGGTTTGGCGGAGGAATACGTTCCATTGGCCGAAGAGATGAAAGACGTTGCCCTGCATTGCTTTGAGTTCTGCGACGAACCGATCGAGTTTTATGTAGATAAAATTGCCGAAATCCGCGGCGGGAAGGCTCCTATTATAATCGGATATTCCTTAGGCGGAGCGCTGGCCTTCGCGGTCGCTAACGCGCTGGAGAGTTCAGGCCGATCCGTTGGAAGACTTTGCCTGATAGACCCGCCGGCTCTCGACGAAGACTTCTTCCAACACGCCGAGGAAAACGTGCGATATTTAGTTGAGACTTACGCGGGCGGTGAGGCAGAATCGCAATTGCGGGCGAGGATGAATGACTATATCGACTATCTAAAGGATAATTTTAGGCAGGAGCCGATAAGCGCTCAAACTATAATTCTCATTTCCGAGGAAAGCCGGAAAGATGAGAAAATAAAGTTTTGGCAGGCCCTGTGCAAAAAAGAATTAATTCTGCGAGGCGGCGCAGGCCCTCACTTATCCATGCTTAGTCGGCCATTTGCTGCCAAAAACGGCGAGATATTGAAAGAATTCCTTGCTTTTAAATAATTTATTAATTAATTTGATCTCGTGAAAATAATAAATAAAATAAACGGCGCCAGTCTTTATGATTTCCTGAAAAAGGAGTCGGACAGGCCCTATAAAAAGATCGCTACCATGGCCGCGATCTCCGGCCTTGCTAACGCGTTAGTGCTGGGCATTATAAATGCCGCATCCGAGCTCGCCCGCAACGAGAATGCAAGCTCGCAGCTGCTGCTTATGTTTATTATCGCTTTAACCCTCTTCATTGTCAGCGAATACTATATACTAAAATTCGGCAGCGAGATAATGGAAGAAATTATCGATAAGATAAGGGTCAGACTGACAAATAAGGTACGCAACGCCGACCTGCTAAGTCTCGAAAAAATTGGAACTACCGAGATATACAACCGTTTGACGCACGAGACCTCGACTATATCGCAATCCGCAGGCTTGATTGTCGCGACGATGCAATCGATCGTTATGCTGACATTCGTCGTGCTCTATATAGCTTATCTATCCGTTACCGCTTTTTTCCTGATAATAATACTACTCGTGTCAGGGATAGGCATATATTTAGTTAACGAGAAGAAGCAGAAGGCCCTCCTGCTGGAGACAAACAAGAAGGAGATGGAGTTCTTCGATACTCTAACTTCAACTTTAAATGGTATTAAAGAGATAAAGTTCAATAAACGAAGAAATATTGATCTTTTTGCCCGGGTTAGGCAGCTATCGACGCAGCTCCGGGATCGGAAGGTAAAATTCTTCGTTAAGTACGCGGAGAATTATATTTTTTCGCAGTCTTTCTTCTTTGTCTGCATTGCAGTTATGGTGTTTATCCTGCCAAGGCTGAACTCATCCTATAGCGACGTAATCTCCCAGGCCACAGCGGCGGTGTTATTCATGATCGGTCCCGTTTCGAACATTGCGGCGGTAATACCTGTTCTGAATATGGTCGGTATGGCTATCAATAATATTTATAAGCTGGAAGCCGAACTCGACAAGATGCAGGACGTGCCGGTAAAGGAGAGCAACGACGGCTTTAACAGGTATTTTAATTTTAACGAGATAGAAATTAATCAAGTATATTTTGAATACAAGAATAACGATAGCGGCAATAAGTTTTCCGTGGGGCCGCTAAACCTGAAGATCAATAAAGGCGAGACAATTTTCCTCGTCGGCGGGAACGGCAGCGGTAAAACCACCCTGCTTAAGACGCTGACCATGCTCTACTACCCCGACAGCGGCGGCATAACGATAGACAATCATGTAATAAATAAAGAAGATACGCCCTACTACCGGGAACTCTTCGCTTCCGTGTTCGCAGAATACTACCTCTTCGATAGACTTTACGGGCTTTCGGAGACGCTGCCCGAAAAGATAAAGGAATTGATCAGGTATCTAAGGCTTGAGGATAAGACGGATTTCGTCGACGGGCGATTTACCAATCTTTCGCTTTCCACGGGGCAGAGAAAGAGACTCGCGCTCATCGTCGCGCTGCTGGAGGACAAACCGATTTACATATTCGACGAATGGGCTGCCGACCAGGACCCGGAATTCCGTAAGTTCTTCTATGAAGAAATTCTGACCGAACTCAAGAATCGGGGTAAAACCGTGCTTGCAGTAAGCCACGACGACAGGTATTTTAAGTATGCCGATAGGGTCCTGCGTATGGAATACGGTCAAGTAACGGAAAATAGCGCCGAAAAGCTGTAATTTTAAATGAGATTAAGATATAAAGTGAAAAATTTGGCTAAATTCTTGCTTTATTAAACTGATAAAGCGATTTCTTAGTTCAGAGCCGTTTAATTGATAATGCAATATGAAAAATACCGAAAAAAAATTCGTCGATTTAATTGTCTACTATACGAGGCTTAGCAGATATTTGCTGTTAAAGTTCTGGTATTACCATAAGTATAAGATTATAGTCGGCGTCTTGCTGCTTGCGTTCGTCATCGTGTACTTTATGAATAATATATTTATTTCCATAGAGGCAGGGCATGCGGGCGTCTTGTGGGGGAGGTTCTCCGGAACTGAGAATAAGGTCTACGACGAAGGCTTTTACGTAATCGCTCCGTGGGACAAGATGATTGAATACGACGTCAGGATACATGCCGTCAAGGACACGATGGACATATTAACCGCGCAGGGATTAACGGTAAAAGTTCACTTTACTTACCGCTACTATCCTGTCAGGGAGTCCTTGCCCGAGCTCCACAAGACGATAGGAAAGAATTATAACTCAATTTACGTTAAATCGGAGATTGAAGCGGCAACCATGACCATTATAGGCAATTACACGCCTGAGAAATTGTATAAAATGTCCACGCAGGTCATTCAATCATTTATCAAGCAGTACGCGTTAAAGAGCCTGCTGGTAAGAAATATCGTTTTAGAGGATTTCCTGATCCATAAGATTGAGCTGCCCAGCCAAATAGCCGCCGCGATCGAAAGCAAAATGTCCAAGGAGCAGCTATTGCTGGAGTTTGATTACAGGCTTAATATTGAAAAGAAGGAAAAAGAAAGGAAAATCATAGAGGCGGAGGGCTTGAAGGAGTTCCAAAATATATCAAACGTGCCGATTCTTAAATGGAGAGGCATCGAAGCGACCGAAAAACTCGCAAATTCGCCCAACTCCAAGATTATCATGATGGGTTCGGGCAACAATCAACTACCTATCCTATTAAACGCCGATAAAGAAGCGAAATAAAGCAAGCAAGGTCATTAAGAATATGCAAATTAGATTAAGTTAGATGGATAGAAAGAAGAAAAGCAGGATTGTCCTCCTGGGCATTATATTGGGCATTTGGCTGTTTGGCTTTGCCCTTGACAGCCTATTTTTCCAGGAAAATAGGGAGCTGCAGGACGCCTCGGTGAACGCCCAGAGGATCACTTCGAGCATTGCCGAGAAAATTGGCGAAATGATTCTTTCATATGAATTGATTGCCGAGGAGGCCGCCAATACGTTAAATCACTGCGATTCCTCCTTGATAAATATGCACGAATTGCTGGACGACGTAGTTGGCTATAATGAAAACGTTTACGGCTGCATGATCGCATTTATGGGCGACACGCTTAAATCGGGAAAACTCTTAAATGTAAAGTACTGCAATAAGGAATGGGGGCCTAACAGGATTTATGATACCGTCACTACGGAATCTATCCCGGAGTACTATGAGATCAAATCATTAGTAAATAAGCAACCGCTCCTGCTGGACGAAACAATGGCCCAGCTGGATAAAAATGTCGGCGCGTGCTATTTTATTCAATTTCGGGCGAAGGACACCGATACCCATAGCGGCTACGAAGGCATCATTGGTTTGGAATTGAAAAAGGACTGGTTTATCTCGTTCATTGAAAGCGTCTCCGATATTAATCGGGATCGATTGTTCCTGGTCAATTACAAGGGCCGCTTTCTCTATAAACCGCGGAAGAGCATATTCGATGGAAGTAATATAAACGAAGTTGCCCGGCGAAGCAAGTCGAAGGCCGTGGAAGATCTGGCGCGAAGAATGTTAAAGGGCGAGTCCGGTATTGTCCGGTACAATCCGCATTCCTCCAAGGAGAGATATTTCCTCTACTTCAGGCCTGTGCCCCACGTAAAGTGTTACGTCGGTATTTTATTTCCGGAAAAGGAGTTAATTAATTAAAAATCATTGTATATTGTCAGTATATTTGTTAAATTGAAAACAATTATTGGCATTTTAATTTTTCATTCTCATTTTAGAGTAACAATATGTCAACAAAAGAATCACAAGAAACTCAAAACGCGACGATAGCCGAGGATTTGGCTAGCCAGGGTAGCGTAGACGCCCAGGTCGCAGAGTCTCAAACGTTGAAAGAGGCTACCGGAATCATGAATAAGTATATTCTATGGTCCATGGGAGCCGGCTTTATTCCGATCCCGCTTATCGACACCGCCGCTGTGACGGGCGTTCAGCTGAAGATGCTAAACGATATGTCCAAGGCGTACGGCATCGAATTCAAGGCAAACCGGGTAAAATCAATCGTTGCCGCTCTCGTCGGCGGTCTCTCGGCCGATATGGTTTCCCGTAGCATGTTTAATTCATGGCTCAAGACTGTTCCGTTTATCGGGATCGTCGGCCAGCTTTCCATGCCAGCCTACTCCGGCGCAACGACTTATGCAGTCGGTAAAGTCTTCATCCAGCACTTCGAATCGGGAGGCACTTTCCTTGACTTTAACCCCGATAAAGTCAAAAATTACTTCTCAAACTTGTATACGCAAGGCAAGAACGTCGCCGCAAGCTTAGCGGGGGCAAAAGCTTCTTAATTTTTAATTAATGGGCCGTTTGTAAACTGGCAAGCGGCCCTTTTGCTTTTTAATTAGGGCGCAATTATGATCGCTTTTTTGTGGGTTTTTCTCAGCTTCGTCGCAGCCGTAATCTACCGGAAATCCAGGACAGGTTTTTGGGGCACGTTCATCCTTTCTCTGTTCCTCTCGCCGCTTTTACCGGTTATTATCGGGATCTTCTCGCCGCCCCAGCCGCCTAAGGATATTGTCGTGGAGAATCGTCCAAAGAGATCGCTGAGGACCATGCCAACTACTCGCGCGTTCGGCGAGAGCGAGCCCGTTCATCCCTTCGATAAAGGCCGGTAAATATTTGGCTTGATAAGGGAAGTTATAGCCCGGCGACGATATCGCCAGGTATTGAGAGAACCTGCTCCCTGTTTATTCGCTCTACCTCTATTGCGTCGCGCTCGCCAAAGTAAGCCAGGCTGCATTTATAGCCGGGCACGACGGCGATCTCGGCCGTTTTCGGCAGGGGCCGCCCCGCATAATCTCCCGCCGGACGCATCGTGTCGATCCCGACCAGCGGCGCGTGAAGCCCCATCCCCAACGCTTTTACTATGCTCTCCTTGCAGGTCCAGACGCTAAAGAATTTCTCCGCAGGGGAATGCGCGCTATTTATGGATTCGCGCTCTTCCGCGGTTAATTGATCCTCGAAGTCGTTAATATCAAGCTCGACGACACGCTCTATATCTATCCCAAGCTCGCAATTGTTGCTGTAGGCTAATACTACGTACTCCGAGGAATGAGATATATTGAAATGGAAGTCGAAGTCGAAGTAGGGCTTATGGTATTCCGTATAGCGCAGCTCCGCGAGCGCGGAGGCCGCCCGCCCGCAACGCTTCAGCGCGAACGCTAAAAGAGCCTTCCCGATAGCCGCCCGCAGACGATCCTCCAATCTAACGAATCTGCGAATCGCTTCGAATATCTCCGGCGGCAATGAGCCTATTATACTATCGAGCAGCGGAAGGTCTTCTCGTAGATCAATTTTATATATTAAGACGGTTATCAAATTACAGTCCCAGCTTCGATTCGACGTAAGCGGCGAACTCCCGCGCGCGCTCGAAGATAAAGAAGTGCCCGCCGTCGAACTCCAGGAAATCGCATCCGGAAGCGGTTTCATCCTTCCAGCGCTCTAAGGACGCCCATTCTGTGTTCTTATCGCCCGTGCCGTAAGCGACGCTGATAGGAGTTTTAATGGGCGCGTTGGGCGTGTAGTTGAAATTGTCCAGCGTACGGAAGTCGGCGCGCAAAATTGGCTCGATGAAATCGAAGAGGCCTTCGTCCTGGAAGACTTCATCGGGCGTGCCGCCGTACCGCTTCAGGGCGGCGATCAAATCCTCCCTTGGCAGTTCCGATCTCTTGCGCTCGACGCGTTGGCGGGAGGGGCTGTTCATCCCGCTAACGATTAGACGAAGCGGGGCGGGGAGGCCCGCGGATTCAATTCTCTTCGCCAGCAGGCATGCGAGGATAGCGCCGAGGCTGTGGCCGTAGAGCGCGTACCCGCCCGGGTAAAGCGCCGGCAGCCGGCTAAAATAGTCCTCGACGAGCGCGCCTATATCGTCGATAAGGTCTTCGACCATCCTCATGCCCCTGCCGGGCGACTCCAGCGTGAGGGGCGCGACGCGCGCGCTGAAATATCTTTCGAGTTTGCCGTAGGCGTTGAAACCCGCCCCGGCGTATGGTATGCAAATTAAAGTAATCTCTCTTTTCACAACGCTTGTAATAATACTGACAAAAAAGCAAAAATAAGGAAAAAAGGAGGGAAGGGGAGAACAAAATTTATCAACTACGAATAAAACTATTGTAGTATGTCAAGCCTATCGAAAAGCTATCATAGTCGTAAGAGTTCTTCGATAAGCCGAGCTTGTTTTTGCTATAACCCGCGTTAAAAGTTAATATAGGCTCCATTATATTTGTAACGATATTGGCGTTTACGCCATACGCCAGCTTGCTCATACCGTTAAAGGGATATATCTTATAATCCGCGGAGAGGACAAGCGAATTTGTTAAATAGACTTCGTAGGGTTCTTCGTCTTTAATTGTTTTGGAAGCGCCGTCCTTAACGTACGTCCAATCGTAGCCCAATTTTAAATTCGCTCCAAAAGGCACGTCCCAGAATGCTCCTTTAGTGGTATGCAGGTATCGTTCCCTTATTTCTTTATCGATTCTTGTATTAGATACGCCCAGCGTCAGTCCGGGTATAGCATAGAAGCTGTGCACGTTCTGAGCGAGGAATTGAAATTGAACCTTGGGAATACTGCTCCGCCTGTTTCTATCCTCAAGAATTAATTGCCTTGACAGTTGAAATGGAGTAATCTCCCTTAGGTCTCCGAGGTCGGTGTATTCCAACACCTTGAAACCCCATTGTGAAAATAAGTATTCTTTGACGCTATAGCGATAGGTCGAGTCCATTTCGTAGAGAAGGTTATCATAGAATAATCCATCAAAACTTACCAATAAGAACTTAATACGATGATCGACCCTATCGTCCTTTTGCAGTCTTGGCGCATAGGCGAATTCAAGCGCGCGGGCGCGTATGTCTTTATAAAAGCCTACCGCATTAAGAAGGCTAACGTCAAGGCAAATTTGTTTTTTATAATATTCGGCGTTTTGATAATCGAGCGACCAGGAAATCGGGTAGAGCACATGCTGAGTCGTTACGTCAAAGTCGTAGGCAAGTAAAACTGACGGCGCAAGGAAGAGGAGTAGAGATATTAAATGTTTCATGTTTAGCGGCGCTCTTTAAGTTAATTAGAATAGTATATTAAGCAAAGCTTTTATATAACATCAATTTAGATATTGGAGCTTTGCTCCTTAATAAACAGCTCCTTGAAGAAATTTATTATCCTTTTTTCTTTGCCGGGAATAATGAAAATCGTAAATATTACAAACATTGCTACAGTGGTCAATTCATTTTGTATGGCGAAAGCGCATTCATCGAAATTCCACTTACAAGGGAAATTATATACATATCTTTCCGATTGCGTTAGTATGAAATTATACAAATAAACAGAATTTATCCATGTTTGGATGCTCCAACCGAGTAATGTTGGATAAAATATTTGAATTAGGAAACCAATAATAGGTAGTAAATAAAAGGTTGTTCCCCACAATTTAAAATCTTCATTATAGCCATGAGAGCCCAAATAACCATAAAAATTAATGCTCCACAGTAGCAAGAACGGAATATGGATATACCTCCTGTAATCCCTGCGCGGTTGAATTAAGCTCAGGAAGGTTTTCTTCAGTAATTCGGTATTTAGTTTCATAGATTTATCTAATAATTAAAATAGCTTATATTTACTTCAATGTAAAATTTATCGGGATGCTAATCCAGATGGGCATTGGTTTACCATCGTTTAAGTACGGAGTCAAAATAAAACTATCGGTTCCGCTATTGAATTTTTCAACACATTTTATTATTTCAGTGATAAATTCTTTGGAATTATCGCTGTCATATTTAATTGCAACTACTTTTTTGTTTTTATTAATAAGCATACGTACGATTACTATTTCCTGGCAATCTTCCTTTTTAAGTATTTCCGGATAAACAAGGCAGGAATTAAATTTATTTAAATCGATCTCCGGCTCAAAATTGATATCACAATGAGGTGTTTTATTGCCTAAACTATCGAAGCATACGCTTGAAATTAATGATCCATTCAAAAAATCACATTCTCTTTTCAATATGCCGTTAGGATAGTATGTCGTTAGTTGCATGCTTTTTCTAGTGTTATCGTAGTAGATAATTGTTTTCAGTTTGCCGTCAGGATAAAACTGCTTTAATTCGCCGAAAGGATTTCGGTCCTTTTCATTATCGATAGTTTCAGTAGGAAATAGGACGTTACCATGCGAAAGGGGCGTTGTAAGAATATTTCCAGCGGAATCTTTTGAGTTGATATTTCTTTCATTATTAGCAGAGATACGAGAAGGCGAATTTAAATATATTTCCTTATCAAACTTTTTGGATTCATACCTTCTTCCAATTTTCTGACCGCAGGCGCTCAAACAAAGGAGCAGAATAAATAAGTATAATATGTTTTTAAGCATAGTTCAAGTCCCTAAGCGTTTTAGTGTAATGTTTCAATAGCGTTAGCTACGGAATCTGGCATGCTATCTTCTTTTCATTTCATTTTCCCGCCTCTTCCGCGTTCATGGAATGTTTTCCTACACCATGAATTGATTTAGCCTAATATTTTACTCTCGAATCCATAGCTCAATGCCTTCTTCCAAAATATATGTTTTCAATTCCTCGTTCTTTAAATCCTTGAAAACTAATATATCAATTTTCCAAGGGAGATTGAGCTCGTCAATTTCGACCGATATGCGCACTTGAAGTTGAAAAGTAACATTTCCAAAAAGCGCTATATCGAGATCCGAGCGATCTTTGTGCGTTCCGCGGGCGCGGGAGCCGAAGACTACGGCACGTTCGATTTCGGGATGCACGTAAAATATGCGCCGTAGATTTTCAATTATCTCCTCTCTGAGTCCAAATTGCATAAGTTATTCCCCGAGCTGCCCGAGCAACGTAGTCTCAAGTTCAATAAAGAGGCGCGCGTAAGGATTGTAAATAAGCTTCGCTATTTCTTCTATCTTTTCCTCGTCGTAAATATGAGTTGATTTGATCCTGCTATCGATCATATCCATCCAGAGGTCGCCATCCTTAATAACACCGACGGCAAACGCAGAGCGGAACGTATTGCGGGAGCCGAAGAGATCGACCGCGCCCTGATCTTCGAGAAAGTCCTTAAGTACGTTCCACGCCAATTCGAACGTCAATTCGAACCGCTTAACGAGCGAATCCCTCTCGAACTCGTTGAGCTCTTCGAGTTGGAAAACGTCCGTAATTTCTCTCAGCTTCGTAAGGGCCTTTTGGTAGCTCAGGAAGCGCGCATGCCATCTTCTCTTCATATCTTTCTTCTTGCCTCTTGGACGTAACGCAAAATGTCTCTATAATAAAATACGCCAAATCTTTCATATTTCAAAATAAAAGATGGCGCCGCGGCGAATATTTTGTTAATAGTTAATTATTATTGGTTGGTGCAGATATTGGTGGGATTTGTTATTATGGGCGCGCAAGCGCGTGACCGCGGCGGATCCGCGGCAGTGAGATTGATTGAGGCGGGCGCTTCGCGTTACAAAGCTGTGATCCCGTCGGGGTTAAGACGCTTTTTCCTGAGACTGGATTGATAGTGCAAGCCTTCAGATTTTTTCATGGTATTTTAGTTTAAGGATATTTTATTATGGCCCTCATCCTAACCTTCTCCCTGTGGGAGAAGGAACCAAGCTGTTAAGTTACAAGCGATTGCGCGTCATTTTTCTGATTGACAGTATACAATGCGCCTCTAATCATTAATAATTAACCATTAATAATTAATATTTATTTCGTCTTCGATTGACTGTTGTCCACAAATAAGGGGGAATCGGAGTTTAATAGATTTAGTGTGTTTTGGATCATTTCCTCGAGGACGTTCATGTCGATGTCCGAGAGCATTTTTACGTACACGCAACCCATGCCGGCTTTAAATTTTCCAAGTTTTTCCAGCGAGGAGGAATGATCCAGCGCATGCAGTAATACGTAGATTGAGATATTCGCTTTGCGGGGGGAAAATCCTATCTTGAACCACTCGGTTTCCCTGCCTGTTGCGGGGCTTTTGAATATCTTATTGCCAAAACCGACCATCGACGAGCCCCAGAGCTTTGGTTCGTTCCCGCTCATCCTTTTCATTACGTCGAGCAGCGCAAAACAATCCTCGCGTTTTTGCTTATCCTCCACGGCGTTGAGAAAATCCTCGACGCTGGCCTCGGTTTCAGTTGTTTTTAGTTTTGCTAATTTTGACATAGCGCTAACCTCTTATATCTTGATAGAACCTGTACTATAAACAGACTAAATCGATTCAAATTCGTAATTATTTTCATTTTTCTTGCAAAAAGCGGTCCGCTTGTAGAGTCGCAGACTATTCATTCATTCCAGCCAATTTAAGCAACGCGTGCGCTGTATTTTATAAGAGCTTCCGCTGGATAATTAAAAATATATAATAATGACGATGCGTCTTGTTTATTTTCTATCATAAAGAGTAAGATCATGGTTTCCGAAATACAAAAAGAAAAAGCTGAAAGGTTCCTGCAATATCATCTGGAAAAAGAGATATTGGTTCTGCTGAACTCGTGGGACGCCGGAAGCTCCAAATTAGTAGAGGCGTGCGGCTATAAAGCGATCGCCACGACGAGCATGGGAGTAGCCGCCTCCTTAGGTTATCCCGACTGCCAGGTAATAACGCTATCGGAAATGATCGAAGTTATTACGAAGATAGTAAACGCAGTTCAAGTTCCGGTAACTGCCGATATTGAGGCTGGATACGGAAATAATTTAGATGAAATAATTGATTCCGTAAAAAAGATAATTGCTACGGGAATCGTTGGAATAAACATTGAGGACAGTATTGATTTGAACCCGGTTTTAATTGACGAGACGGAGTTTTGCGAGAGGATCTCAGCCATCCGCGAATTATCGGATTCGCTGGGTTTTCATTTGGTAATTAACGCCAGGACGGATTCCTTTTATACTTCGACCGGTTCGCCCCGTGAAAAGTTATCCGAATCCATAAGGCGCGGCAATAAATATCGCGAAGCGGGGGCGGATTGCATATTTGTTCAGCCCGTATGGGAAAAAGAAAAGATCGCGACGCTGGTTAAGGAGATTGACGCCCCGATAAATATTCTTGCAAATCCCGGTAACGCGGGAGTATTGCCTCCCTCCGTCCGCGAACTGCAGGATTTAGGCGTCGCGCGTTTAAGCCTCGGCTCGGGATTGATGAAAGCGACCTTAGCCCTAATTAAGAAAGTCGCTACAGAACTATCAGAAAAAGGAACATACAATCTATTATTCGATACATTTACGCCGCTTCCCGACGCCGCGTTGGCATATAAAATGGCGGTGGGGCTGGGGAAATGAGGAAGGTAGTATTGAAAAAAGCTACAATTGACGAGCGCTGAAGGTTCGGTTCCTCGTCGCCCATCTTTTTTATTTCTTTCTTCGTTTCTCCTGCGCGAAAACGCTTTTCTTAAACGCCATGTAGCCGCGTTCCCATTCCTTGCGGGCAGGCACTCCGCGCATGCCGTACTTGGCGTCGAGCATATTGGCGAAAGACGTGTTTTCAGAATACTTCATTGAGCCTCATATTTTCATAGTATAAAATATGCCAAATCTTTCAGAAATCAAAATAAATTTTGGCGCAGATGAGAAATTTTGTTAATTTGGAGGGGAAAAAATCAGTCGATTCTCTTAAAATTGCTCTTTAAGTTACTAAAGTTTTTGTTATACAAGTGTTTGTGTACACAATGAAAATAAAAGTTAACAAAGAAGAGCTTCTAAACGATTACTTCGGAACTGAACTAACTCTTGTAGAAGTAGCGGATAAACACGGCTTTACAAACGAAGGCAGTCTTAGAAGCTGGATTAAAGAAAACAACATCAGTAGGAAAATATTTGATTGCGAAGTCTGCGGGCATGGTGTAATAGTATCTTCCCGACAGGAGTTTAATCGTTACTATTATACAAAAAAATGCGATAAGCATACACATTTCGATATCTGCCCACGCTGCAAAAAGAACTGGATCAACACCGAAATACTACGTATCTGCGATGAGTGCGCGAAAGATCAAATCCGTATTATTAAAATAGATGAAACATATTGGAGGAATAATCAAAAGGAACTCTGGGCAAAGTTAAAGCCCAAAATAACTCCTCTACATGTTGATCTCCTAACTGCTTTCGATAAGCACAAATATCTTGAAATGGAAGATTACTTTAAGGAAGCTGGTATTAAACTTAAAAAAGATAAATGGAAAACATTAGACGAATTGGAAAAGTGGGGAATGATTTACCATTTAAGGGATGGTAGTATTGAAGTATTAAACAAAGAATATTTGCGCCCTTCAAATGCTTCCTCGCAAAAGTTAACTAAAGACGAAATTAAATTAGTAAGAAATGGTATAAACGATGCATTAAGATATAAGGTAATGAATCGAGATCGCTTTCATTGCGTTATTTGTGGGTGTACCGGCAAAGAAGGCCAACTAGTAGTCGATCATATTATTCCAGTCTCGCGAGGCGGGCAAAACAATATGGAGAACCTAAGAACTCTTTGCACACGATGCAATTCAGGTAAAGGGGCGATGCTGGAGGAGTAAGAAAGCTTTGATCCTTCTATAAATCAAAGAATTGTATGTTTCATTTATCATATTCTAGAGGCAGTATGTTTATTAGCAAAGTTAACATCAAAAATTTTAAGTGCTTTTCTTCTCAGGAAATCACTTTTAACAGACCTAATAGTAAACCTGGTAGTGGATTAAATATTTTAATTGGCGAAAATAATTGTGGCAAATCCACGGTATTTGAAGCAATTGATTTTTTCAGAAATGGGACTGATAAAAACTTAGTTGATCTTAAAAATACAAATGCCAAACAAAATGATGATTTATTGGTAGAAATAACTTTTGCTGGTAAAATCCCTGATACTATAGAAGATTTTTCACAGGAGAATAAGAAAAAAGTATTTCGTAAATATTTGTTTAAAGAAAATACTGAAGATCACATTAAATTTCTTAGAACTTCAGACGACTTAAAATCAATAAAATTATGGGATAATGAAAATCAACAATATATTAATGAATCTGGAATTGATGCTCCCATAAAAAAGCTATTTGAATTTAATTTTGTTTGGGCTGATACAAATCCAAATGATCAAATTAAATTCGGTGCTTCCACAGTATGTGGAAATCTATTAAAGAAAATCATTGAACAATTTGAAGATACAAATGATTTTTCTGATTTTAAAGATCATTATGATATGGTTTTTAATAATCCCGAATCAACATTAAAAAAACGATTAAATCATATTGAAGAGAAAACAAAAGAAAAATTTTCTGAACAATTTGGCAACGCTAGCATCTTATTTCATTTCGAACATCCAAAAGTCGAAACTTTTTTTAAAAATTCATCAATACGAATTGATGACGGTTTGGAAACGTCTTTAGCAGAAAAAGGAAGTGGAATGCAAAGATCAGTAGCATTAGCACTTTTGCAAGTATATGCTGAAGAGCTTATAAAGCACCCCGAAAAAGATGTCGAAAAGCCTTTTTTCCTATTCATCGATGAACCGGAAATCTGCCTTCATCCAAAAGCTCAAATAAAACTTTTTAACGCGCTTTTGGAATTGTCTAAAACACAACAAATATTTATCGCGACACATTCACCATATTTCTTTAAATGTCCATATATAAAGGATATGGCAATATTTGTTTGTAAGCGAGTAGATAATTATAATGTAATTATAAATAATATTAATAATGACCACTTTAAATTGTTTCCTTGGAGTCCCTCATGGGGCGAAATAAACTACTATGCCTATAATATGCCAACAATTGAGTTCCACAATGAGTTATATGGACAACTACAATATATAAGTAATAGTAAAACTATTGACAATGCCGACAAATATATACAATCACAAGGTATTAGTGTATCAAAAAAATGGCAAAGAGAAGATTTAGGTAAGCCAGGAAAAGTAACCGATGTAACTATTCAAACTTTTATAAGAAATAAAATACATCATCCTGAAAATCAATTAATGTTAGACAGTAATTTTACAGAGCAAGAATTTGAACTATCAATTGCTGAGATGATTGAATTACTCTCACAGAAAGAAGAACCCAAAAATTGTGAAAGGGAAGATGTAAATCCTTTAGCGATGGTAAATATTGAAAACTCATTAGAGAAGGATTTTACAAAACAATCCTCTCAAACTTAATATTTTTGAGTTACTGTATGACGTTAACTCAATACGTGATTGTACTAGAGGAAGCATTTTTGCAAAATAAGTTGCAGGTTATTTAAATTACAGTTGTCCTCCGCTGAAATGACGGGATTATGAGAAGTACGCGCAAGCTCTTGAAAGCAGCAGGCTTGGTTTCTCATACCAGATGAGACTGGGTGGAGGTTTTTAATTAAATATCCATTATTTCCATTTATTAACCCCGGCGGGGTTAAAGCTTTGTAATGCGAAGCCCCTGTCCCCACATAACATCCCGCGGCTTCGCCGCGGCGGGAATGTAATTTAGGGCTTGCTTTGCTATAAACATGCGAATCCTTCGGATTCGTCCTGAACGGCCCTATAAAGGCGATTTAGCGTTTAACAAGCTGTAAATAATTTATGGATTATTCGCTGCGCTCAGAATGACCCAACCTTTTCGAATACAACCGCTTGCGCGCCATTCCCAATAAGCTCTTTTTTATAAAAGGGCGCGATAAAAGATATTACGTGCCCTTAGTAACATAACTTCTTACTTTATTCATCGTGACCGATTTATCTTGATTACAATTCCAGCGTTACCTTTAATTCTCCGCCTAACCCATGGCGTACGATTTTAAGCAACGTAGAAAGCCTAACGTCGGTGGCGTCGTTCTCAACTCTGGAAATATAACCCTTATTTGTGCCGCATTTAGCAGCCAATTCGCTTTGGGTCATATTTCTTTTCTTTCTAGCCTCTTCAATTAAAACGCCGATCTTGAAAATCTTGTATTCTGCTTCCCAATTCTCACGTTCGGGAGTTCCCCGCTTGCCGTACTTGACGTCGAGCAGTTCGTCAAAAGTCGTTATTTCAGAATTCTTCATAGAGCCTCCGTTGCTAATAATATAAAGTACGCTAAAACATTCGAATATCAAAATAAAAAATTGGAATGGATAAGGAAATCAAGGATGCTTAGAATTACGCGTAAGCGCTTCAAAATTGAAGGCTTAGTTCCTCCTCCCCGGAGGAGGCTAGGTGGAGGGTCATGATTTAATATCCTTATTCTCAAGCCCTTTAACACATACTCTAATCTTTTCTTCAACTAAATTGCCATTTCCGGCGACTTCTTCATCGGTAAAACGTATTAAAGTAATTCCTAATGAGCAGAAGTAAGCCGTTTTACGCTTATCATTTTCGATGGTCGTCGGTTCGGTATGAGTTATTCCATCGATTTCAATTGCTAGTTTCAGCTCTCTACAAAAAAAATCCGCAATAAAGCTTCCTATCGGCCTTTGCCGGTAAAATGTATAGCCGTATATCTGCTTGTTTCTTAGAAAATTCCAGACGATCTTTTCAGTATAAGTTGAACGGCGGCGCAGCGATTTAGCATTTGCTATAAGGCGGTTTTGATAGAAGGGAATATCGGAATTTTTCATAGCGCTCTAGTTTAAAGTATTTTTAATTGTGACCCTCATCCTAACCTTCTCCCGAGGGAAGGAACCAATTCTTCTATTTATATGGGGTATCGCGTCATATACTGAAATTATTTATGCAGCGTGCCTACCCATCAATGATTTATAATTGACCATTGACCATTAATCCTGACCCTCATCCTAACCTTCTCCGGGGGAGAAGGGACCAACTCGTTTGTTCCCAAGCTCTTGCGCGTTATTCTCATGAATTGGCGTTCAAAGATAACCGCTAGTGCGAGTACCAAGTCTTCTATATCCAAGCGTTTATCGCGCCATTCCCAATAAGCTCTAATTTATAAAAAGGGCGCGTTAATAGATATTACGCGCCCTTAGTATCATAACTTCTTACTTTATTCTATCGTGACCGATTTATCTTGATTACAATTCCAGCGTTATCTTTAATTCTCCGCCTAACCCATCGCGTACGATTTTAAGCAACGTAGAAAGCCTAACGTCGGTGGCGTCGTTCTCAACTCTGGAAATATAACCCTTATTTGTGCCGCATTTAGCAGCCAATTCGCTTTGGGTCATATTTCTCTTCTTTCTAGCCTCTTCGATTAAAACGCCGATCTTGAAAATCTTGTATTCTGCTTCCCAATTCTCTCGGTCGGGGGTTCCTTTTTTACCGTACTTGAAATCGAGGAGTTCGTCGTAATCCTTAATGTTTTCCTTTTTCATTGAAATATTCCTCCATCAATGATATTGCCAACTCCAACTCCTGTTTAGGAGTCTTTTTTGTCTTTTTGAGAAATCCGTTGATTAGAATCACTAATTTCTCCGAATCAAAAAAAGAAAAAATCCTTATCTGATTAGTTCCTAAATGAACTCTTATCTCATATAGACCGGAAGTTCCCGATAGATGCTTGAAATATTTTTCCGGGATCATTTCCAGATCTCTTATTAATTCAAACGTCCAATCGATTTTCTTCTGAACTTCCGGACTTTGGTTAAAATAAAAGTTCAGAAAGTGATCCTTGAAAAAAACGATTTTTCTTTTCACAAAGTTACCTAATTAGACAACATTATCAAAAAAATATTTTATTTCAATGTTTAAATTTTCAAGCTCTCGACTTAAACCTCAACTCTCCCCTACTCCCACTCGATCGTGCCTGGCGGCTTGCTCGTTATGTCGTAGACGACGCGGTTGACGCCTCGAACTTCGTTCGTTATTCGGCTGGACATACGGGAAAGGACCTCCGGCGGGAAGGGGAACCAATCGGCGGTCATCCCATCCACGCTCGTTACTGCGCGGAGCGCGCAGGTGTATTCGTACGTGCGCTCGTCGCCCATTACGCCGACGCTTCGCACCGGCAGCAGAACCGCGAACGCCTGCCATATATCGTTATAAAGACCCGCGTTGCGAATCTCCTCGAGGTAGATGTCGTCGGCCTTGCGGAGTATCGCCAGCCGCTCTTCGTCTATCTCTCCGAGCACGCGTATGGCCAAACCCGGCCCGGGGAATGGATGCCGCGCTACGAACCAATCCGGTACGCCGAGCTTGCGTCCGACGGCGCGCACCTCGTCCTTGAATAGCTCGCGGAAGGGCTCCAGTATCTTTAAGTTCATCTTCTCCGGGAGGCCGCCCACGTTGTGGTGCGATTTAATAGTAGCAGAGGGGCCCTTGACGGAGACGCTCTCGATGACGTCCGGGTAGAGCGTGCCCTGCGCGAGCCATCTCGCCTCGTTGAATTTCTTCGCCTCGACGTCGAAAAGATCGATAAAGGTCGAACCGATGATCTTGCGCTTTTTTTCGGGATCGCTGACTCCGGCGAGCCGCCCGAGGAAGAGTTCGCTGCCGTCGACGACGTCGATCGAGATATTGAAATTCTCCTTGAAGAGGCGGTAAATCGTCGCGCTCTCGTCGGTGCGCATTAGGCCGGAATCGATATGGATGCAGTGCAATTTGTCGCCTATCGCTTTCGCGAGCAGTACGGCGAGCACTGTGGAATCCACTCCGCCGGAGAGCGCGCAGATAACGTGGTCGTCGCCGACTATCGCGCGGACGCGTTCGATCTCTTCCTCGGCGAAGCGTTCGGCGTTCCAGGTAGCCTCGCAGCCGCACACTTTAAAGACGAAATTGCCTAGTATCTTCTTCCCCTCGGGGGAGTGGTGCACTTCGGGGTGGAACTGCACGCCGTAAATTTTCTTTTCGGGTTGGCGGACGGCGCATATAGGGGCGTTGCCGGTTTTGGCTATAATTTCGAAGCCGTCAGGGCATTGGCTGAGCGCGTCGCCGTGGCTCATCCAGACCTGCGTTCCCTGCGTGACGCCTTCGAATAGGTCGTCGAAGGAGGCGATTTCGAGATTGGCGCGGCCGTATTCGCGTGCGGCGGCTTTATCGACCGCGCCCCCGCCCTTATAGGCGAGGAGCTGCAACCCGTAGCAAATGCCGAGCACAGGAACTCCGAGCCCCGTAACGTCGAAGCTTGGGTGCGGGGCGTCCTCCGCGTAGACGGAACTTGGCCCGCCGGAAAGGATTACGCCTTTGGGGTTCATAGCCAAAAGCGCTTCGCGGGCGATTGAAAAGGGATGTATCTCCGCGTAAACGCCGAGTTCGCGCACTTTGCGGGCTATAATTTGGGTGTATTGCGACCCAAAATCGAGTATTATTATTTTATCGTTTTCTTGCATCGTATCAAAAGAAAAATGAACTAAGTTACAATTATCAAAGCAAATATAACAGTTTTTCAGGGAAGAAAATAATAATCAATTATTAGCAGTTAATGATTAATGGTTAATTACGCGCTGCAGGCGTTATTTTCAGGCAATAACGCGCAAGCGGTTGTAACTGCAGGTTTTAGTCATGCCCGCGCAGGCGGGCATCTAGAGTATCTATGGATTCCGGGTCTTGCGCCCGGAATGACGCGCAAGCGCAGCCGCTGAGCCTGTCGAAGCGCCCGCGCAATTATCGTACCCTTCGACGGGGCTCAGGGTACGGCTTCGTGGCCCAAGGGTACGGAAGCTTTGCAAGGTATGTAATATTTCCGCCGCGCCAAAGTCATATAAAGCATTGATTTCTTTTACAATAAGGAACGCTTTATGAAAAAAATCGGTATACTTGGTTCCGGCATAGTCGGAACTACGCTGGCGAGCGGTTTCTTGAAATATGGCTACGAAGTCATGATCGGCAGTCGCCATCCAAAGAAATTGGAGGAATGGCATAAGCAGAACGAAAAAGGGCAAATTGGCGACTTCGCGCAAACTGCCGCCTTCGGCGATATTATCGTATTCGGCGTAAAGGGCGCGGGCGCGGAAAACGCGCTTAACGAGGCCGGAATTGAGAATTTTTCGGGGAAAACAGTCCTCGACGCGACAAATCCTATTAGCGAAGATAATCCGCCCCAGAACGGAGTTCTTAAGTATTTTACTACCTTCGACGAATCGCTTATGGAAAGGCTGCAGAAATTGGCTCCGCAGGCAAATTTCGTGAAGGCGTTTAATAGCGTGGGCGCGGCTTTAATGGTCGATCCGGACTTGCCCGGCGGCAAGCCGTCTATGTTTGTCTGCGGCGATAACGACGGCGCGAAGTCCGAAGCGGCGGAAATACTAACTCAATTCGGTTGGGAGGTCGAGGACGTCGGAAAGGCCAACGCGGCAGGGCCGATTGAGAGCCTATGTATGCTCTGGTGCATACCGGGCTTCCTGCGCAACGACTGGACGCACGCGTTCAAGCTGCTGAAAAAATAAACGCATATATGCGTATCGAGCGGGCCGCGAATTAAATCGCGGCCTTTTTTTATTTTTAAGTAGTTCACTTAAAGGAATAAAAAAATATACAAACAATACAAAAAAAATGAAAATTACTTTGGAATGATTAATATTATTTGTAAATTAGACTTCATTATATGAACATTCTGTATGCGTGGTGAGTTTATGAAGAAATTTGCCTTTTTATTTTTCGCGTTGGTATGTTTCAGCGTGAGCGCCTCCCCGGCGCAGGATATAAGCCAATTTAACGCTGTGCGCAAGGATAATAGCGGATTATATGTATCATTGAGCGACGGAGTTCTATTCGGTAAAGCGAGCTCGGCTTACGGAGGCGTTCACATTACTACAGGAGAATGCTTGGAAAGTGAAATAACTTACTCCGGCATTGGTAACTTAATAGATTTAAAGATTGGCGGGGAAGTTTTCAGAAATTTTATGCTCCACGCTACCTTTATTTACGGCTTCGTAAATGAACCAAGTACTGATACTATTATAAGAAAGAGCGCAGGAAACTCAATTCTCTATCGATCAAGAGCATACCCGGACGCAATAAGCGAAACCATCTTCGGCATCGGCGCGACCTATTACTTTTCTCAATATGATATATTTATATCATTCTCTGCCGGGAACGGCTACTTTGGTATATCGAACGTTAATGAAACGACCAATACCGATTACGGGCTCGGCTTCCAGGCGCAGGCCGGCAAGGAATGGAGGATCAACGAAAATTGGGGCGTCGGCGCAAGCTTATCCTATATCCAAACGAACGGAAGTAGCGAGCTATGCGAGAACTGGCGGAGTGACAGGTACGCCGTGCAGGTACGCGCGACGTTTAAATAAAGACATATAATAAAAACCTCTATAACTTCATTGCCGGCTGGAAATCTCAAATTTTACTCCAGGATAAACTTTAAAAGCGGCGGCTATGTATATACTAAGGTCAGGGAAATTAAGGTGTTTAAAAAATAATCGGAGTACGCGGGGCTAATCTATTCAATATAGAAATTTTGATTGAGAAAAAATAATATAAAAGTAACGAAGGATTCATCCTGCGCGCAACTTAGCTTCCAGTCATAACTTTTGAGGCGGCGATTTCTAATTAATAATCTAAATTTTCATTATGATTAAGGAAAGTATGATTACCTATTTAAATAATTGCGCCCTTTTTTCATAACTTTGCATAATAGCAAATCAATTATTTAACAACTTTTAGGATTACTTTAATGAAGAAAGTTCTTCTACCAGCATTTATGTTTGTCTTTGTTATTTTTTCTCTACCTCTCTCTTTACAGGCGGCTCCGCGCAACAACGACATTCGTAAAGGATTAAATTTTACGTCCCAGCTCGGTATGCTTTACGGCGGCGGTATCCAGTTCGTGGAAAGCGGGAACTACACTATGGATATGCAAGACGGTATCAGCTATTTACTGAATCTACGTTTGGGCTATAGAGTAGCGAAAAACCTTTCCGCCCACTTATTGATTTCCGGCGACGCTTCGAGTATGTTAACAAGCCAACCGGAGTACGATAGCCCTATAGACGGCAAATACAGCGTCACCGGGGCTTTAGGATGGATGGCCGGCCTGGGCGCCACATATTATATTCCCGTTGTAGACGTGTCCGTTTCGGCGACTATTGGCGCGGGGAACCTGGCGTTTGTCACTGATTCGCAGTTCTACATGTCGGAAACTGGCCTGTCGACCCAGGCGCAGCTCGTTAAAGAATTCTGGCAGGGCGGCGCTCACTCCTGGGGCATTGGCGTTATTTATAAGAATACGGACGCAAAGTTTACCGAGAAGAACAAATACCTTAAAGCTTCCGTCAACGGCGAGTATATGGGCCTTATGCTTACCTATTCATTCTTCTAAAATAATAGTAACGAAAATCATAATAGTCAGTTTACTCATAAATTTTGAGGATATGATGAAAAAAGTTTTCTTAGCAATTGTTCTTACGTTTATTTTGACAGCTTACGTTTCCATGGAAGCGCAGGGGCTTACTCCCGGTGGGGGACGCCGCCAGCATGACGGGTTTTATTTATCCCTTGCATTAGGGCCCGTTTTTGGGGAAATCAAGGATAACGTAGACTTAGGTATTTTTGGGAAGGAAGCTTATATTTATAGCGGTACGGGCGCGATCTTGGATGTTAAGATTGGCGGTAGAGTAGC
Organism: Chloroflexota bacterium; assembly: GCA_050260015.1. Lineage (GTDB taxonomy): Bacteria > Bacteroidota > Ignavibacteria > Kapaibacteriales > UBA2268 > JBLNBN01. The sequence goes on along the minus strand of JBLNBN010000034.1, from coordinate 38,933 downwards.
TGAGAATTTGCTTTTGCATGGCACAATAACCTCCGCAGCGATTCCAGGCCCAACCGTTGAACACGAATCGACCGGCAAAAAGGAAACGATCGATTCGGACAATTCATTGGGAGAGGTTATGTTCGGCGCCGGGTTAACCTACTATTTTATGCCGACTAATATTTTCATTTCCGGTTCTGTCGGTTTAGGAATGTTTACCTTTTCCGGGGGGCACGACGTCGACGCTTCTGACGCGGGTATCGGTGTGCAACTTAAAGCCGGTAAAGAGTGGTGGGTCGGCGACGATTGGGGATTGGGAGTAGCCGTTTTCTATTCAACAACCGCAGTAGAAGAAGATTATTTAAAATACGGCAGCAACAGGTTTGGCGTTATGTTTAACGCAACGTTTAATTAAGGGTATTTCGAATCGCTGATTGTCAAAATTAGAATCCTCTAAAAAGATCTACTATTAATTGTAGATTTGAATCTTTAAAAAACAAAGGCCGGCCGCTTAAAATAGCGGTCGGCCTTTTTGATTAATGATAATATAGTTGAGCTTTACAGCAATTCCGCAATCTGCACGGCGTTAGTCGCCGCGCCTTTGCGCACGTTGTCCGAGACGCACCAGAGGTTAAACCCATTCTCGAGAGAGGAGTCGCGGCGTATCCTGCCGACGTAAACGTCGTCCGTATCGCTGGCCATTTGCGGAGTGGGGTACGCCTCGAGCGCAAGGTCGTCGATTACTTTTATCCCCGGGCTGTGCCTTAGTACTTCGCGAACGGCGTCGGGGGTAGTTGCGCGCACCGTTTGAAAATTGACCGATTCGCCGTGCCCGCCAAGTATCGGAAGGCGCACGCAAGTCACGTTCAGGGGGAGCTCGGGGGCGTGGAGTATTTTGCGTATTTCGTAATGCATCTTGCTTTCCTCCACCGTCATATCCGGCTCGAGTTCGCTGATGGGATGGAATATTGCGTTGAACGCTATCGGGTGCTTGTCCTCTGTCGGTTCGCCGTCTAGCTCCTTGCGGAGCTTATCCAGGCCCTTTTGCCCGGCCCCGGTTATCGATTGATAGGTTGAAACGCAAACGCGGCGCAAGCCGAATGTGTCCAGTATAGGTTTTAGGGCGACAACCAATTGAATTGTAGAGCAATTTGGATTCGCGATAATGCCCTCGCGCGGATCTATGTCCTCCGGATTGACTTCGGGCACTACTAACGGACGCTCGCGCCTCCAGGCCGAACTGTTGTCGATAGCCACGCAACCGGCGGATGCGGCCAAAGGCGCAAAATGGCGCGCCGTCTTGCCTCCGGCGGAAAAGAGGGCGATGTCAAGCCCTTCGAAAGAATTTTCTGTAAGTTCCTCCACGACGAGCTTCTCGCCGCGAAAAGGAATAAGCATACCAGCCGAACGGCGAGAGGCGAAGAGCTTTAGCGATTCGATCGGGAAGCGGCGCTCCTCCAATACTTCTAGCATCTTGCGGCCGACGAGGCCGGTTGCGCCGGCGACAGCTACTTTTTTGCGCGTCATATTACTCCATCTCCATTAAGTCCGCTATAGAACGCGGGAAGTCGGGTTTAGTAAAGCTTTGGATCCTCATGCATTGTCCCGTCTCGGCGTCCAGCTCCAACGCTACGCCGCATACTTTGAGGTCGCCCGAGCCCAGCTCGTACTTATGCGCGACCTGCGTCATAAATCTCTTCAGCGCGATGTCGTTGCGTAGCCCGACGACGGAATCGTACGGCCCCGTCATGCCTACGTCGGAGATAAATCCCGTCCCTTCGGAAAGTATCTGCGCGTCCGCGGTTTGGATATGCGTGTGCGTGCCGAGCAGGGCGCTTACTTTGCCGTCTAAATGTCTTGCCATAGCGTACTTTTCCGCGGTGGCGTCGGCATGAAAATCAACAATAATAAGGTTTGTCTTTTCCTTCATTAACCGGAGCGCAGTTTCGGCGCCGCGGAACGGGCAATCGATCGCCTGCATAAATGTCCTGCCCTGAAGCTGAAGCACGCCTATTTTTACCCCTGAAGCGGTTTCCGCTATCTTAAATCCGCGCCCGACGTTACCGGGAGGATAGTTGTACGGTCGAATTACCGAATCGTTTTGCGCGAGCAGCGGTTTGGACTTCCAATTGTCCCAAATATGATTGCCGGTCGTTATTACGTTAACCCCGGCCTCAAAGAGTCGGTTTGCTTCCGATTCGACGATACCCTTGCCTGCGGCGGCGTTTTCGCCGTTGACGATTATGAAATCGGGTGAAAACTCCGCTTTCAAATTGGGTAATTCCAGTAGGAAAAAGTCCAGCGCGTCGCCCCCGACGATATCGCCAATAAAGAGAACTTTTATTTTATCCGCCACTTTTGCTCCGTCTTTGGTAAATTTATAAATTGCAATTTATGAAAACGAAAATATATTAAAAAGCGGTAAGACAAAAGTATGAAAATATATACTAAAACAGGCGACGACGGTACGACTGGATTGCTCAACGGGGAGAGGGTAAAGAAGAGCTCGCTACGGGTGGAGACTTACGGCGCGGCCGACGAGCTAAACGCGGCCATCGGATTCGCCCTCGCCGTGGAAGTAATCCCGGAGAAGCTTAGCGAACCTCTCGTATGGTTGAGCCATAAACTATTCAACCTCGGTTCGGACTTCGCAGCGCCGCTCGACCCCGCGCCGAAGTTCGAAGTAATCAGGATCGCGGACGAGGACGTCGCGCACCTCGAGGGCCTGATTGATAAATTTCAAGAGGAGCTTCCGCCCTTAAGGAAGTTTATCTTGCCCGGCGGGAGCGAGCTTGCGGCGAGGCTCCATCTTGCGCGCACTATCTGCCGCCGGGCGGAAAGATTCGCGACCCGGCTGGCCGACGAAGAGAGGATAAACGACAGAGCCCTGGTATTCCTTAACCGCGCAAGCGACTTTTTGTTTTCCGCCGCTCGCATGGCGAACTACGAGATCGGGCGAGAGGATATATTCTGGGAAAAGTAATTCTTAATAATTAATAATTGAATTTCTTGTAAAATTGGTTTAACTTGCCTTTATGCTAATGGATTTACGGTAGAAAGAGGCGCGATGAGGCGTTTTAGGACTTTATTAATTGCGGCGGCGACAGTTGCGCTTGCCGGCGCTTACGTGGCGGGGAAGGATTTAACGATAAGCCGAGAGTTTAAGCTAATAACTTCCGCGAACGCGTCTAATTATCTTAAGCCAATTTTTACAACTATAGAAGAGAGCTGGAATTCGAATCTATACTCGCGCGCAAACTATAACGCAACGTGGTCGTTCGGATTTGATATGGCCGCCGGGCAGGCCTACGCCCCAAAGTCCCAGCAGGAATACTACGCGGAGCTGCCCGACCTGTACGGCTACACCGATTACACGGAGAACGCTTCGCTTTGCGACGGCCTGATCACGAGAAACCATAAGCGGTACATCGCACAGCCGACATTATTTGGCGGGAGGTCCACGCCAGTTTTCGCGGCCCCTCAAAATCATTTCCCACCCGATTCATTCTATAAATCCATCGCCTTCGTTGAAGGTAATAATATCTCGACGCTACCGACGATACCCTCAGTCGGGTTCTTTATGGGACTGCCTACGCGCACGCAGCTTCGATTCCGCTTTCTTGCGGCCCCGATCGACGGCCAAAACCTGACCTATTACTCGGTTGCGCTCAATCAGAATTTAGATAAGGCCTTCGGGCTATGGAAGAGCGAGCGCTGGAGCGCGGCGGCAAACCTTGCGTATCACCGCCTTGAAAGAGGCTCCTCAATAAAGGTAAATTCCTACTCGGCGGGATTGCATTTCTCCAGGAATTGGAATTCAGGCTTTTCCGCCATTATGGGATTTCAATTTGAGGGGATGAACGGTCGGCTACTTGCGATGCGCGACACAGGCGGATTAAATAAGGAAATAATATCCAGTCCCTACGAAGAAATACGGCGTGAGGACCCATTCAAATTGAATATCGCCTCGAGCAACCCCTTCCAGGTCGTCGGAGGCTTTACCTATAAAGTTGGAATCCTGGAGCTTTCAGCCCGCGCGGCCTACGCCGTCCAGCCGTACGCAAGCGCGTCCGTCGGATTGTGGCTGTTCGAATCGGAGCCCGATATTGAATTCATACCCGAACCCCGGCCGCTGCCGGTGCCGCAGGATCCGCCGACGATCGCGTATAAACTGCCGGAAATCCATACGGCGGCGCGCACGCTGGAAGTGATTAAGCCGAATAAGGTCGTTTTAACAGGCGACGTAACGGCGTACGAAGTCGCGGAGGACGGCGCGCTCGCCCCGCTAGAACGTATAACGCTCGAAGAATATCTTTCCAAGCAACTCCGCGCGCTTTTGCCTTATGTCTTCTTCGACGAGGGCGCTTCGGTGATCCCCGGCAAATATATAAGCCTAACCCGCGACCAGGCGAACGCGTTCAATAATTCTGAACTATTGGGCAAGGGGCAACTCGAAAATTACTACCATGTGCTGAACATTATCGGGCGTCGGCTTTCGGAGAAGCCCTCCGCGAGGATCGTCCTAACCGGGTGCAACGCCGGAGCCGGTCGGGAAAAGAATAATAAAGCGCTTTCAAGATCGCGGGCGGAGTCGATCAAGAAATATTTTGTGGACGCGTGGCAAATCTCTCCCGGGCGGATCGACGTTAAGGCGATAAACCTTCCCGCGAGGCCTTCTTCCGTAAAGGAAGAGGACGGCAGGGCCGAGAACCGCCGCGTGGAAATTTCCTCGGACGATTGGGAAATACTAGCCCCGGCCGAGATACAGGACACGCTGCGTCGGGTGAAGCCCGGAACGGTTAAATTTAAGACCGGCGTCTCGGGCGGGGTTCCGTCCGATTGGAAGATCGCGGCGGCGGGAGCTTCCGGAACGGATCTTAAAGTATTTGCCGACAAAGGCGCGCCGCCCGAGTTCCTCGACTGGAAACTGAGCCCGAGCGAAGCTTATGCTTTTGCCGGCGACGAAAATATAAATTACTCGCTAGGAATGACCGACCAGGAAGGGAATATCTTTAATTCGCCGGTTAAGAAAATTCCTGTCGAATCGATCTCTATTATGCAAAAGGAGCAAAAGCGCATAGCCGACACGGCAATTAACGTATATAACTTAATCCTTTTCGAATACGATAAAGCGGCGCTTGGAAAAGCGAACAGCCGCATAACTGATTACATTAAGAGCGAGCTGCCGCCTAACGCTATCGTCTCGGTCTACGGATTCACGGATAGGATAGGCTCCGACGAGCACAATGCAAAGCTATCGCTCGGCAGGGCGCAGCAGGCTTCCGCGGCGCTCGGACGGCAGGACGCCAGGCAAATAGGGAAAGGGGAGAGCGAGCTGATATTCGATAACTCTACCCCGGAAGGCAGATTCTACTGCAGAACTGTCGTTATCGAGGCAAAAATTCCTAAGAATACGGGGGAACGAAAATGAAAGCCATAGCGTTAAAGATAATCGCTCTCGCCGCTGTATGCGTCGCCATTACGGGATGCTATACCGACGCAGTGGAGAACTTCACTGAATTCAGCTTTCAGCTGCCGCTTGAGTTCGACATAAAGTACGAAAACAAATATATCCCGAGATACTCCGTGGACTTTGCAAACTTATACGAGTACCAGGCTTATAAGGACAATCGCGACCAGATCGCTAAGGCGGAGGTCTTCCAGATGAATTATTGGATAGACTCGATAGTTTACGAAGGCGGCATCCCTTTTAATCCGGGAATCGATACGCTGGCGTTTGAATATGTGCGCTACAGCATACAATTCGCAAAGCCTCTCGGCGATCCGCAGTCGCTGGACTCCACTCAATTTATACCCGACCCGGACTACCCGCCGATCGTGTTAGGGGAGTTCAAGGACGTCCGCGTTTCGGACTTTTACCGCAAGCCGCATCATATAATTGAAATGGCCGACTCCACTTCGAAGGTCATATCTATGAGCCTGAAGGAGAGGCCCTATTATTATTTAATTACGGAATACAGCGCCGCCCGCGGTCAGACCGAGCCGGAGAGATTTTTTCCGCTGATTAAGGCGCATTTCGATTTAGTAATTAGATTTGTAGTAAAGGTATAATTCATGGACGAAAGAGCTACCATACCGATAAGCGCGCTCGAGCGATCGCCGTTCGGCTTTGCCAGGCTGGACGAAGCGCTGAGAATAACCGATTTAAACTCAACGCTGGCGGGAATGCTCGGCGTTGAACGGCGCGACGCGCTCGGGCGGGGGCTAAGGGAATTCGTGCCTGTCGAATTTCATTCCGAGTACGATAGAGCGATGACAGCTATCGCCGGGGGGGACGCCAACGGGCGCGGGGATATTTCCCTGAAGACCGAAGCGGGCGACTTTGCCTGCACGGTATCCGGCTCCAGGGAAGGTTCGGCATATTACGTTATAATAAGCGACATGACGGAATTGAAAACTCTTCTAAAGATGCGCGAGAACGAAAAGATGCTCGAGGAATCGCTTCGAATGGCTTCCGTCGGGGTAATAGCGGGAGGATTGACTCACGAGATCAATCAGCCGCTCAACGCGATTTGCATCGCCACCGACGGCATTATGAACTGGAACGATATAAACGGGCGCGTCCTTCCCGAACCTTTTACTAAATTGATCGGGAGAATTTCCGGGGCCGCGCAGAGGATCGATACGATCGTTAAGCAGATCAGGATGTACTGGTCCGCCGAGCCGCTCATTGCTTCCGAACCGACCGACCCCGCGACGCTGATTGAGAACGCTCTTTCGATGATAAAACAAAAGATATTCAACCATGAGATAAAACTGGATATTGACTGCCCAAAGGGAACGGGATTAATTAAAGTTAACTCCGCCCATTTTGAAATGATAATCAACAATTTAGCCTTAAAGGCAATAGATTCTCTCGATAGGTCCCCGGGAAATAATAAGCGATTGGCAATAAAATTGCGGAGACGTTCAGATAAAGTTGAAATAAGAATATCTGATAACGGCGCGGGATTCCGACGCGTCCCCTTCGATAAGCTGTTCGACCCGTTCGAGCGCGAGTCTGCTGCGACTGACGGTTCCGGGTTGGGATTGGCTATCGCCCAGATGCTCGTCAATCAGAACAACGGGGGCATTCGGCAGGGCGATTGCTCCGTCGGCGAAGAATTTATTATAGAATTCCCTTCAGCGCAAGATACTCTTGAGTAATTACATGTGGTACTGGATAAATGGATATATTAATAGTTGACGACGACAAGATGAGCGCCGAGACCCTGGCTGATTTTTTATCGGGCCTGCTCGAGCATAAAGTCACTATCTCCGACTCCGGGGCTGAGGCGCTTTCGCTTATTGAAACGACAAATTTCGATCTTGTAATCACTGATATGAAAATGCCGCAAATGAACGGCGCCGAGCTGTTGCGGCAAATAAAAAGCAACGAAAAGCTTTCAAGCCTTCCAGTAGTTTTCTTAACGGGATTCGCGGAGTTGGATTCCGCGTTAGAAACGCTCCGGCAGGGCGCTTTCGATTACCTCGTTAAGCCAGTTAACATTAGCTTACTTAAAAATATTATCGATAGGTTGGAGTCCGATCATAAATCGCAGCCGGACGCCCAGCCGGACGTCGACTCCATCAGGCAAAAGCCAGTCCGGCGTTCACGAGGCGTCGTTTATACCGATAGTCGAGGTCGGCGGAGCGGATTTTTCTGCCCCGAAATGGAGGAAATATATAAGCTCGCATTGAAATATTCCGCGGAGACCGATCTACCGGTTTTGATCGAAGGAGAGACGGGCTGCGGAAAAGAAGTAATAGCCGAGATAGTTCATAACGGGGAAGGGGCGGCGGGCAAGCCGTTCGTAGCTATAAATTGCGCCGCTATCTCGCCCAATTTATTCGAGAGCGAGCTCTTCGGCTATGAAGGCGGCGCGTTTACCGGCGCGAAGTCCTCCGGGATGAAGGGCAAGCTCGAGGCGGCGCGAGGCGGGACGCTTTTCCTGGACGAGATAGGGGAATTGCCGTTGGAAATGCAGGCGAAGCTATTGCGAGTATTCCAGGAAAGATCCTTCTACCGCGTGGGCGGATCGCAACCGATAAATGTAAACCTGAGGATAATCGCGGCGACGAATCGTTCGCTTAAAGCGATGACCGCCGAGGGAACCTTCCGCGCAGATCTCTATCACAGGTTGAATTACGGATACATAAAGCTGCCGCCGCTGCGAGCGGTGAAAAGCTCGGTGGGCCCTCTCGCTTATTTATTTATGGAGGAGGCGTCCGCTCAACGAAAAAAGCGCTTTAAGCTGATCCATCCCGACGCGCTCCGCGCGCTTGAAAATTGTCCCTGGCACGGCAACGTGAGGGAACTAAAATACGCTGTCGAAAAAGCGGTGATGCTCGGCGAGGGCATCGAACTCCGTCGCGAGCACCTGGACCTGCCCGACAACCCCGGAGCCGGCGACGCCCCGGAGCTTCCCTTCGATAATTTCTCGCTACCTGAAAACGGGCTGGATTTAGTCGGCCTGGAAAAGAAAATCGTAGCTAAAGCCATGGAGAGATTTAACGGGAAGAAAGCCGACGTGGCGAGATATTTGGGAATAAGTTACAGCGCCCTGAGAAGTCGTTTAAAAGATATCGAATAATATCTTATATTTACCTTGCAAAGTATGCCAAATAATAAAAAAAGCATAAAAATGTTAAGAAAATCATTGTTCGCTATTCTAATTATGGCCGCACTAACGAGCGCTGCTTTCGCCCGCACTGAATGGGCTTCGAAAGTCGTCGATTTTAGTTGGCAATATTCCCCAACCCAGTATTCGGCTAATCAAGTCCTCGGCCCGCCGAGCGTCTCGGCAAACTTCGGCGAAAGCCCGACGGCATGGCGCGCTCGCCCCGCTTCCGAAGGCGTGCAGTTCATAGTGGTGGAATTCGCGACGGCAATCTTTGCCGAGCAAGTCTCCGTTTCGGAGAACTTAAACCCGGGGGCTATCACCCAAATAATATTAATGGATAGCCTTCAGACCGCTTCGCAAAGGGTCTACCAGAACGTGACGCCGGTCGTGGTGCAGCATGAAGGCAGGATGATGAACGCATTTTTCGATAGAACGCCTTTCCCCGTAAAATACGCCAGGATTGAACTATCAACCATATCCTATACCGAGCATTACCAGGTGGACGCCATAGGCGTTTCAGATAATAAAACCCCGGTGGGATACGAAATAAATCTCCTACCCGTAGAAAACGTAAAATCGACCCCGGAAAATCTCGGCGAGAACGTTAATTCCGAATGGCATGAGCTTGCGCCCGTTATTTCCCCGGACGGGAAAACGCTTTACTTTACCCGCGAGCTTCACCCGCAGAACATAGGCTCCGAAAAGCTGCAGGACGTCTGGGTCTCCTATATGGATGATAGTACGGGCAAATTCGGCCCGGCGATCAATATTGGTCCGCCGATAAATAACGAGCATTCCAACTTCGCCGCGGCGATTACCCCCGGCGGCAATACCATGCTGCTTGGCAATATTTATGTGCCGGGCGGCGGGATGAGCCGCGGCCTATCTATGAGCGAATTCAACGGAACCGAATGGAGCTTCCCCAAGCCCCTTCTTATAAAGAATTATAAGAATTTGCAAAAGAGCACGAGCTCGAGCCTCTCGGCGAGCGGAAAGGTCCTTATCATATCGATCGGCGGAGAAGATTCCTACGGCGGCAACGATCTATACGTAAGTTTTCTTGAGGATGACGGCACCTGGAGCGAGCCTCGTAATCTTGGCTCGAGGATTAATACCGCGGGCGACGAAGTGACCCCGTTTATAGCCGCCGACGAGCAGACGCTGTACTTCTCGACCAACGGCCGTCTCGGCTACGGCAGCAACGATATGTTTATCTCGCGCAGGCTGGATTCGACCTGGACGAAGTGGAGCGAGCCGCAGAACTTAGGGCCGCTGTTCAACACGGCCGATTGGGACGCCTACTATACAATAACGGCGAAGGGCGATTACGCATACTTCGTTTCGACGCAGAAGAGCTTCGGTCGCGAGGACATATTCCGCATATTCGTTCCCGAGAAAGCGCGACCTCAATCAGTTACGCTCGTGCGCGGCAAGGTGCTGAACCAGAAGACGAAGCAGCCAGTCGAGGCGACAATTACGTATGAAACGCTCCCCGAAGGAACCGAAGTCGGTAAGATCCGCTCGAACCCCAAGACGGGCGAGTACCAGATCGCCCTGCCCTATGGTAAACGATACGGATTCCTTGCGCATGCCGAGGGCTTCGTAGCGGTAAACGAAAACGTCGATCTAAGAAATTTAAAAACTTACTCCGAGATTAACCGCGATTTAGTATTGGCTCCCATAGAGAAGGGGCAGACCGTCAGGATCAATAATATCTTCTTTGAATTCGCTAAGTACCAACTGCTCGAGGAATCATTTGTCGAGTTGAAACGTCTAAGGGATTTACTGGATGAAAATCCTGGTATGACGATCCAGATAACCGGGCATACCGACGACGTTGGACCGGCAGACGGCAACCAAAAGCTGTCGCTTATGCGCGCTCAAGCCGTGGCCGATTACCTCGTTAAGCTCGGAGTAAACCGCATGCGGCTTAAAGTGGCGGGCATGGGCGAATCCAAACCCGTTGGAAATAATTCCACGGAGGAGGGCAGGGCGCGGAACAGGCGCGTTGAATTTACCATCACCGGCAAATAATTGTCCTTTTTTTCTTAATTTTGTTCTTTTGACTAATTCCATATAGAAATGAATTTAACATATAAAAGCGCCGGGGTGGATATCGAAGCCGGCGAAGAAACCGTCGATAGAATTAAACCCTTAGTACGCTCGACGTTTAATGCCAACGTGCTCAGCGAGATCGGCCTCTTCGGCGGGCTTTACGACGCGAAATTCCCGGAGTACGAGCATCCCGTTCTAGTCGCAAGCGCCGACGGCGTCGGCACCAAGCTGAAGATCGCATTTATGGCCGGCAAGCACGACACGGTCGGGCAGTGCCTGGTCAATCACTGCGTAAACGATATCCTGGCTTGCGGCGCTAAGCCCCTTTTCTTCCTCGATTACTTCGCTACCGGCAAGCTCGAGCCTTCGGTCGCCGAGCAGGTTATCGGGGGATTCGCCAAAGCGTGCGCGGAAAACGGTTGCGCGCTTATCGGCGGGGAGACCGCGGAAATGCCCGGTTTCTATAACGAGGGCGAATACGACATGAGCGGCACTATTGTTGGAGTTGTCGAAAAATCAAAAGTTTTAAACGGCTCGAGGGTTAAGAAAGGCGACGTATTGGTCGCCCTACCCTCGACTGGATTGCACACCAACGGCTATTCCCTCGCCCGCGCCGTATTGTTCCCCAAGTATTCCGCAAGCGATAGGATCGATTCTCTTGGCGCCACGTTAGGCGAAGCCCTGCTGGCGGTGCACAGATCCTACTATCCTGTAATCAAGCCGCTGCTCGACGCGGATCTAATTAACGCGCTCTCGCACGTTACCGGCGGCGGTATTATCGGCAATACGAAGAGGATTATCCCAAAGGGCTGCGTTTTGGATATCGATTGGAATAGCTGGCAGGCGCCGGAGATATTCCAATTAATACGCCGCGAAGGCAAGCTCGGCGACGAGGAAATGCGACGCGCGTTTAATCTCGGCGCGGGCTTAATAGCGGTCGTATCCCCCGATAATCTTGACGAAGTTCTTCGCCTGTTGGAACCCGAAAAGCCCTGGGTCATCGGCCAGGTTAACTGATTGAACGCGACGATATGAAACGAGCTCTAAAGATAGCCGCGATCGACGTAGGGACAAATTCCTTTCATATGGTTATTGCGAGCGTGAACCAAAAGAGCTTATTGCAGATCATTAATCGTGAAAAGGAGATGGTGCGCCTTGGCAGCGGCGGCGGGGACATGAAGTACCTCGAGCCGGACGCTATCCATCGCGGCGTGTCGACCCTGGACAGATTCGTAAAGATCGCTCGCAGCGAGCGCGCCCTCATTCGGGCGGTAGCCACGAGCGCCGTCCGCGAAGCCTCCAATCGCGACGAGTTTATAGAGAAAGTGCGCGAACGTTGCGGTATCGAGCTCGAAGTCGTCACCGGCGTCGAGGAGGGCAGGCTCACGTATCTTGGGGCCCTCCACGCCCTGCCGATTTACGATCATAAAACTTTAGTCGTCGACATAGGCGGCGGCTCCACCGAAACTACCATCGGGTACCGGGGCGAAGTCCTCTACAGCCAGAGCGAAAAGATCGGCTCTATCCGCATGACGAAGCGTTTCTTTGAAACCGACGAACCGCTCGCGCAGCAAATCGCTAACTGCAGGAATTATATACGAGGCGAATGGGCCCCAATACTGAACCGGCTGAAGGAGATCGGGTTCGATCAGACTGTCGGCTGCGCAGGCACCATTCAAAACATAGCCGCGATCGCGATGGCGGCCCGCAACGAATTAGTTCCAGATATATTAAACGGGGTATGCATAACGCGCGAGGAGATAAACTCGGCGATCGGGGCGATGGCCCGCGCGGAGACGCCAGCGGCAAGAGCCGAGATACCGGGCATGGACCCCAAGCGGTCCGATATTATCCTTGGCGGAGCTCTCGTTCTCGAGCGCGTCGTCGAAAATCTCGATATTCCCAAATTACTCGTTTCGCCGTACGCTTTGCGCGAAGGGATTGTCTTTGATACGATGCAGAAGCGCAGCGCGCTCAGCGAGTACAATCACCTAAGCTACCTACGCTACCAAACCATTTATAATCTCTGCCACGTCTACCAGACGCCTATGCGGCATGCCGAGCACGTTAAGAATCTCGCGCTGCAACTGTTCGACGATCTAAAGAGCGAGCACAAATACGACGGGCAGGAGAGGGAGTTCCTCGAGGCGGCCGCCCTGCTGCACGACGTCGGCTACCACATATCGCACGATCAGCACCACAAGCACTCATACTATATAATTACTCATTGCGATATGCCCGGCTTCACTAACAGCGAAGCGGAGATAATCGCAAACATCGCGAGATACCATAGGAAAAGCCACCCTAAGAAAAAGCATGAAGGCTTTCAAAAGCTCTCGCCCGCCAATCAATCCATCGTTAAAGTTCTTGCTGGCATATTAAGAATTGCCGAAGGCATCGATCGCCGCCAGCAACAGCTTATTAGCGCTATTCGCGCTGAAACGCAAAACGGGGAAGTAAGCGTTTTCCTGATTTATAGCAAAAACTCGGAAGACCCCGATATAGAACTGTGGGGAGCCGCCCGCCGTAAGTTATTGCTGGAAGAGGCTTTAGGAAAACAAATAAATTTTTTTTCCGAGCAGGTGTAACAAAACGGCATCTCGATTGTTTGTATAGGTTAAATATATAACAGTTTCTGCGAGACTGTTGTAGCTGAATATACTACGAGAGTCATTTCAGGCGTTTTTTAAATCCTTGAGAAGATATGACTTAACCCCGGCAAAGGGCGTAGGAGAAATTTTTGAATAAAAAAATTGGAAATGACGATTTTTTTTGGTATAATAAGGATTCGAATTGTAACTTTTTCGAAAATATGATATTGAATAAAATAAATTTAATAGAATTATTAACACTCTAATAACATTAAAGGGTTTTACTATGACAAAGAAATTGACCGGATGGATGGTCGGTTTGCTAACCCTCGTATTAATTGCATCGAGCATTAGCAGAGCCGACGCTGATCTGGAAAAGATCAAGAAGAATTTGCCGAAGCTACTTGGCGCTAACAACCAGGGCATGGAATTCGCGCTAGGATTCTTCCCCGGCTGGGTAGAGGATCGTCCGCCGAACGGCGTGGGCGTCCCCGGCATCCGAGTTTACATCTCCTCCGGAACGAAGGCGAACGTAAAAGTTCGCGTGAACTCCAAAGACTGGGAGAAGAACATTCAAACAATTCCGAATAATATTGCGGAAGTGTTTATTCCCTACAACATCGCGCAAGTGTCCGCTAAATCAAAGGACCGCGACCTTCCCGAGCCGGCGCAGGTATGGGCGGGCGGCGCCGTTATGGTTACGGCCGACGCTCCTATCATCTGCTACGGCCTTATCCGCTACCCGTACACTTCCGACGGCTATTTGGCTATCCCGATAGCTTCGCTTGGTAAGGAATACGTCGTCGCAGGCTACAACGGCCCCTCGGACGATCCCGATCCAGCAGGCCAGTACCTGACCTCCTACACCGCTATAGTTGGTGCTTACGATAAGACGCGCGTTACGTTTACCTACGGCGGTCGCGGCAACGGTCGCGTCGAAACTCTTGAAGGCAAGATCTTAACCCCCGGCAAGAGCGACACGAAAGTCATCAACAAAGGCGACGTTTGGCTCATCCCGGCCCGCGGCCACAAGCCCGACATCACCGGCAGCTACGTCCGCGCCGATAAGCCCGTAGCTTGCTACTCCGGCAACTTCTGCGCTTACATCCCTATAACGAAAGCCGCGTGCGACGTTATCATCGAGCAGGACATGCCGATGCACGTCTGGGGAACGAAGTACTACGTCACTCCCATTAAAGATAGATTAAACAACTCTCCCGTTCGCATATTTGCCAGCCAGAATAACACGACGGTCTTCCGCAACGGTTGGACCGACCAGGTATGTACGGTTCCGAGCAAGTTCGGACCCGAGAACGAAGGCTGGATCGAGGTTCGCGCCGCAGAAGGAGTTCCGCAGGCGGTAACGATGCTCTCCGACAAGAGATTTAACGTCGTACAATACAATCCTGGCCAGCAGGACGATAATATAGAGAGCGATCCTTTCGAATTGGCTCAAACTCCTATCGAGCAGTTCCAAAATCAAATCGTATTCAATACGCCGGGTATCAAAGGCGGTTTGAAGTTCGACGTCAACTATGTAAATATCGTATACCAGGCTACCGAAAGCGGCCAGATCCCTGAAGATCTTGAAATCGGCGTGTTCAACTCCGTCGGCGATCTCATCTGGACCCCTATCAGCATGAAGTTCGACGGCGCTCCCGGCTACGAGTTTACCGATCCGACGAACCCGACCCCCGCGCGTAAATTCTACTGCAAGCAATTAAAGCTTCCCGAGGACGGCGTTTACCACGTACGCGCAAAGGATAAATTTGCCGCATACGCATACGGCTTCTCCAGCTACGACTCCTACGGCTTCCCGACGTCCGTCGCGACCGTCGACCTCGAGCGTCCCGATACCGTAGCTCCCGACGTATACTATACTATAGATTGCCAGGGCTACGTTCCCGATCGCGCATTGGCCGCTAAGAAGCCCGCGTACGTAAACGATATGCCGGAAGAAGACAGCGCGCGTTCCAATATGGGCGTTATCTACTTCGATAAGGACAATAGCTATAACTACCTGTTCGAGTATGACACTTTCATCCCCGGCGAAGATCGCTACGTTGAATGGAAACTTACTCCTATTAATCCTAAGCTCGACGCTCGCGCAGTCATCACATTTACCGACCGCGCCGGCAACGATACGACCGTCGTAATCGAGCATTGGGCGACCAAGCTTGAAATTACTCCCCGCGTAAAGAATTTTGGTAAATTCAAGAACGGCGGAACGCTTACGGTTCCGTTTAAAGTAACGAACAAGAGCGCGGCAGCCTACGTTAAGCTTTCTAATCTTAGATTATTAAAGCAAAATCAAGGCTTTACGTTAAACTATACTTTCGACCCTGAAATTCCGCTGGCTCCGAACGACAGCCGCGACTTTACGATTACCTTCAACGCTACCGCTGAAGGATCCTTCAACGACTCTGTCGGCGTCGGCGACGATTGTATCTTCGCATACACCGGTTTCGTTAGCGCAGGCGTAGGAACCCCGAGAATCGAAGTTTCAGACGTTGCTTTCCCGAAGACGACCGTTAACAAGCAAAGCAATCCTATAACTGCCGTTATCAAAAACACCGGCAACACGGAACTCGTCATCACTGGCTACACGGGCCCGTCGAACGCAGTCTTTACGACTGATTTGGCCGACCTAGGCATAACTACCGACAACCCCGCGTTCCTGGCTCCTAACAAGGAACTCCAGTTCCGCGTATGGTTTACCCCGGACGCAGTTAAAACTTACACCGACCAGGTAGTATTCTTCAACGACGCGAACGCAATCGACTCCGTCTGCGTTATCACGGGCGAAGGTATCGAACCGGCTCTTACCGTAACGAATGAAAATTGGTTACGCAAGCGCGTTCACCTGCCGAAGTACGACGCCGCTCCGTTCAACTTTACTCCTTACCCGGCTCCTATGGGCGGCATTAAGCTGACCAACGACGGCAGCCAGGCGACAAGCATGAAGAACGTTACGGTTGACGCCGCTAATTCTAAGAACCCCGAAGCATTCAAAGTTCTTAAGAACGGGCAATACCTTAACTTAGTAGATAACTTAGCCGATCTCAACGTATCGGTGCCCGTCGGCGAAAGCCGTACGTTCATGGTATACTTCGATCCTATGGTCGAAGGCGAACACAAGCTCGCAATTAACTTTGAAAGCGACGCTCCTACCGTAACCGCGATTCTTGAAGGTATCGGTATTTATCCCCGCACGATTACGTCCGACGTCGACTTTAAAGAAGTTATCATCGGCGCCGCTCCTTCGCGTAGAGTAGTTCGTTACACGAACGAGAATTGGGGTCCTTATTCCGATTCGCTCACGATAACGGGCTTCACGACAAATCCTGCAGGCGCGGTCAACACCAGCTATGGAACTGGTAATCCTGGTTCCGAAGGCTTCGCTTACGATCTTACAAATATGATGAACGACAACAACCAATTGGTTAACTTCCCGATAGTTCTCCAACCGGGTCAATACGTAGATATACCCGCCGAGTTTTACGCTCAGCGTTACGGCGTGCACTCCGCTGAAATGGTCAGCATAAGCGACGCGCAAGCGGATCAAACCTCGAAATGGACCGGCTTTGGTATTACTGAGGCTTTAGTTCCTACTCCCGGCCTGGAACCCGCTATCTGCGCAAACACTACGGCTACAATACAGGTTAGCCTTGCTAACACCGGTACTCGCGACATTTCGATCGCGCAAGACGATTTATTTGTCGACGCGGACGCATCGAACTCCTTCTCGATTACTAACGTTGCTATCGACAATACGCCGATCGCAAGCTGGCAAACCGGTTTTACCATACCTTTCGGTAAGAAAGTAGACGTTACCGTCACTTACGCTCCTATCAGCGTATCGGCTCCTACTCATACTGCAAATATCGTCTTCAAGACAAACGCGATCGATCCCGACCTGAAAACCATAACGATTCCCGTTAGCGGTAAGAGCTCGCACTTCTCGCGCGTTACCAGGGGCGTTATTAACGGTAAGCCCGACATTGAAGTCTCGCCCGATAAGGGAAGCGGCATCACCTATTCGATTATAGTAGACAAGGGCGAAAACATGGACCTCGCCAACGTAACCGAATACAACATTAAGATCACGCACTTGCGCAACTTCCTCGACGTTCGCAGCGACGGCGGCAGCTTGCAGATATTCAAGGGCGCGGGCCTCCCGGCGGATTGGCAGATCGTAGGCGTCCCGACCATCACGGTTGACGACTCCAAGAACGAGCAGACAATCGACGTTAAGCTCCGCGGTACGACCAAGATAACTACCGATAACGCATACGAAGTATTGAGAGTTGAATTATTCGCGTTCTTGCCTTGGTTCAAGGACTCTGAAACCGGTCTTCCAGTACAGTCGAAAGACATACCGACCGTTATCAGCCACGTAATCGACGACAACGATCAATGCGTTGACTATCAGTCCACCATTCATCCGACGGCCAAGCTTTCGGAAGTCTGCGGCGACGAACTTCGTTCTATCGTAGTAAGCTCGAACCAGTACAGCCTTGCCAAGATCGTTCCTAACCCGATCGATTCCCGCGGCGGCGAAATCCAATTCGAGACTGCATTCGACGGCGACGTTCAGTTGAACATCTTCAATTCGAATAACGAGCTTGTATCCACCGTTGTCAACGGCGAGATAAAAGCTGGCAAGCACTCGGTACGCATCCCGATCGAGCTTCTCTCGAGCGGCGCCTATACGTACCAGATCGTGGCCGGTCCTTTCCGCGCCGCTGAACCGATGATTATCGTTAAATAAGCTTAACATATATAGTTAATCATCACCTGGAAGGGCGGGATCATTCCCGCCCTTTCTTTTTTATGCGAAGTTAGCGGGTCATATTATTATAAATAAATAATATAAATGTATAGTATTCGTTTTTTTTAAGAAATAATTGATTTTTACTAAACATTAATGATGGAGTAGCTATGCGTATAATAAAAATCTTTTCCCTCTACCTGGCAATAGTCGCTATAACTGTAATTGCCGCACAGAATTCCTACGGCCAGTTGACATATCCCCGGCAGACCGTCTACGCTGGTATTTCGATCGACGAAGAGAACGATAATTCAAATTTCTTTATACTCGGCTACATGTACGAGCAGAGCATTAGCCCGAACTTTTCAGCGCTGATAAATACAGGGCTGCAGTTCCATTCAGGCGACAATAACGACAACGCAGCAATGATTCCAATGGAGGCGGGCTTAAAGGTGAACTTTACGCGCCTGCAACCGGCCAATTTCTTTGTTATGGCGACTTCAGGCGTAACAGGACTTTGGATAGAGGGAATTAGAGGAGGAACTTACCTGAACTCCTCGAGCTTCGGCGTTGGAGTTGATTTTTCAGCCGCTACGATCATGCTAAAGATTGGTTCGGTTGGCTCGCAAACGCCGATATCGATTACGGCCGGGTACGCATTTTAATTCGAGTACATAGAAAATAAAAAATGGCGAACCTTTTCGGGTTCGCCATTTGTTTAAATCATTCAAATTCTATTGAATTACGAAATATGACGGTAGAGCCATTAGTACTTTTTCTTTTTTCGACATTTCCGATAGGCGGAATAAATAGCCCAGGCCGCGTTTCATCTCGTCCGGCATGAACTGCGAGTTTAACGCATATTGCTCGGGCGTAAGGCCGAAGGCCTTAGCAAACTTTGCTGCGCTCGCATTTACGGATTCCCCGTCGTCGTCGTCGGAATGGAATATTCTCAACAGCGATGCGAAAGCGTCTACGCGGCGGGGGAGAGTAACTATCCTCACCTTCTTTCCTTCCGGTACGCCTATTCTCCTCTTCGCTATCTCGATCGCCTTATCAATACCGCCGAGCACGTCTACAAGCCCGCGTTCCTTTGCCTCGGCGCCCGTCCAAATTCTGCCCTTAGCGAGAGCGCGCGCGCGCTCGAACGTAAAGCCCCTGCTTTGAGCGACTTTCGAGACAAACCTATTGTAAATGCCGCGGGATATGCCGACAATTCGATCCATATCTTTTTTGGAATAGGGATAAAGGCCGTTAAAGAACTGGGCTTCAGGATTGACGGAAACCGTGTCCGAGCTAAAACCGAAAACGTCCTTAGCGCCTGCAAAGTTGGGAATTGCGAGTATAACGCCGATCGAGCCTGTAATTGTCTCCGGGTGAGCTATAATAGTGTCGCAAGCCATCGCCATGTAGTACCCGCCGGAGGCCGCTACGTCGCTCATTGAAGCGTATACGGGTTTGACCTGGCGCGTTTTGCGGATCTCCTCCCATATTTCGTCGGATGCGATAACGGATCCGCCGGGGCTGTCGATTCGAAGTATGATCGCTTTTATCTTTTTGTTCTCGCGCGCCTTGCGCAGGTTCTTCACGAAATCTCCCGAGCGAATACCGTCGTCGCTTGCGAAGGGATTCTCGGCCATCTTGCCGCTGGAGATTTCCCCCGAACCGTAAATAATTGCAATTTGCTTATCGGAATCGTAGCTTTCCTTGGTGCGGCCGGAGCTTGCGGCGGAGTAATCGTGGATCGAAACGAAATGCAATTTATCTTCGGGATCGAATCGCCCAAAGACTTTTCTCTTCATCATGTCCTTAAGGTCGGATTCGCTCTTCAAAGCGTCGATAAAATGCTCGTTCCTGGCTTCCTCGGCGGTGTAGACGCCCCTGCGTAGCGCGTCGGCTATCTTGTCGCGGGGTATTTTCCTTAGCTCGGCAGTTTTGGAGATGAAGGTTTCGGCGCGCTGGCTAAGCAGTTCAAGTATTTCCTTGCGCGCGGAGTCGCTGTACTGCATACGCGAAAGCTGCTCGCCGGCGGACTTATATTCTTCAAATTGCACCACGGTAAATTTGATTCCCACCTTTTCGAGCATATCCTTTAAAAATACGTTGGTAACGCCAAAACCGTTCAGCTCGACCATTCCCTCGGTGGGCATAAAGATAGAATCAGCGGGAAGAGCGGAAAAGTAACCGTTCTCGTTTGCCGCTTCGAAAAACGCGTAAATGAACTTACCCGATTTCTTAAAGTCGAGCAGGGCGTTCTGAAGTTCGGAGCTCTTTACGGGCGGAACGCCTACGACTCCGGGCTTAATGTAAATGCCTCGGATATTCTTATCCGTTTTTGCGCGTTTAATCGATTGGATCATGTCGAATAAGTTTGCCCGCGCGCCGCCGGTAAAGTCGAACGGGCTCGTGCCCGCGAATTCTTTTACCTCGGAAAGCGAGAGAGTTAACACGGAATTTGATTTTACTTCCACGTCTCGCTCGCCGAAGAAAGAAGAGCCGACAAAGCCGAACATACCGACGATCAATAGTATAAAAATGAGTAGTAAGGCGACGATGATCACCACCGGGATCCACCAACGGGAACGCCTGCGGGGGGCGTAAGCGCGCGCGTATTGCTGCGGAGGATACTGAGGATTTTGTGGATTTTGGTTGATTTCCTGCATTATAATTCCTGAGATTTGATGTTCATTATAATATTAATATTTAACGCAAAATTTGTTCCAAAGTTTCAATACGGTGTGGCTAATATGGCGCTTATTACAATATTCGCCAGCGGCGGGGTAGCATGCGAAAATTGTAAATTTACTCGTATTCTACGTATTGGGCGAATTAAACGCAAGATAATTGCGGCGATTGCGGCGAAATAAAAAAAATAGTATTTTACGTTCCTAAGATATAGACGAATAATTTAAGGCATGGCAAAATAATTGCTTTGAGGCAAGCATGGCACAAGCAGTACAGAAAAAATCGTCGGCTCTCGGCGAATTGACCGGCAAGCAAAAAGCGGCGGTTCTACTCATGAGTATGGACGTCGACATTGCGGCTAAGATATTTAAGGAGCTCGACATGAAGGAAGTCGAGCAGATAGCCGTAGAAATCACGAATTTACGGGATATTCCGCCCGTTGTCGTTGAAGACGTCATCGAGGAATTCTATCAGCTCATGACGGCCCAGTCCTATATGGTCGAGGGCGGTCTCGATTTCGCTCAATCCCTGCTCGAAAAGAGCTACGGGCTTGAAAGAGCCAAAGAAATTATAGAAAAGATCCGCGTCCTAACGACGGTGCGCGGTTTTAATATATTGAAAAAGTCCGATCCGGCGCAGCTGGCTAACTTCCTCTCGAAGGAGCACCCGCAGACGATCGCTCTTATTCTTTCGCACCTTCCGCCGGACCAATCCGCTGAAGTGCTAAATGAATTCAAGGAGGACATTCGTTCGGACTCGATTATGAGAATTGCGACGATAGGCAAGGTCTCCCCGCAATTGGTATCGGAAATAGAGCACGTCGTGGACCAGATCGGCGAAGCCACCCTATCGCAAAATCTCTCCGCGGCCGGCGGCGCGCAGCTTGTGGCTAATATCCTGAACAAGAGCAACAACGCCACGGCGAAGTCCATGCTCGAATTTATCGAAGAGAAGGACTATAGCATGGCGATCGAGATCAAGCGACTCATGTTCCTCTTCGAGGATATCGTGCTAATCGACGACAAGGGCATCCAGCGCATTCTCCGCGAAGTCGACAAACGCGACCTTGCGCTTGCGCTAAAAGTTTCCGAAGAAAAAATTAAGAATAAGATATTCAAGAACATGAGCGATCGCGCATCGGCGGTCGTCAAGGAAGAGCTCGACTTTATGGGACCGGTCAAGCTGAAGGACGTCGAGGCTGCGCAAATGCGCATCGTGGATATTATCAAGCAACTCGAATCCAACGACGAAATCGCAATCGGCGGTCGCGGTAAAGAAGACATCTTCGTATAAGGCTTATTATGGGCACAGTCGTTATCAAGGCGCAGCGTCGCAAAAAGAAAGTGAAGATACTCGTCTCGCAGGCCGCGATCGACGAGGAATGGAGAAGGCTCTCGCTTACGGACTTTGCCCCCCGCCAGGTTTCGCTCGACGAAGAGGGGCGGGAGGAGCCGCCGAAACCTGTAAAATCCGTATTTACGGAGATATTTACAATCTCGGATTCGAACCAGCCTATCGAAATTTCATTGAGAAACGTCGAGCGGGACGCGTTAGCCCTGGAAGAAGTCCGGGAAACGGTGCAGAAGGCTTACGACGAGGGCTTCCGAGACGGACAGCACGCCACGCAATCGGTTATGGCCTCGGAATTGGAGGCGCACCAGGAATGGGTTCGCCGCATAGACCAGGTGGCGGAGGAACTCAAATCGAATTATTACGAAAGCGTCTCGCGACTGTCCGATACGGTAATTGACCTGGCGATGAAGACCGCGCTTTATATCCTGCGCGCGGAAGCCTCGGAAAGCTCCCGCGTCGTTCTCGAGCAGGCCCGTCGCGCTATCGAGGCCGCCGACGAGGACGAGATCATTCGTATTTGCGCGCACCCGGACGACGTGGAGATTTTAACAAATTCTAAGTCCGCGTTGACGAGCGATTCCTCGCGAATAGAGCGCGTCGTGGTCGCGGGCGACGATTCTATTCTGCCGGGCGGCTGCGTCGTTATCACGGCGGCAGGCGCAATCGACGCGCGATTGGATTACCAACTGTCTAAGCTCGCGCTGGCTATGAAAAAAGAAATGGAGAAATAGGCGTGTATCCAAACTTTTCCGAAATATTCGAACGCGTAGCCGGCTCGACCGACAGCCTCGTTAAGCGCGGCAGGGTAAGCCGCGTCGTGGGACTCGCTTTGGAAAGCGAAGGGCCCAAGGCGGCAATCGGCGAGGTCTGCGAGCTCCGCGACAGGAGCGGGAAAGTAATTTCACGCTCCGAGATAGTCGGGTTTAAGGATCGCGGCAGGATACTCTCCATGGTGCTCGGCGAGCTTACGAACATCTCCCCGGGGATGGAAATCATCGCCACCGGGGAAACGCTCAGCATAGGCGTCGGCGAGGAAATGCTCGGAAGGGCGCTCGACGGCATCGGCGCGCCGATCGACGGCGGCCCCGAACCGCGCTGCGTAGAACGCAGAAGCATATACGCCCCGCCCCCTAACCCCCTAAGCAGGAAACGAATCGAAGAGCCGATCGCAACGGGGATACGCGCTATCGACGGCATGCTGACGCTTGGCAAAGGGCAGCGCGTCGGTATATTTGCCGGATCCGGCGTCGGTAAGTCGACCCTGCTCGGCATGATTGCGCGAAACACGAGCGCGGACATAAACGTAATCGCGCTAATCGGCGAGCGCGGCCGCGAAGTTAAAGAATTTATTGAAAAGGATCTTGGACCGGAAGGCTTGGCGCGCTCGGTGGTTATAGTAGCTACGAGCGATACGCCCTCGTTAATGCGGGTTAAAAGCGCGCTCGTGGCCACTACGATCGCCGAGTACTTCCGGGACCGCGGGCTCGACGTAATGCTTATGATGGACTCCGTAACGCGCCTCGCGATGGCGCAGCGCGAGGTAGGACTGACCATCGGCGAGCCGCCGACGACGAAGGGCTATACGCCGAGCGTATTCAGCATCATGCAAAAGACTATGGAGCGCGCCGGCGCCTCCGATAAAGGAACAATCACGGGACTATACACCGTCCTCGTCGAGGGCGACGACATGAACGAGCCTATAGCGGACACGGCGCGCGGCATCCTGGACGGGCACATCGTGCTCTCCCGGCGACTGGCTTCGCTTGGTCACTATCCCGCGATAGACGTTCTCGAGAGCGTCTCCCGCGTTAAGGGCGACGTAATTTCTCTAGAGCATAACGTCGCCTCGCGCAAGATACAGCAGGCTATGGCTATTTATCGCACGTCCGAGGACCTGATCAGCGTCGGAGCGTACCAGGCAGGCTCGAATCCCTCCACGGACCGCGCTATTGCGCTAAACCCGGTTATTAATGAATTCCTGACGCAGGGCGTGAACGAAAACGTAGTTTACGACCAAACGGTCGGGCGGCTTATTCAAATTTCCGAGAGCGGGAAAAAATAATTTAAGTAAAATCTATGGCTAAGAAATTTAAATTCAGGCTCGAATCCACCTTAAAGCTGCGCGGCTACTACGCCGGGCTGGCCAGGGAATCGCTCGCGCAGGCCGTGAATATGCGCGCCGAAAAAGAGCGCGCCATTGACGAGCAAAGCCAGTATTACCGTTCGCTGCTCGGGCAATTAAAGGGAACGGTCCGGGCGTCGGAATTGCAGGCCGTTCAAAAGCACAAAGAATTTATTGTTTCCGAAATCAAAAGATTGGAAAAAGAGAAAAAGCATATACTGGAGATCGAAAGCGTTCGCAGGGGAAAGCTTACCGAAGCTATGAAAAACGAAAAGATACTCGAAAAGCTAAAGGAAAAGAAATTGGACGAGCACAGGCGCGAGCTCAACCGCGAAGAAACCATCTTCCTCGACGAAGTGGCCGGCGGCGGGGCTTCCCGCGCTAAGGAGCGCTTATGACGCAACGCCAGCTGCTCTGGGGATTCCTTATCTTCACAGGCTTCTTCGTGACGCTAATCGCTTCGACGATCGCCGTTTACAAAATTAAGCCCGAGCTGTTAGGATTGGAACCCATGAACAAAGGCTACAAGCAGAACGCACCCGTGCCTCCGGAGAAAATGATCCTGATTTCCGAGGATCGGCTCCGCGAGATGGAACGATTAACGGGCGAAAGCGAGAAAGCCAATCGAAAGATCACCGACGCGATGAAGCGCGAAAAGCTCCTCTGGGATTCGCTCTATAAGCTGAGCGCCACCGCCAACTACGGCCAGGGCGCGCTAAAGAGAATGCGCGACAGTATCGAAGCGATGCATAAATTAATTGCCGAAGGCTACGCAAAACGTTCTCGCGCCGAGGATTCGCTTAAAAAGTTTATCGCTTCGAAGTTGCCAAAGGAGAATAATCCGAAGAACGGCCAGGCAAGGGGCAAGGATGGATCGGACCCCAAAGAGGCCGCTAAAGCGGATTCCATACAACGCGCTAATTTTACTAAGTTCGCTAAGATCTACGACCTGGCTTCGCCGGCGCAGGTAGCTAAGACGCTGGAAAAGATAGGCAGCCTTGAAGCCGCGAAGATAATAAAGCTAATGAAGCCGAAGCAAGCCGCTAAAACTCTGGAAGCTATGGACCCCGAGAAGGCGGCGGCTATACTACTCGTAGGCGGATAATACAATTCCGCGATTGCGGCGGGAGCGGAGTCTCTCTTTTGACCTGGACAACATTAATAACGACGGAAAAGCTATGAAAATACAAGGATGTACTTCGAAGCAGCAGAAAATTGGCGCAAAGGGCGCTTCTGAAGCCAAAGAAACCGCTAAGCAAAGCGTAAAGGACGAATCGCAGCCCGCCGCCGAAGGAACCGGGTTCGGGGCGAGTCTCCTGGCCGCGCTGAATCAAACCCCCAAAAAATTGAACGATACCGCCGCGGAAGGCGGCCAAGATACCGCTTTAAGCGACTTAAACAGCGATACCGCCGGAGACCAAAGCGGGGAAAATGCGGTTGATCCAAAAGCGCTAAAGGGATCGCCGGCTGCAGATGTACAATTCCCCATCCCGCCGAACATGAAAGATCTCAAAAATCTCGATATTTCTCGCTCGCGCCCAGCCGCCGCCGTGGAGACGATCAAGGGCGAGGCCTTACATAAATCAACCGGGCCTATTATAGAATTTGCGGCTACAAACGACGCTGCATTGGACGCTATTGAGCAGGGAAAAATCGTGATGGAGGACTATCAAACAATTGGCGAAAAGTCCGCTATTAAAGACTCCCTGTCCTGGAACGACAAAAATCCAAAACCCGAAGCCATGTCCGATCCTTCCCAAGAAAACGTTAAGATAGAAGGGTTGGAAGTCATTCCCGGCTCAAACGCGGAAACGGCGGAAGCCTCGGACGGGGAAAACGCCGTAAAAGAACTTGAAAAATTGAGCGGGAGAAACTCGACGGCTAATATTAAACGTTCGTCGGAAGACGTAAAGAGCGCCGATGAGAATAATCGCCCCGCGGTTGCGGCTAATATTCGCATACAAAGAGATAAATCTACAGAAAAGGATTCGGAAAAATTCTCAGGCGAGGATAATACTGAAGGACGAAAAAAAAATTCATCGGAAAAAAGGCAGATCATAACCCCGCTCGAAGCCCCGAAAGCCCGCCAAAACGCTGCCCCCATAAAGCTTAAATCGCACGAGGAGATGAACTTACCGCAGGAACGCGCTTTTAGGATGCAGGAACTCGCCGCGGAGCTACCGCGAGCAATAGCCAACCAGGCCGACGGCGCAAAGTCGGCGATGAGTTTCAAATTGACGCCTGAAACGCTCGGCACGTTATTTGTTGAAATTGAAATATCTCGCGGCGAAGTCAAGGCGAAATTTACCGCCGAAACGAAGGAAGCCCAGGCTGCGATCGAGGCGAATATGCCTTCTCTGAAGGAAAAGCTAGCCGACGCGGGGCTGAAATTAACTCAAAGCGAATGCGCCTTTGAGCGGCGGGACGAAGGTTCGGCAAGCTTCGAGAGGCAGCGCAGGCAAAACTCCCCGAAGTCGTTCCCGAACCGGGAGTTTACGCTAAACCCAGAATCGGAAGAGCAAAGAGCGCCAGGGCTCAGGACGAGGCAGGGGAAAATAATCGAAGAATTTGTTTAATATAAAGCGCTTTAATTGTATAATATTCATCAACAGGAGGTTGACGGATGACAGAAGGAATCTCACAGGCAACATCGACGGCGGCCGCGTCGTTTACATCGGTAGTAAACCCCGCTTCGATGGGACGCGACGAATTTTTGAAGCTTTTAACGCTTCAATTGCGCAGTCAAAATCCGCTGAAACCGTACGACAACCAGGAATTTGCTTCGCAGCTGGCGCAATTCTCTCAGCTCGAGCAACTTTCCGACATTCGCTCGCTTCTCGAGGAGCAGAGCAAATCCAATTTAGCTCTTTCGCAAACCGTATCGAATTCAGCTCTTCCCGGCATGCTTGGCAAGACGGCGCGAGTTAGCTCCGAATCGATCGGATTCGACGGCGAAAACCCGACCGAGCTGGGATTTACGCTTCCCACGCAGGCCGCCAAGGGCAGGATATCTATCTATGACGCTAACGGCGCGCTCGCCGACGTAGTCGAGCTCTCCGGCGCGGACCTCGCGCGCGGCGATCATTACTTCAAGTGGGACGGCGTCGGGCTTGACGGCTCAACCGTTGCCGCCGGCTCGTACAACTTCCAGGTGGAGATGGCCGACGGAGCCGGTTCCGGTTACACGGCCGACACGTTCATCTTCGGCAAGATCGAAGCCGTCAGGTTCAAGAGCGAAGGCACGATGCTCGTAATTAACGGCTCGGAAGCGCCTATAGGCTCCGTAACCGATATAGCGGCGCAGTAGGGGAGCGCGAATGTTCCCGGAAATTAACGGCGTCCGCGCGCCATTTATTCCAATCGTCCCCGATAGTCCTGAATCGCGCCATATCGGGGGCGCCAGACCCGCGGAAGGTCCATCGTTCAAGGATATCTTCGCTTCGGAGCTCTCCAAGGTTAAATTCAGCGCGCATGCGCAATCAAGAATGGCCAGTAGAGACATACTCCTCAGCGAAAACGATATCGAAAGACTGCAATCGGCCGTCGAGCGAGCCGGCCAGAAAAACCTTAACGATTCGCTCGTTATGCTCGACGATAAGGCTTTCATAGTTAATATCCCAAATAAAACGGTTATTACTATGCTGAGCCGCGAAAAAATGGAGGACAATATTATTACCAACATCGATTCCGCCGTGTTCGCATAGCGCTATCAAATTACTTTACATATAATAAGAATTAAAAGAGAGTCGGACCGCGGGAAACCAAGGAGACTCCCGGGGCGGATCCCGAACGACGGACGGATCGGCCAAATAAAATCTAACCACGGAGGGTTCAATATAATGGGATTAAGTCGTTCGCTATCAATCGGCACGAGTTCGCTTCGCGCCCACCAGCAAAGATTTGACGTTATCTCAAATAATTTGGCAAACGCTAATACGCTCGGCTACAAGTCCGAGCGGGCAAATTTCCAGGAACAATTCAACCAGGTATATCGCCAGGGCTCAAGCCCGGCGCTCGAGAGCGGGATCGGCGGGCGCAACCCGCTGCAATTCGGCTTAGGAGTAAAGCTCGGCTCCATCCAGCAGGACATGACGCAGGGTTCGATAGAAACTACGAACCGCGCGCTCGACCTTGCGCTGCAGGGCGAAGGCTATTTTGTTTATAAAGATCGCGGCCAGGAGCTCTACTCCCGCGCAGGCGCCATCAACCACGACAGCGAAGGCTTCCTCGTTGATAGCGGCACGGGCGCTCTTCTCCAGGGATACAACGTAGCTGTCGACAATCGCGGCTACATCCGCAAGGATACCCAGGGCATTAACGTGCTGGAGGGCGGGTACTCCGACTTGCGCATTAGCAAGGATATAATTTCTCCCCCGTACCAGACGCAAAACGTAAGTATGAAGGGCAACTTAAACTCTGCGATGGCAGTTGGCGATTCACGGAAAATGAGCATTAATATAATCGACAGCGCGGGCGGCGCGCATACTCTCGAGCTTACGTTTGCCAAGTCCGCCACGGCGAATCAATTCGACGTCTCCGCAACGCTCGACGGCTCGGACCTAACGCTCTCCGGCGCCGCCGTTACGTTTAACGCCGACGGTACGCTCAATACGCCGCTTACGCTCTCCGCTACCGCCGCGGACCTTAATAGTGCGATTGGCTCGACTAATCACTTGTTCGACGACGTTTCGACTCCCGCCAAGGACTTAACGATAAAGCTCGGCGACGCCAATAACGTTATGGGCGGCCTAACGAGCTTCGCCATGGGCAATAACGCCACGATATACGCGCAGGACGGCTCCGCCGCCGGTTCGCTCGTGGAGCTGAACGTCGACGACGAAGGCAAGATCTGGGGCTCGTTCTCCAACGGGCGCGACGAGCTTCTCGGCCAGGTCGCCCTTGCAAAATTCGCCAACGACGACGGGCTTATCCGTCGCGGCGGCAATATGTTCGATAAATCGCCGAACTCCGGCGAGCCTGTGGTGGGCAGGGTCGGCGAAGCGCTGACCGCCACCCGCGTCCAGGGCAACTCGCTCGAGCAGTCGAACGTAGACATGACTATTCAATTCACGGATATGATCTCCACACAGCGAGCGTTCGAAGCTGCGGCCCGCACGATTACCGTCAGCGACCAATTGCTCGCCGAGACTACGCAGCTAAAGAGGTAAACTTCTTAATTGATCTAGCTTCCATAAAAAAAGGCGACCCCGCAAGGAGCCGCCTTTCTTATTTCAATTCAGTATTGATCTTATTTGTGAAGATGTATCTGCCTGTGCATTATTCTGCGAGATTCGTATACTTTCTCTTCTTCCGGGAGCGCAAGTAGCCGCTTATTAAGATTCAAATCGTTCTCGTTGAGCAAGTGGTTAGCCGTATTGGCTATAACTTGCGGCGGGAAGATGCCGTCGCGCTCGAAGAGCTCGCGGTTGCTGAGAAGTATTTCGCTCGATTCAACGCAGCTTGTCGCCAATTCCGGAAGCTCGTCGCTGCCCGGGCAAGAGTGAATATTGCCGCAGACGTGGCTTGCTTCGGCGAGAGGAAGAGATTTGTCCTTGTTGGTCAATCCCCATTCGGCCGCCATAGCTAACCCGGCAAGTAATAAATGAGCGTTTGCGCTGCCGTCGGGCGTGCGGATCTCAACCGTCGAGCGGGATGGGATATTTTCCAGCTTAGTGGTTTGCTGCGGGTTAACTCTTTGAGCGAGATTATTTACTCCGCTCCAGGTAAGCGGCACACGGATCATTGCCGAACGGTTTTGCTCGCTCCAGCATACCTTCGTAGGAGCTTCCTGGTTCGGAACGAGGCGGAGATAGCTGCCGGCGACCATATTGCCGAACGCGGTTAAGCTAGTGGCGTATTGACAGAGTCCGCCGATAAGCGCTTTGGCGCTTTCGCTGAGCTCGCCGTTCGCTTCGCTCATCATGTTCTTGCCATCTTTCATTAACGCCATATGGAAATGCAAACCGCTGCCCGCGTGGCCGATGTCTAACTTCGGGTAGAAGGTTGCGACGAATCCGTGGCGGTAAGCTACGTTGCGAACGATCCAGCTTGCGAGGGTCATTATGTCGCCAGTCTCTTCGATTGGCGTCGGGAGGAACTCGACCTCAACTTGCTCGGCAGTCTTGCCGTTCAATTCTTCAAACTCGCTCTCGAGGCATTGGATCGAACCGACCTCGTAGTGAGCATATTTTATGTTGCCCGTGATGTGCGAGATCTGGCGGATCATGTCGTTGAGTATTTCGCCCGTCTTGATGAAAGGCGCAGTATTATGGTAACCGCGCTGCTTGGGAAGCGGGTAAGAAGTTTGCGGATGCTTGCCGATCAGGTAAAATTCCAGTTCGCCGAGAGCGTGGAGTTCAAGCCCCGTGCGCTCGCGGAGCATATTGGAAGCTTTCGCCAGGATGTTGTCGGAAGCGAAATCAGCCGGGTTGCCTTCTTTATCGAAGAAACGGCACATAAAGTCGATCGAGCTCGTATCGAACGGGTTGAGGAAAGCCGTCTTATAAACGGGCACGACGTAAAGATCGCTCTTGCCCGTATCGACTACGCCCTTAAATAGGGAAGAGCCGTCGACGCGCTCGCCTTCTGCGAGTATTACTTCAGCTTGCTTGCGGCTTGTGATAGGAATACGTAATTCACGGATTCTGCCGTCGCCTGCCGTATAATGAAAAGTTATGCGCTCGAGCTTGCGTTCGATGATTACCTTCAACAAGTCTTCGCGCGTTAAGTCATTCTTATGTTTACCAGTTATAACAGTTATTGGGCTTGTCAGCGCTAATGCGTTTTCGACTAAATTCATATTTACCCCGTAGTGTTTCCTTATTACGTTTTTGAAAAAGCGCCTGCTTAGGCTTTGTAATTTAAACAATTAACGAGAAAGCCAAAAATTATTTAGAAAATCGTCCCTCTTTATTCGGGATTCCAGAAGCATTTCTTAAGGTCGACGGCGTCCCCTACGAACGGAATTCCTTCCGCTTCGAGCCGCTCGCGCATGTAATTCGGCGTCGGGAAGTATCTCTTCCCGGTCAGCTCCCCAAGCCGGTTTACGACTCGCCAGCAGGGCAAATCCTCGCGGTACATCGCCGCGTTCAACGCGTAGCCGACCATGCGGGCGGAGCTTCGCAACCCGACCTTTTCCGCGATAGCGCCGTAAGTAGTTACTTTACCGGCCGGTATAAGCGCCACTATTTCGTACACTTTCTCAAAAAAATCCGCATCCATTTATTTTATACCATGGGAAAAAAATGAAAAATAACAAAATTATCCAAGCGATAAACCGTCGAATTCATTGAATATTTAAATATTTAGTCGCCCGCTCGACTAGCGCTAAAGTCGAATGGAAGGAGAGTTTATGAGACTGTCGCCTTTGTCGGTCCTGGTCGCGTTCTTCGCGATCCCCGGTTTTTTATCAGCCCAGGTAGATTATAAAGTCATCGACAGCGCGGACGTCGGCTCCCGCCCCTCAGCCGTCGTTTTAAGCCCGAACGGCGACTATATTTACGCGATATGCGCCGGCGTCGACGCCAACCTAAACGGGATAAAAGACGAAGGAGATATGAACCCTTCCGTTTGGAAGATCGGGCTCGGGAACGGCAAATTTACCGACCGGCAGCAGATTATCGAGCTCCGGTTTAACTCCCTGCAATATCCCGTCCGGTACGACCAATACAACCATAATAAGGCGAAGTTGCTTATGCCTTCGATGAAGAACGAACTCGTCGAGGTCAATTGCGATATGGGAACTCAGACCCTTCTTTATTCGACCGAAGGCGAGATTACGGACGCGAATTACCTGGACGCGGAGGCCGGATATGTATGCAGCATTTCCCCGGGCCCCAATAATAACGGCCAGGTATGCTTAATCGACATAAATACAAAGGAAATTACCGCAAGCGCGCAGGTTGGGATAAATCCCACGCAGGTCCTTATGCATTCCGAAAACGGGTACGGCGCACTCTGCCTCGGCCCGGACGGCAAGGATAGCTCAGAAATATGGATCGGCGACATCGTTTCGAACGGCAAAAACCTCCCGGCATTTAAAATACCTCTGGATGGACTTGGAAATCATATCCTTTTCAGCGGCGGCAGGATCTACGCGACGAACTTTACCGGCCATGCCCTTCATAGGATAAACGTCACGTACGGTTATGCCGATACTTTGCCTACGCTTACGGAGCCCGGGAAAGGGCCTCGCCAATCGCTGCCGATGTACGATAATATACTCGTGACGACCTACGGCGGGGACCTGCTCGCGTTCAACTGCTGCGGCGGGACGGACATACTCGGGCGCGCGTACGTGAACGGCAAGCTGGAAGGGCTCTGCGCCGCATGGGATAAAGTGTCTGGCTTCAACCAAATAAACGTATTCGTCGCCTCGCCTTACACTTTGGACGGCGCGCCCAATACGAAAGTATACTTCCTACAGAGAAATGTAACGTCGGCGTTCGAGCCGATAGAGACCGCGCCTTTTTCCATCTATCCGACGCCCGCAAGGGAAGCGTTAAACATCGAATTCGATTACGCCCAGCCCGGCGCGAAGATCGAAATACTCGACGCGGCCGGCAGGCTTGGGGCCGCCTTAGAAACGAGCGGAGCATACTCCCAAATTGATTTAAAAAATTTCGCGCAGGGCTCTTACTTTGCAGTTATAACGATTGGGAATAGAAAGTGGGGAGCCCCTTTTACTATCGTGAGATAAAAATTGAAACTCTTTCGCATCATAAGTGTAA
The DNA here is from genome assembly GCA_050260015.1 of Chloroflexota bacterium. Lineage (GTDB taxonomy): Bacteria > Bacteroidota > Ignavibacteria > Kapaibacteriales > UBA2268 > JBLNBN01. The sequence continues at coordinate 6,024 of JBLNBN010000034.1, read as the reverse complement.
GTTGATTATACGATAGGAACGCCCGCGCCTATTTTTGTTTCTAGATTTTTCCTCTATTATCTTTTAGATAGTTACTCATTCACTAATGATATATTGGAGAGTTTATGAAAGCGTTTATTTCCTCTTTGTTCCTTTTTGTCGCCTTGTCCCTTGCAGCCTTTGCGGGCGGTTTTGACACGCCGTTCCATTTGATTGACAGCGTCGACGTTGGGTCTTGCGCGTCCGAGGTGTTTACCGTAAGCAAATACGACGGGTACGTCTACGCGATTTGTCTCGGCTACGATCAGAACAGCAACGGGACCGAGGACGAGGGCGACGTTCGCCCGTCGCTCTGGAAAATCAACTACGGTTCGGACATCCATTCGTCCGGGGCGGTCGTTAAGCTGGCCGAGTTTGCTTTTAATTCCTTGATCTTACCTGTGCGCTACGATAAGCGCAGCGTCTCTGGCAATTCCTTCTTACTCCTTCCTTTCATTAACAACATCGTTTGCGAAATAAATCTCGCGACGGGCGAGATAGTCCGCAATTACCACGTCGACGGATTAGCCGTAGACGCGAAGTACGACGGCGATCATTTCTGGGTCTGCGTCCAGGACGAGCAGGACTCTCCGGGGAAAATACTAAAATACAACCTCGCTACGGGAAGTAAAGTCGCCACGCTTGTCGGCGGGGTTAACTTGCAGGAGTCTATCGTTCTGCCCGGGGGCGTACTTGGTTCGCTCTCCGTCGGGGTAGCCGGCACGGACGATTCGGAACTGTGGCTGCGCCGGGTTTCCGAAAGCGCCGCCGTGTCGGATTCTATATCGATCCATCTCGGCGTTAACGGCAGCTCTTTGTATAATGACGAGTCTAACCGGCTGTACGCAACGGTGTACGGCAGCCATAAGGTCCTGGATATCGATTTATTCAACCCGTTCGGGCAGCTCGAGATCGACACTTTGCTTACAGGGACGACCGGCTTAGAGGGGCCAAGGCAAACGTTTGCGCTTCCGTTAGCCGCTTTTACGACGACCTACGCAGGGAGATTAAATATTTACGAAGGCGGCTCGAAAACGCCGACCAATGTAGTGAATATCCCGGGCAAGCTCGAAGGCATTTGCGGCGTAGGATCGAACCTCTTAAGCATGAGCGGGCATTTGGATCTGCTCTTCGTCGCATCGCCCTTTACAAACGATTTCGGGCCTAATAGCAAGATATACCTTGTCGAAGGCGGCAATACATCCGTTTATGAGCCGCTCGCATCGGCTAACTTCAGGCTCTACCCCGTTCCTGCGACGGAAGCGATAAACGTAGAGTTTACAAATGGGATAACAAACGCAAACGTGGAAATCCGCGACCTCTTCGGCAGGAGCGTAAAAACGCTAAACGGCGACGGCCCCCGCTTAACGATCAACGTTTACGACCTAGTCCCCGGCTCCTACTTCGCAATTATTTCCGCGGAAGGGAGGATGTGGAGCGCGCCTTTTACGGTGGCGAGATAGGGTAATAAAGTGAAATAAAAAAAGATCCGGCCTAGGCCGGATCTTTTGCTATATTGCTCGGTTTTAAGATTTTCTATGGACATTGCCAATTGAAAGACCCCACTTCCTATTCAATCTTCACAAAATTCTTTACTTGAACGGAGGCGCCTTTCTTTAGAACGAAGATATACGCGCCGTTCGCTAACCCGTCCAAGGAACATTCTATATTCGCTTCTCCCGTCGAGGGATCAACGGAAATTTTGTCGGGAATTTCGACCAGCTTGTTGCCGAGTATATCGCTTATATAAGCAGTAATGTTATCCTGTCTGTCGGGTAGGATAAACGCTTTTGCCCTGAGGACGTTACCGCGAGTCGGGTTCGGATAAATTCGCTCTATCCATACGTCCAAATAATGATTACCATCCTCGACTGCGGCGTTGGGTTCGGGTTTGTAACGTAAAAGGCCCTGATATGATGTACTTATCCAAAGATAACCGTCTGAATCGATCTCCGCTGTTCCAATCATTACAGCATTCAATGTATCGTTTATATCAAAGGGAAAATTTATTTTTTCCCACTTATTCGTCATCCTATCGTATTTACAGAAAAAATAATGCGTCGCCCAAAACACATATACCTGATGGTCATTTATTGGGACTATCCGCTTTATGAATTTATGTTTCCAATTTGCATAATGTTCTTTTAGCGAATCCGGGATATTGATCGCTTCCCATTTTCCGTTTGTATAAATTGATAGATCGTTTGTGTCGGAGGCGGCGTATAAATTCCCGGATTCGTCGGATTGCATACACCGCATAACCTTTCCCGTTAATTTTGCTTCTTTCAGAGGCGTTATTTTTAAAGAGAAGCTGTCTTGCGGGAGCGGGGTAAATTCGACTATGCCTTTGGGACAATCGTACATTACGGATGAATTCCATGCTGTCAATCTTGGCATCGGGTAGTATGGGAATTCGTTCATGCCTATAGCGTAATCGGTAAATTTTTCTCCGTCGAATTTTGTAAGGTATGGCTTATCGCTTAAAAACCAGACATTGTCGTTACCATCCACTGTAAGGCCGTTTAACGGGCCATAATCCCATGTTGAGCCGTAGTCCATTTTACTCACTTTTTGGAAGCCTTCTTCTTTAGTGTAATTTGCTAAACCGCCTAAAGTATTCAACCAAACAGTTCCTTTTGAGTCGCCCTGCATTCTATGAATTTCATAATAATCTGACTTCAGAGAAGGATTGTTAAGTTTTATCAGGGTGTCGTCCTTAATAATGCGAAGTTTTGTCCACGGAGAAAAGAGAACTCCGCCTTCTTTTAATGGGGTTATCGCATTTATTGTTGACAAAGTATCATTTTCAAAGTATAAAGGGTAGACTTTCCATTCGTCCTTTGCCTGGCATAATATTGGAGCTATGAAAATAATCGCCATGTATAGAGTTAGTAGTCTTGTTTTCATTTTCTTGCCTCATTTTTATTGAAGTTGTTATAGCAATTAGGCTGCGCTTGTTTTAGAGATAAGCGCAGCCTAATTTAAGTTATTTTATTCGCCGCAGCTTGTAGTGCAAGATCCTCCGCCGGAAGATGCACACTCTGTCCTGTCGTCGGAGATATATGTGTGATCAAAGTGATTAACCCAATGCGTGCCGCCCTGGCCGTCCGGTTCCAAAGTGCGACATATCTTGATAGCGCTCCAGCAAATACCGGGGCTATCACAATGGGTTATAAACATTTGATCGGTTGCGGGATTGTAGAGCATCTCGCCCCAGCATTTCGCCGTACCCATCCTGTAAATAGCGGGCGTCCAGCAGGGTTCGGTTGACGGCGGACAGCAAACGGGAATATCCAATGGTTCTCCCCAAGGATTCTCCATATAGATCAAATTTTCCGCGCAGGCGTCGACTAATCCGGCGATATTTGGACCATAAGATGAATTTACGTAAAATTCCTGGCATATGGTTGTTACGTCTCCTGTAGTACCGGAGCCGCTACCTCCAATCGATATAACATTGAGATGGAACTCTCTTGTTCCATTAGGAGTGATGCGATAACAGTACTCGTATGTTATCTGGCAGCCTCCTGCCGTTGTAAAGGTGACTAACGTCGGCCCTATAAAAGGGATGTTTGGGAAATCATCCGGGGGGGGGGGGTAGGGCAGGGAACGGCAATTAAGTTTGCGGTAAATAGCATCCCGAAGAATACCATAATTAAGGATAAACTAAACCATTTCTTCATAAATACTCCTATAAATAAAGTGATTAAATGCCGAAATACTCGGCTTATATAGAAATCAGGAATACGGTGATTTTATCTTAGAGTTTATCTAAAGTTAATATATCTATTTTTATATAAGAAGATATTCTGGTTTAGGAACAATCTTTCGATGTTAATTTACAAAATGATTATGAATTTACAAAAATAAATTTTTATTTTAAACTTTTTAGATGGAGCCCGAATCTGGGCACGTAATAAATCTTCGCCTTCGCACCAAAAAGAAAAAGGTGATGTAAACAATGAATATACGTCCAACCGCTTTAAGATTGAAACCAAATATTCCCTTACGCGGCAAGAAATTATTTTTCTTTTATTTCAGGAAAAAATCTTATATTTGAAACGCAACGAGCGCCGATTATCGGAAGCAGGTGTGAATCCTGCGCGGTTGCGCCGCCGTAAGAGCCGACAAATCCTTACTGCCCCGAAAAAGGGGAGCCACTGCCGAAAGGCGGGAAGGCAAAGGAGGCGGATGAAGCTCGAGCCGGAAGACGGATCTGCGCTCGCTCATTGCAACGCCCTCGCAAAAGGGCGAATGAGGAAATTGCAGTCCCGCGCCAGTAGCGCCCGCCTACCGTTTCCTCCTAATACGAATAATTAATTCGTCTCATATATAAATATTGGAGGAATCCATGAAGGCTATATTATTTGCCGCATTATTTCTTTTTGTCTGCTCCCTTTCTTCTACCTACGCGCAGGAGGGCTACCGGGTTATTGATAGCGCTGATATAGGCGTTTGCCCAGTCGAAGTATTTATGAGCCCCGATAACAATTACTTCTATGCTATATGCGCCGGCTACGACGCTAACTTCAACGGGATAGAAGAGGAAGGCGACGCGCGCCCGTCTATCTGGAAGATCGAGACTGAAAACGACATTTTCGTATGGATCCACAGGGTTCTGACGCTCGAATTCAACGCGCTGAAATTCCCCGTCCGCTTCGGTTATAATGGTTCCATTCTTTACTTGCCGTCCAGGAATAAGATACTCGAGATCGATTGCGAAAATGATACGCTGCTTAACGAATATCCTACTACCGGCGATCCTTCCGACGTAAAATATACGCAAAACGGGCTGCAGATTTGCTTCCCGGGCCCGGCCGGCTCGAACGGATTTATCGGCGAGTATAGGCTGCCGGACATGCGTAAGAGATGGGAAGTCCCCGTAGGAATTAATTTACAAGAGTCGCTCGTCCTAAATAATAGGAGCTTCGCCGCGCTTTGCGTAGGCCCTTACGGCAAGGACTCCTCGCAGGTATGGTTTGGAACGGTCAACGACGACGATACGGTAACGAATTTCGAAAAATACACAATCGGCGCAACCGGCAACCACCTATATAATTTCCTTGATCTTCGAATCTTCGCTACTAGCAACGGCAGCCATAAAGTAACGAGACTGCATCAAAACTCTAACTGGGCGGATACCCTCTATACCGAAACAACCGGGTTCGACGGCCCCCGGGAGACGATCGAGTTCCATAATAACGTTTTCGTAACGACTTACGCCGGCGACGTGAGGATCTATGACTTCAACTCTAAAACCCCTTCGCAAATAGTTCCGCTCGACGGGAAGGCCGAAGGAATTTGCGCGACCGGCTGGTTTGTGCCGGAGGGCGGCGGCCGCGCCAACGTCTTTGTAGCGTCTCCCTTCAAGAAAGATTATTCGCCGAATACGAAGCTATATTTCCTTCGGAAAACCTTCGCCTCCGTTTCCGAGTCTCTCGCAAACGCGCCATTTTCTATCTACCCGACGCCCGCGCGCGATAATTTAACAGTGAAATTCGATAACGCGCCGCTCGGAGCAAAGATTGAAATTCGCGACGCCGCAGGTAAATTAATTAAAAGCTCCGAAGCGAACGAAGAGCTTGCAAATGTCGATTTGCTCGGCGTAGCGCAGGGAGCATATTTCGCGGTTATCTCGATAGGCGACAAAGTTTGGAGCGCCCCCTTTACCGTAGTTAGGTAATCGCAACCATTTACATGCATTATAAAAGACTTCATAACGCAATTCCCCAAACCGCGGGCCAAGGCAGGGCTTTGGTTTGGGGAATTTGTTTATTCTTTGCGATAGTCGCTGGCGCGGAGGCTGCGGATACATTGCGCACGCAAACTCCGCCGGTTACGGTCGAGGCTTCGCGCGATAGCTCCGCTCGGGAGAGGATAGCCCGCGAAAAGCTTTACGAAGCAGGAAACGCGACGGGCGGAGAGCGACTCGAGCGCGTTATTGAACGCTCTACGGGCGTTTTCGTAAGAAATTACGGCGGCGCCGGCGCGGTAAAAACTATATCG
>JBLNBN010000033.1:0-24863 GCA_050260015.1 Chloroflexota bacterium | reverse complement strand
GGTGATTATTTTGCGGCGGCGTTCGTCTATTTCCAGTATTACGTCTATCTGCGCCGATTCGTTCTTGTTCAGGATATTCTCTTTAACGCGATCGAAGTTCTCGCGAATGAATTTTAAATCGAGCATAAAATTCTCTTTTTTAATTGTTGCACTTATAGAATGCGAAATTACTCAAACCGTTAGTTTTTATTGGCATTATTTTTACGGAAGAGCCGATTTTCAATTATATGGAACTAAAAACGACAATAAAATTGGAAGAAATTTATTTATATTGCTATTTGCGGAAAATTCGAAAATTTAATAAATGGAAAAGAGATGCAGGGCATTACATTGAGATACGCGATGGAGGTTTCCGTCGAAGCTTGCCGGATAGCGGAGAAATACTATGCGGGGATGAATAAGATCTTGTCGCAGTATAAAAAAGAAAATCCGCTCGCCGAATTCGAGCTGGAGGAGAGCAAGCTTTTTGAGCTTTTTTCGGAGATTTCCGTAAAGATAAACAACACCGAAGCAGTTCTGAACGAGATGGAAAGCCAATTTCTCGACGTAGTCGATATCTCTAAATTCTTCGCCGACTTCCGTTACGTTAATACGGCTATGCGCGTCGAGGCCGTGTTAACTAAACTATTTACATTTGAAAAGGAATGCGTTTTATTCTTCGATACGATAAGGCATTGCGTCGGGTTCGAAAAGGAAATAACGCAGGCGATAAACGTAAAGAAACGCCACGCGATAAAGCTTATGGACGCCCTTTTGGACTTCGAGACGCTCGCCGGGCTCTCGGAAATTTGGCTTTAGCCGGGGGGTGGGCTTATGCTTGAGCATTCCCGAACGGCAAATTTCTTCTCCTACGTCGATGGCGTCCGCGTAGCGTTTCGCGCGTACAATTACGACGTCGTGCGAAACGACGGGCTTCCGCTTACGATATTCCTGCACGAAGGTCTCGGCTCTATCAAAAACTGGAGAAACTTCCCAGAGACTATAGCGGACCGAATAAACGCGCCTGTATTACTCTACGAACGGCGCGGATATGGCTTAACAGGTGGAGATTTTCCTACCACGGAATGCGAATCCAAATTTGGAGAAGGCTTCGGCGCCTGGACGTACCTTCACAACGAAGCCGTCTTTCTTAAGTCCGTCATTGAATTATTTACCCCGAGGGAAGTAATCCTGGTCGGTCACAGCGACGGCGCGAGCATATCGCTCCTCTACGCCGCCGCCTTCCCCGAGCGCGTTAAAGCCGTTGCGGCGATCGCCCCGCATACGTTTTTGGAGGACGCCGCTTTGAAAGGAATAATAAAAGCCCGCGGAGCGTTCGCGGCAGGTAAGCTACGCTCGCGGCTCGAGGCCCAGCACGGGGATAAAGCCGATGACGTTTTTAATTTCTGGGCGGACAACTGGAGCGGGGAAAGCTTTATAAATTTTGACTTTCGCCCGGCATTAGGCTCCATCGAATCGCCCGTATTAGCGATCCAGGGCGATCGGGACGAATACGCTACGTTAGCGCAAATCGATTCAATTTGCGAACGAGTAAAAAATTGTAAGAAAATAATTTTGCCCGATTGCGGGCACATACCTCATATAACCCATTCTAAAGACTTAGCCTCTTTATTAGTCGATTTTATAGGAAATATCCTCTAAAGCCGCGCCCGTGCTAAAATATTGAATTTGCTTTATCGTTTGTGATAGATGTTAATCTATTAAGACAGTTTAATATAGCATGATTTTCAAAATTTTTAATTCTTCATTAGGAGGTTAAGTATGAATTGGATGAAATTAAGAAATTTATTTGGCGTAATCGCAGTCTCAATCGCGCTCTTCGCAGCTTGCGAAGAAAACTCGAACAACCCGGTAAATCCAGGAACGGATAAACCCGCGAAAATAACGAACCTTCGCGCTAACTCCGCCTCGGAGACATCGATCAGATTAAATTGGGACGCTTCCACTTCCGCAACCGACACGAAATTCAAAGGCTACAGAATCCGCGTCTCCGGCGGCGGCCCCATGGCTCCCATTGACGTAGGCGGCTTGGCTATGCCATATACAGTTACCGGCTTGCAAATCGGCACTGAATACACTTTCTCCGTTACTACGGTATTTCTCGACGGCTCCACCGAAACCGAAAGCGACCCCGTCACTATCAAATGGTCGCCGGCATGGGTATTCTATAACTACGGCACCGGTTCGGAAATGAGACTCTACGGCAGCAGCTCGGACTTGGGCTCCGGCATCGACCTTTTCAATTCTGAAGGAAAAGCCGCGAATTTGACTGTAGCTGAGGGCGCCGAATGGGATCTCGGATTCTACAATCGCGAAGGCATGCTCTTAATCGGCTCCCCTTCGAAATTGTTATACAATTGGGGCTCCATAACCCGCAAAGCGGTTCAAATCGCAGTCTTAGGAACGGGCTATGCCGACCTTAAGGACATTTACGACAGCCAGGCTCTCAACAACTCCGCTCTCAACTTCAATGAAGGAACGGTCGACCTTAAGAATTACACCAATAACGTAGCTTTGGTATTGCGCATTCCGGCTTCCGGCGGCAAATACAACTACGCGAAGGTCCTCGTTATCCGCGGCGCGAACGGCTTCGTTCAGGGCTCGTCCCCCAACGAATACATAAAGATCCAGGCTTCTTATCAACCGACGCTGGATATGCCTTACGCTAAAGTTTCTGTTAATTAATAAATTACGTAAGTAATACATAACGAAAGGACAATTTAGTACTATGAAAAAAGCGTATGCTTTAGCCCTTGCGGCTATATTATTCATCGGAGCGTTTGCGGCAACGGAAGCCGCGCCGAAAAAACCGGCGGCTCCTAAATCGATCGTCGGCACGGTAACTTCGCTTTCGAAGGTTGCGATCGGCGACTTAAGCAAATTGACGGCTGAAGAAGCCGTCAACGAGCTGAAGAACGGCGGTACGCTCGTGCTGCTCTCCGGAAACGGCAAGAGCGCGAAGGTTTACTTTATAATCAACAGCGACGGCTCGATAGCCAATAAGAAACTCTCGAGTTTCGCCGGCGGTCGCAACGTAGCGGTAGCCGGTAAAACGTCGGTTAAATCCGGACTCAATTGGATTCAAATTTCCAATATAGATTACGCGAAATAATCGTCGACAGTATTTAAACAAACGCCGAAGCTCTTACGGGCTCCGGCGTTTTTATTTTATATACTTTCAATTTCCTTGCTATTAAAACTGCGCTTTAAGCGACGCCGCGAACTTTTCCGATGGAAGGGATTTCGGGCGGATAATCGGGAGGTTATAGCCGCGGTTAAGCACCGCCTGGGCGCAAATGCCAATTGCTCGCGACACGCTGAACAGCACGGTATAGTAGCTTACCTCGGTCAGCCCGAAGTGGTAGAGCAGCGCGCCGCTCCCGGCGTCGACGTTCGGCCAGGGATCGCTTATCTTCTTTACCTGCTTCAATACGTTCGGAACGACCTCGAATACGTGCTGAACAGTTTTAAACACTGGATCGTTCGGCATATATTCCTTACCAAATTCGAGGAACGCCTCGAATCTCGGGTCGCATACGCGCAGCACGGCGTGCCCGTAGCCGGGAATTACTTTTCCGCTCTGCAGCGTTTCCCATGCGTATTTTTCGAGCTCTTCGTGGGTGGGCGTTCCATGGAATTTTTCCATGACCGTCAGCACCCAATGAAGGCATTCCTGGTTAGCCAGCCCGTGGAGCGGACCTGCCAGACCGTTTAATCCGCCGGAGAGCGAATAGTAGAGACTCGAAAGGGCCGAATTGATGGTCGAGGAAGTAAACGCGCTGACGTTGCCGCCCTCGTGGTCGGAGTGCAGGGTGAGGTACAACCTCATAAGCTTTGTAAACTTCCCGTCCTCGTCGCCAAGCCCGAGCATATGAACGTAATTGCGGGAGAGGTCATAACCCTCGACCGGATCGATACGCTCGCCCTTGCCGAAGCGTTTGCGGTAAACGTAAGCTGCGATCGAAGGCAACTTAGCGATTATATTGAGAGCGTCCTCGAGCGTCGGTATCCAGTAATCGCTTTTACTGATCCCGTCCGAGTACTTCTTTGCAAAATCGCTCTCGTTCTCCATAATTAGAATAGAGGTGTTGAACATAACCATCGGGTGGGAGTTCTCCGGCATAGCGTCGAGCATTTGCCAGACGTATTCCGGAACGCGCGCGCGCGAGCTAAAGTCATTCATCAAATCCTCCAGCTCTTCCTTGCTGGGGAGCTCGCCCGTCAACAGCAGCCAAAAGATTTCTTCGGGAAGCTTGTCCTTTAATTCCTTAATAGGTATGCCGCGAATAACCAGGCCTTTGTCCGGCGGAACTTCGCTAGTGTCGCATGGAATGCATTTTACTCCCCTCATACCTCCGAAGACTTGCGAAAGAGTAACTTCGGAAATTGCTTTATCCCCGTGCGCCTTGCACAAATTTTTAATTTTCTCGGCCTGGTCGGGGAGCGTTAATGCGAGTTTTTTTTGAAGTAGAGACATAATTTCTTCCTTATAAAAATTATTGACTAATTCATAATCGGACGGAAAATATAAATTAATTATGTAATTTCCAAGTAATTCTTACATAATTTCTTAAATCTGTAAAACTTTCTTAATTTTGATTTTATTATAATCGCGAAAAGTTAATGGCAAGAGTACTAATTACAGGCGGAGCCGGCTTTCTGGGCTCGCATCTTTGCGAAAAGTTTTTGGACGCCGGCGACGAAGTTTTCTGCATGGACAACTTCATCACGGGCTCGCCGGAAAACATAGCGCATCTAATTGGAAAGAAAAGATTTAATCTAATCGAGCACGACGTTACAAATTACATTTACGTAGCCGGAACGCTTGACTACATCCTGCATTTCGCCTCCCCGGCGTCGCCGATCGATTACTTGAAATTCCCGATTCAGACGCTAAAAGTAGGTTCGCTCGGCACCCATAAGACGCTTGGTCTTGCCAAGGCGAAGGGCGCGCGCTTTTTGCTCGCCTCGACTTCGGAAACGTACGGCGATCCGCTCGTGCATCCGCAGCCTGAAACGTACTGGGGCAACGTAAATCCCGTCGGCTCCCGCGGAGTTTACGACGAAGCGAAGCGCTTCGCCGAGGCGCTTACTATGGCGTACCATAGATATCATGGCGTGGAGACGCGCATTGTCAGGATATTCAACACTTACGGCCCGCGCATGAGACTCATCGACGGGCGGGCGATCCCGAACTTCATTACCCAGGCGCTCGACGGCAAGCCGGTGACGGTTTACGGCGACGGCTCGCAAACCCGCTCGGTATGCTACGTCGACGACGAGATCGAAGGCATCTACCGCTTGCTTCTCTCCGACGAGAAGGAGCCTGTAAATATAGGCAACCCCGACGAACTGACGATGCTCCAGCTTGCGGAGGAAATCATCGAGCTAACGGGCTCGAAAAGCGAAATAGTATTCGAAGAGCTCCCGAGCGACGATCCGAAGGTGCGCCAACCGGATATAACAAAGGCGAAGGCCTTGCTCGAATGGACTCCTAAGATAAACCGCAGGGAAGGCTTAAAGAAAACTATAGAGGACTTCCGGCGCAGGCTTAACATAGCTAACGGAATTCACAATTAGATAATTTATCGATCGCGATATACGTCTTCGCTTATTTAAGAACAAATAACGCGATAAAACAATGAATGAAGAAAAGCTAAAGACTAAGTTAGAATCGATTGTAGACCCAGACCTCGGAAAAACGCTCGGCCAGCTTGGCGCTATAAAGAGCGTGGAGAAGAGCGGCGGCCGCTTCGCCGTTAGGCTTGAATTAGTTCCGCCGGTTGAATTCGCCGAAAAAAGAATTTTGCAATCCATCAGGGAGGCATTGGGCTCGAAAGCCGATTCCGTGGACGTTGAAACGACGGCGCTCGAATTGCCGCCTCAGAAGCGCAAGACGCTCGGCAAGGCGAGAAACATAATCGCGGTAGCCTCCGGTAAAGGAGGCGTCGGGAAAAGCTCCATAGCGGCCAATTTGGCTACCGCGCTGGCGCAGACCGGCGCGCGCGTGGGAATAATCGACGGGGACGTCTACGGCCCGAGCCAACCCCTTATGTTTGGATTGCCGTCCGTAAATATGCCGGCCGCGCGCGCGGAGGACGGGACGGTAATCGCCTCGCCCCACGAAAGTCACGGCGTAAAGGTCGCCTCGATGGGATTTATTCTCAATCGCGACGAAGCGGCGATAGTCCGCGGACCGCTTTTAGCGGGGTATTTTTCCCTATTGTTCGAAAAGGTCGATTGGGGCGAGCTCGATTACTTAGTGTTTGACTTGCCCCCGGGAACCGGCGATATTCAGCTCACGCTCGTGCAAAAGATCCCGCTCGACGGAGCAGTCATCGTCACTACTCCCCAGGAAATTGCTCTATCGGACGTGCGGCGTTCCATTAGTATGTTCCGCCGCGTTAATGTCGATATACTCGGCGTCGTCGAGAACATGAGCTGGTTTGCTCCGCCGGAAGCCCCGGATAAGAAATACTACATATTCGGGCAGGGCGGCGGCAAGAAAATTTCCGAGGAGATGGGCGTAAAGCTTCTCGCCGAAGTCCCGCTATCCATCGAAATGCGCGACTCCACCGATAGCGGCATGCCGCAAGTACTGAAAAAAGACAGCCCGCAATCCGCTCCATTGATGGAATTAGCCGAAAAGGTCGCTTCGGCGCTACGCGTAAAGAATTCAAAAAGGCAGCCTGCTATGGAGATAAGCCTGTAGGAATATGCGAAATCAAGAGGAAATAGAAAATCATATCCGCGAATCGCTCGAAAAGACCCGCAAGTACTTGCAGCTCGACGGCGGGGACGTCGTCTTCGTCCGCTTCGAGCCCGCGACGGGCGTAGTCGAGGTGAGCCTGCTCGGTCAGTGCGCCGATTGCCCTATGTCGCTTATGACGCTTCGCGCCGGTATTGAGAAAGTAATTCTTAAGGATGTGCCCGAGGCCAGGAGGGTGGAAAACGTCCGGTAAATTCTATTTCTTTTACCAAAATAAAAAACGATCAACCGCTTTGAGCAATTGACCGTTTATCAATTTGGAACTTTTTAGTTAAAAAGAACGAACTAGTAATATAGCTCGTTCTTTTTTATTATCTTTCGATCACGAACGCGCCGCCGAAGTACTTATCGCCGGCTTTAAAAGCGTAATGGTAAGCCCCGCCGGCGAGGTCGGCCATATTGGCGCTGAAGGAAGCGGATTCGATTTTAATTGTTTTCACGGGCCTGCCGTTCGCGTCGTACACGGTGAGCTCGCCGCCGATAGCGTCCGGGCGCGCGATATTAAAATTGACCGTTCCGCGCGACGGGTTGGGGCCGACGGTTGCGCCGCCGGAGAGAAGCTCGTAGACGCCAGCGTTTTTCACTATGAACTCCGCTTCGTAAGAAGCTACGTTCTCCGCGTTATTCTTATCCGTGAAAGTTATTCTCATCTTCGAATAACCTTCAGTTGGAGCGGTAGGATTGTATTCTTCGTCAAACCAATATGGATAATACTTAAACTCGTAATCTAATGCCTCGGTTACGGCGCCAGCGGCGAGATTAATGGGATTCGGAGGGTTATAGTTCACTTGCTTAGCCGGATAGCATGTGCCGCCGGAGCATATTGAGTAATGATGATTTGGATCCATTACTATTACCTCGACCGCTACGGCTATCGTCATGGTCGTGGAAGAATTATTCTGGATCGCAGCGTGAGCAAGCGCTGGGTCGTCGGTAGTTTTACAGTTGACGACCGTTTGCGCCGAGATCAGCGCAAGCTTACTTTCAGCTTTAGTTTCGCCGCCCGCGAAGAGCAGCGCGGCAAGCGCGAAAGTAAATGCAAGCGGGTTAAGAAATTTTTTCATTTATACGCTCCGTTTGTTTAAATTTGCAACAACTTTTTATACAATTTAATAAGTTTAAAACAATTTATAAACAGAATAAGTTACAAAAGGAATAAATTATGAGGTCAGTAAAAGTATTTGCGGTTATTATAGCCCTCGTTTTGACGATTGGAGCCTTGAGAGCGGAGGAAGCCCGCAAGCTGCCCAACGCGCGCGTAAAGAATTTAAAAGGCGAGCTCGTCGAAACCGGCAAGTTCGAGAACGGCGGCAAGCCGATGATCATCAGCTTCTGGGCTACCTGGTGCAAGCCCTGCCTTTCCGAGCTCATCGCTATGAACGAACTGTACGAAAAATGGCAAGAGGAAACCGGCGTTAAGATAATCGGCGTCTCCGTCGACGACACGCGCTCCAGCAAGAAAGTAGCCCCGTTCGTGAAGGGACGCGGCTGGAAATTCGACGTTTACCTGGACGAAAATAAAGACTTCCAGCGCGCTCTAAACGTAAACAACCCGCCTCATACGTTCTTAATAAACGCGGCGGGCGAAATCGTTTTCGAGCACACCGGCTATGCTTCCGGCGACGAGAAGCTGCTGCATGACGAGCTTTTAAAGCTCATGGCAAAATAAATAAGCCGCTAAGTATCGCTTAAAAAAATCCGGCTTTACGCCGGATTTTTTTGTTTTCTTTTTCGCAAAGAAATCGTTTGTACACAATAAATTATTTATTTAATTTTGTAATCCTTACAGTTAGGAAAACGGCGGGAGTAGCTCAGTAGGTAGAGTACCAGATTGTGGCTCTGGTTGCCGCGGGTTCGAGCCCCGTCTCTCGCCCCAAATAATTGAAAAGCCCGGAGCTTATGGCCCCGGGCTTTTTCTTTTTCAAATATAGTTTACCTTATAGCAGCTTAGATTTTCTAAAGACTATTAGCGCGAACGTCGAGAGCAGCGTAGAGATGACCAGGACCGCCAGGAAGGCGAACCTGTATTCCTCCATTCCGTTCGGCACGTTCATGCCAAATAAGCTGGCCACCAACGTCGGGAGCATAAGCACGATAGTGATCGACGTTAGTCGCTTCATGACTATGTTCAAGTTATTGGAGATGACGGATGCGAAAGCGTCCATCATCCCGGTAAGGATGTCCATGTAAATCTTCGCCATTTCCACCGCCTGCCGCACCTCGATGACGGCGTCGTCCACGAGGTCCAAATCGTCCTCGGTGGCGCCGGCGAACCGGGTGTGCTGCAGCTTATAGAGCAAAAGCTCGTTGCTTTTGAGCGAGGTCATAAAGTAAACGAGGCACTTTTGTATTTTAATCAATATATTCAGCTCGTCGTTCTCGATCGATTTGCGCAGATCTTTTTCAATAATAGAAGTCTTGCGATTTAGCTCTTTCATGTACTTCATAAAGTAATTCGAGGAGCGGTTGAAGACGTCGAGCACGAAATAGCGTTTATTCGAAGTAATAGGTCGGGCGCGCTGGTTTAAAATATCGGTAATGACTTCGCTTTGCGTGTAGCTAATCGTAATCATAGTGTCGCCATGAAGAATTACTCCAAGCGGAACGGTAGTGTAGGGGATAGTATGCTCGGCGTTGAAGACGGGCACGCGGATAATAATTAGCTGGTTGCCGTCCTCGCTTTCGGTGCGGCTTCGCTCGTCTAAGTCGAGCACGTCGGTTATATAGTCCTCGGGTATGCCGAATTTCTCCATCAAATAGACTATTTCCTCCGCAGAGGGGTTAACCGTGTTAATCCAACAGCCCGGGACATATTCGTAGATTTCCTTGACGCCGTCTTCAAGATTATAAAATTTAATCATACTGCCTCGCAGTAAAAGAGTTTACATAAATAACTAATAACTAATCGGAAATAAAATGCGCTCCCCGGCTGACGGGGGATTCCACCGTGGCGTTCGTAACGGCGATAGCCGTTTGCACGCCGTTGCGTAGCTCGATGACGGAGCGGGTCATTTTCGCCCGCCTGTAGAATTGCTCCAGTTCCGTCTGCAAATGCCTGAGATTTATTTGCGCGCGGTGCAGTCGCTGCTTCGTTCGAACGAGCCCTACGTAATTCCACATCGTATTTTTAATCGAGAGCCAATCCTGCTGTATAAGCGCGGGGTCGACGTTCTCGTCGCCCTCCACCCACGGCATAGTCTCGGGGAAATAGGCCCCGTCCTCTTTACGCTTGCATGCGTCCTTGCCGGCGATAAAGCCCCAGACTAACGCCTCCAAAAGGGAAGTGGAAGCTAAACGGTTTGCTCCATGAACGCCCGTGCAGGAAACCTCGCCGACGGCGTAAAGCCTTTGAAGCGACGTGCGCCCGCGAAGGCTGACGCCAATACCGCCGCAGCTGTAGTGCGCCGCCGGCACGACCGGGATCGGCTCGCTGGAAATGTCTATGCCGTACTCCAGGCAACGCTCGTATATCGTCGGGAAGCGCGAACGCAGCCACTGAGGATCCTTATGGGTAATGTCCAGGTAAACGCAGGGATGCCCCTGCTCGAGCATTATGGTATGAATTGCGCGGGCCACTATGTCGCGCGGCGCGAGCGAGCCCTGCTCGTGGAATCTCGGCATGAACTCCTCGCCGTTCTTGTCTATAAGTCGTCCGCCCTCGCCCCGCATGGATTCGGAAATTAGAAACCTATCGTGCTCGTTGTAAAACGCAGTGGGGTGGAACTGTATATACTGCAAGTTAAAGCAGCGGGCGCCGGCGCGCCAGGCGAGCGCGATGCCGTCGCCGGTCGATTCCTCCGGGTTAGTTGTGTGGAGGTAGATCCTGCCCAACCCGCCGGTCGCCAGTATCGTCTTTTCGGCGTAAATGGGATAGATCCTGCCCGTAGGATTGTCCAGGACGAGCGCGCCGAAGCAAGCGGGCTTCTTATATATATCCAATGAATTCGTCGAGTGATGCGAGAGCGTAAGCAAGTCGACAGCCGTCGTCTCGGTGAGCGTCTCGATGTTCGGGTTTGCGGCTACGGCGCGGACTATTTTTAGGTGAATGGATTCGCCGGTCTTATCCTTGGAGTGGATAATGCGCGGCTGCGAATGCGCCCCTTCCTCGGTCAGGTCGAGCCTGTCGCCGATGTCGCGATCGAACTCGACCCCCAATTTTTCAATTAGTATCGATTCGACGAGCTTCGGCCCGAGCCTTGCGAGCTGATCTACGGCTTGCTCCCAGCAATGGCCGTCGCCGGCGATCATTATGTCGCGCTTCAGCTGCTCGGGGGAGTCGTTTTCGCCCTTGTATATAATGCCGCCCTGGGCGTACGGAGTATTGCCGCTCAGCAGGCTCTTTGTCTTTGTCAGGATCGTAACTTTCTTCCCGCAGTCGGCCGCGCTAAGGGCGGCGATGCAGCCCCCTATGCCCGAGCCTATTACGAGTATGTCCGTTTTCAGCATTTCGATTCGCCTAATTTTAATTTTTACAAAAATATAAAAATTTCCGGCATAGCGCGTCGTGACTTTAGGCTATTTGGCGAGAATAGCGAAAAACAGGTAAGTAGGCGCAAAAAAAGCCCGAATCGTTTGATCCGGGCTTTTTTAATAATTTTCTGAGTCTGACGAGAATCTGGTTGTACAGAAGGAGGGACTCGAACCCTCACGGCTTTAAGGGCCACTGGATTTTGAGTCCAGCGCGTCTACCAGTTCCGCCACTTCTGCTCGTTTTCCGTGGGCGCGGAGGGAGTCGAACCCCCGACCCTCTGCTTGTAAGGCAGATGCTCTAGACCAGCTGAGCTACACACCCAAAACTTGAGATACAAAATTACGAACTTTTCGCAAATGTACAAAGAGTTTTTTCATTTTATTTCTAATTTTTTTTTCGACTTCTTAGTTGTTGTCGGATAGTAGCAAATATTAGCGCTCTTGAAGCCGTAGGCTTCACAGTTTTGTAACGCGAAGCGCTCCTTCATCTCGATCTCACTCCCGCGCCGAAGCCGCGGAAAGGAGAGGGAAGCGGGAATGCAATTTGCTACCGTTATGTAACCCCGCCGGGGTTAAGAATATTTGAATTTGATTATGCATGCTAACATTTATTCTTATAAAAGACTGTATGGACTCTTCCTCGCTTCGCTCGTATGAGTGACATACCTATATTTTATCAAGCGCTTACGCGTTATTTAATATAGATGAAGAAAGTAAGCGGAAGCGCCTTCCTTCTCTTCGGAAAAAGCGTTATTTTTGCGCGTCGGATATTTTATTTCTATTTTAACAAAAGCGCTATGAATTTCAATCCGCTCGTCAGCGTCGTAATCCCCGTCTACAACGGCGAGGAGTTCCTGGGGGAATGCCTAAGCTCGGTCGCCGGGCAAACGTACCAAAATATTGAAGCGGTCATAGTCGACGACGGCTCTATCGACGGCTCGTATTCTATTGCGGAGGGCTGGAACTTTAGGAAAAAAATTATCCGTCAGAAAAACGGCGACGTCTCCTCCGCGCGCAACGCAGGCGTTCGCCAGGCGGAGGGCGAGCTCGTCGCATTCCTGGACCAGGACGACTACTGGGACGCGGATAAAGTTCGGCGCCAGGTCGAATACTTCGCGGCCGAGCCGGGCATTTCTCTCTGCTTTACCGAAATCGCTAAAATACTGCGCGACGGCCGGCTACACGTAGCGAAGGACAAGCAAAAAATCGCCCGTTCCCTGGGGGATGAAAACCTGTTTTACAAGCTTATAAACAAAAACGTCCTGATGCCGAGCGCGGTAATGGTAAAAAAGGAAGACTTCGAGCGTGCGGGCCTGTTTAACGAGACATTTAAGACGTGCGGAGATTACGAAATGTGGTTGCGCATGGCCGCGCTCGGCATGAAGTTCCGCTATTTACCCGATCCGTTAACATATTATAGAATGCATGGAGGCAACGCTTCCTACAAGACCGAGACGATGAACTCCGATAGGATAAAGGCGATGGAGGCGGCTTTCAGCTACGACTTCCTGCCCGCGGAATTTGCGAGATACCGCAAGCTCGGTATGGCGCGCGTTTATGCCGAGGCCGCTAACGGATCTTTTTCCTCGAAGAACTACGAAAAGTTCTTCGAGTACTTCCGGCTCGCAGCAAGGTCCGATATCCGATCTATTACTGTAAAGCTGCTCCGTAGGCGGCTAACGGCAAAAATAAGGTCGCGCCGGGCAGTATGATGCAAGCATGCAGTGGGATTAGGCGGGCTTTATTAATTCTAAGATTGGCGTATGCAATGAACATTTGCGCGAAAAAAAATCGGAGTAAGTTTAAAAATCTGGATTTGCTGGAAATATCGGTGGAATATTCCCGGATTAGCGTAGCCTAAACGCTTATTTTTAGATTAATCTTTAGTAATATTATTGAATGGGTGTAAAGTTTAAATAATGTAACGCGAAATTCATATCCAACTTATTTTTCTAAACTTATCGAGCGTCAGGCATTAGTGGAGCCTAGCCTAAATAATTAATATTTGGAGGGTTAATAGAATTACTTATTAATAATATAATAAAACTGCTTGCATGCTAAATTACTTCGAAGTATTTTTGTTCATACGACTTCCGCAAATACCCGGATCGCCGGGCGGAAGAAGCGCCTCGATAGGGTATCGTCAGTTTTAATTCAAGAGTGTTAAACTTTATTTACTGAGGAGATATGCGCGCAAAATTCATTACCGCTTTAATGTTAGGGATAGCGTTGCTTGGCTTCGTTCCGCAAGCTTCCCGCGCCGACCTTGGCCGCCATCCGCTCAGGATAGTGAGAAATCTGGAAAAAACTTCCAAATTTTTCTTCTGGAGCTCCTCCCACACGGTTAAGCTGGTCCTGCTGATCGTCGATGAAGACCAGGACGGCAAATATGATTCGTATAACTGGTTGGAGGACGGCAAGACGATTCATAAAGGAAAATTCTTTTCCTATATGAACTCCGAGCTTCTCGAGACCACTTATAGGAACGAAGCGAAGAACAACATCTCCGCCTATATAAATAAGGACCTTGATGAGATCGATATTCGCGTCCCCTCGTACAAAAGAAACACCACGCTGGGCTCGTTTATTATTGACGCCGATTTTGAAAATACGATGGAATTTCTAACGGTTAGCGGAAGTATTGTTGAAGAAAATGAAATTGCCAGAAGCCAACCCAAAAATAATATTAAGCCTATACAAGTAGTCCATTTAATTAAAAAGTTTGATGCCAAATCCATTGAACAGATTGAAACGCATCATATTGTTATCAACGATGTCAATAATGATGGCTCCTATGACTTTTATTTCTATATTATAAATGGAGTATTGTATAAAACTGGCACTTTCCGCTCCTCGATAGATTCAAAATTAATCAGGGAGAGATTTCTGAACGAAATGACTCAGGAAGGAAATGGTATTATTGAATTTTCAAGAACAGGCCAGAGAATTCCACTAGCGTCCAAAACCGACGGGAAGAGCTTTGGATATTTGGAAATATCCGCGTTTTCCAACAACGAGATGACTTATTCTGAATGTCCTGACTTTTCAGACCCGTACTTATCGATATCAGAGAAATTTGGATTATCCCTATATCCAAACCCCGCTACCGACTATATTACGATTCTCACAGGCGGCCTGCTTAATATGCAAGCCACAATTGATCTTTATCAAAACAATATCTTTATCAGGAATTACTTTACTGGCATTATCTGCGAGGACCGAATGAGATTCGACGTCTCTAACCTCCGGAGCGGAGCTTATCAATTCCTGATAACTGCCAATTATAATATCGCATTTCCAATGAATTTTATAATTTCAAAATAATCAAAAAACGAATTAAAGGGAGTAAAATGAAATTTAATTTTAAGACTATAGTTTTATTGGCGCTACTCGTAGTGACGGCAAGCAGCGCTTCCTTTGCCAATAGAAAAGATCCAGCCACATATTATGGTGATTGCAATCAAGATAATCCTGATATATGGTACAAATGGAAATCGTACGTTGACGTGGACGGCGACGGTCAGTGGGACCATTACTACATCCAACGCTGCAACAACACAACCGGCTACGTCGAAATGAAAAAACGTGTATCGGTAATCGCAA
Source organism: Chloroflexota bacterium (assembly GCA_050260015.1). GTDB lineage: Bacteria > Bacteroidota > Ignavibacteria > Kapaibacteriales > UBA2268 > JBLNBN01. The sequence goes on along the minus strand of JBLNBN010000033.1, from coordinate 10,021 downwards.
TCAGCCCCGTAGACGAATTGGATCCTGCTTCCGCAGCTATCCGCCTGGACATGAAGTTCAATCTCGAAACGCTGCTCCCCTCGGGAATAAAAGTTGAGCGTATCGTTACTACATGGCAGGACTCGACCGTGGGCGAGATCGGTATTGAATATCAATCGATCGAGAAGGATGCCAACAACGAAATACTTTCGTTCTTCACCGAGACGAAGATTCCCAATCCATTCAATGCCGAATGGTCCTTCGCGGACGTTCATGGGCAGATCTTCACCGACCCGGTAAGAGGAAGTATGGTTAATGAATTGCGCGAAAACGGCACCGAAAAGCTTGTCGGCATACAATACTTCCCGAACGGCGGAAACCCGGTTACTATCTTCTTCTATCCGAAGAATTAACAAGATTTCGCTAATGAGTTAAAAAAATCCCCTCCCTGATCGCTCAGGGAGGGGATTTTCTTTTTCATGGCAATGCTATTCTATTTATCGTCGTCGACTACCGTAAAGTCCGCGTCCTCGACTCCGGCGTTTTTGTCGCTCGTCGAGCTTTGTCCCTGCTGCGAAGCGCCGTCGCCGGGGGCCTGTCCGGCGCCCGCGCCCTGGTACATTTCCGTGGAAACCTCGCTCCATGCTTGGTTGAGCGCGTCCATAGCGGGGCGCATATCGGCGGGATTGTCTTTAATCGCCTTAGCTAATCTATCCTTAGCCTCTTCGATCTTAGCCTTGCCCGCGGGATTCATCTTTTCGCCAAGGTCCTTAAGCTGCTTCTCCGTGGAGTACACGAGCTGATCGGCCTGGTTGCGCAAATCAATCTCTTCCCTGCGTTTTTTGTCCTCGTCGGCGTGCCGCTGGGCCTCCATCTTCATTTTCTCTATCTCGTCCTTTGCCAAACCGCCCGAGCTTTCGATGCGGATGTTTTGCTCTTTGCCCGACGCCTGGTCCTTAGCCGTTACGCGCAAAATGCCGTTAGCGTCTATATCGAAGGAAACCTTGACCTGCGGTATGCCGCGCGGAGCCGGGGGGATGCCGTCCAGGTGGAACTTGCCGAGCGAGCGGTTGTCGCGCGCAAATTGGCGTTCGCCCTGGAGCACGTGAATTTCAACCGACGTCTGGCTGTCCGCCGCCGTGGAGAACACCTGCTCGGTGTGGTGCGGTATAGTAGTGTTCGCCGGGATCATTTGCGTCATAACGCCGCCGAGCGTCTCGATGCCGAGCGTAAGAGGCGTAACGTCCAACAGCAATACGTCCTTAACTTCGCCGGAGAGCACCGCGCCCTGGATGGCGGCGCCGATAGCTACGACTTCGTCCGGGTTAACTCCCTTCGAGGGCTCCTTGCCGAAGAAGTTCTTAACTAATTCCTGCACTTTGGGAATGCGGGTGGAACCGCCGACGAGAATAACGTCGTCTATTTGATTAGGCGTTAGCTTAGCGTCCTTTAATGCTTTTTCGCAGGGAGCAAGCGTCTTCTCGAAGAGGTCGGCGCAGAGATTTTCGAACTTCGAACGCGTAATATTTATATTTAAGTGCTTCGGGCCGTCTTCGGTTGCCGTAATAAACGGGAGGTTGACGTCGGTTTGAAGCATTTGCGAGAGCTCGACCTTAGCTTTTTCGGCGGCTTCGCGCAGGCGTTGGAGCGCCATGGCGTCCTTGCGTAGATCGATGCCTTCATTTTTCTTGAATTCGTCGGCGAGGAAGTCGATAAGACGTTGATCGAAGTTGTCGCCGCCAAGGTGCGTGTCGCCGTTAGTGGACTTAACCTCGAAGACGCCTTCGCCGATTTCAAGAATAGATATATCGAACGTGCCGCCGCCGAGATCGTAGACCGCGACGGTTAAGTTCTGACCTTTTTTATCCAATCCGTATGCGAGCGCGGCCGCCGTAGGCTCGTTTATAATGCGGCGCACGTTAAGGCCGGCTATCTCGCCTGCGTCCTTGGTCGCCTGGCGTTGGGCGTCGTTGAAGTAGGCCGGCACGGTAATTACCGCGTCGGTTACTTTCGTCCCGAGATAATCTTCCGCCGTCTGCTTCATCTTTTGAAGGATCATAGCGGAGATCTCGGGCGGCGAGTATTGCTTGCCGCTAACGTCGACCCGGACGGATTGCCCGTCGTCGCTGCGGGTAACTTTGTATGGAACCATCGACGTTTCCTCGTTTACTTCCTCGAGGCGGCGTCCCATGAATCGCTTAATTGAATAGATAGTATTGCTTGGATTAGTAACCGCCTGACGTTTTGCGGCCTGGCCTACGAGTCGTTCGCCGTTCTTGGCGAAGGCGAGCATCGAAGGCGTCGTACGGCTGCCCTCGGCGTTTACTATAACGGTAGGCGTGGAGCCTTCCATTACGGCCACGCATGAGTTGGTCGTGCCAAGGTCAATTCCGATGACTTTTCCTCTTATTTGGTTATCAGCCATTTTAGTTCTCCTTTATGACAAATTTACTTCTGATATTTGATTTATGACAATAATGTATTTAATTGCGTCATTTTGTCTTATGTTTTTAATTGATTTAGTTGTTTTGGTATAATACATATTTCATGCCAATGTTTTGATAGCATTTTTTCGTATTTACTTTATTTTACCGTATTTTTGCAGTTTCGCAATAAGTCATTTAGGGAAATAATTAATGAAGAGAACGCTAATAACTTCGGCTCTACCCTACGCCAACGGACACCTTCATTTGGGGCATGCCGCGGGCGCATACCTGCCGGCGGACATTTACGCGCGCCACATCAGGCTGGCCGGCGTCGAAACGCTTTACGTTTGCGGCTCGGACGAGCATGGAGTGGCGATAACGATTTCCGCCGAAAAAGAAAAAGTAACTCCTAAAGATATAATAGATAAATACCATGAGGCAAACCGCGAGGCCTTTGTGAAATTCGGGATGTCCTTCGACATATATTCTCGCACTTCGCTGCCCGAGCACCACGAGACCGCGCGCGAGTTTTTCGCCGATCTATTGAAAAAGGGGTTCTTAGTCGAGCGCGAAGAAGAGCAGTTCTACGATCCCACGGCAAATATGTTCCTGCCGGACCGCTACGTCGAGGGCGTTTGCCCGAATTGCGGTTACGATAGCGCTCGCGGCGATCAGTGCGATAAGTGCGGCGCATACTATAATCAATTAGAGCTAAAGAATCCAAAAAGCGTAGTTACGGGCAACACTCCAATAGTAAAGAAAACAACGCATTGGTATATGCAATTCGGTAAATTCCAGGAATTCCTTGAGAAATTTATTGAAAGCCACTCCGGCGATTGGAAGGAAAACGTCTTACAGCAATCCCGCAGCTGGCTGAAAGCGGGCCTTACAGATCGCGCTATCACTCGCGACCTGTCGTGGGGAGTGCAAATTGACGGGATTGAAGGCTTGGATAAGGAAAAAACGAACGGCAAGGCTCTGTATGTCTGGTTTGAAGCGGTTTTGGGATATATCTCAGCGACAAAGATCTGGGCGAAAGAGCGCGGCGCGGAAGAAGACTGGAAGAAATGGTGGCAGGACGAGGGTTCGCGCTATATCGCATTTATCGGCAAGGACAATATCGTTTTCCATACGTTGATTTTCCCGGCTCTACTTAAGGCGAAGGGCGGATTTAATATGCCGGAAAACGTGCCTGCGAACGAATTCCTTAATCTTGAAGGTCAAAAGTTCTCCAAGTCCCGCAACTGGTCGATCGATCTTAGGGATTTCCTAAATGATTTCCCCGAGGAGAGGCACGTGGACGCGCTCCGCTATTCATTGGCTATGAGCTTCCCGGAGACGCGCGATTCGGACTTCGCATGGAAGGAATTCCAGGCGCGCAATAATAACGAATTGGCCGCGATTTTTGGCAATCTCGTGAACCGTTCGCTCCAATTCGCCCATAAGAATTTCGACGGGAAAGTTCCCTTGCTGCCGGATAAATACAAGAGCTTGCCCGGGGATTGGAAAGCTCTCGTCGAGCTTTTCGAAAGCGACGTCAAAAAATATATTAATGATATGGGAGAGCTCCCGGAGAGATTTTCTAAATATTCCGCCAACGACTTGCAATTGATCTGGTCGTTATGGCGCGGCGCGACCCTGGCGAAAGAACTCTACGGAAAGTATAAATTCCGCGACGCGATACTTGAAACTATGAACATAGCACGCGCGGCTAATAAGTACTTCAACGACGAGGCGCCATGGAAATCCATAAAGGCGGACGAGGAGGAGTGCCGCAAGACGCTTTACGCTTGCTGCAACGTCGTTAATTCGCTCGCGATTTACTTCGCGCCCGTCACGCCGTTCGCCGCAAAGAAGATACGCGCTATATTCGACCTTGAGCCGATCGCGGGCGAATCAAACGGCGCAAGGGCCGGGAAAGACTACTGGACGCTCGGTATGTATCCTACTATAGAAGAAGGCTCGAGCATAAACGCCCCCGAGATCATATTCTCCAAAATCGAGGACGACGTTATAGCGGCGCAAATAGCAAAGCTTGGCGCGAACTCCGGTACGGAGCCAAAGAAGGAAGAATTGATAACCATCGACGACTTTATGAAGGTGAAGCTCCGCACGGCTAAGGTGCTGGAATGCGAACCCGTAAAGAAATCCGATAAGCTGCTCAAACTGCAGGTCGACGTAGGCGGGGAAAAGCGCCAGATCCTTGCAGGCGTGGCAAAATACTACAAGCCGGAGGACCTTGTCGGGAAGACTATCGTAGTCGTCGCGAACCTCGCGCCAGCTAAGCTTATGGGCGAGATGTCGCAGGGGATGATGCTCGCCGCTTCGACGCAGGATGGCAAGCTATGCTTCGTAGCCCCATCGGACGATTCCGTAGGCGCGGGCGCGGAAGTAAGATAATTTCGTTAGTATCGCATAACTAAGAGAGCCGCGGGCCTTTGCGCGCGGCTTTTCTTTTTAAGAATCGTCATTATACCGTATTTTTGAATATGATAAAAAAGCGAGAAAAAATAAACGTACTCTACGTAAGCCACTTTTCCGACCTTTCGATGGGCGGGCAACGCTCGATGACGCATTTAATCGAGCATTTGGATCGCGATAAATTTACTCCGTTCGCCGTCTGTCCAAGGCCGGGCGAACTCTCGGAGAAATTGGAGTCCATAGGCTGCCGAACGTTTTTTGTGCCGTTCGTCTCGCTTAAGCCCAAGAATTTATTTAAATCCTTTAAAATTACTCCATTGCTGAAGCAGATTATCCGCGGGAATAACATTGGGATTGTGCATCCCGATTATCCGAGCGATACATTTCTATCGTGGCTGGCAGTAAGGGGAACGGGGGTTAAGCTCGTCTGGCATGTGCGCTGGACCGGTCGCGCCGCCAAGGATAAGCTCTACTGGCGCCTGCCTGACGGCATTATTGGCGTATCGGACGCGGCGGGCAGGAGATTCTTCAAGGAGCCCTTTCCGGCTAAATACAGGACTATCTACAACGGCGCGGACATCGACGTTTTCAAGCCCGTTGAGAACAAGCAATCGTTGCGGGAGAAGCTTCGCCTCCCGGCAGATAAATTTATCCTTCTTTTCGCGGGAGTTTTAAAGGACGGGAAGGGGATATACGACATAGCGGAGGCCGTTTCCATACTAAAGCAAAACGGGGAAGAAGTTCCCTATACCGTCTTCGTTGGAAAGGCGCCGTCGGAAGAAAAGCTCGTCGCTTTTAAAGAATTTATCAAGGGGAAGGGGATATCGCCTGAAACGCTGATCGCCGGTAGGCAAACTAACGCGCACGAGTGGATGGCCGCTGCGGACGCGCTCGCTCTCCCGTCGCACGAGGGCAACGAGGGCATGCCGCGCGCGCTGTGCGAAGCTCTCGCTTGCGGCATACCCGGCATCGGCAGCGACACAAGCGGCGTTAATGAAGCGGTTACCCCGGAGTCGGGCTTGCTCGTTCCTGAAAAATCACCGAAAGAGCTCGCCGCGGCAATTAAGCGACTAATGGACGATCCGGAATTGCGCCGCAAAATGGGCCAAGCCGGTAGGCGTCGCGCTCTCGAGAATTTCGATATTAGGATACATGCCAGGAAGGTAGAAGATTTTTACGATTTCCTTCTCGGTTAAATTACCGCCTTATGCAAATCTTTAATTATCAGTTCAATGTCGTTTGGCTCGACGAGGATTGAGACGCTGCCGTTTAACTTATCGAATTCAATGTACTCCGGCCGGACATATCCGAGGGCCGATTTAAAATTATCCGTTAGGTAAATCATCCTATCGTGGCGAAGGAATATTATTTTTACCAGGTCCATCTTTTTAGATGTATATTCCAGGCCGTTAAACGCTTGTTCAGGACTAAACAACGGATTTTTGGATATTATCCTCGCTTTATCGGCTTGTATTGAAATTGAGAAGTCCGCGTTTTCGGTCGCGGAGCAAAGCGTCTCTGCCGGTAGCGCGTTTCTTTTGAAATCGAAAACCGTTACGCCGGGAGTAGTAATAATAATAGGATGTAAAATGATTCTATCGAACCTATTAATAACGGTTTGTTCTGCATCCTCGCTTTCGCCGTTCAGGAAGGTTACGCGAATGTTTTTACGCCGCGCGTAATCGATCATCTTAGGATAAATGAGCTTTAATCCGCTGAGCGCGGCCACGTAAGCGGAATCGTAATCCATAAATTCAATGGATTTAGTTCTCGAGACGAGCTTCGGATCCGCCGAACGAATGCCGGCTACGTCCGTAAAAATTCTAATTTCGTCCGCTTCGAGGCAATCCGCCAAAAGCGCCGCGGTTAGGTTCGAGCTCTCAAGCCCCATCGTCGTAACTTCGCCCTGGGCGTCCGCGCCTATAAAACCCTGGATCAAAGCTAGATTGCACTTTTCAAAAGCGGGGAGCATCTTCGCCCGGACGTTTTCAAGCGTCGCCTCGTAGTCCGGCGAAGCTGCGCCGAAATTGGAATCGGTCCTGATGATCTCGGTGGCGTCGAATTGCAGGAAGTCGCTCTTCAATTCGCTCAAGTATCCCGCTACGATCGCAAGCGACAGCCGTTCGCCGTAGCTAAGCGCTAAGTCCCTTGTGCGCGGCGTTAGCTGGTTGACGATGGCGATCGATTCGAGGATCCTTTCGAGCTTTTTACAGCGTTCGCGCAGCTCGAGCTTAACGTCCTCCAGCGTATCTCCAAAAGTAATCGCTTCGGCGGCGAGCGCTTCGTGCTCGTAGAGAATTGCCGAAACGGAGGATTTCGCTTCGTCGAGCTTGCCCGCCTCGGCAAGCCTTGCGGCGGCCTCTATCCTTCGGCTAGTCTTCCCGAGCGCAGAAACGATAATTACGCAAGAAGTTTCTTTGCTTAACGCAAGAGCCGACCTCAATCCTTCAAAACCCAGGGCCCTCCTGAGCACGCTTCCCCCAAATTTTAGAGCTTTCATTGCTTGTCTACTTTGTATTGTTTCTTCGACTTTAAAATAAAGAATTTTAAGACGTATAAAAAATTTAAATTAACAACCGGCAGGGAACTTTCTTGGCTGTCGCATACAATATTACTACAAATCCGCAAGCAAAGCTAAACCCATTCCTTGCGCGCGTAACTTTCTTCTCAATAGTCGCTAAGTCGTTCTATAAAGCGCAAAAAAGAGAAGGACGAAAAAATTCTTCTCTTGCTGCTGTATAACTATTAAAATTCATACTATTTCCGAGTGCGCTTAAATATTATATAATCTTTTATTTCAGTGGGTTACAGGTATATTCATAAAAATATTTAATCGATAGCATAATTTTTTTTGCGTATTTGTAACATTTTAAGCAATTTTGTGTTTTACTGACTAGACTGTAGTACAATACACGACACTTTTTAATAAACGGAGTTTTTGAGATGAAGACTTACAGACTTATTAGAAGCCTTATTGCATGGGCGATTCTAATAATCGGTTTTTCGTCAAGCGGCGCGATCGCGCAGCCGACGAATTACTGTAATCCAATGAACTGGCCGGGTATGGGTTATTACTATTGCTATCCAAGCTACCTTAAGTCGCTTGGATACGACTCATACTACAACGCGACTATTAAGCGCGTTAAGATTTGGAACGCCGACGAGACGAAGCTCGACGTTTCGAGCGCCGACTACCTTCTTAACTGCTACGAGCCCCCGCAACCGGGCGTAGAAGCTGAAGTAATGCTTGGCACGACGTACAAATTCGACATCACGACGCGTCTGCATTCATACGGTTATGGCGGTTCGATTTACTGCTATACGACGTACTATACGATGCGTATCTTTATCGACTGGAACATGGACGGCGACTTCGCCGATCCGGGCGAGTGGGTAAACGACCCGACCGGCCCGAATGCTATTCCTTCATGGCGCGTTATGGCAGCCGCTTGCCAGGACTGGAACTATTCCTATAATATAACCATTCCCGACAATCAGCCAATCGGCAAGACCCGCATGCGCGTTTGCGCTTCCTACTATTATCCGTATGCGCCTTACTATCCGCCTACGAATGCTTGCCACAACGGTTATTGGGATACTTATGGTAACCCCACTTATTACGCATACGACTACGGCGAGACTGAAGACTATATCCTTAGCTTCGCGCTTTCCGTTAAGAATACCTTCCCCGATTCCAAAGCTCCGCGCGACATTCTCTACGCAGGACAGATTTATGACGGTACTACCCGCCAGGTGACGATCGCCGGCGCGACATTTAATAATTTCTTCGATCGCCCCTGGGTTGAATTCGGTTCTCCGCAAGTCGCAGGCACGAAGATGACCTACAAGATCCAAGGCCCGCTACCCTCGACGGACGTAATTTACGAAGGCATCGATCCTGTAACCGGCTCTACTCAAATTGAAGTTGGAAATCAACCCGCTAAGATCACGCTTACGAAATCCCAAGGTTCCGCTTCACCGGCAGGTAATGGAACATTTATCCAAAACTCCGGCGGCGAGTATCGCTTAACGGTCGGCGTAGCCCTTCCGAATAAGCCGTTTAAGGAAGTCGTAAAGAACTTCACAGTGAGCTGGCCTTACGATATTTCCGTTCTCGGAGTAACCAGCCCCCGCTCCAACGGCGCGCCGGACTTCATGATGTACCCGCGCGGCCTCGATATGGCCGTTTCCGGGACGCTGCAGAACACTGGCCTCTTCCCCGTTACGCGTTTTGACACATACGCTTACGTCCTGAACTCGAAGGACCAGGTCGTAGCTACATTCTACTATAAGTTCGACACGACGAAGGGTAAGGATCAGCCTCTGCTTCCGAAGCAGAAGATCGAGAAGCAATACGGCACGTTCAACACGACCGTTCCGGACGAATACAGGGTTTACATAACCACCGAACTTATGAACGCCGAAGATTTCGAGCCCTACAACAACCGCTACCCGCGCTCAACGGGTTACTACACCTTCCAGGTTCAGGACGAGATCCAGGCGGCTGCAGACGCTATGCTTAAGCCTGCAGAAGGCGAGCGTATGGTTGCAGGCCGTCCGTTCATTCCTAAGGGCGACTTTATCAATAAGGGCGTAGGCGATATCTCCAACGCTAACGCGAAGTTCGTTTATTGGAAACTGCCTAACGGCAAGAAAGACTCCGTGAAGACCCTCGTAAAGGACCTTCCTTCGGGCCGTTACAACAGGAAATCCGAGAAATTCCCGACGATACAGATCGACGAACCGGGCGACTATGAAGGTTGGCTCTATATCGAAGCTACCGACGACATCGTTACGGAAGACAACAAGAAGAAAATTAACTTTACAGTTATACCGGGCCTCGTAGGCACGTATACGGTTGGAACTCAAAACGCCGGCGCCAGCCGCAACTTCCCGACGATCGACTCCGCTATGCGCGCCCTCTATTATTATGGCGTACAAGGCTCCGTCACGATGGAACTTACCGACGCCGATTACTTAATGGAAACCAATACGCAAGACTATCCCGCATGGGACATGACGTCGACCATATTGGGCCTCGGCTACGACAAGAAGACCGACAGCTACAACACGCTTACGTGGCGTCCTTCGCCGGTACGCGCGGTAACGCGCGGCGGCGTGACGATACGCCTGTCCTCGCCCTCGGGTCGCGGCATCCAGTTCGGTCAGAGCTCGCGCAACCTTAATCCTTACGC
>JBLNBN010000032.1:0-6205 GCA_050260015.1 Chloroflexota bacterium | reverse complement strand
CAGAATGTCTTCGCCGGCGCTTGCACGGACTTTTACCTATCCTCGAATAATGGAAACGTTTGGCAGAGAATGGATCTCGGCACGGAGAATTATCTTTGCATTAATGATATTGTAACGCTCGAGGGACGAATCTACGCCGGGACTTACGACGGTATTATTGTCTCCTCGGATAACGGCGCAAGCTGGACGCCCAAGGCAATAGGCGCGCCTAACGTAATCGTTCACGCGCTTTCTGCGAGGGGATCGGAGCTTTATGCCGGCACGAGCGCAGGATTTTACTATTCCACTGACAGGGGCGAAAGCTGGGTTCATAAGAGCGAAGAAATTGAATCGGAGGACGCGCTAGACGTTGAATTCAACGGCTCGATTATATTTCTCGGCGTTCGGGATCGCGGTATCTTCGGCTCGGGGGATTTCGGCGAAACCTGGTTCGAGACGAATAACGGGTTGAGCGCAGTTCCTGTAAACTCTTTGGCGATAAATGGAAACGCCATAATTGCTGCGACCGACGGATTGGGCGCGTTCGGGTCGCAGGACCTCGGCTCCAATTGGACGCAATCCGGGCTCGATTCCGGTAGAATAACCTCCGCGCTGATTCATAAAGGTAAGTTCTTTATCGGCGATCAGCAAAACGGCGTTATGAGCTCGAGCGATCAAGGCGCTACCTGGGAAAAGATGAGCGAAGGAATTTCCGACGTCCGCGTAAACGCATTAGCCTCGAACGGCCAATACTTGTTCGCCGGCTCGGACGCGGTTTACTATTCCCCGAACGAAGGCCTCGCCTGGGAGCGTTCCCCCGTTGCATTTAAGACGGAATTCATTGCCGCAAAAGGCGAATATATATTTGCTGGAAATTCGGACTTAGGTCTGCTACGATCGACTGACCTGGGAGCAACCTGGGAAGAAAAATCATCCGGAAAATCAATTAATGACACCGTTACTTCAATCGATTTTGGTGAAAATTTAACTTTCGCGGCTTCGACAGGGGGACTATATATCTCGGCTGACCATGGCAATTTCTGGACACTTCAAAATGGCGATTTAACGAATCCATACGTAAATATAGTTAAAACGCGCGACGACTTCGTTTTTATAGGAACGGAAAGCGGCCTCTATCGCTCCAACGACGACGGGTTGCATTGGAAAAACCTCACCTTTAACCTGCCGGCGAAGAATATCTCCACCATTGAATTCGATAATTATTACGCCTACGTCGGCACGAAGAACAACGGCGTTTTCCGGGCCCCGATTAACAGCGTTACGAGCGCGCAGGACGAGCCCGGAGCCGCCCCCGATATAACGCTTTATCCAAATCCCGCAAGCGAGTTTGTTACGCTCCGGCTTAAGGATAAAGGCGAGCATGGCGGCTACGCGCAGGTGATTGATTTGCTTGGCGTGGTAGCGCTGAACGTGAAAGTCAGGGGTTCGATGGAACAAAGAATAGACGTGAGCAGTCTCCCCGCAGGCGCCTATTTCGTCCGCTTTAACGGGGCGAGCGCAATGTTTATAAAGCATTAAGCTGCGTTCTATAGCGACCTTTTTTTCGTTTATATGTATATTGATCAAAACGCTCAATTTGTACAATTAATATAATGGCGGTCGTATGAAAAAGTTATTTGTCATATTGTTTCTTTTGGCCTTCCCGGCGGCTTACGCCCAGTGGGAGGAATGGAATAACGGCCTCTACGGCGGGCGAGTGGAATGCGTCCTGCCGCTCGAAGGCGTTCTGCTCGCCGGTACGCCCGGCGGCGTGTTTCGATCTATCGATAATGGCGACCATTGGAATTTAACGAGTTTGAGCGGCATACGAGTTACCGCTCTCGCCACGTCCGCCACCAAAATATTTGCCGGGTCCGAGAGAGGAATGTACTTCTCGACCGATAACGGCGCGACATGGACGGCATCCTCGACGTTGCCCATACAGATATCCTCCTTCGCCGTAGGCGAGGGGATTATCTTCGCAGGCGGCTGGGGTTGGGGCATTTACCGCTCGACCGACGACGGGAAGAATTGGACGGAGATCAACTCGGTTATCCTATCCAGTTACGTAAAATCGATATTTATACTTAACGGCGCCGTTTATGCCGGCACGAACGACGGCATATTCAGGACTACTAATAACGGGAACGAGTGGACGAAGCTAAATATAGGCAATATTAGCTTCTCCAGCATTAACGATTTTGTTAAAAGCGGGGACGCTATAATCGCCGCAACCTCGCAGGGCGTCCTGGTCTCCATGGACGGGGGGAATAGCTGGAGCCTAAAGACTGAAGGAATAAATAAAGCTGTAAACTCGATAGCGGCTATAGACTCCAACCTATACGCTGCCACGGAGCAGGGGATATACTACTCGCACGACGTCGGCGCCAGTTGGGTTGCTAAAGGCGTTGGCGTCACGTCGCAGTTCCTTAACGCTATCGAGATAAGGAACGAAACGCTCTACGTCGGCGCCCGCGAACAGGGCTTTTTTGTCTCCTCGGATCTTGGAAATACGTGGCAAAAGAAGAACAACGGGCTCGCCGCCCTTACCGTGAACGCCTTGCTTATCAAGGGCAATACTATGATCGCCGGGACGGAGGAGCTTGGCGTATTCCGCTCGGACGACCTGGGAGCCAATTGGGAGCAGGCCGGATTTACTTCCGCCGGAGCCAGGAACGGCGTCGTCTTTGGGAATAAATTTGTAATAGGAACCGCCGACCAGGGCGTTTTCGTATCCACGGACGACGGCGCTAACTGGCAGCAGAAGAACGACGGCTTGACCAATTTGCAAATCCGTTCGATAGCTGCATCGAATTCAGAAGTTTATGTCGGGGCAAATGCTTTATACCGCTCGACGACGGGCGAGAGCTGGACTAAATCTAATTTAAATTACAGCATTATCTCGATACTGCCGCGCGAAAACGATATATTTGCCGGCGCGACGGGAGTATTCGGTGTTTATTACTCCTCCGACAACGGCGCTACGTGGCAGAGCAGGAATACCGGCCTGGAAAACCAGGCGATTTATACTTTTGAAAAGATCGGCTCAAACGTATATGGCTCGACTTCGAACGGGATCTATTACACCACGGACAATGGAAACAATTGGAGCCTGTTCTCGCAGGGATTGGGCGCAGTTAAGATGAACGTCCTCAAGGCCTACGGTACGAAGCTTCTCGGGGGCGATCGCGGCGCTTTTTGGATTTTTCCGGAAGGCGGAGTAGGCTGGGTCGGCAAACCCGGCAACTTAGCGGATCGCAATATTATTTCAATGGAGATAGCCGGCGATTACGTCTATATCGGCACGTCCGGCAACGGCGTACTGCGCGCCAGGCTCGACGTCGTAACGAGCGCGCGGGACGCGGCTCCCGTCCCCGGCTTAACGCTCTACCCGAACCCCGCCGCCGATAGGCTAGTCGTTAAAAGCGCCGACGGCTCGTTATTCGAGGGGAGGATCCGGATCTACGACATGATGGGCGCGGAACTGCTTAGCGCGAAGCCCGACGGCGAGGAAAGCCAAACGCTAAACGTGGGCGCCCTGCCTCCCGGAGCGTACTTCGTTCGTATAGGCGGAGCGAGCGCGATATTTATTAAGGAATAATTATTAGGATAGAAATGGATTTTCAAACTTTTTTCAAGGACAAAAGCTTAAAACCGAAGGAAAAGACGGAAGCGCTCAGCGAACATATCTCGAACAACCCGGGCCAAATAGCCAGACTGGTAGAATTCGCCAGGGCGGCGAAGGATCCGATTAAAGCGACATGCATCGAAGCGCTGGAATTTGTGACGCAGAGCAAGCCGGGATTAGTCGATCGCCCGACTTTCGATTTCATCGTGGAATCGCTCGGCGGGAAAGCCCCAAGAGTTAAATGGGAATCCGCTAAGGTAATTGGAAACGCGGCGCGCAATTTCCCGGATAAACTCGAGGAAGCCGTCGCCGCACTATTGACCAATACCGAGCACGACGGGACGGTCGTCCGCTGGAGCGCCGCCTACGCCCTCGGCGAGATTGCGAAATTAAAAACGCCCCTCAACGAGGAGCTCCTCCCCGCGATCGACGCTATTCTTGCCCGCGAGGAGAAGAACAGCATCAGGAAAGTCTACGAAAAGGCATTGAAAGAGATAAAGAAGGGGTAGGCAGAAAAAATAAACGGGCGCATTTTTTTGGGAATGCGCCTGTTTTATATATAAAAACTTTTAATTTATCTTACTTCACCACCACAACTCTTCTCGCCATCGCTTCGCCTTCCGCGCGGAGCGCTACGTAGTATCCGCCGTTACGTGCGTCGCCGTGTCGCGGGATTCAAAGGCCTTTTGGCGGGCGCGAAAGAGAAACTTGAGGGAATTTGGGTAATCGTCGCGCAGCCAGAAGCTCGAGCCGAGATGGAGATTGCCTCGGGCAATTTCCCGGGGGGACTTGATCTCCTCGGCAATGGCGAGATAGAGCTTCGCAGCCTTGAGCGTCCTATCGTTGTCGTTGGATTTCTTTATTTCGTCGTCAAGTCGCTCCAGCCGTTTTTTAGGCGGCAAGCCCTCCAATACGCTTTCGAATGGCTCCGCCTCCCCGCTCATCGACGGCGCAGCGATAAAAAGTAACACCAGGATCGAAATCAGTTCCTTCGCCAATGGGATTGTCGCCTTAAAGTTAAATCATATTCAGAATAATTAATTTACGAATCAAAGGCAAAATATCCTAATTAATTCTGGAAAGTTCTGCGCCCTTTTTCCGAAGTTTAAGTATAAATTAGATTTTAGAAAAATAATTCAACTTATTCAAGAAAAAAGACTTTCTTTAGCTTTATTTATAAAATTAATTTTATTGAGAAAGGCGCTATAGCGGGAAAAAAGGCGAGATTTTCATATATTTATTTCTTCCGCCGTCATGTCCGTATCCAAGAGTCGGCTGCCAACCCCTTGGTTTACATTCATGCGGAGCGCTCGTCCCATCCTTGGATGCATTCCCCACTGAGCCCCTAAAACGAATTTCTTCTGTTTAAACACCTCTTGACTCATGCAAGTGTCGCTATAGAATTTGCCATCGTATTGAAAATTGAATCGAAAGGGCGATGGATCTCTATCTTGTGAAAATAGAGAAAAGACGCTTATAATAAGCGTCGCGAAGGTTATTATATGTTTCACGGGTTACCTCGCTACCACGAATGAAACATATTCAACGCCCTGTTCTGATTCTATTTGAACGAAATACGTGCCTAACGCTAACTTTTCCGCGTCTATTTCAATTCGTTGTTCTTCTGATTGAAGATATTCTTCTTTCAGGATTTTGATTTCTTTCATTGAGGAATCAAATAGACTAATCTTGAAGTTACCAGCATTTGATGGATTAAACCTAAGAGTCGTTTTTCCTATTGTAGGATTTGGTAATACCTTGGGTTCTTTTTTCGTACTCTTTTCTTTTATTCCAAGATACTTTGAAAAGTCTAAAAGATCAATCCCCCAACTATTACCAATTGCCGTATATTTACCATCATTCGAAGCCATGTCTTTATCAGCGCCTGAGAAAAGCGTCGTAATTAATTGTTTTGTCGGTATGTGCCAAAGCTTTACTGTAGGCGGAATTAATGAGCTGACCCCCCCCCTGTGACTAAATATTGATCGTCGAGAAATGATAAACAATATATCATTCCATAAATAGTTGTTGAGGCTTCCGGCACAAGATGCGCTTTCGGTACTTCCCAGTAAATTTGTTTTTTGTTTATGTCCCATACCTTTAATACGCCGTCGCCGCCTCCGGTAGCTAGGTACTTACCGTCGGGAGAGAAAGCCATGTCTTCGATTGCGTCTGAGTGGCCGTCGAGCGTCGCGTAAAGTTTCCAATCGTCTGTTTTGTAGAGTTCTACATAGTTGGAGCCAGTCGAACCATGTTCGTAACATAAAGCGAGGTGTTTTCCATCAGGGGAAAACTTTAACCACTTTGCCGGATCAGCATCCTTTTGGTAGATTACCTTCCGCGAGGTACGGTTCCAGATTACAAAACCGAATACTTTTTTCCCTAGCTCTTTAATGCGGTAGTAAATGCCTCCGAGGTACTTTCCGTCTGGCGAGTAGGATACGTCGTTGATAACGAAGTACTTTAGTTCGGCGCCTTCCTGCCCGTACTTCCCGACGAGTTCTCCTGTAAGCGCATTCCATTCGTATACGGTATAGTGCGAAGTATCGCTTGTGAGTTCGCAGCCGGCGAGGAAATGCCCGTCGGCGGAGAGGTCGA
>JBLNBN010000031.1:0-8141 GCA_050260015.1 Chloroflexota bacterium | reverse complement strand
TTAATATTGGTTCGGACGTATCCATTGCGCATTCGGTTAGCCTGCACGGCTGTACGATACACGATTACGTATTGATAGGCATAGGCGCGATCGTATTGGACGGCGCGGAAATTCATTCCGAGAGCCTGATCGCCGCCGGCAGCGTAGTGCGCGAGGGCTTCGTCGTCCCGGAGGGCAGCCTCGTCGCGGGAGTTCCCGGGAAGGTAGTGCGCCCCCTAACGGAGCAGGAGCGCGAAAAGGTCCGTCGCAACGCCGCAAATTACGTTAAATACGTCTCCGAATATAGAAACGGTTTGAAGAATTTATAAATTTCATAAAAGTGAATATGATCAAAAGCATGACAGGCTTCAGCAAGGGCGAAGCCTCAGAATCGGGCAACAGAGCGGTTGTGGAAATAAAAAGCTTAAACGGAAGATACTTTGAGCTCAACTGCAAATTGCCCCGCGGATTCCAGCATTTAGAGGGCGAAATTCGCGAATTGGCACGCAAAGGCGTTTCGCGCGGCACCCTAACAATCAATGCGCAAATCGAGCAGGAGCCCGGCGCGCAGGGATTCAAGATCGACGAAAACGCCGCTAAGAATTGCTTCGACGCGCTCGACGGCTTGAAGAAGTCGCTCAAAATGAAAAGCGCGATCGGTTTGGAAGACGTATTGCATTTCTCCGATTTTTTCGTCTCTAAGGAAGAATCGACGCAGGACGAAATCCTCGCCAAATTGCTCGTAGCCGCTACCGCCCAGGCGTTAAAGTCGCTTGACTCGATGAGAACGCAGGAGGGCGGCCAAATTTCCAAGGATATTCTCTCGAGAATGAAACGCCTGGAAAATATGACGCAAAAGATCGAAACGCTCTCGATAGAGCGCGTGCCGCAGGAACGCGAGAGACTTCGCGCGCGCATCGCGCAGCTCTTTGAAAGCGACGAGATCGACGAGCAACGCCTGCAAATGGAAATCGTTTTCCAGGCGGACAAGCTGGACATTTCCGAGGAGTGCGTCCGTTTACGCTCGCACGAGAAGTTCTTCTACGATACCTTCAAAGGGAACGAACCTCCCGGCCGCAAGCTTGTTTTCCTGTTGCAGGAGATGCACCGCGAGATCAATACGATCGGCTCGAAGATAAACGACGCGCAAATCTCGCAAATCGTCGTTAACTTCAAGGAAGAATTAGAGCGCATTCGCGAGCAAATTCAGAATATCGAATAGCCAGCGGGGCATATCTCCGCCGGCTTTGACTATCGCTTAGCCGTAAATAGTAGTTCGCCGGTTAAGCTTATAAATTTAACCGGCTCTTTTATATTTATTTATATTATATTGAAAATGAGAATTAATCGACATTTTATTTTTGCGGCGTTCGCGCTGATTACGGCCGCGTATTCGTTCCCGTCCCAAGGGGCGGAGCCCGTGCTGAGTATAGCCCGGGAAATACCCGATCCGCCGCGCGCCTGCGAGAAGGCGGAGATAATTGGCCTTATAGCCAAGCTGGACGATTTGGAAGCCCGTGCGAGGGCGATCGTTAAAAACGAAACCAAAGTCCGGGCTGAATCAACTTCCAGGGCAGTTCAATTCCGTGCGGATTGGAGCAGGTTGAACGGCGGTTTCTACGCGGATTTCGACAAAGAGGTCGCGCCGCTTATCAAAAGATTCAATTCGCTGCGCGGGAAAACGGGGCAGGAGGAGCAGGAGGCAAAGGCAATTTATAAAAACTTGACGCTTGCGGCCAATACACTCTGCGAAAAGTATTATTTCGGGCAGAACGCCTCATGCTCAAAGCTGATCTCCGATTATTGCGAATATATAAAAAACTCCTATGTGCCGGAAATTTTAAATTCCGGGTCGCCGGACGGGGAATCGCTTGCGGCGGCTGCGATAGTTGAACTGATCGAAACGTATAAATCCGCTTATAAATCAATTCTCGAGAAAGATTTGTTCTATAGGTAAAAATTAAGCCTTATAAATATATAAAAAGGATTTGCCAGGCGACAAATCCTTTTTTTTGTTTTGAACCGTGAATTACAAAACAACAAAAACTTATGACTTATTTGAATATTCCTTAAGGAATTTTATCTCATGCGGCGTGAGCGAGGCTTCGCCGCTTTCGCCGATCTTATCAAGTATTTCATTTAGCTTGTCTTCGTTCTCGGAATCGTCGTCGGTCAGCGTAAAGTACTCCTCTTCCGCGTCGTCGACGATAGTTTGCCTGTAGCGGCTGATCTTGCCCTGGGAAACGAGCGTAGCGGGCAGTTCCTGCGGCTTGGGAGCAACTATCGCGCTGAGCGCGCGTTCGGCGCGACGGCGTATCAGCTTGCGGAAAAATCTAAGCTGGAGGAAAGTAAAAGAGGAAGCGCAAACGCCGAATATAACGGAGAAGGAGGCGGAGAGAGCGGCGTGAGAGTCGCCCGGCGAAAAGCTCGTTATTTTCAGCGTAGTCCATACGCCGAGAGCCAGGGCCGATAGCGCGACGAGCGAGACCCGCGGGTAACCCGCCAGGCCGATTCTTCCTTTATAATTCAGCAAAAGGCTTAGCCCTACGACGAATATCGAGATGCCTTCCATTCCGACAAGAGCGGTAGGCGATTTCCAGAATAGGAGGGTATGGATTACGCCTTGCATTATAGCGAGCAGGAAAAGCATGATTGGGTAGAGAGCCCGGTTTAGATTCTCCTCCAGCTGGGGCGAAAAGAAGAGGAACGCAATCGCAAAAATGAAAACGCCCTCGGGACTGCCTGCGGCGAACGGGTAGGAAACCAGTCGCCAAATCTCGCCAAAGTTCACCACTCGATCCGACGCCAGATAAAAACTATTATGCAGAGCTCCGCTAAACGCCCGATCAAGTATATATAATGCCGAAGCGGCAAGCAGAAAAAACTTAGAAAAGCCGTCTATTTTGAATAAATTTTTCACGCTGGGTACTTCTTGAAAATAATTATTTGAATTTTGCACACCGTCTATAGTTAAAAAACCCCAAAACGGCAAAGAAGTTACAATCCTTTAAATTATGATGCCCTATCTTCTTTATTTCTAAGCTCCTCCAGCAACGCTTCCAATCGCTCGACAGAGTAATTTTCATAGTAATCTTCCCCGACCGCGATCATCGGCGCCCCGCCGCACGCGCCCATGCATTCGACTTCCTCGAGCGAGAACTTGCCGTCGGGAGTCGTTTCGCCATGCGAAATATTTAGCTTTTCCGAAGCCTTTTCCAGCAAGCGCTCGCCGCCGCGGATCATGCACGATACGTTCGTGCAGACCTGCACATGATACTTGCCGGCCGGCTTCTTGAGGTACATCGTATAGAAAGTCGCGACGCCTTTAACGTGGTTGACGGGCAGGTTGAAGAGATCGGCTACATACTGCTGGACCTCGTCGCTGAGCCATCCGAATTTTTTCTGCGCCATCCAAAGCGCTGGCATTAGCGCGGCCTGTTGGTTTGGGTAGCGCGATTTAATGGCTTCCAGCTCTTTTAGTTCCTCGGCGTTGAAAGATATTTGTTCCATTTTATTCCCTTGTCGTTTTTTATTTGCTAAGACGTAACAAAAACGGCTTTTAATTTTTAGGGAAGAAAAAAAATATTATTAACTCTTCCTTCAGTTCTTCTTCTTAGCAGACTTGCCAAGATGCTTGCCGGCCTCGACGATTTCCTTAAGCCTTAGCGAATCGTCGCCCCTACGGTAACGACGCGTTAGGAAAAGCGCGTCCCCGGCCGAGGGGGAGCGTTCTATTTCCGGCAGCGGGATGTCCTGCGCCGGCGCGATTCTCCCGGCGCTTCCAACGGCGAAGCCGCCCGGCTTAAGCTTCGTCGCGCCGTCCATTACTAAGACTTTTTTTGCTACTTTATAGTAATATCCCTTGTAAAGGCCGTCCAACCTTAAGTTCAACAGCTGTTCGTTCAATTTGTTGCGGCTTTCTATGAATTCAGCGCGCGACATATCGATTTCGCTTCTCTTTGCAAACTTGAATACGCGGGCGGGCTTTTCCGAATAAACCATGACGGGGGCGCCGATCTTTACCCTCGAATAAAGATCTTTCGCGTCCTCGCGGCCTATACGCACGCAGCCGTGCGAGCTGGGGCGCACGCCTAAGGACCAATAATAACCGCGCCCCTCCAGGCCGTGGAACCCGATATTGCCGTCAAAACCAACCCAATGGAACATCTTTGCGTCGTCGAAGAGCTTGGAAATAGCCAGCGTGGACTTCGATTGCACGGTAAATATACCTGTGCGTGTCGCAATCCCTTCCTTTACGCCCGCGTTGCCTGTGGATATCTTGTATTCCTTGTAGAAGCCGTCGCGCTTATAGAGCCGCGCGCGCTGCTCTTTCAGGGATATTTCAATATATGTGTCGCCTAAGACGTAAATCGTATCGAGCACCGGCATAAAGCGCAAAGCGTCGCGGGACAATTCCGACCGGGGCATCGGCAGTACGCCCCCGCCCTCGGTGTCCCCTAACATAACCTCGCAGCCCGTCAGCGCCGCCGATAGAGCGGCTATAGTAAGCAGTATATATATTTTCATAGTAATTCGAACTTGAGTTTAAAGCTTTCTTCAACGCTGAAGCAAAAGTAGCGCCGATTAAATGACGATAAGCTTAGCGAAGCTAAGCGAACCGCCGCTGAGAATTTTAACGAAGTACGCTCCCGGGGCAAGTTCGCCGGTAGCGGCCTCGAACGTATAAGCGCCCGGCGCGCTATAGTTTTGCGCGTAGCTTTTAACGAGCCGGCCGGAGGCGTCGATAATTTCGAAGCGCGCCTCGCCCGGTTCCGCCATGAACTCTATCGTAAAGCTTTCGCCTGTGCGGACGGGGTTAGGAGACAACGCCGCCGAGGCGATCGATTTATCCATACCAACGGAAACTGTCTTTTCCTTTACTTCGCAAATTAATAATCCATCGTTAATTAATACTGAATCCGGGGCGAAGTTAAAGTCAAAAGTAAACGTCTGAGAACGCTCGTTATTTATTACTCTTTGGTACTCGGCTACGACGCCTTCCTTAAAGAACATTAGATCTACCGGGTTCTTGAAAACGTTCAGCATATCCTGCGCCGATTGAATTTGATTCAAAGTGACGTTTACTTGGTAAGAATTTTCCTGAACTTTATTGTTCAGCAACTTAATCTTGTATATAGGATGCCCGGGGGAGTAGATCCATTCCTGGATGAAGTCTTCCACGCTGACCGGCGGATTCTCGGCCGCATTTTCAAATTCTTTCTTAAAGTCTTCCGTAGTTATGCTCGAAAATGCATGATTAGTCAGTAAGTTGCGTAGCCCTTTATAAAAAGTTTCCTCGCCGAGCAAATTCTTCAGCATATGGTAGAAAAAGCCGGATTTAAAGTAAACCAGCTTATATCTATCCGAGGAAAAAGCGGCGTTCGGTATATCTGCTGCATGATAGATCGCAGTATAATGCTCGCTGGGAGTTTCTAAATACATACTGGCATTCCTGTTCAGCGAGCCGAAATAATATTCGTCGCCGTATTGGCTGTCGAGCCATACGGCCTCGCTAAACGTCGCGCCGCCCTCGTTTATCCATACGTCGTTCCAGGTGGCGCAGGTGACCATGTCGCCCAGCCATTGATGCGCTAATTCATGGGCTATACCGGTTTCGTACCAACCGCGAAGCCAGGTGCGCGTGATAGTCGTCATCGTCTGGTGTTCCATGCCGCCGAAACCGAATGGTAAAACCGCCGCCATGCCGTATTTCACGAACGGGTACTCGACGTACTTTTTGGAGTATACGTCCATCATCTTAGGGACCTGGCGGAAAGAATAAGAAGCGTTGTAATGCTGCCCGTTAGTAGCGGTCGTAGTGTCGTCGTTCGCCCAGACGTAGTACTTAATCTCGATTGAATCGCCTGGACGGCTGGCGGGGTGGTACCAGTCAGAAAATTCCTTGTATATAGAAGCGGTAGCGGACATTAAATATGTGGTTATCTGGGTAGTATCGCTCCAATGGTATTCTTTCGCGTTGTTTTCGAGGGTTTTAATATTCATTAATTTACCGTTGGAGGCGACGGTAAAACCTTCTGGAACGGCCACCGTAATACGAGCGTTCGCTTTGTCGGAGGGCCTGTCGTTGCAGGGCATCCACGAGCGGGCGTCCTGCGGCTCGCCCATCGTGTAGGCAAGTCTTTCCTCGACTATGACCGAATCGCGTGCCGGGCCCGGCCCAAAGCCTACGAATTGACCTTTGGGGTAGAGGAAAAATCCGCCGTTGTCTTTACCGATATATTCATAGTTGACGTCGATCGAAAATTCCCTGTCCTTTAGGTCCGTATTCGTTTCGTCTACGGTTACGATTAGCGCGTCGGAAGTTTGGCGAAACGTCAAAGGTCCGTCGGCGGCGACTACGGAATTTACCTTTAGAGTCGTGGAGTCGCAATCGAATTCAACCGCGTTAACGCGGGTTTCGGTTACTTTGAACTTTATTGAATTTCTACCGAACCAACTCCTGACTTCGGGTTTGCTTGGGTCGTCATTGGAGGCGAGCGGGGCGCGCCAGTCTAAGTAAAGATCGTAAGTAAGGACGTTTAAATAGGATCTCTCCGTCGAGCCAAGCATTGCGTCGCCCTGCCGGATCTTTTTGCTTAATAATTTTGAAAATTCCTCGCGATGGAAGCTCTCGTCCTCGCGCAGGCCCGGCGTGGGGATTAACTCTGTGGCAAATGTCGACGCCAACGCCGCAAATATCAAAATAACGAATAAGTTTTTCATTTGATTGTCGCAAGTTAAAGTTGAGTAAAATTCAGCGCTAAAATAAGAATTTTTATCTTAAGTCAATAGCGTTGTCTAAAAAAGCTATCGGGCTAAATTTTAGCCGCTTTTTACGCCGTTTCAAATTCATGGGAATAATCTGATAAATAATAAAATGCGTCTTTATGCGATATTATAATTAAATCCACTTGCAAATTAACACAGACAGGAATTGACAGAGGAAATTGATGAATTCAGATCATTATGACGTAGCTATAATCGGTTCGGGCCCAGCCGGGCTTACCGCGGGTATATATACTGGACGCGCCAACCTGAACGTAGCCGTATTCGAAGGCATGCAACCAGGCGGCCAGCTAACAATTACTACGGACGTCGAGAACTTTCCCGGGTTCGAGCACGGGCTGGACGGCCCGGAAATGGTGAATACGTTCCGCCGGCAAGCTCAAAAATTTGGAGCGAAAACGTTTTTCGAAACTATTTCGAAGGTTGATTTAAACTCTCGCCCCTTCGCGCTATGGACTTCGGAAGGAAAAGAAATCACCGCCGAGTCGGTTATAATTGCGACAGGCGCAACCGCGCGCATGCTTAACCTACCCAGCGAGCAGATGTATTGGGGGCACGGCATCTCGGCGTGCGCTACCTGCGACGGATTTTTCTACCGCGGGAAAAAGGTTTTTGTCGTCGGCGGAGGCGATACCGCGATGGAGGAAGCGAACTATTTGACGCGATTTGCCACTTCCGTCACTATTTTGCACCGCAGGCAGCGATTCAGGGCGTCCAAGATAATGCTTGACCGCGCAATGAACAATCCTAAGATTGATTTTATGGTCGACAGCGTTATCGAGGAGTTCGTCGGCGAGGAAGTTAATAAAATAAAATCTCTTTCAGGCATAAAAGTAAAGAACGTTCTGACGGGCGATATTAATCTCGTTCCGGCCGACGGCGTATTTATAGCGATAGGGCACAAGCCGAACACCGACGTCTTCAAGGGCTGCCTGGATATGGACGAAGAGGGTTATTTGATCACACAACCCAAATCCACCTATACAAACATACCGGGAGTCTTCGCGTGCGGCGACGTCCAGGACCATACTTATCGTCAAGCGATCACGGCGGCCGGTACCGGTTGCATGGCCGCTATCGACGCGGAAAGATGGCTGCAAACTAACGCCACGCTTCAATAAAAGTTGGCACGACGTTTGCCGTTACTTTAGGAGAATTGAGACGGGCTCTTTGATTTCAGAAAAAAATATTCCAAAAAGCATGAAAAAAAGCTTGCACGGAATCAGAAATTGTCTTAATTTTGTATCACGTTATTTGACACGACGCTAAAAACAAATATTAGCGCTCCTAAGCGAAAGTAGCTCAGTTGGTAGAGCACGACCTTGCCAAGGTCGGGGTCGCGAGTTCGAGTCTCGTCTTTCGCTCAACGACGTGAG